>JAXEJU010000062.1:0-76256 GCA_034101395.1 Eubacterium sp. | reverse complement strand
CTTTGAGAGTATGTCCGATTTCTTCTTTCAATTCTTTCCATTTGTCCTCATGTTTTACATAATAAAGGGGGCATAATTTTCCCGTCACATCATAATGACGTATAATATCCTCTTCATCTAATTGAAATTTTATACACAGATAAACAATCAGTTCTTTCAGGGCGACTGTTGTTGCCTCATTAAATTTCCCAGATTTATCCGGATGACAGCACTCTATCGCTATCGTATCTGAATTCCTGTCATTTGACGCATATGCCATCTCATCCAGAGGAATGCACTGGATAATCTGTCCTTCAAGACCAATCACAAAATGGCTGCTGGCGTAAGTTTTCTGTTCCTTTGAAGCATTGATATCCGGCAGATTATTAAAATAATTCCGGTTATCTACCGCATCTGTCCCCGGATTTGCCGTGTAGTGGACCACAATCCCCTTCACTTTTTTCAATGGGAGCCCCGGTCTTGAATACTCGTTTTTCTTTAACAAATTTTCCTGAATATTTATCTGGGGCAGTTCTTTTCCCGGGTATTTCTCTCCTTTTCCTGACCAGAAGACAGAAAATAATACACAGAAAATCAGAATAAAAACAGCTGCGCCACTGACAATCAGGACGCAGCGCATCGTTTTTTTGTTTTTTTTATTCCACACTGTAATTAGGTGCCTCTTTCGTAATATGAATGTCATGAGGATGGCTTTCTTTCAGAGAAGCTGCCGAAATCTTTACGAACCGGCCATTTTCCTTGAGTTCTTCGATTGTCTTCGTTCCACAATACCCCATACCGGAACGAATACCACCAATCAACTGGAATACGGTATCCTCTACCGTACCTTTATAAGCCACACGGCCTTCCACGCCCTCCGGCACAAGCTTTTTCGCATCAGTCTGGAAATAACGGTCTTTACTTCCATTCTCCATAGCAGCAATCGAACCCATTCCACGATATACTTTATATTTTCTACCCTGGAACAGTTCAAAAGTTCCCGGGCTCTCGTCACATCCGGCAAAGATACTTCCCATCATGCAGACATTTGCACCAGCTGCAATTGCCTTTGTCATATCACCGGAATATTTGATACCACCATCTGCAATTATCGGAATACCATATGGTTTTGCCGCTTCATAGGCATTCATAATTGCTGTTACCTGTGGCACACCGATACCGGCAACAACGCGGGTTGTACAGATAGACCCCGGACCGATACCAACCTTTACAGCATCTACGCCAGCCTCAATCAACGCTTTTGTTCCCTCACCTGTCGCTACATTACCGGCAATAATTCCAAGTTCCGGATAGGCATCACGCACCATCTTCACGACTTTCAGAACATTAGCAGAATGACCGTGAGCCGTATCGATTACGATCACATCCACTTTGGATTTTACCAGTGCGTCAACACGTTCTAAAATATTAGCAGTCACGCCAACACCGGCACCACAGAGCAACCGTCCCTGTCTATCCTTAGCGGAATTTGGATATTTAATTTGTTTTTCAATATCTTTTATCGTAATCAGTCCACTCAGATTCCCGTCTTTATCCACAATCGGAAGCTTTTCTTTTCTGGCACTGGCAAGAATTTTCTTTGCCTCGTCAAGAGTGATTCCCTCCTGCGCTGTAATCAGTCCCTCACTAGTCATGCACTCTTTGATTTTTCGGGAATAATCCTTCTCAAATTTCAGATCACGATTCGTAATGATTCCCACCAGTTTTTTACCTTCCGTAATCGGCACACCGGAAATTCGGAATTTCGCCATAAGATCGTTGGCATCCTCCAGTGTATGTTCCGGAGAAAGATAAAATGGATCCGTGATTACACCATTTTCCGAACGCTTAACCTTATCTACTTCCTCAGCCTGTGCTTCTATCGACATATTCTTATGAATAATTCCAATACCACCCTGTCTTGCCATCGCAATTGCCATCCGATGCTCGGTAACAGTATCCATACCAGCACTCATCATCGGGATATTTAACTCAATATCCTTTGTCAGGTGAGTCTTCAGCGATACCTGGTTTGGTATGACCTCAGAATAAGAAGGTACCAGTAAAACGTCGTCAAATGTAATGCCTTCACCAATAATAGTTCCCATCTTTCTCTTCCTCTCTTCTATCTGTATTTTGTAATATTAATTAGTAATTCTATCGAATTATTGGTAGCTTGTCAACACTTAATTCTCTCAAATAATCTTAAAAGCGTTTTATTTTTTTCGCCGTTGTTTTTTCAAATTCCTTTTCTCTTACAATCAGACTGTGAATTCTCTTATATACAGGCATTTTTTCATTAAAGGCATCAATTATCTGCTGCAGACTCTCCTTGATATCCCGGATATGTTTTTTCTTTGCATACTCATAATCCGGAAAAATCTCTGCTTCAATCACCCTTTCTTTTTCCCGTACAAGAATCTCCTTAACCAAATCTTTCTGACATAATTCATTTTCAATTTCTTCCGGGGATACATTTTCACCATTTGCAAGAATGATGAGATTTTTCTTCCTTCCGGTAATATAGACAAACCGGTCTTCGTCTACATAACCGAGATCTCCTGTTTTCAGCCAGCCGTCTTCGAGCGTCTCTGCTGTTTCCTCCGGCATTTTATAATATCCCATCATGACACTGCTTCCGCGAACCCACAATTCATCATCGACAACTTTTGCCTCACAGTTTGGCAGAAGTTTCCCCACGGATCCTTTCTTATTGTCCCATGCCAGATTCGTGCTGATTACCGGCGAACACTCAGTCATGCCATACCCCTGCAGAATCGTGATTCCATAATCGGCAAAGCGGTCAATATATTCCGGATCCAGATAGGCACCTCCGCTGCAGATTGTCTTGAGATTTCCACCAAATGCTGCTTTGGCAACCTTTTTTTCAGGTATCATACCTCCGGCTGCTTTTAATTTTGCATAAATAGACTCGATTACAAGTGGCACTAACAGTACAAGCTCCGGCTTAAACAGCTTCAGGTTTTTCTGCACATGCATAATAGAGTCATTGATACAGGACGTGACACCAATGTATAAGCCTTTTATTATATCCATGGTAAGACAGTATACATGGTTAATCGGCAGAAGTGTCATCGTCACCGTGCCTGTCGGAATCTTCATATCCAGACAAACCGCATTATCCGTCAGATTGCGGTGGGAAAGCATAACCCCCTTGCTTTTACCGGTTGTTCCGGAAGTAAAAAGAATTGTACAGAGTTTATCCGGATCAATCTCCGTTTCATAATCTCCCTGGTATTCCTCCCGAAGCTTTTCAAAAGACAGTACATTATCTTCATTTTCCGTTGCCTGCAAAGAAACCATCTGCTTTATTTCCGGGCATTTTTCTTTCGCCATCGCAGCTACATCTGCACGGATTTCATCGTAGACAAGCATTTCCACATCTGCCCGCACAAGCAATTCGCAGAGGTCGTCTGCCGAGAGCTGGGCATCCAGCGGAACTGCCACACTTCCACTGTTGGTAACTCCAAAAAAGCTCACAATCCACGCATAAGTCGTCGTGCCAAGAAGTGCAATATGTTTCCCTTTCATCCCACAGTTTTCCACCATCCGGCTGACAGCCATGGAATCCCGGTATACATCTTCGTATGTTTTCTCTACTATCTCTTTTTTTACCTTGTACCGGTATGCCGCCTGCTTCCCGTAAGCATCTGCACCATGCCGAATTACATCCTGTAATGTCTGAACTTCCATCCCGATCCCCCTTTCCGGAGTATCAAACCCCTATTCCATAATTGACTGAATATATTCCATGGCATCCTTTACGGTTTTGATATTTACAACCTCTCTCTCTTCAACTTCAATATCAAACGCTTCCTCAACTTCTCCTACCATACTCATAAAATCATAGGAGTTAAATCCAAGGTCCTCCATAAATCTTGCCTCTTCCGTAATCTGTTCCGGTTTAACATCCACATATTCGCAAATAATATCTCTTAACTGTTCTAACATATTTTACCCTCTTTTTTGCCATACGCAATATTTTTTATTACTGGCTGCTTACAACATTTATGACCAATCAATAATTTCTCCCACTGTCCGGCTGCTGTCCTCGACACCGCGGAAAATAATCCGGCAGAGATAATAGTAAATCTCTTCCAGCTTTTCGTAAGTAACCACACCGGTCTGATGTTCAAAACAAAATTCCATTGTTCCATCCGGTTTGTGACTTACGGTAAGGTACAGGGTGTGTGCCGCCGCACCATTGGAATATCTCTTTACGTTGTATTTGATATCCCCAAGCTTATCCAGCCCCGATCCCTCATATTTCATAGTCAATGGCTGATAGGTCAGAGAAAGCGGCTCGTAGGTTTGTCCATCTTCCAGATTATAATACTCCTTGCGGAACGCATAATATTCCGACGGACTGTAATTAGCATGCTTGAAATACTGGTTCTGTCCATCTCTTATTTTATAAAGTCCTTCCAGGAAAGTCTCCTGTCTGGAAATAATCGTTCGGAACGGAAAACAATGGATTCTCGAACCACCACACCGCTTTTCAAGCAGCGTTGCCCTTCTTGCGATTGTTGTCACAAGGGAAATATCATCCTCGTCATTTTCCTTCTGCAAATAGGTACGAAGGCCCATAAGGAGCAGACATGTCATGGAAACATGATTTTCTTCGCAGAATTTCATCAGTACTTTGGATGGCTCCTCTTCCAGGTAAAAACTTGCCAGATTAGCATCCACATTATCAGAAACATTTATCGCTGCACGTTGTTTTGGATTGCCGGTGCGTTTTCTTTCCGCTTCGAGTTTTCCCCGTCCGTAAATATCTGTAAAAACAGGCTCGGAGGACGAAATCAGTTTCTCAAAAAACTCTCTGTCTCTTGTCGCAGCTTTGCTTCCCGCTTCGTATTCCAAATCTTTTTGCAACTGCTTCAGATAGGATGCCATCTCTTTTGGATAATCAATTTCTTCATATATTCTGCTACAGTACAACTCTATCACATCTTTATAAAATGCCACGAGAGACTGGGCATCCATAATCATATGGCTGACATTGATGTAAAGCCCCCGATATCCATTTGGCATTTTGATCATAACAATCCGGTACAGCGGTGTATCATACATTTCAAATGGAATGTTTGTCCACTCTGTCAGTTTGGCATCAGCCGCTTTCTCCCGCCAACCGGTAAAATCAAAATGAGTGACCTCTGCAACTTCATCTTTTACCACATACTGATATACATTTCCCTGCTTGTCCTCTGTAAGCCTTACGCGCATGGATTCACAGCGGGATACCGCTTCCTGAATCGCCCACCGGAGCATATCCCAGTCCAGATCCACCTGAATCGTGAGTCCGGCACCGATATTAAGCACCTGCTTTTTCGGGCAGTATTTCATACAGTAATAATGCAGATTCTGTGCATTTGTCAGCGGGTAAACCTTAGCTCCTTTTCTTGTTTTCATTCAACCCCTCCTCCATCAACTTTTGGGAAAACAAACGAGCGCACTGCCTCTTCATAAATTCCCGGATCTTTATAACAGGACTCTACGTGCCCGGCGCCTTCCATGATTACCAGTTTTTTCTCAGTCGGACAGGCATCATAAAGTTCATAAACCATACTGCACGGAACAAATGTGTCATTGTCTCCATGTATAAACAAAATTGGAATTTTAGCCTTCTTAAGTTCTCTTTTGGCGTTACACTCATCCAGTTCATATCCGGCTCTTTTCTTCACCATCTGGTTTGCAATCTGCATAATAGGGAATGGCGGCAGATGATACATATTTTTCAGAACAGCACTGAACACTTCCCATGCCGATGTAAACGCGCAGTCAGATACCGCTGCCTTCACCTGCACAGGAAGCTCAAGCCCTGCTGTCATCAGCACGGTAGAAGCCCCCATCGAGTCACCGTGCAACACAATGGAGCAGTCCTCTCCCAACCGCTTCACGACATACTCAATCCATCGTTTGGCATCATAACGGTCAAGACAGCCAAACCCTATGTATGTACCTTCACTTTTCCCGTGTGCACGTTCATCTACAATGAGAAGATTATATCCATTGTCCAGATAAAACTTTGCCAGTGTAGAATAATCATTTGCGCCCTCACTTGTATATCCATGAAAACAGATAACCGTTTTCAGCGAATCTCCACATGGATAAAATTTGCCATATAGGCGCAGATCATCATCCGAATTAATCCATACTTCCTCACTTGGCTGTTCATTCAGCCACTCTTTTGCCGCACGAATTGTTGGAATATACAAATCCCAGTCAGTTCCTGCCATTTTCTCTGTTCTTTCACGTTTAGCATTCGAACGAATCATCGTTCTGTGAAAAAAATAGGATGCGATAGCATACTCCCCCGCTCCACAGAGGGCGGCACCACCTATCAGCCATGCTCCCAATTTCATATTAATCGCCATCCTTACTTAATAAAATCTTTCAGTTTCAATGCCTTGTCCATATTTCCTTCAACCTTGAGCTTTCCAAGAGTAAAGGCTTTTATCGGATCCATTTTTCCGGCAGCTATTTTAAGTAAAACTTCTGCCTTACAGATAAAAATTGCATCTCTGTCATAATACTCATACGGTTCCACATACAGCTTCCCGTCATTTACTTCCGCATAAAATGCCCCTTCACCTTCTCCCGTAATATTGAACTGATATGCCAGATGTTCGTTAACGCTACTTACATCTGCCTGCGAAAACTGTTCTTTCACCTTGTTAAATATTTCTTCGTATGTCATAATTTCCTCCATAAAAAAATTTCGTACTACGAATTTATTGTATCAGATATCCTGATACTTCGCAATACGAAATTAGTTCCCTAGATTTATTTTCCTGTGTTTTGCCGTCACATAATGGCAAAATATTATTCATTGTGACCCGGATAGGCAAGGACAATTTTCAGCAGCCGAATCAGTTCTTCCGTATCTTCTTTCCCAAGAATCCGAAACAAATCCTGATATTCCTCACGGATATAGCCTCTCATTTTCTTTGCCTGTTTCTTCCCGCCATCCGTAATACAAACATTTACCCTTCTTTTGTCCTCAACATCTCTTCGGCGTTCAATAAAGCCTTTGCTTTCCAGGCTTTTGAGTATATCTGTCATCCTGCCGGGTACGACATGCAACTGTTCTGTCAAAACACCGGCACTTACATTGTCCTGAACATATACCAGATATCTCAGAACTCCATATTCACCCCGAATACTGTCAAAAACAACCCGGTTCAATTTCCTGTTCATAAATTCCGCCAGCAAATTATACAATTCTTCCCCTAAATTTTCTTCTGTCATTCTGTCTCCATTCCGGAGCGTTACAAACAATGGTGTGACGCTCCAATACCATCATTTCCTGTCAAAAAACAATCTTCCACATGTTTTACAGGCGGAAGATTGTTTTTGACAGATTGTCAGCTATTTATTTTTCAACAATATTAGGACACTTGGTATACATCATTTCCACCATCCGTTCACCTGGTTCGAAAAGAATCAGCACCTTTTCCTCACCTTTCTCCGGCAAACGGGTTGCAATGCCATAAACATTTGCATCTTCATTGTGAGAAGAATAATCTCTCACCTCCAAATGTCTGTATCCGGCAAGTCTCTCGGAATCAACCGGTGCAACAACATCTGCATTTTCTATTTCAATCCGCAGAATATTTTTACGGCGCTCACCCCCCTGAATCATATCAAAATCCAGTTGTCCATCACAATAGACATATTCCCATACGATTTTAAATCTTGGCCAGTACCAGATAAGCGCTGCTCCTGCCGCAATTGCCACTAACAAAATAAGCCTTTGAAACAGGGATGCAAATACAAGCAAAATAACAATCAATATCAATAATATCTTCAGCGCTATAACACCTGCTGTTGTTTTTTTCTTTGCATTTGCTTCTGTATATGACTGTTCCATGCTACTCTCCATTTCCAAAATATTGTTGTAAGTTTTTTACATCATTCCCATACCACCTGCACCACCGGCTGGCATTGCAGGAGCTTCTTCTTTAATATTAGCAACAACTGACTCCGTTGTCAACAGGGTAGATGCAACACTTGTCGCATTCTGCAGTGCACTTCTTGTTACCTTGGCAGGGTCAAGGATACCGCATTCTACCATGTTTACATACTCTTCTGTCAATGCATTGAAACCGAATCCCGGTTTTTCTGCACGAACCTTGTCAATGATAACAGAGCCTTCCAGACCTGCATTTTCAGCAATTCTGCGAAGTGGAGCTTCCAGTGCTTTCAGGATAATATTGGCACCGGTTTTCTCATCTCCCTCAAGAGTAGCAGCCATTTTTGCAACTTCTTTGCTGGCATGAATATAGGCAGAACCACCACCGGAAATAATACCTTCTTCAACAGCAGCTCTTGTAGCAGCCAGAGCATCCTCCATGCGGAGTTTTGCTTCCTGCATCTCTGTCTCAGTTGCTGCACCAACGCGAACAACAGCTACACCGCCGGCAAGTTTAGCCAGTCTCTCCTGAAGTTTTTCACGGTCAAAATCAGATGTTGTCTCTGCGATCTGAGTCTTAATCTGGGAAATACGTGCATCAATTTCTGACTTAGCTCCTTCGCCGTCAACGATGATGGTATTTTCTTTCTGAACTTTAACAGATTTGGCACGTCCGAGCTGATCCATAGTCGTCTCTTTCAGATCAAGTCCGAGTTCTTCAGAAATCACTTCACCGCCGGTAAGAATGGCGATATCTTTGAGCATTTCTTTTCTTCTGTCACCGTAACCCGGTGCTTTAACAGCTACTACATTAAAGGTACCACGCAGTTTGTTGATAACCAGTGTACTCAGAGCTTCGCCCTCAACATCCTCAGCAATAATCAACAGTCTTGCGCTCGCCTGTACCACCTGCTCCAAAAGTGGAAGAATTTCCTGAATATTAGAAATCTTCTTGTCTGTAATCAAAATGTATGGATTATCAAGTTCCGCTTCCATTTTATCCATATTGGTTGCCATATAAGCGGAAAGATAACCGCGGTCAAACTGCATACCTTCTACCATATCCAGCTCGGTTTTCATTGTTTTAGACTCTTCGATTGTGATGACACCATCTCCGGAAACTTTTTCCATGGCATCTGCAACCATTTCTCCAACCTGCTCATCTCCTGCAGAAATTGCAGCAACTTTAGCAATCTGCTCTTTTCCTGTCAGCTTTGAACTCATGCCCTGAATAGCCTCTACAGCAGTTTCCGTAGCTTTCTTCATACCTTTGCGGAGGATAATCGGATTTGCTCCGGCAGCCAGGTTTTTCATTCCTTCATTAATCATCGCCTGTGAAAGAACGGTAGCAGTTGTTGTACCGTCACCGGCAACGTCATTTGTCTTTGTTGCTACTTCTTTTACAAGCTGTGCACCCATATTTTCAAATGCATCCTCAAGCTCAATTTCCTTTGCGATTGTCACACCATCATTAGTAATCAATGGAGCTCCAAAAGATTTGTCAAGGACTACATTTCTTCCTTTTGGTCCCAGTGTAACACGTACTGTGTCTGATAATTTATTTACACCAGCCTCAAGAGCTGCTCTTGCTTCTGCGCCAAATTTAATTTCCTTAGCCATGATTCATTACCTCCTGAAATTATTCTACAATTGCCAGAATGTCATTCTGACGAACGATAACATACTCATTATCGTCTAACTTCACATCAGTTCCTGCATATTTGGAGTAAATTACTTTATCCCCAACCTTTACTTCCATTTTCACTTCTTTACCATCTACCATTCCGCCAGGACCTACTGCAATAATCTCTGCCTGCTGTGGTTTTTCCTGCGCCTGACCCGGCAGTACAATACCGGATTTGGTTGTCTCTTCTGCATCTAATTGTTTCAATACAACTCTGTCACCTAAAGGTACTAATTTCATGTTCGATTCCTCCATTTCTGTTTTTTTGTTAGCACTCTTTTTTGATGAGTGCTAAATCATTGGGTCTATAATATGAAATAATGGAAATAATTGCAACATCTTTTCTTATTCTGATTTTTGATATTTTCTCTTTATACCTCTTATTTTCTCTTATTATCTCCTTTTTTCTTACTATTTTATCTTATTTAATTTTTTCACGGTTTATGCTACACTATATTTACAAAAATCGACAGGAGGTGTCAATATGCCGGAAATATTATACGACATACCGGTCAATGACATTTTTGACAAACCATGTGAGTGTCCGGTGTGCGCCATGAAGAAAAAACTGGACGATGAGGAAGTAAGTTTTGCCATGGGGCCAAGCTATATGGAAGACGATATTCGCCTTACAACAGACAAAATCGGCTTTTGTTCCCACCACATGCAGATGATGTATGATTTCGAAAACCGACTGGGTCTTGGTCTGATTCTGAACACCCATATGCAGCATATTATTGGGCAGATAGGGAAACTGCAAAAAAAAGGAAGAGCTTCCGGCGGCGGTCTGTTCTCAAAAAAAACAGAATCCGCTCTTTTCGAATATACAGATAAAACTGCCCACTCATGCTTTATCTGTGACAGAATTCACAAGACATTTGAGCGCTATCTTATCACAACATTCAAATTATACGAAAAGGACGATGCTTTCAAAGAAAAATTCAGAAAATGTCGTGGCTTTTGTCTGGAACACTATGGAATATTATTTGAAATGGCACCAAAATATCTTCACGGTCATATTCTGGATGAATTCACGGATGATTTAAATAAAGTATTTTTGGATAATTTTAAGCGAATGCAGGATGAGGTTTCCTGGTTCGTGGATAAATTCGATTACCGCAATGCAGATGCCCCATGGAAAACATCAAAAGATGCTCTCCCACGCGCACTGACCAAGGTGAGCAGCATCCTGCCACCGGACACCGGCAAATAAGCGGCGACTGAGATGCACGCCGCTACTCCTAAAAGATAAAAAATCTACGAACTCCGGAAAGCACTTTTCTTCCGGCAGATTCGTAGATTTTTAAGTATCGGCTGACGTAACGTTCTTTACTTGTTGCCTTTGAGCTTTTCCTTCAGATCAAAAGCTTTATTTTTAATTCTCTGCTGTGCATCTCTTGCCACAAGTACTTTGGAGACATAGCGTTTCGCCACATCTTCCTGACCTGTTCTTCTCGCAAGCTCAGCAAGCAGGTACATCATCGTATATTGATCCATTCCGCACATCGGAAAATCTTCTTTGGTAAAAGCTGCCTCAAAGCCCTCAAAGGCGTTGGCAAGAAGTTCTTTTTCTTCCTCCATCAGTTCTTTTACTTCTTCTTTGTTGTACTCGCCCTGCATCAGTTCTTCTTTTTTGCCACGACAGAGCCAGGCAAGTTTTAGGCAGGTATATGCGCGCTCGCTGTTCTTTCCATTTTTTACAACGGTATTTAACAGTGCCATTTTATGTTTGGCAATCGCATCATCATAGGTGTAGATTTTCCCTTCCTCCTTCTGAGGCTTGAACGTGGATGATATTTTCTCCTTTATACTCTTTGCCTGACTTGCCATTACAAAGTTAAAATATCGGTTTAATGCTGCGTACCCACATTTCGGGCAGAGAATGGCATCATACTTGAGAGAATCCACCCCCTGATAACGTGGACGCAAATCAGAATCTGCTCCCACAAGACGCACTTTACCGGTACGAACCATCTTGCTTTTAAACTCATTGTCGCACACCGGACAGGTATAACTCTTGTCAAATACGAGATCCTCCTCGGTTGCTTCCCTTTTCTGTTCCGGCACACCGGCACTATCTTTCTTTGTTTCCTTATCCTGATACACATCTACATTTTCTACATTTTTTAACCCAAAGTCCTCAAGACCAGCAAAAATATTAGCCATTCTTTTTATTTCCCTCCATTTGCTATAACAAACACTTCTCGACAGTTACTTTATGCCTTATTTGGACGGTAAGAACTCTTCAACGATACAATCCTGTTAAACACCTGATGGTTATCGGTTGTATCCTTGCTGTCCACACAGAAAAAACCGGTACGCATAAACTGGAATTTGTCTCCCGGTTTTGCATCAGCAAGTGCCGGTTCCAGATAGCATTTTTTCAAAACCGTGAGCGAATTCGGATTTACATTGACCGATCCATCTTCATTGTAAACACCCTTTTCTTCATCCACAATATTTTCATAGAGACGCACTTCCGCTTCCACAGCAGTTTTTGCTGCTACCCAGTGAATCGTCCCTTTCACTTTTCTTCCGGTAAATCCGGAACCGCTCTTTGTCTCCGGATCATAGGTACAGTGAACAACTGTGACATTGCCATTTTCGTCTGTCTCATAATCCGTACAGGTAACAAAGTAAGCACTCATCAGACGCACTTCATTGCCCGGGAACAGGCGGAAATATTTTTTAGGAGGCTCAATCATAAAATCCTCTCTCTCAATGTACAATTCTTTTCCAAACGGCACTTTACGCGTTCCCAGTTCCGGATTCTCCTGATTGTTCGGCACATCAAGATACTCAATCTTAGCTTCCTCATAGTTGTCAATCACGAGTTTAATCGGATCGAGAACTGCCATCATTCGGGATCTGGTCATTTTCAAATCCTCGCGGATGCAGTACTCAAGCATTGCATAGTCAACGGAGCTGTTTGACTTGGACACACCGCAAAGCTCCATGAACCTGCGAATAGAAGATGCCGTGTACCCTCTTCTCCTGAGTGCTGTGATTGTAACAAGTCGCGGATCATCCCATCCGTCTACAATTCCGTCTTCTACTAATTTTTTAATATAGCGTTTTCCCGTCACAACATTTGTCAGATACATTTTAGCAAATTCTATCTGGCGTGGCGGTACTTCAAACTCACACTCTCTCACAACCCAGTCATACAGCGGACGGTGGTCCTCAAACTCCAGTGTACAGATAGAGTGGGTCACTCCCTCTACCGCATCCTCAATCGGATGTGCAAAATCGTACATCGGATATATGCACCATTTGTCCCCCGTATTGTGGTGCGTCAAGTGTGCAACCCTGTAAATAATCGGATCACGCATATTGATGTTGGGAGATGTCATGTCTATTTTGGCCCGGAGAACACGGGAACCATCCTCATATTTTCCGTCTTTCATCTCTTCAAAGAGTTTTAAATTTTCCTCTACCGGCCGGTCACGGTATGGACTGTTCTTTCCTGGTTCTGTCAAAGTTCCGCGGTACTCGCGAATCTCGTCCGGTGACAAATCACAGACATATGCCTTTCCCTTCTTTATCAGCTTAACAGCACACTCATACATTTTATCAAAATATCCCGATGCAAAATAAACCGGCGGCTTTTCACCACAAATCCACGCCACATCAGACAAAATAGACTGAACAAATTCTTCTTTTTCTTTTTGCGGATTCGTATCATCAAAACGAAGATTAAAAGTTCCACCATACTCCCTTGCCAGCCCCTGGTTCAGAATAATCGACTTGGCATGTCCAATATGTAAATAGCCATTTGGTTCCGGCGGAAATCTTGTTACAACTTTATCATAAACGCCTTCCTTTAAATCTTTGTCAATTTCATTCTCGATAAAATTTCTGGTAACTACCTCTTCCTGCATTTCTGACATTCTTTAGAGCCTCCTTAACGTATCTCTTTTTATGATACCACAAACAACCTGTTTCGAAAAGAAAAATTTTTCTAAATTAAAAGGTGCGGCAAAGAAGCGCGCACCTCTGAATATCCCTTAACAATGTCTTATTTAAAATCGTGTCCGCCAATGCGAAGTTTCGCACGACTGAGTCTCTGACTGAAAAAGTGATACTTTCTCATATTTACTTTTTTCCCTCTCAAGGTTACATAATCCTGACCTTTAAGAGCAGCTTTTGCGGCATTTACACAAAGTTTGCGTGCCCCCTTACTATAGGCTCCTTTGTTATACAGGGCTAGTTCCCGACTGAATTTTCCCTGCGCCACCGGCGAAAACTGTCCTCTCTGACGGATAACACCTTCAATTGTGTTCGGGAAACTCTTCGAACGTTTACGGTTCATAACTACACAACCAACTGCCACTTTACCGGCTTTGCTCTGATTTCCTGCTTCGCAGTAAATAATGGATGCCAGAAGTTTTAAATCCCGTTTGGTATAAGTCACTTCCTTTTCTTCTTTCGCTGCTGCCTGTATCTCAACTGTCTGTGGCAATCCACCCACCAGCATCAGTGCTGCCATAACCGTAATTACCACTTTTTTTAACATCATGCTGCTTTTCATTTCTTTGCTCCTTTATTGTTTCAATTTAAGTAAAAAATTCTTATCTTTTTCGTAACACCTTACAAGGTTTTTGTAACATTTATGTAATAATTGTAACATATATTTTAAAAAAATCAACTCTTTTTCGTAAAAAAAACGCCATCCCTTTTAAGAATGACGTTTTTTCGTTATTTGTGAGAACAAATATTTTTAATCTTTAACATTATTTCGTAACATTTTGACATATTTTTTCAAACGATAAACTTCCACCAAATAAGTCGAGAGCACTTCCTACTGTGAAATTAATTTTTTCCTTTCCCAGTGTACGAATTGTCCCGATATCTTCCATGGAGCCGATGCCACCTGCATACGTTATAGTAACCGGACATTCCCCTGCCAGAAGTCCCAGCAAATCCCGGTCCACACCGGTACCTGTCCCTTCCACATTCACGGCATGAACTAGAAATTCATCACAGTAACCGCTCAACATCTGAATCAGGCTGCGGTCAAGCGGCTGCCTTGTAAATTTCTGCCATCGATCTGTTACCACATAATAGACTCCGTCCCTAAGCCGGCAGCTCAAATCCAGCACCAGATGCTCTTTCCCCACCTCGGCGACAAGCTTGTCCAGACGGTCAAACCGGATTTCGCCCCCTACAAACACATAAGAGGTTACAATAACATGACTTGCCCCCATCGCAAGGAACGATGAAGCATTTTCTGCCGTAACTCCACCACCAATCTGCAGAGCACCCGGCCACGTAGACAGCGCTGCTTTCGCCTGTGCAAGATCCGCCTCGTAGTATTCGCTGTCCTTTGCATTCAGAAGAATAATGTGACCGCCGCGCAGCCCCCTATCCCGATACATCTGTGCATAATCTGCCGCACTCATCTCCGACACAAAATTCTCTTCTGCATAATCTGCTTTATCAGTGAGACTGCCACCAATAATCTGTTTTACTTTACCATTGTGGATATCTATACACGGTCTGAATTCCATTTTCTTTACCCTTACAATCCAAGAATTTTCTCTACCGTCGCCTGCATTTCACTCTTATCACACACGATATCATGTAAAACAGGCGCTGTGCGGATTTCTTCAATTGCCTCCGGTATTTTTACACCGGAAATCCGGTTCAGTTCATCTACGAGTTCAAAGTCGCTCATGCTGTCATACTTATCTTTGTCAATGGCATCCATAACGCTTCTTGTAAATTTGTATGGGCTCGCCGTCGATGCAATTACCGTTTTCCGTCCACTGTCAGCGGCTTTCTCATAGTAAACATGGGAGGCAACTGCGGTATGGGTATCCATAATGTAATCTGCCGACTCATAAACCCTGCGTATTGTCTCAAAAGTCTCTTCCTCTGTGGCAAATCCTCCCTCGAAAGAATCCAGCTGCACTTTCATTTCCTCTGTAATCTCATACTCTCCCTTACTTGCCAGTGCATCCATCAGTGCTTTTGTCTTGTCAGCATCCTCTCCGGCAATACGATAAATCAGTCTCTCCAAATTGCTTGAAATCAGGATATCCATGGAAGGGGATGCCGTCAGAATAAACTCCCTCTTACGATCATATTTACCTGTCTCGAAAAAGTCATACAATACTTTATTGTCATTAGAAGCACAAAACAGGGTATCAATAGGAAGCCCCATATTTTTTGCATAATAGGCTGCCAGAATATTGCCAAAATTACCGGTCGGAACAACAACGTTAATTTTTTCGCCCTCTGAAATTTCACCCTGCTTTAACAGCTGGCCATAGGCATATACATAATATACAATCTGCGGAACAAGACGGCCGATATTGATGGAGTTTGCAGAAGAGAACTGATATCCCTTTTTATCCATGCGCTCCGCCAGCTCTTTGGAATTAAACATCTGTTTTACACCTGTCTGCGCATCATCAAAATTGCCGATAATGCCCACAACATTTGTATTTTTTCCTTTCTGTGTCAGCATCTGCTTTTCCTGAATCGGACTGACACCATTTTTCGGATAAAATACAATAATACTTGTCCCCTCTACATCTGCAAAACCGGCTAACGCTGCCTTTCCGGTATCTCCGGAAGTCGCCGTCAATATTACAATTTCATTTTTTACTCCGTTCTTCTTTGCCGATGTCGTCATAAGATACGGAAGAATAGACAGCGCCATATCTTTGAACGCAATGGTCTTTCCATGGAATAATTCCAGATAATATGCCCCGTCTTTTTTTACCACCGGCGCAATGGTTTCTGTATCAAATTTGGAATCATAAGCACCACGGATACATGCCTTAAGTTCATCCTCCGAAAAATCCCCCAAAAACAGCTTCATCACTTCATATGCCGTTTCCTGATACGTCATGCCTGCCAGTGCGCCCAATGGCACATCGAGTGCAGGAATGGAATCCGGAACAAACAAACCACCGTCATCGGCAAGACCCTTGAGAATTGCCTGTGATGCAGTTACTTTTTCTGCATTGCTTCTTGTACTTTTATACATGATACTCATAATCCAACCATCCTTTGCTTTTTTTTAACACAATAAAGAATACCACGATTCTATCAGTTTTACAAGGCGAAAATATCAGCTGTCACTCCCTCCCTGATTCAACTGTTTTGCCTTATCATTTAATTCAACAATGACTTTTGTAACTTCCTCGACAATCGCTGCATTATTTCCGCTTTCTGTAAGCGTCTCGCCGGCACGGGCAGACATCTCTTCCGTGACTGACGACACACTATTGATGTTTTGTACAATTATTTCATTTAATTTTGCGAGTTCACTGATTACCATCTCCAATTCATGGCTCACTTTATATATACTGCCCGAACACTCTTCTATTTTTTCAAAATTGCGCGCCATCGTTTCCGCCGACCGGTTCTGCTCTTTATTACTCTCCATAAGCTGATGGATTGCCTGAAATACTTCATCGATGGAACCGGTAATGCCGGAAATCAATTCGGTAATACTTACCGTAGCTTCACTCGTCTGTTGGGAAAGAGTAGAAATCTCTCCGGCAACCACCGCAAATCCTTTCCCGGCTTCCCCTGCCCTTGCCGCCTCAATTGAGGCATTCAGACTCAGCAGACTCGTCTGACTGGTGATTGAATTAATCAACTCCACAATGGAATTCATTTTTTCTGTATTCTCTGTCAGTTCCTCCATCTTGGAAGCAACAATCCCGCTTGCATTCTCTGACTGGCTGACATAGGAAAGAAGATGTTCAATATTATCTTTTCCAACAACAATCGTATCCTCTGTCTGACGGACATCCTCCGTAATACCCCTGGATACTTCCTTCACCTTATCCACCTGCTCAACAATCGCTTCTGTCTGCTGCATCTGCATCTGCATTGCTTCTGCGGTGTCATTTGCACCGGCAGACACATCCTGCATGGAATCTCTCGTAGTTACTGCTGACTGTTCCAGCTGTTTCATCCTTTCGGTAACGGCTGCAAGATCGTCAGAAATTCCTCCTGACAGCTCTAACGTATTTGACAGCAGGGCATCTGACTTGTCTTTTTCATCATTGAGTTCTGCCATTCTCTGCGCATTCACTTTTCCGATTACCGTAGTAGCAACTACGGTAAAAAAAGCAGCAATCACTGTAGCCAGCACCTGAATTTCGACCATTGCCAAATCTGCCGTCGTCAGTGAACCATTCCAAAAGCCGATAACTACCGCTACAATATTGGCAACAACTGCTATCGTTCCTGTAATCGTGCACAATCTGGTATCACCGTATGGTATTAATATAAGAAAAATCAGATATATGTACACAAATGTCGTTGGAACCGCCGCAGTCACCAGTACAAAAGCATATAAGACAGAAAATCCTATACTCATCATATACTTAATACCGTTTGTTGTCCTGTCTTTGCGGTACAGAATCAGACAGGTAATATAAGGTACCAGGTTCAGAACAGCAAATACCAGCGTATATCCCAATGTCCTGCTTCCTTTCAGAAACTCTAAGACATACGCAAAAAGCAACACTGTGGTAATAATCGTATACGCGATTATTCCTGCAGAGTTTATTCTGTGTGTCTCGTGCATTTTTTTATTCATCTTTTGTTTCCTCCCTATGCATGTAAATACTCCCATATAGTTTCCAAAATTAACTATAAAACATTTTACCGTGCAAGTCAAGAACGGCCATCAGGAAACCTGTCACCGGAAAAATTCATGACATCCATGGGTAAATAATTTTGTTAATGCCTGGTCAAACCAGCTCACATTATTTCCATCAGCTCCTGCACGCCACATAAAATAGAGCGCACCCTTCGAATCATCTACCCCCTGTAACGCCTGATCCACGGCTTTTTTTGTCGCCTTTGAAATTTTGACATCATAATAACTGCCATTGCTGACCGGCGAAAACTGCCGTGGAGAAAACACAACACCCTTTACCGTATCAGGAAATTCCTTTGATTTCACGCGGTTTAAAATAACATTGGCAACCAGACGCCTTCCCCGGATATCCTGGTCACCGGCCTCTGCCTCCACAATCCGCAGAAGAATTTGTCTGCTTCCTTCATTCAGGGCAGAAGCAGGGACATTTTTTTGCGCTTCTTTCTTCTTTTCTTCCGCTTTTCTCTTTTCCTCTAACTGCTGTAATTTACGTCTCTCTTCTTCGTCTCTCTGCTCATTTTCCCGTCTCTGGACAAGTGAAGTTGCCACTATTCCCTGACGAAATAATGCATTATTTTCTTCAAGAATACACATCGCTTCTACTTTCTGTCCGACATCGCCGGTTAACAGGCTCACCTTTAAATCTTCTGCTTCCGGCTGCCAGCCAATCGCAAGCGCCGCTACCGAAAACATCCATATTGCATATAAAAAACGATTTACCAGTCGCTCCATACATTGATACCACCTTTCTCTGATATCAACAGTATATGCAGTTGCTACGAAATTATTACAATTTTGTTACATTTTTGTAATATACTTGCAATAATCAGATGTCTCTACTAAAATATATTCAAAATTGTTTGTCACAAGGAGGTCGATTTCCCATGATGCCAGGAGTTTATAAAAATTACCGAAAAGATGGCACTCTGTATTATCGCAGTTCTATCACTTTTCACGGAAGACACATCAGTCTGGGAAGTTATTCCTCCGAGCAGGAGGCTTCACAGGCTTATAAGCAGGCAGACATTCTCCTACATGACAATTCCATTTCCCTGGACGAATACAAAGGAAACCACATTCTTCCTTTTTCCAAATGGGTCGTTCTTTTGAATTTCAGGGACAATGGCATGTATATCAAGACCCCGATTTATCTCCGGAAACATTTTTTTTATTATTATTTTGACTGTGAAGATTTTCTGACTTTTGATATTGACGATTTATTTTACTATTCCACCCGCACAATCACAAGAAGGGGAGGTCATCTCTTTGTAGCAGATTATGGCATGCAGGTAAATATTTTATCCCGTTACGGCATAAAAAACTATGCGGTAAAAGACCGCGATTACCGTTTTATAAATGGCAACACCAAAGATCTGCGGTATGCCAACATTGAAATTATCAACCGTTTCCACGGTGTAACCAGGAAAGAAAAAGACGGGAAAATTTTCTACGAAACAAAGATTCACTGGAATGGAAATCTGACTGTTGGCCGCTATGATAATGAAATAGAGGCTGCTATCGCCTACAACAAAGCGGCCTCTGTTCTTTTGACTAAGGGATACGAAAAAAATTATCCGGTAAACTATATTGAAGAATTAACAAAAGAAGAATACCGTAATATTTTAAAAAATATTACGGTATCAAAAAACATTTATGATCTCACACCGCTCCCATAACATACAAAAGCATGCAGCTGATTACCATTATTCCATTCAGTACGGCACCAAGAGTCGGTGTGACCATATAAATATCCTCTTTTTTAAAACATTTGATTGCCATTACAAACCCTGTTATACTGATTGCCAGATCAAACATTCCAAGTATTCCCATATATAACCCGGAATTTCCTTTTGCTTTACTGGAAAGTATAAAGAGCACGCAAAGAAGTACAACGGCTCCCATACCGATCAGCGTGGAAATAATCCCCTGAACCGGATGGGACTTATCTGTAAACCGGATTCTCCTGCGTTTACCAAAACGAATATGCATCGCTCTCCTCCTCTCAATGACAGCTCCAGAAACCAATCATCCTCTTACAAATGTAATATATCACATACCCACACATAACACCAATCGTATTGAGCATCAGATCATCGACATCAAAACATCCTACCTTTGTCACAAGCTGTACGGTTTCTACACAGAAACTGAACAAAAATCCAAGGAAGGAGGCAAAGAAGAACGCCCGTAGATAATGTCCGCGGTAAGTCTTTTCGCCACGCTGTTCCCGGTAAATGACCGGCACCAGAAAGCCAAATGGTACAAAAGCTCCCACATTACCCACCACATTGATCAGAAAATATTCATCTCCGATCTTATCCCGGTATTCGATATATCTGCTAATTTCCCGAAAGAAAGTAAAGTTGTACTGATATGTGGAATACGGTTCTGTCCGTCCATATCTTTCGCTGAAAAACAAAAAATACACTAACAGGATCATATAGCAGATAAAACAGACGGTTAATAGGTTATGGATTAATTTTTTCAATTGCATTCTCCATTCCGGAGCAAACCAACGCTCCTACTGTCTCAATTTCACTCCTAATATCTCCAGTTTGCCAAGAATTTTATCCATAACTGCTGTAACATCTTTATCTTCCAGTGTACGGTCGGATGCGCGGAACCGGATGGAATATGCGAGTGATTTCTCGTCAGTTCCGACATTTTCTCCTTCATAAACATCAAACAGATGATAATTCTCCAAAAGTTTTCCACCATTGTTCCGGATTATTTCCTCTATCTGCCCCGCAAGAATATTCTTTTTCATCACAAGAGAAATATCACGGGTTACCGCAGGGAATTTTGCAACTCCTTTGTACTTGATATCAAAGTCAGCACTTTCTGCCAGCATTGCTACATCCAGTACTGCCACATAAGTTTTTTCTCCCAGATTGTAGTTATCTGCCACTTCCGGATGCACCTCTCCGAGGAATCCAACCGTATTGTCCCCAATCAGGATATCTGCTCTTCTGCCCGGGTGCAGATACGTGCGGCTCTCCTCCGGTTTCCATGTCACGGTCTCACGAATACCAAGTTTTGCAAAAATCGCCTCTACGCATCCTTTCATATCAAAGAAATCGCCTTTGCCGTACATGCCGAGTGTCAGCTGCATCCTTTCTTCTGGCAATTCCGTAAGCGGAAGTGCTTTCGGAAGATATATGTTTGCCAGCTCATACAGTCTCACATCTTTATTCCGATGGCTGTAGTTTGTTGCGAGAGAAGTCAGCATTCCATTGAGCGGTGAAGTACGCATAATACTGTAGTCCACACCGAGCGGGTTGGAAATTTCAATTGCCTTCCGCAAATCGCTGTCCACCGGGACAAGGAGCTTGTCAAATACTTTCGGGCTCTCAAAGGAATAGGTCATCCCCTCAGAAAATCCATACTGCTCTACAACCGTTCTTGCAATATTCTGTATCGTCGTCTGATAAGATACCCCGCCCTGAGTTGCCTCACCACTTGGTAATGTGGTAGGAATCTTATCATATCCGTAAAAACGTGCTACCTCTTCTGCCAGATCGGCAAGACGAAGTACATCCTGTCTCCATGTCGGCACTTTTACCGTTTTCGTCGCTTTATCCGGCTCAAGTTCAACCATGCGCCAGTATTCGCACATCTGATCCTCTGATACATCAATGCCAAGAAGTGCATTGATTTTATCTACATCATAATCAACGGTAACCGGCTCTTTTTTCTCCGGATACACATCCACACATCCACCGACCACTTCACCGGCACCGAGTTCCTCAATCAGCTGGCACGCGCGGTTCATCGCTTCTATCGTGTTGTTCGGGTCAAGACCTTTTTCGAACTTCGCCTGTGCATCGGTACGCATACCAAGCTTTTTGCCAGACAGACGGATGTTCGTGCCGTCAAAGCAGGCAGCTTCAAAAAGCATAGTCTGAACATCATCAGTTATTTTTGAGTTTTCTCCACCCATAATTCCGGCAAGACCAACTGATTTCTCACCGTCACAGATCATGAGTACCGACGAATCCAGTTCTCTCTCCTGACCATCCAGCGTCTGGAATTTTTCACCGTCTTCTGCTCTCTTCACGACAATTTTTCTGCCTGCAATCGTATCCAGATCATAAGCATGCATCGGCTGTGCATACTCTTCCATTACATAGTTTGTTATATCTACAATATTGTTGATTGGGCGGATACCACTTGCTGCCAGCCTGCGCTGCATCCACTCCGGCGACGGTGCAAGTTTAATATTTTTTACAACACGCGCCACATAACGGGAGCACAGTTCAGGTGCCTGTACCTCTACCTGTATATAATCTTCTGTCTTTTCATCATTACCGACTTCTTTTACAACCGGAGGAACAAAAGGTTTCCTGAAAGTCGCCGCTGCTTCCCTTGCAATTCCGAGAACACCAAAACAATCCACACGGTTTGAAGTCACTTCGTATTCAAAATTCGCATCGCGCAGGCCAAGAAGTTCGATGGCGTCACTGCCAACCGGTGCATCCCTGTACTCTGGATTGTCACTGAGAATGTAAATTCCGTCCTCTGCCGCATCCGGATAAAAGTCAGTGGAAGAACCAAGTTCTTCAATCGAACACATCATGCCGTTGCTGACAACACCACGAAGCTTACCCTTTTTAATTTTCACTCCGCCTGGAACCTTTTTCCCATCGTGGCCGCCTGCCACACGTCCGCCATCAAGGACAACCGGGACTTTCTGTCCCTCTTTCACATTCGGTGCACCTGTCACAATCTGGGTGGTCGTTCCTTCCTCGTCAATTGCCACCTGACAGACAACCAGTTTATCTGCATCCGGATGCTTTTCTATTTTCTCGATTTTACCTACAATAATTTTACCGAGGTCCGCATCAAACTTTTCATATCCCTCAACTTTTGTTCCTGACATGGTCATTGCATCCATGTATTCCTGTTCTGTGCACACTAGTTCCGGCACATATGCTTTAATCCATGATAATGGTGTATTCATCTCTTTCCCTCCTAGAACTGTTCCAAAAATCTTTTGTCATTTTCATACAAAAGTCTCATGTCGTCGATCTCATACTTCAGCAGTGCAATTCGTTCAAGACCCACACCAAAAGCAAATCCGGTATATTCCTCCGGATCAATGCCACTCATTTCCAGAACATGTGGATGAACCATACCGCATCCTAGTATTTCTATCCAGCCTTCACCTTTGCAGAACCGGCAGCCTTTGCCTCCACACTTGAAGCATGTCACATCCATCTCAGCACTCGGCTCTGTAAATGGAAAATGATGCGGACGGAATTTCACCTTTGTATTTTCGCCAAATAACTGCTTTGCAAACTGTTCCAGCGTTCCTTTCAGGTCAGCAAAGGTAACATTTTTATCAATGACCAGACCCTCAATCTGATGGAATGACGGAGAATGGGTCGCATCTACATCATCACTTCGGAATACCCGTCCCGGAGAAATCATACGGATTGGCAGTCTGCCTTCCTCCATCACGTGAACCTGTACCGAAGATGTCTGCGTACGAAGCACGATTTTGTCATTAATGTAGAAAGTATCCTGCTCGTCCTTTGCCGGATGGTTTGCCGGAATATTCAATGCTTCAAAGTTATAATAATCATATTCCACTTCCGGTCCCTCTACTACTTCATACCCCATTCCGATAAAAATTTTCTCGACTTCTTCCAGAGTCACGGTATTGGGATGGCGATGTCCCATCTTCATCTGCTTTCCCGGCAACGTAACATCTATCACTTCCGCTTTCATTTTCTCTTCCCGCACTTTTTTCTGGAACGCTTTCATTCGCTCGTCCAGCCTTGCCTCTATCTTCTCTCTCGTCTCATTGACCATCTGACCTACTTTCGGTCTGTCCTCCGGTGCCACTTCCTTCATGGATTTGAGCACACTGGTCAGTTCTCCCTTTTTCCCAAGAAAAGAAACGCGGATATCTCCCAGTTTTTCAAGATTACCGGAACTCTCAATCTGTTCCAGTGCGTTGTCTAAAATTTTAGCCAGTTTTTCTTTCATTTTCTACCTTATTCCTCCATTTCGATACTTTATCTGTTATGCCACAAAAAAAATCCCTGCACATATATTACATGCAAGGGACGAAATAAACCGCGGTACCACCCATATTCCTGCCAGCATATCTGACAGACTCTCAACTCACAGGATAACGTCTGTGACCCGTTGCTCTTTACTGCATGCAGCTACCAATACATGGTTCAAAAGCAAAGCTCCGGTGGGAAATTCAACTATTATCTGAACCTGACAAAACTTTCAGCCGATGATTCTGTCTCTCTGAAGGAAAATAACAATCTATGGACAAAGCCTGCACCTTCTCAGCCTCTAACGTCTAATACTGTAACACAACAAAAAGTAACCGTCAAGAGAACTCTGTTGATTTTTTTCTTTTTTTTTCATATACTATTACCATACGATGTCAGGGAGATGAAGATTGATATGACAAATATATTTGTATGGTTTATCCAACGTTTTGGAGAAAAAAAAGTCTCTATACATGCGGCGCAGGTATCCTTTTTTATCCTTGTATCCCTTTTTCCCTTTTTTATGTTTTTGATTACCCTGCTGCAGTATACACCAATCAGCGAACAGAGTATAGCCAACGCTGTTCATGAACTGATACCAGGCACTCTCAGCACCCTTGTCCTGGACTGGTTAAATGAAACCTATTCCCATGCGTCCGGTACTGTTTTGTCCATCACCGTTATTCTTGCTCTCTGGGCGGCCTCCAAAGGTTTTTCCGGTATCATACTGGGACTTGAAGAAATCTACGAAGTAAAGGAGCCACGCGGTTTTATTGCCCGCCGTATTCACTCACTTCTGGACACAATTGTCTTTGCACTGATGCTTATTATTAGTCTGACACTTCTTGTATACGGAAATCAGATTGTCGTTCTTATCCACCGGTTTTTCCCGTTTCTGTCCAACCTGAATATGATACTGTTTCTTCTCCGCTCCGCGGTAGCTTTTCTGATTTTTGTCCTCTATTTTCTTGTTTTGTACCGGTTTGTTCCCAATCACAAAACATCATTCCGAAGCCACCTCCCAGGGGCAGGGGCAGCAGCTTTTTTATGGATTATATTTTCATACCTCTACTCCATATATATCGATTACCATAGCAGTTTTTCTTCTGTATATGGCAGTCTGACGTATGTTGTTCTTCTGATGTTATGGATATATGGCAGTATTATCATCATTTTTTTCGGTGCTCTTTTTAACCAGTACCTGAGGGAAGAAAAACATCTTTATCTGAAATCCTCTATCCGACAACTTCCCGGTCTTCTACTTTCGTTCCTGGAAAATAAAAACTAAGAATGTCCTGACAGTTTTTTCCGCTTTCCGCCATTGTGTTTGCCCCGTTCTGGCTCATTCCAACACCGTGTCCATAACCGCCACCCGTAAAAAGAAATTTTTCCCCTTTCTTTTCCACACAGAAAAATCCGCTTGGTAGAAGACTGAGTCCACTTATTTTTTCCCCGTCATTTTTCTTATACTGAACTTTGCCGCTCCCAAGCAGCGTCCGTATATTATATTCTGTGTACACACGTATCGTGCGCTCACTCCCCACGATTTCCAACAGGGAGACAACTCCTCCTCTGCCGCGCGTCTTCACTGCAACAGACTCTATCTCTCCAACAGAAGTTATCCTCTCACTGCGGTATGTCCCATCTTTCTGTTTTACCTGAATCTGGGTACTATTGGCCTCAAAACGTTCCGTCAGCTTTTTTTCTATCGACTCTCTCAGACATTCCGGTGAGACCAGCGCACTCCAACGGTACCATGGAGATTCCGAATCATAAGATTCCGATTTGCTCTGGATAAAAGAACGGAATTCACTCTCCTTAGACAAGTCCTGGTCCCCCGCTTCATTACACGAAGGCAGATAATCGACGTCCCTTTTCGTAAACCACACATCCTTCGTTCCGGCACGGCTTCCACATGAGGCAGAATAAAAATAGGTAGCCGCAAGTTTCCCCTCATAGGCAACAACCTGATTCTTCGTTGCATTTACAGCCTTTACCGAACGGGAATCTTCCTTCTGATTATTATATACCTGAAAGGAAACACTGTCATCGACATGCGCCCCATATTCCGCCAGACGATTTCCCTTTATTTGTCCCGATGCGTAAGTTCTGGCACAGACCGCCTGTGCCTTTAATGCTTCCATACTGTATTCTGTCGGCATTTCACTTGGCACCACACTATACAGATATTCCTCAAGCGAAAGTTCATTTACCAGATGAAGGGAATTTCCGTTTTTTGTGATATGCAGGGTACCACGGTATTCTGGAATTCCACACTGTCTGTGCAGACTCTCTATCCTGATTTTCCCCTTATTTCCCGTGTCGACAATTATTTCTCCTGAAACCTTTTCCGGCTCAAAAGTAACTTTTTGTCCTTTTTTATAGCTTGTTGTTGAGCCCTTCTCCCTCACCGAAAAATCGGTCGTTGCCGTCAATACCGTTTTGCCCTGGTCATAAGAAGAAAATTCATTGTTATTCAGCAAAACTCGGATATTATCAATCCTCTTTTCCGGCACAATAGCAGCGCAGATCTGATTGCCGGCTGCCACAAAACGCACATCGGGCTGTCCCACTGCCAAATCGGTCATATGTCCTCTGGTTACCGTTCCCTCGCGTGAAATGTGATACAAAGTAAACTCTCTTGCCAGTTCTACTTCCCCATATTCATCCAGTGTGATTTTGTCAGTATTTAATTTTTGTATTGTTCCCGTAACATATTCCGGTTTTCTTACTATTTTTACTATTCTGCCATCCTGTAAATACAAATCTGCAACAATTCCCTGTACACTTCCTCCTGAGACAGGAGTCGTACTCTCAAGATTCATCGGTTCATTATGAACGATTGTGATAGCTGTACCACTGGCATCTATAATGTACACATTATGATATGTCTCTTTTTTTCGCTCCTGTTTACTCTCCTTCCACGCTTGGAACATCCAGAGTCCCATCATGCACGAAAGCAGAAGAAACAAAACAAAAATCACTCGGCCTGTCCGTCTCAAAAAAAATCCCCCTTTGCATTATCATCTTATGCAAAGAAGGATTTTGTTATGACTACTGTCTACAAATGAGGAAGAACTTTCCATATATATTCCTGCAGAAGTACCGCTGTTTCTTCGTTGAATTCTTCATCTAACAACTCATTATTTGAGATAATCCGCAGCCCGACACACGGAATCCGAAACTTGTCACACACCTCAAAAACCGCCGCACTTTCCATTTCCTCACAAAGAGTATGAAATGTTTCCTCCAGCCAGATAATTCTGTCATCCTCCCGGCTGTAAATGTCTCCGGTTGCCGCTTTTCCACGCATCACTTTGCCGGCAGAATACTCGGATTCAAGATGAGAAAACAACTCAAGCATAAACTCATCTGCCTTATGATATGTTGTATGAAAACCGGTCCAGGTAAATGGATCGCTTCCCTCTCCCATCTTCTTTTTCGGCATTGCCAGTGCATTAATATTTACTGCTTCCTCCACTAAAACAACATCTCCGGTACTCAATTCCCGTACCTGCGCTCCCGCAGTTCCCTGATTAATCACCATAGCAGGATGAAAATACTGCAGTGCATATGTCGTCGCCATACTCGCCTTTACAGTTCCCATTCCGGTTGCGCTGAGGATGAGCGTTTTGTCGTCCAGAGTCCCCTGGTAAAAGGTCTGTCCGTCTGTTTCTATGCACTCATAATCCGGCAATTTCTGAATCTGTTCTTTCAGATATGCAGTCTCCACATCCATAGCTCCCTGTAACAGTATTTTCTTCATATGCATCCTCCCTTTCTGAAGCTGTTAAATCTGAATGTTCTACCATTCTAACAGGATGGCACCCCATGTCAGACCACCACCAAAACCGGAAAGAATAATCTTATCCCCGCGTTCAAGAAGATGATTCCGGTTCAATTCGTCTAACAGAATCGGAATACTGGCCGAAGATGTATTTCCATAACGGTCAAGGTTCATAGGGAATTTATCAACATCTACCTTCAGACGTTTTGCTATCACTTCGAGAATTCGTTCATTTGCCT
Source organism: Eubacterium sp. (assembly GCA_034101395.1). Classification (GTDB taxonomy): domain Bacteria; phylum Bacillota; class Clostridia; order Lachnospirales; family Lachnospiraceae; genus Eubacterium_F. The sequence goes on along the minus strand of JAXEJU010000062.1, from coordinate 47,991 downwards.
GATGAAGAACAAAATACTTGATATCCTCCGGCTGCAGATCCGTCTTTTTCAAAATCTGCTTAATACACCTCGGAACCATCGTAACAGCAAAGCGGAACACTGCCTGCCCCTCCATCTTGATATAGTCTTTTTTTCTTTTTGACGTGTGAAATGGATTCTGGATTCCTCTTCCCTTGCAGGTCAGTACATCTCCCTGGCTTCCATCAGATCCCGTCACGCTGGCGAGAAAGCCGCCCTCTCCTTCTTCTCTCCGTACAATTGCTGCTCCTGCTCCGTCACCAAAAAGAATACAGGAACTGCGGTCTGACCAGTCTACCTCTCGTGATAAAGTCTCTGCACCAATGACAAGAATCGTCTTTGCCATCCCCATTTCAATATATGCATTTGCCGTATTTAGTCCAAACAAAAATCCGGAACAGGCTGCATTGATGTCAAAACAGGTGGCACGAATCGCACCAATCGCTCCCTGCACAGAACAGGAAGTGCTCGGTACATAAGTATCGGCAGACACTGTCGCCAGAATAATCATATCCAGTTCATCTGCTCCAATCCCGGCATTTTCAAGAGCGGCCTCTGCCGCGTGGGTTGCCATATACGTTGTTCCTTCTTTCCCACTGGAAAGATGACGTTCTTTTATTCCTGTACGCTGACGAATCCACTCATCATCCGTATCCACAATCGTAGACAAAAACTGGTTATCAGCTACCTTTTTCGGTAAATAGCTTCCTGTACCAATAATTCTGACTGCCATGTATAATCAATTCCTCTCTTTTTCCTGGCAGGGTCAAAAGCTGTTTTGAACTTTTGACCCTGGCATCATAATGTAAAATTATAATGCTTTTGGAAGGTAAATGTCAATCGTAGCAATTAAAACCACATTATGAATTATTGCGTACTATATTCTTACCTGTACCATACCACTTACCATCATAATGTACTGCAATCTCATAGGTATCTGCTTTCATTCCGGCAAGCGGAATTGCAATTGCATATCTCTGGTTCTTTTTGGACTCCATTCCGTCACCGGCACTCTGATAATCCATCAGATATATATAATTTTTACCGACAAACCGCACTTTATCAACAGCGTGGTCATTTATTGTCATGTAGAGCAATGTTTCCTTCCGCAGGAAAGAAACCTTGTCTGAACTGATTACCGTATCCGGCACACTTCCGGTTTCTACCGCAACCGGTCCCTGTAACGAGCCCTTTACATAATCAGTCCGTTTCTTCATTGGCTTCGCCATGTCTTTCCAGCCAATCCTCATTTCATATCCACGGTAAAAATAATCTTTTATCAAGTATTGGTTTAATGTCTTTCCGGTTTTATAGTCAAACTCGTATACCATACCTTTTCTGCCGTTAATCAGCGGGTACAGATAACCCCCGAAAGAAAACATCCGGTTTTTCTTTTTGTTATAGGCACAGTTTGAAGTAATGATGGAACGGACACCTGTAAACTTTTTCACCTGACTGACTGTTTTTTTCTTCTCATTTACCACATATACAAGCACATGGGAGGTTTCAAGTCCGTCAAAGAATTTCACTTTACGTTTTGTCTGCCAGTGATTGTCAAAGATCATGACATGTACGGTATTTGGATTGTTATCCAGATCGTAAGGTATTTCGTAAATACTATGTGGCTGGAAGTGCCATGTAATCTTCCCTTTTGGTGTCAGAACATTGTTTTGCTGTTTGGTTCCCTTGAACATATCCGGATGTGCAATAATCCATTTGATCTTATTTGTTTTCCAGTCTACTTTTACCGCAGCGTGCAGATTTCTCGGAGAAAGCAGTATGGCATTCTCTTCCTTATCATAGGATACTGTATTCAGATGTGCCCAGTCCACTTTATTGACATACGTGTCATCAAAGCATTCCTGCAAATCGAGATACTTGACTTCCTTTCCGGTTTTGCGGTCTATCTCAAGCACGGCATCTTCTGTATGCTGGTTAATGGAACTGGTGAGAACAAGAAGATTTCCTCCCGGTGTCTTTTCAATCACTTCATGGTGAATACCGTTTCTGACAAAATAAATCTGATATGTACGCCCCATGAAATCCATTTCCATCATCTCAGTTGTCTGCGCTTTTTCCTCTGTCATTGCCAGAGAATCATTTGTCTGATAAATAAATCTTTTATTGCTTAGAGGAAAAATTCCATAAGAACCTGTAGTACGAGTCATATACCAGCGGATATTTCCATCTTCGTCATAAGCAAACGGCAGATTATTCTGACCGGAAATAATAGTCAGTCCATATGCGGAGTGAACCTTCTTCGTCTGTCCTTTTACTTTTACTTTTTTAACGGCATTTTTTAATTCACTGACAATTTTTTTTGTTTTAATCCGCACTGTTTTCTTCTGCAGAACTTTACCTTTGGCATTGAGAGTTTCCACAAGTACTTTGTTATTCGTGCCCGGATACAGACCAATAACCGGAATGCGATGGTTCTTGGCTTTTCCCAGCGTTCCGGACACATTTGTCTGCGCTGTTTTTCCTTTGACGGTAACTCTTACCTGACAGGAATCTTTAGTCGTAAACAAAATATAGGCAGACAGAGGAGCATCCCCATATGGATTCAGCACTACTTTGGGTTTTTTCAAGGTGTATTTCCCCGAGTTCAATTCCGTCTGCAGTTTTTGATCCGCATTCTGACATTCTATCGGAAAAAAAGCCTCTTCCGGAATCGTATCCGATGATACCTTTTTCCCATCCGGATCACTGGATATGGTTTTGATTGTCTGCGTTTCTTTTTGGGACGAATACGCTGCTTTTGCATTTGAATCGTCAGCACTGGTTTCACAGCCGCCTAAAAAAAGCAGCGCACATGTCAGTAAAGTGACTCCTCCCGTCAGTCCTAACATTTTTGCTTTCATAAAACTACTCCTTTCTACTTATTTTTTCTAAATGTATCCATGCTATCTTTTTACAGGCACCATACGCGAGATCAAAAAGAACCCAGGCTATAATGCCAAATAGTAACGCACCCGGCATAAACCACTGTTTCTTTACAAGGTCAGATGAAACAAGTAATTCCGGTATAAAATAAATGAGCGGAACATATAAAACAACAAACAGAACAAACCGTATTCCTCTATGTATCCACTCTTTCTTTCTGCCATCTGTCATTCTTTTCATACACGTCCAAAGCACTTCTGAAATAACTATGTAACCGGCTAACACCAGATACAGGATAACATGCAGTTTATTCGGATTAAACAAAAAATCAAGCCCACCGCATACAGCATAAAACAGTATACCATATGTGCCGCCATAAAGCAGCACCGCCATCCCGGCCAAAAAAGCCGCAGCCGACGTAAAAAACACGGTATTAACAGAGATGACCGTACCGAGCACCATCAGAACGGTACTCAATGCTGCCATCACCCCTGATATGGCAATCCGTTTCGATTTATTTTTTACATGCATGCGCACAAATCGCCTCCCATACATTCGCACAATGTATCTGCACACCACAGATCACAACACAAACTGCCTGTTCCACAGCCGGAATTTCCGCCATAGTTTCCATAGCCGCCATATCCTCCATATCCGCCTCCGTAGCCGCCACCAAACGGACTTCCAAAGCCACCTACACCGCCTCCCTGCTGCAGACGCTGGTAATACTGCATATATTCCTGATTACCCGGATCCATTTCACATGCTTTTTTTGCATAATCCATGGCAACCACATTATTGCCGAGTCCGAGATTGGCGTAAGAACTGAAATAATACCATCTGGCGCTGCGCTCCGACATCGAATTCAGCACATTAATAGCCTCATTATATCGTCTGGCACGGATATAATTCATCGCCGCCATCAGATGCTGATCCTCTTCCGAGTAATTCTGTCCGGTCTGACCGCCATAGTCGCCATAACCATAGGACTGCCCTCCTTTTCCGGAACGCTCATCGACAATCTGGTTGTAGGCCTCCTGTACCTCACGAAATTTATTCTCTGCCCACTTTTTCTGGCTTTCATCCGGATACGAATCCGGATGATACTTCCGGCTTTTCTCCCGGTATGCTTTTTTTATCTCTTTATCGGTAGCACCTCTGGTCACTCCCAGAATGCTGTACGGATCATTCATCATCGCCTTTTTTCCTTTCGCTTTTCACCCAGACTCCTTCATACAAAATATTACGGAGAATTGCAAGATCCTGTTCACAGGGAAGTTTTTCAAATTCCGCGATTGCCATGCGGAGTGTTCCCTCTAGAATCTCATGGTATCGTTTGTCAAAACCATCTTTATCTGCTTCATCAGAAAACGGATTATAACATCCCTTTTTCCTGTCTTCTTCCACATCCATCCCGGCATCCATCAGATAAATAAATTTACCGAGATAAAAACCAAACGGCCGCAGGATATTCTGGAAAGCATCTTCCTTCCACACAAAAAGTTCCGACATCAGTTTTCCAAAAGGACGCGAAACCCTGTCAATATCTCTGCAGTTCTCTCTTTCCAGTAAAGCGAGTTCTGCAAGGGAATCCCTTATTATTTTAGCCTGTCTGGGATATTTTTTTTCTATTTTCTTTTTTTTACCGGCAAATACTTTCATTCCGACATATCCGGAAAGCTTTTTTTCATCATTCCAGTCATCTGCCAGATGGTCATAAGTCAGAAGAATATTCATATCTGCTGCATAATCGGAAATCTCATTAATGAGCATATACTGTTTTTTCCCCGGATGAATAATACACCGCTTTTTCCGTTCATCTGTCTTTGGCTCATATAATGAACTGAGCAGAATTACTAAAAAAGTCATATCATAAGTCAGGGTAATCTGCCCTCTTCTGCCATGATTCGTCTTCAGACTACGGCAAAGTCCACAGTAAAATCCTTTATATCTGGCAAATTCCCGCATTTTCATCTCCGGCTTATTTGCCGTAACATAGCCAAACATGCCATCCCTCATTTCCTCAGGTCTTTTTTATAAATTCAAACCGGCACTTCGGACAGGTAATTGCAATTTTCCCTTTTCCTTTCGGAACCCGTATCGTCTGATGACATTTCGGACAGCGGAACAGTTTCTTCACACCTTTTCGCTCCTGAAAACGAAGTTTACAAAATTTGAAGTAATTTTTCACCGGATTCCATGCCTGCAGAAATTTCTGATTTTCCATCTGCCGCCGGTATATATTTCTGGAAAATGTCCGGAAAAAGTACAAAAACACCACAACATAACTGACAAGCATCAAAACCATGCCTGCCGGCGTTCTTCGGAAAAACATCTGTAACAGAACAAGAACAACATAAAATACGAACATAAAATTGGACAATTGGTCAACACCATATCGTCCATACATAAACTTGCGTAACCAGTTCATAGAAATTCCTTCCCTCTTTTTGAAATTTAACACCCTATGCTATCCAGGCTGTCATATAAATATTTATCATACTTTATATTTGTGAATTTCTTATGAAATTGCTGAATTGTTATGTATGTTTTATGAATTTTCTTCCACTTCTTCTTCGTACGGATTCACATGAACCATACAGTGCTTTACATTCGAAAAATTCATTTCCACCTGTTCGTGTACAAGTTCTGCGATTTCATGAGCTTCCCATAATGTCATACCGCCATCTACACTGATTTCTATATCGACATATGCTTTGTTTCCAAAAGTTCTCGTCTTGATATCATCCAGTCGCAATACCCCCGGCTGCCTTCTGGCAACACCGCTGATTGCCTCTACCGTTCTGTCATCACAGGCCTCATCTGTCATTTTGCCTACCGCATCCCTGAATATATCATAAGCAGCTTTCAGGATAAATACGCAGATAACAACAGCAGCCAGTGGATCAAGAATCGGGAATCCCATTTTGGCACCGAAAATACCGACAAAACTTCCCACCGACGACAACGCATCTGAACGGTGATGCCAGGCATCTGCCTTCAGGGCACCTGAATTAATAGCCTTTGCCGCCCGGATTGTATACCAGTACATTCCCTCTTTTACAACAATCGACACAATTGCAGCAATCAACGGTAATATTGTCGGTATTACCAGTCCTTTGCCTTCTGTACCGGATATAATTACCTGAATACCATTATATCCGATTCCCAGCCCGGTCACTGCCAGTACTGCTGCCAAAAGTATGGAAGCAACACTTTCCAGCCGTTCATGTCCATACTGATGATTTTTATCCGATTCCCTGTTTGCAAATTTTACGCCCACGATAACCACAATTGTGCTGAATACATCCGATGCCGAATGAACGGCATCTGAAATCATCGCACTGGAATGCCCCACAAATCCTGCCACCAGTTTAATCAGCGACAATAACAGATTCATGATAATACTGTTGCGCGACACACGCATGGCAACGCGTTCTTCACTCCCCGTCTCTCTCATTTTCTGTCGAAAAACCTTCCCTTCTCATGATAATCTCCATTTCTGGGCGACTTGTCGCGAAGAGGCAACGAGAAACTCGCGTATGCGATTTCTCGTCTGCCATCAAAGCTATTTGCTTTCGCTCAGAAACAAATAGCCGTGTAAAAAAATCGCTATCAAGCGATTTTTTTACACGAATTTTCTTTTTACCATAACACAGGACCCCGGTCATGTCAAACAATTTTAATCTCACGTCCGGCAATCCCCTGTACCTCAATCTCCGAAAGACTCCGGCTAAATAGACAGATTTCGTCCACTGCCCCTACAAACACCTTATCCCATGGATTAATGCCAAAATACAGAGCGCTTCCTTCCTGTACCATAAGATCAGAAGCAATATTGCCCGCATTCACCTTCTGACCATTCCTTTCCATCCAGCCTCATAGCTAACCTTTACTTCGGTAAGAGCTTTTAATTCTTCTGACTGTCCTACCACCACTGCGCCATTCAGAGATTCCTCCATAGGAAACACTTTTACCAGACAGCCGTGAAAATCAAGTCAGGAATAATCTCTTTTCACACGAACCTTAACGTGTTCTGTCGGTACAAAATTCTGAGCATAAACTTTTAACTCAAAATCCGTTATTACATCTGTTGTTATAAGTTTATGTGATTCCAGTTCATCGATTACATTTCCGTTCAATTCGATATAGCCACCGTTATCACTCATCTGAAAAGATACTTCCGGATTGTGATTATAAGGAACGGTGAGGCAATACACATCCTCTTTTCTTTCAAGCGTCAGTCCCTCACACTGCACAGCAGTCAGACGGTTCTGTATCCGGTATGGTTTCATCAAAAGTACGGATTTGCACACTCTTGCCGATGCCTCCGTTTCCGTCCCCGCAAATGATATGAGAATCACGTTTTTACCAGTTACTGCTCCCCCCTCCAAAACATCGAGAACTGTCATTTCGGAGGCAACGGTTTCTTTTGGAATCCGGTAAACTTTCTGAAAATACGATTCCTCATCCGCTGCTGAAAGCGTCCGGTTTTCAACATCTGCATCCTTTTCATTTACCGTTTCATCTGCAATCACCGTATTCCCCACAGTAATCCGTATCGGTTTTCCATTATCTTCTCTGGCAAAAGTGAGAACAAGAAGTAGTTCCTCTTCCTTTTCCACTTGCATTTTGTATCCAAAAGAGCCACCGGCAAGTGCCGACCTGGTCAGTGCCGGTGCATCCTCTCCCACAGAACCATTGTCCACAAGTCCGTCCTTTGTCATGCCATCCGCCAGCAGAAATCGTGCCTCGTACTGGCCGCGTCCTGCCTGCTCCATCTTGTCCACAACGGCCTCTGCGATACGTCCGGCCGCTTTTTCCGCCAGAACCGCCTCCGATCCTCTTCCCCCCTCATCTACATAAAACGTCCAGTAAATACCATAACTTTCCTCATCCTGATTGTAATGCGGGGTAAATGTATACGTTTCTTTTGTTCCTTGCAGCGTAAACACCATCGCTGCCTCTTTTTTTATCAGGTTGTTATTAATACTCGCGATAAATTCCTCTACAGAAGAAACATTTCTTATGCCTATCGTATCCCGTTTTACCGCTTTGGTACCCGGAACTGTTACCGCTACCCCATGCGACAGGGTTGTCTGTTTATCCGTTCCAAGTGCTGCGCTCAGCACAAAAGGTCCGTACCGGAACGCATAGGTATTCTCTCCGTCCGGCAGATTTTCCGCCTGCACTTCCATCGGCAGTGTAATGGTAAAAGCAGTTCCACCAGCCAGCTTTTCATTGGGAATTACCGCATATCCATTTTTTATTTCATAGTCATAGCTTTCTGCACCAAAAGCGACTGTCATTTTTCCTTTTACCCATGTCGGAATCCGAAGCAGCAAATCAAATGAAACCTCCGTGCCGGATATCTGAAAAGCCATCGTGTCTCCCTGACTCAGATCCCCTGTCTGCTCAATCACATATCCGTTACCAGATGCCTTTGATGCCACATACAGATTTACTCCAACAACGCCCGGCTTAGTAAAATAAATACTGTCCTGTAATTTGGTAAAATTCTCCATTCCGGAGCCGGTACAACACCAGAAATTAGTATCTACCGTTCCAAAAATCTTCTGGTATCCCGTCGCCATCGGCTGAAAATACATCGTCCGTCCCGTCTTATGATCCTGAGAAGACAAAATAGCATTGATTAATGTATTTTCATAATAATCCGCATATTTCTTATCTTCCGTAATGAGAAAAAGACGACGGCTTAACTTCAGCATATTATAGGTATTGCAGGTCTCATTGTTACAGTTTGTGCGGTCTTCCTGCAGCACATAATCTGCCCCAAAATGCTCGTCTTCGCTGTTGCCACCGGTAATATAGGTGTGTTTTTCTATCACCATATCCCAGAAAGCCTTCGCATACTCCAGATACTTTGTCTGTGAGCTGTCCACCTCATAGCGGCACAGGGCACCGAGAAATTTGGGAATCGTCGTATTGGCATGTTTACCGTTCAGTCCGTTTTTCTTTCCGGCAAGCACCAGTTCAAAAAGCTCTGTCTCATCAAACTGATGAGCTGCTTTTTTGAATTCCTCTTTATCTTCTGCATCTGTCACTTTATAAAGTTCATACAGTGCATCGTTCATGCCGCCATATTCTGTTGCCAGTACAATCTGTCTTGTCTCCTCTGACCAGCCATTTGCCCGTCTGGCAATCCATACTGCCAGTCGGTTTGCTGTGTCCAGTGCCTGACTGTTTCCGGCTATGGCATAGGCATCCGTGAGCCCTGCCAGAATCTTATGCATCGTATACCACGGCACCCATGCCTGATTATTGATATTTGTCTCACCCGCCTCCACATGGTCAAACTGGGAATCCAGATTATCCGGCTCCGGTATCACAGCTCCGAACAGATACCCCTCATATTCCGTCCCCTTTGTCATCTCCTGACACTCAGACAGCGCTGCTACTATCGAGTCCAGTCTCTCTTTCAGGGACGCTCTGTCCTCTGCCGAAAGTCCCGGATTTATCACTCCTTGAGCCACGGCTGTCATGTAATGTCCCAGCGTGTGACCTCCGATGAGCGCATTTTCCCATCCGCCACCATACCTCTTTTTATTTTTCATAAAACTTTTTCGCTCTTCTTCTTTCATCCCAGCTATATAAGCTGCGGTTTCACGGAACCCGGCAAGCAGCCGGTCCTCCTCCAAAATCAGCAGATTGTCCACATCCAGTTCCAGTGCATTTACAAAATAAGAATCTGTCACCTCTACTGCTTTACAGTCAAAAAATGCTGTTCTCATATTTACCTCACTTTTCTTTCAATGTTTTTAAAAATATTTTTTTCTGCTCCTCAATCCGGCGGCTCTCCACCGCTTTCTGAATTGTTTTATTATGTATCCATCGTTCCAGACGTTTTTCTTCCAGATACGGAACCGTATCTTCATACTGCTTTGCAAGTGCAGTAGCAAAAAACCAGGCAATCATCATGTTTATATAATATTCATCCGATTTTACCCCCGCCACCATCTCAAGATATACGGGAGAAAAAGCCTCATCCAAATAATAGTTCATCAGCATTTTGATACCAAATCGAACGGTATACGTCTTTTCCGATGACATCCATTCCCTGATTTTCTCAAGCAGTTCCGGAAGATGTTTTTTGAAAACTTTCGGCGTAAACATATCACATGTCGCCCAGTTGTCGATATAGGGCAGAAATATATCCACCGCCTCAACACATGCTTCATAATCTTTTATCCTTTCCAGAATAAAGCCATGAAGATTATTTTCCTCATAATATGTATGTGGCAATGTATCTAAAAACAGGTTAATCTCCGGATCTTTTGCAAGTTTTCCGGCAAGCCTGCGAAGTTCGGGTGTCCTCACTCCAATCACAGTATCCGGATCCACAGTAGGCATCAGGTGGGAGTGAAACTCTTTATATCCAAGGTCTTCAAGTTCAAAAAGCATCTGCTGTACCTTTTTAATCATTGTCCGTTCCCCTCAATCCGTGTGGTGCCTTTTTCCCCTTGTCATCCACGGTGACAAATATCGCACTGCCATATGCATGTTCCTCTTTTGTCAGCATATCCCGCACTGTCACCATAATTTCTATACTCGTTGTTCCCAGATGTCCTGTCTCATACAGAAATTCCAGAATCATTCCGGCTTTCATCGGCTTTATGATACGAATTTCTTTTAGTGCTGCCAACACTACATTCTCATTTTTTCCAATTTCTTTTGTCGCCCCGATCATAGCTGCCTCTGTAAACCAGTCTGCCAGCCGCCCCGCGTATACTGTTTCGTGATGATTGTGCGCATCCGGGCGCACAAACTGCCTTGTTGCTAATTCCATGCCAAACCCTCTCCATTTTTCTTATAGAACAGAATAAGGGCATTATCTGCCTTTATTCTGAAGAATAGATATTTCACTGTTATTATGCCACTTCACAGACTAAATAACAAGGGGATAGGATATCATTCCGTCCAATTTAGTTTACGGTCACTTTAACCTTTTTTCTTACTCTTGCCACAGATGACCGTAATCACCGTTTTTCCTTTTTTCTTTGCTTTCTTTGCATCTCCGGATATTCCAAGTGTTTTTGTCGTCACAACCTTTCCTGCCACTGCCGAAACTTCAGCGCTGGAAAGCGGTCTGTTAAACAGTAACACCTCATCAACAGCACCGGTAAGTTTCAGTTTCTTAGTCTCTTTTTCATCGCCATCTTCCTTTCCTGCATATCTAATTGTTATCATCATCTTAACACGAAGACTGAAACGACTCCATACCAGGAGGTTTTATTTGGTGTGAAATCGTTTTGTCAAAAAGTTCGTTCAAGTGTAAAAATGTTATTGCAGAATTTAGCTACATTTGGTATAATCACTATATTAAGGAATTTTATAGATATTAAATCTTCCTGCGATAAAAGTCATAAGGAGTAAAAAAGTTATATGAAGATCTATGATTTTAAAGTTGACAAACCGTTTTCCTTTAACTGGACCGGCAAATTTGAGGCACCGGATGAAAACTGGATTCATATGACAAGAGAATTACTTGACTTCGAGCTGATCATCATGACCGAGGGAACTCTTTATATTGCTGCTGACGACCGGAAATATACCGTGAACAGTGGAGAATATGTTCTATTGTGCCCACCCTGCCATCAGTATGGTCTGCGTCCGTCAAAGTGCTCTTTTTACTGGATTCACTTCACCTATAATGAATACCGCAATAACCCGGTTTGCCACGATGATACGGAAATACACGGTCCTCTGCCGGCAGAAGAAACGCGTATTCTTTTACCGGAAACAGCCAGGGTTCCAAGGCTTGACCGCATGATTGTCCTTTTAAAACAGCTTCAGGACAGCGACCGCAAATACCGGAACGTAAATCAGAACGCATTTACCCTGACCGGCATTTTGTGCGAGCTGTACAGCCAGCTCTACCTCTCCGGCGGCCGCATCACGATGAAAGGAGAAAAGGTGCAGCTCTACACCGATATTACAGACTATATCTCGTGGCGGATACGCGAAAATATCCGCGTCAGTGAAATTGCCGCCTATTTCGGATACAACGAAAAATATATCACAACATTTTTTAAAAAAGCGAGTGGCAGCTCCCTGAAATCGTATATCTTAAACCAGAAAATGGAACTGGCAAAGGCTATGCTCACAGATACGAATACTCCGATTGCACAGATTGGATATGACATCGGCTTTTCCGATAACCACAACTTCTCCTCTGCTTTTAAAAAAGTTACGAGCCAGAGTCCGTCTGAATACCGGAACACCTATGCCGAGCGTCAGATGTTCCACCAGTGATTTTCGCTGTAAAACAACTGCCGGATTTGATTATTTGAGCAGGTATATTAGCTCATGGATTTGCGAAAAGCCCCCGGCGTAAATCCTGTACATTTCTTAAACTGACGAATAAAATGGTACACCTGTGTATAGCCAAGTTCCTCCGCAATGGATGCCACACTCATATCTGTCGAGACGAGATATTCTTTTGCAAACGTTATCTTTGTCTCAATCACATCCGTCATACAGGTAACACCGAACGCCTTTTTATATAGCACTTGAAAATAAGCGGGTGATAAAGATACCTGGTCTGCCATTTCCTGAACACTCCAGTTTTTTCCGGGCTCTTTCTGTATTGCCAGACGGATTGTCTGCAGGCGTTCAAAATGTGGAACCTCCGGATGCCAGTTACTCTGAATCTTCCACTCCTCAGCCAGTCTCCAGAACAGAAGCATCATCTGATGGTGCTGGATCTGAAGAGAAAATTCTGAAGCATTTTCCCATTCATCACAAACATTTCTGACAATGTCTGAAATACACTTATCATTCAATATCATAATGGGTTTGTCCAAAGGAAAGTGCAATTCTTTTAAAAAGTCCTCTTCTTCATCCGCCTCAAAATGAATGAAATCATCACAGTATTCATCACTTAACGACACATATTTATGTTTTTTATAACTGGAAAAGACCACAATCGAAGGTTTCGATATCGTATATATTTCCCCATCAACACTGAGCATTACCGGTGTTCTGAAAAACAGTAGAAGATGATCCGGCGCTCCGTTCTCTCTTTCATATTCAAATTTCCCTCTGTACAGGGAATGATAGATCGCATGATGTATATGCATATTCTCACCTCATAAAATTATATGTCAATCAATTGCAATTATAGTATATTGTTTCCCTTAAATCAATCTTTTATAATGAATATAAGATTCCGGTGTCAAAAAGGTGCTTTGCACCAACCGCACGCCTAAATAGTAGAAAAAAAAGAATGAAAGGATGAATTTTATGAAACGTTTGAAACAGGTGGCAGCGAATCTGCTCATCGCATCACTTACCATCGCCCCACTGTCTGCAAATGTACACTATGCAGACGCTGCTGGAAAGCCATCACTGTCTGTCAGAAAATTGACTCTGAGTAGTGGAAAAACGAAAACACTGACTTTAAAAAATGCAAAAAAAATGTCAACAAGCTGGAAGACAAACAAAAAGAAAGTGGTTGCCATCACAAAGAAAACCCGGACGACTTGTAAGGTCAAAGCTTTAGCTCAGGGAAAAGCAACCATTACCTGCAAAGTTAAAAACGGAAAAAAAGTCACTTCACTGACTTGTAAAATTACAGTTCCTGCAAAAAAACCGACACCGGTTAAAACAGCAGATGTCACGACAACTCCGGTTCCTACTCAGACACCATCGGATGCACCATTGGAAACACCGTCTGTCACAACAACCCCTACCCAGCATCCTCTTGCCAATGAGAGCATACTTGAGAACTACAAAGATTATTTTGGATATGTGGGAACTTGTCTGACATATGGTACCGATACCTCACCAAACCAACTGCAAAAAGCAGATATTATGGAACATGTAAAAAAACATTACAACAGTTTTACTCTGGAAAATGAAATGAAACCGGATGCTATTCTTGGTTCTTCTGCAAACACAATTTCTGTTTCCGAAGCAAAAAAACTGGGATACATTATTCCGGAAAACTACAAAGAAGAATCCGTACCACAACTAAATCTTGACCGTCTTGATAAAGTATTAAAGGTGGCATATGACAACGGTCTGCGCATGCGAGCCCACACACTCGTATGGCACAGCCAGACACCGGCATGGTTCTTCTCTAAAAACTATAACACCAACATAGAAACAGATCCTGACACCATGGATGCTCGTCTGGAATTCTATATCCGCACGGTAATGAGCCATGTCATGGATAAAGAGTTGGAAATCACAGGAAAATCCGGAAGCATCATCTACGCGTGGGATGTCGTAAATGAATATCTTCACCGCTATGCCTTTAACTGGGCTCTGAACTGGACCAGTGTATACGGCGATATGGGTGACAGTCCATCCTATGTAAAGAAAGCGTTTGAAATCGCCTATGATGTCCTAAAGACCTATCAGGCAACCGACGATGTGGTTCTATTTTACAATGACTACAATACCTACTTTGACCCGGAAGGAACGATTAATCTTGTAAACTTCATTAATGAAAATGAACCGGCAAACATCTGTGGCGGTATCGGTATGCAGAGCCATGTCGACATAAAAGTTCCTACTGTTGAAGAATATGGAGATGCTCTGGAACAGTTTTTAAATACCGGTCTGGAAGTACAGATTACCGAACTTGACATGACTATAAACTTCAACACCGACGGAGACAACCCTTCCTACAACTATAAAAAGGAAGGGGAGACAAATGAAGATCAAGCTGCTTTTGTCAGCGAATTCATGAATATGATCATCAGCAAACAGTTGAATCGTGATAAATCTGTCAGTCCAAAGGGAATTACAAGTCTGACACTCTGGGGGCTGTATGACAAGATTTCCTGGCGCAAAAGATGTGCACCTCTTCTCTTTGGCAAAAACATTAACGATCCAAAACCATCTTTCTACACCTTTATTGAGGCAGCGAAAAAAAATAAGCAATAATTGATACGGGAGCGTCGCGATTATCAAATCAAAGACGCTCCCATTGGGACAGAGTAAAGGAAAAGGAATTCCAATCAGCGGGAGAATTTGATGCAAAGCATCACTTCTTCTTCAGCTGATTGGAATTCCTTTTTTCGTTCACAACTGTTTATCGCGATAGCACTTCTTACCCGCGGCGGCTCAACAACGATTTTCCTGTCATCTCTGCCGGCTGCTCCATACCCATCATTTCAATCAGGGTCGGAACGATATCTGCCAGGCATCCACCCTCGCGGAGTCCATAATTTTCATCATAATTCACAAGGATAAACGGAACCTTATTCGTCGTATGTGCCGTAAACGGCTCTCCGTCCTCATCAATCAGTTTTTCTGCATTGCCGTGATCCGCACAGATAAACATCTGTCCATCCACTTCCAGAATAGCATCCAGCGCTTTTCCGACACATTCGTCAACCGCCTCAATCGCTTTAATCGCAGCTTCCATGATTCCGGTGTGACCAACCATATCCGGATTTGCAAAATTGACAATTATAACATCGTATTTGTCGGACTTGATGGATTTTACAAGGTTGTCACATACCTCGTATGCACTCATCTCCGGCTGCATATCAAATGTTGCCACTTTTGGTGAATCAATGAGAATACGATCCTCTCCCTCAAACTGCTTCTCTTCTCCACCATTGAAGAAGAAAGTTACATGAGCATATTTCTGTGTCTCTGCCAGACGAAGCTGTGTCTTGCCGTTCTTTGACAGATACTCGCCAAAGGTCATTGTCAGTTCTTCCGGTGGAAATGCAACCAGTACGTTTGGCATCTCCGCATCATACTGTGCCATGCAGACAAAGGTCAGCGGGAAGTATCCGTTCCTTCTCTCAAAGCCGGTAAAGTCAGGATCAACAAACGCTCTCGTCAGCTGTCTTGCACGGTCCGGACGGAAATTGAAGAATACAACACTGTCATTTTCCTTTATCATTCCATCTTTATTTACTACCGTAGGAAGCATAAATTCGTCAGTTACATCATTTGCATAGGAATCTTTGATTGCCTGTACAGGATCCGTCGCCTCTACGCCCTCGCCATAAACAAGAGCGGCATATGCTTTTTCTTCGCGATCCCATGCGTTATCACGATCCATTGCATAAAAACGACCGGAAATCGTTGCCACAGAGCCAACGCCAATCTCTTTCATCTTTGCAACCGCTTCTTCCATATATTCTGCTGCCGAAGAAGGAGGTACATCACGGCCGTCCAGATAGGCATGTATATATACCTTTTCAATTCCGTTTTTCTTTGCTAGTTCCAAAAGTCCATACAAATGCTCCATGTGACTGTGCACGCCACCCGGTGAGAGAAGTCCCATCAGATGCAGGGAAGAATCATTCTTTTTGCAGTTTTCCACTGCTTTTACAAGCGCCTTATTTTCAAAAAAGTCACCGTCCTGAATCGACTTTGTAATCTTTACAAGCATCTGGTATACGATACGGCCGGCACCCATATTGGTATGTCCTACCTCCGAGTTTCCCATCTGTCCGTCCGGAAGACCTACTGCCATTCCGCTTGCCTCGCCTTTTACATGAGGGTACTTCTTCAAAATATCGTCCATCACAGGAGTTTTGGCCTGTGCAATAGCATTTCCCTCTGTCTTATCATTCAATCCATATCCATCCAAAATCATCAATACGGTTGGTTTCTTACTCATTTCTCTGAGCTCCTTTCCTTATTCATTGTCTGTATCGTCAATCAAGCGGTCTGCCTGGTTGTTTCATCTTTTCATATGTTGTCTAACCTCGGTTCTGCGCATCGACCAGATTCTCACTCTGGTACATTTTCCGAAGTTTCGGCTTTTCAATTTTGCCGGTAGGGTTTCGTGGTACATCGGCAAAAATTATTTTACGCGGTCTCTTATACCGTGGCATTCCTTTGCAAAATTCATTAATGTCTTCCTCCGTACATTCTGCTCCCGGCACAAGTTCGATAATTGCCGCCGCAATCTCTCCAAGTCTTTCATCCTTCAGACCGATTACTGCCACATCCTTAACTGACTCATTCTTGCTGAGGAAATTCTCAATTTGTACCGGATACAGATTTTCGCCGCCGCTGATAATGACGTCTTTTTTTCGGTCTACCAGATAAATGAAACCATCCTCATCCATCTCTGCCATATCTCCGGTATAGAGCCAGTCACCGTGAAGGACTTCATTTGTCGCCTTTTCATCATTATAATAACAGGTCATCACACCTGGTCCTTTAACAGCCAGTTCCCCGACTTCTCCCTGTTTTACTTCATTGCCATCCGGGTCTATGATTTTTACCTCCCAGCCATATCCCGGAACGCCGATTGCACCCACTTTGTGAATATTTTCCACACCAAGATGCACACATCCCGGTCCTATTGATTCACTCAGGCCATAATTCGTATCGTACTGGTGATTTGGAAAATATTCTTTCCAGCGGCGAATCAGACTCTGCGGTACCGGCTGCGCACCGATATGCATCAGGCGCCATTGGGACAACTCATAATCATCCGGTTTCAGACGTCCGCTGTCGAGCTCAACAAGAATATCCTGTGCCCATGGTACGAGCAGCCAGACAATCGTACATTTTTCATTCGACACAGTTTCGAGTATCGTCTTCGGACTGACACCCTTTAAAAGTACAGCCCTGCTTCCACTGAGAAGACTTCCAAACCAGTGCATCTTTGCCCCTGTGTGATACAGTGGCGGAATACATAAAAATACATCCTCATGAGTTTGTCCATGATGATTCTGCTCCACCTTGCAGGAATGTATCAGACTTTCATGATTGTGCAAAATTGCCTTTGGAAATCCCGTTGTTCCGGAGGAAAAATAAATCGCTGCATCGTCATCATCCGAAATCGGAATCCCCGGTGCCAGACTGGCACAGTTGGCAGTCAGTTTGTCATAGTCCTCTGCAAATGACGGGCAGTCACCCCCCACATAAAACAGCAGACGGTTCTGACTTATTTTATCGGCAATTTCCTCTACCCGTCCGATAAACTCCGGTCCAAAAACAAGAACATCCACTTCGGCAAGTTCAAGACAGTACTCAATTTCATCCGGGGCATAACGGAAATTCAAAGGAACCGCCAGGGCTCCTGTCTTCAGTATTCCAAAATAAATCGGCAGCCATTCCAGACAGTTCATCAAAAGAATAGCAACCTTATCCCCCTTATGTATTCCACGGCTTAAAAGAAGCTGTGCGAACCGGTTCGCTTTTTCATCAAATACGTGCCATGTAATCTCTCTCCGGTAATGACACAACGGGCTGGACTCGATTAGTTCATAATCCCTCCATGTCACACGACGTCTCTCCTGTATATCGGGATTGATTTCAACCAGACTCACCTCATTTGGATAAAGTTTGGCATTTCGCTCCAGTAAATCCGTAATTGGCATTCTTTTGTCCTCCATCATTTACCATTCGTAACCTGTATCGTCTCGAAACCACACAGGCATATTTATTGTACCCTATTTCCTCAGATTTAGCAAGAAAACTATTCCTGTCGATAACCGCTCAGAAAATCTGCCATCTTCCCTACGCATTCCTGAAGGACTTCAATTCTCGGCAGATATACGACGCGGAAATGATCCGGCTGTCCCCAGTTAAATCCTCCACCATGTATGAGCAGAATCTTCTTCTCTTTCAGCAAATCCAAAGCAAACTTTTCGTCATCTTTTATATTAAATTTTTTCACATCGATCTTAGGAAAAATATAAAAGGCTGCTTTCGGCTTTACCGCTGATATCCCGGGAATATCATTCAACGCTTTATATATGTATTCCCGCTGTTCATAAATCCGGCCTCCCGGAATAATATAATTGTCGACACTCTGATACCCTCCAAGCGCCGTCTGGACGACAGACTGAGCCGGAACATTGGAACAGAGCCGCATATTTGAGAGCATATTCAAACCCTCCATATAATCTTTCGCCATGTTTTTATTTCCGCTCAGAACCATCCAGCCAATACGGAAGCCCGCAATCATATGGGATTTTGACAGACCACTGAACGTCACACAGAACAAATCCGGTGCCAGTGAAGCGATGGAAACATGTTTTTCCTCATCAAAAACGAGTCTGTCATAGATTTCATCTGAAAAAATAATCAGCTGATTCTCTCTCGCCACCTCGACAATGTGACGAAGAACCTCTTCCGGATACAGAGCCCCCGTCGGATTGTTCGGATTGATCACAACGATTGCCTTGGTCCTGTCATTTACCTTTTTCCTGATATCGTCAATATCCGGATACCACTCCGCTTCCTCATCACAGATATAGTGAACAGCTTTTCCTCCCGCCAGAGTGACACAGGCTGTCCAGAGCGGATAATCCGGTGACGGCACAAGCACTTCATCCCCGTCATCAAGCAGTGCCGACATGCACAAATTTATGAGTTCGCTGACGCCGTTTCCGGTATAAATATCCTCAATGGATACATTGGGAATATGTTTTAACTGGGCATACTGCATAATTGCTTTTCTCGCCGAAAAAAGTCCCTTTGCAGGGGAATATCCCTCACAGTCTGTGAGCTGCTTGCGCATATCATAAATCACTTCATCCGGCGTGCGAAACCCAAAGGGTGCCGGATTCCCGATATTTAATTTCAAAACCTGTGTTCCCGCCTCTTCCATCCGGGTCGCTTCCTCTACGACAGGTCCCCTCACATCATACAACACATGATCTAATTTTGATGACTTTTTAAATTCCCGCATCTTGTCCTCCAATCATATTCGCGTTTTCTAACAAAGAAATCGCCTCATAAATTTCACTTATAACAAAATCACAGTTTTCGGCAAATACGGCCGGGGCATAATTCCATTTGTTTTCCCTTACACCAACCGTAACAAATCCTCCTTTTTTTGCCGCCCGGAGTGCCGGCATAATATCCTCAAACACCACACACTCCTCCGGTTTGCATCCGAGTTTTTCGGCCGCTTTTATGTATACATCAGGGAATTCCTTACCCCGTTTCACATCTCCTGTCTCCGTAAACGAATGAAACAGGTCATAAATACCGTTATTTTTCAGACAGGGCACAAACAAAGAGGCACTGTTTGATGTTGCAATGCCTGCCGGAATCCCCTGTTCCTGCAGCCATAAAAGAAGCTCCTTTGTCCCCGGCTTTAATGTCACTTCATGAGCATAGGAATCCCGCGCCATCCGGTTCCACTCATCCATCACTTCTTCTACTGTCTGCGTAAGCGAAAAACGCTCAATTGTATATCTTGCCACATCTTCAAAACTCATGGAAATAATTGCTTTTGCATAATCTTCCGGTACCGAAATGCCATGTTTCCCAAGGAAATCAATGTCAATACGGGACCAGACCCAGGTAGAATCAAGAATCGTTCCGTCCAGATCAAAAATAACACCTTTTATCTTCATCGTTTATAAACACTCCTTCTTTTCCTTATAGTATAACAGATTTCTTTCTATTGTGCCATTTCTTTTATTACCATTTTCCCAATCAGTTCATGCCCCTCTTTGCTCGGATGCGGATCAATTTCCCTTCCCTTCAGTGATACATTGATCATGGATCTGTCCTGTTCATCGAAAACTTTTTTTATATCGACAAGATGATAGCTGTCCGATATCCGGAATGCCCGGTTAAGCCAGTTAATATAGTACTCGGCAACATTATATACCTCCCTGTACGAAGATAGTCCTTTTGCCGGATTGTAAATATTGTTTGCATAAATTTCTGCATCCGGGTTTATTTTATGGATTTCTTCTATAATCTCCGGAAAATTATTGGCAAACGCGCGGCATGCGTCCTGAAACGCTTTTTCCCCATTCCGGACGATTTCCTCCATATCCAGATTAAGTTTTATCAGATGAAGCAGATCATTGGAGCCGATTGACAGTGTCACAACATCAGCATATTGGAGAGTTGCGCGGTATCTGCGGTGGTCCTCATTTTCCGGATTTGTCAGAATATCGAGAAGTTCCCCACTCTGTTGCCCGTTGCATCCAAAATTAGTCACCATCACATAATCATATTTTCCCTCCAGATACTCCTTCACTTTTCCCACATAGGAATCATTGTCCGGGTCATCCAGTCCATATCCATAGGCGATACTGTCCCCCAGTGCTACATAACGCACCGTAGTTGACACATTATCCCCTGAACTCACATATATTACCGGCATCGCCTTCACCCCACAAACAATCGCAAATATAAGAACGCTGCATCTGACGAACCATTTCACACAAAAAGCCTCCTACACATAATTCGCATTTAGTATGTGTAGGAGGCTTTGATATTATTCAGAAGACCACTACTCGAAATCATCCACATTATGATAAACATTCTGAACATCGTCATCCTCGTCCAGAAGATCCATAATCCGCTGGAACATCTTTTTATCCTCTTCTGAAGTAAGTTCTACATAATTCTGCGGAATCATCGTGACCTCAGCCTGAACCATTGGCACGCCTTCCTTTTCAAGAGCTTCACGTACGGCGCTGAAATCCTCCGGTGCTGTGAGAATTTCATAACTGTCATCTTCCTCTGAAAAATCTTCGGCACCTGCATCCAGCGCAAGCATCATAAACTCGTCCGCATCGGTCTCATATTCTTCCTTATCAACAATGATCTGTCCCTTCTGGTCAAACATATAGGATACACATCCTGTCGTTCCTACATTTCCGTTTCCCTTTGTAAAAGCATTGCGCACATTGGAAGCGGTGCGGTTTTTGTTGTCGGTAAGAGCTTCTACAATAATTGCCGTTCCGTTTGGACCATATCCCTCATACTGGCAGCTCACATAATTCACGGCATCCACATCACCGGCTGCCTTTTTGATTCCGCGCTCGATTGTGTCGTTTGGCATGTTATTTGCCTTCGCCTTAGCGATAACGTCGCGCAGCTTGCTGTTATTGTTCGGATCTGCTCCGCCCTCTTTTACAGCAACCGCAATCTCACGTCCGATTACCGTAAAAATCTTACCTCTCTTCGCATCATTTTTTTCTTTTTTGTGCTTAATGTTTGCAAATTTTGAATGTCCTGACATTGTTCTTTCCTCTCCTTACTTGCTTTCATTTAATTGTGCCATAACGAACGGAACCAAATCCGCACTTTTTACAGCACACATAATAGTATCATCTCCGGCAATAGAGCCGGCAATTTCCTCAATTCCAAGCGCATCAATGGCTGCAGCGACTGCCATTGCCATACCGCTGACTGTTTTTATCACCACCAGATTATCTGCCTGAGTCATGGAAACCATGCCATCCTGCAGAACTCTTGCATAGCGGTCGGAATATGTATGAGCAGCATTTCCTCCATAGTCTTTCACAGCATACTTGGGTCTGCCATTATGCCCCACGACCTTTGTGAGTGACATCTCCCGGATATCGCGGCTTACGGTTGCCTGTGTCACCTGAAATCCGGCTTTTGTAAGCTGTCTGGCAAGTTCTTCCTGCGTCTCTATCTCATACTGTTCAATCAGTTCCAGTATTTTGTTTTGTCTGGTCCGCTTCACAACATTCTCCCCTTTAATTCCGGTTCAGTTTACTGCGCATCTTGTCGAAAAAGCTGACACCGCCAAGACGCACCATGTCAAAAGTCTCTCTCGCCTTTTCAATTCGGATTACATCTCCGGTTGTTACCGTACCGGACAACTCTCCATCTCCCAGCACAGCCGCCTCATCTTCATAGTTTTCTTTTGTCTTTCCGATTTCGATGCGTATCTTTGCCTGGGAAGATACAACAAGACTTCGCTTATTCAATGAATGAGGACAAATCGGTGTAATGATCATAGCTTCCATACCCGGTGCCAGTACCGGACCGGATGCCGACAGATTATAAGCGGTAGATCCTGTCGGTGTAGAAATCAGTACCGCGTCCGCCACATAGGTATCCAGAAGACTATCATCGACAAATACTCTGGCTGTAATCATATGTCCAAAATCCTGTTTTCCGATAATGAACTCATTCACCGCCAGATGACATTCTGTTTCAGAGGCTCCAGGTTCCAACCAGCAGGTCAGCGCCATCCTCTGTTCCAGTTCATAATCACCTGACATCACGGCATCGAGCGCCTGACGGATTCGCGGCCGCTCTACTTCCGTAAGAAATCCAAGAGTTCCAAAATTCACTCCCAGAATCGGTATCCCCTTACCGGCGAGCCTTTTAGCCGCCTGTATAACAGAACCATCACCGCCGAGAACAATTGCCATATCTGCCCATGACGAATCTGTAATTTCTGAAGGGTCACCTACTATTTTAACATATTTCTCATGATTTTCCAAATATCTTTTTATTTCCTCTGCGCTTTCATGATTAATATCTTTTTCTCCATTGGAAATAATATAGAAACGAACCATTCCGATACCGCCTTTCCAAACCCCTCTTTCTTTTTTCTCCGATGATATTTACAGCACACGGTGCGCCTGTGCCACAAGCTCCCGGATCTGCTCTCTGTCATCTTCGGAGATAACCGATGGCTCTCTGTCATCGTTCTCCATGTATAAGAGATATTCAATATTTCCCTCCGGTCCACGGATTGGGGAATGGTCGATACCGAGAATACAAAAGCCAAGTCCGAGTGCATAATTCATCACTATTTCAATCACTTCTTCATGAATTTCCGGTTCTCTCACGACACCCTTTTTCCCAACTTTCTCTCTTCCCGCCTCAAACTGCGGTTTAATCAGACAGACAATCTGCCCTTTCTCCTTCATCAGCGTCTTCACAGGAGCTAGTACTTTTGTCAGGGAAATAAAGGCTACATCAATGGATACAAAGTCTACCGGCTCCCCGATATCTTCCGGTGTCACATACCGGATATTTGTTTTTTCCATAGAACAAACCCGCTCATCCTGACGCAGTTTCCACGCCAGCTGGTTCGTTCCCACATCAATGGCATACACATATCTGGCACCGTTTTGCAGCATACAGTCCGTAAACCCCCCTGTAGAAGATCCAACATCCATACAGACGGTATTTTGTAAATCAATCGGAAAAGTCTCCATTGCACGCTCCAGCTTGTAACCACCACGGCTGACATATTTCATTTTCTTACCGCGCACCTCAATACGGGCACTGACCGGGAATGTCTGTCCTGCCTTATCTTCTCTCTGATTATCGACAAAAACTTCCCCCGCCATAATAACCGCTTTCGCCTTTTCTCTGGAAGATGCCAGTCCACGCTTTACAAGCAGCACATCCAGACGTTCTTTTTCTTCCTTCACTGTTCCATTATCCTTTCTGCCACTTTAGCAGCATCCATCCCGTATTTTTCATACAATTCTTCCGGTGCCCCGTGTTCGACAAATACATCCGGAAAACAAACCGGCAGGCACTTTGTCCGCATCCCGTGCTGCTGCAAAAATGCCTGAATGCGCTCAGAAAAGCCACCACTATACACATTATCTTCCATCGTCACAAGCAAACGGTTCCTTCCGGCAAGCGCAAGCACCAGTTCTTCATCAAAAGGCTTCACAAAACGCATATTTACTATCGTCGGATAAAGTTTTTTCTCACCCAGAATTTCCGATACCTGCCATGCTTTTTCCACCATGTTGCCGACAGCAAGAATCGCCACCTCATTACCTTCCGTAAGCACTTCTGCTTTTCCGGTTTCGTAACCGCCCTCATAACTTCTGTCTTTTCCGGAGCAAAATGCTTTGCCACGGGGATACCGCACAGCTACCGGACCATCCTTCTGGCTGACCGCATAGTCCAGTGCCAGAATTAAATCTTCCCCATCCATAGGAGAAAGTATGGTCATATTTGGCATGGAACTGAGATAGGAAATATCAAGAATTCCCTGATGGGTTTCTCCGTCACGTCCCACAATTCCGCTGCGGTCAACCGCAAAGACAACCGGAAGGCTGTTAATACAGACATCATGTACCATCTGGTCATATGCCCTCTGCAAAAAAGTAGAGTAAATCGAAACAACCGGACGCATTCCACCCGCTGTCATACCGGCGGCAAATGTTACCGCATGTTCTTCCGCAATCCCCACGTCAAAAAAACGCTCCGGGTAAGTTTGGGCAAATGATTTTAAACCGGTACCATCCGGCATGGCGGCACATACTGAGACAAGTCCCTGATTTTCTTTTCCCTTTTCCACCATCCATTGTCCAAATATATCCGTATAGGTCACAACACGGCTCTCCTGCGGTTCCCCGGAACGGATATCAAACGGACCAACTCCATGAAAGACAGACGGATTTTTTTCTGCCGGCTTATACCCCTTTCCTTTTTTGGTCAGAACATGAACAAGTACCGGCTGATCGGCTACAGAAACTGCCGTTTCAAATGCGGTCAAAAGCTCCTGGATATTATGTCCATCTACCGGGCCAATATAAATCAGTCCCATATCTTCAAAAAGCATTCCGGGAATAAAAAGCTGCTTAATCGAATTCTTTGCCTTTTTTATCTGGTTTGCCAGAGGCTGTCCCAGATTCGGAATTTTATCCAACGCACTCTCAATATTTGCTTTCAGATTCCGGTATTTCCGGTTTGCGCGGATTTTTCCGAGGTAATTTGACATTCCGCCGACATTTGGTGCAATCGACATCTTATTGTCGTTCAAAACAATAACCATATTCGAATGAAGGGCAGCGGTATTGTTGAGTGCCTCAAATGCCATACCGCCGGACAAAGCCCCATCGCCGATGACAGCAAATACTTTTTCATCCGTCTTTTTCAAATCCCTCGCCTTCGCAAGTCCAAGCGCCACGGAAATTGAAGTAGAACTGTGTCCGGTATCAAATGTATCTGCCGGGTTTTCCTTTACTTTCGGAAAACCGCTCAACCCATCCAACTGCCGCAGTGTCCCCATAAAATCCCCGCGGCCGGTCAGAATTTTGTGTACATACGCCTGATGTCCGACATCCCAGACCAGCTTATCTTTCGGGAAGTTCAGCGTCAGATGCAGCGCCATGGTAAGTTCCACCGCACCCAGATTGGATGCCAGATGTCCCCCCGTATGGCTGATACTCTGCACCAGTTTTATCCGTATCTCTTTGGCCAGTTCTCTGTAATCTTCCCTTGCAATATTTTTGATATCATTTTCTTTTACTATCTGATCGAGTAATTTTCCCACAACTGTGTCCTCTTTATTTTTCTCTTCCCACAAGAGATATCATAAGCTCTTTTAAAAATTCTGCCGAAACTTCATCCTGCAACGCAATATTGTGCAGTACTTCCAGTCCGCGGCTCGTGTACAGTTCCACCTGTTTTCGGCTCTCTTCGATTCCATGAATGGCGACATAGGTCGATTTCTCATTTTTTTCATCACTGTGTACCGGTTTCCCAATCGTCTTTTCATCGCCGGTCACATCCAGTATATCATCCTGAATCTGGAAAGCAATGCCGATATTTTCTCCCATTGTTTCCATTCGCTTTACATCTTCATCCGTGGCCTCAGCGAGTATCGCTCCTATCATAAGCCCAGCCTCAATCAGTGCGGAAGTTTTGTTTTTATACACATAAAACAGCGTATCTTCATCTACAAACCGCCCATTGTTTTCTACATCGACAACCTGTCCGCCAACCATGCCGTCTATACCGGCCTTTTGTCCAAGAACACGAAGCGCCCGTCCTATAACAGCTGCATCCGTATGGCTGTCAAATGCTTTGCAGGCAGTTTCAAACGCCAGATTCAAAAGCGCATCACCGGCAAGTATTCCCATCGCTTCCCCATACTTTTTATGGGTAGTAAGCTGTCCTCTGCGATAGTCATCATTATCCATTGCCGGCAGATCGTCATGCACGAGTGAATACGTGTGAATCATTTCAAGTGCCATCATAAACGGACGAACAGCCAGCTCATCTCTCCCGCCAAACATCTGATAAGTCACATACATAAAAAGCGGCCGAAGCCTCTTTCCACCTGCCCATATGCTGTAATTTACAGCATCCCGTACCGTGGAAGAATATCCTTCCACTTTTGGCATATAGGGTTCAAATCCCCGCTCAATATCCTCTGTCTTCTGTCTCAGAAGTTCCTTATTCATCATCCTCTTCGCCCTCTTCCATCAGTATCCGGATTTTCTTTTCCACCCTGTCAATCGCTTTATTTCCTTCTTTTACATATTTCATACCATCGGAAAAACACTGATAGGATTCTTCCAGCGTAAGTTTTTCCTGTTCCATTTTCCGGACAGTTTCGTCCAGCTTGTCCATGATTTCTTCTAATTCCATTTTATTCTCCTACAGCACTTTTTGTATTTCTGCGTGAATTTTTCCATCTGTGACGTGAACACAGATAGAATCACCCGGTTTTACTTTTCTGACCGAATCCACCATATGCCCCTCTTCATCTTCCACATAGGCATATCCGGCTGCCAGACGTTTCAGTGGGCTGACACTGTCAAGCCGCCCGGCAAGCAGTGCAAAAGCATGTTTTTTATCCTTCACAATACGCTCCATATAAATCGACAGTTTTTCTTCCAGATCTGTCAGCTGCTGGCGTTTCTGCACAAGCTGGTTTTCCGGATTCAAAAACCGGAGTCTGCCGGCAGCATGCTCCATATGCTCTCTCATATCCTCAATCTGTCCAAGCATAACTCTTGCAATCCTGTCTTTATATTCGTACAGTTCTTCCAGAACCAGTCTGACATCATACACAGCAAGTTCTGCTGCCGCAGACGGTGTCGGCGCCCGCAGGTCTGCCACATAATCCGATATCGTAGTATCCGTCTCATGCCCGACGGCTGATATTACCGGCGTGCGGCACTCAAATACGGCATCCGCTACAATTTCTTCATTAAAAGCCCATAAATCCTCGATAGAACCACCGCCTCGTCCGATAATAATGACATCAACAGACTCCTCGTCAAGCCTCTGGATTCCACGCACAATCGATTCTGCCGCTCCTTCTCCCTGCACTTTGGCTGGATACAGAATGAGCTGTACATAAGGATTCCGCCTGGTCGCAATATTAATCATATCCTGTACGGCTGCCCCTGTTTCTGCTGTGACGATTCCGACTCTTTTTACATACTTTGGAATCGGAAGTTTTCTGTCCTCATCAAAATATCCGGCTTTTTGAAGTTTTTGTTTTAACTGTTCATATTTTTCTGCTAACAGTCCGTCTCCCGCCAGCATAATCTTTTTTGCGTACAGCTGATACTTACCGTCCCGTTCATAGACACTGATTGAACCGCCAACTATAATTTCCTGTCCGTCTTCCATACGGAAATCAAGGCCTTTTCTGTCACCACGGAACATCACACAGGCAAGCTGTGAAGAAGCATCTTTTATCGTAAAATAAATATGCCCGGAACTATGATATTTGCAATTGGATATTTCGCCTTTTACAAATACAACCGCCAGGGCATATTCATTTGAAAACATATTTTTAATATACTGATTCACGGAAGAGACGGAATATACTTTTCCTCTATTCATTTACAATCTTTCCTAAAATACCATTGACAAAAGCAGGGGCATTATCCCCACCGTAAGCTTTTGCCAGTTCTACCGCTTCATTAACGGCAACTCCGACCGGTATCGTATCATCGTACTTTGCCTCAAACACAGCCAGACGCAATATAGCCAGCTCTGCTTTCGCAATACGGTCTAACTTCCAGCCCTTAGAGTTTGCCTCAATCTGTCCATCAATATCCGGAAGAAAAGACAACAACTTTTCCATCTTACTGAGAAGCTCATTTTTCTCCTTTTCCGTTATAGACTTCTGTTCCAGAAAATTATCCCGCTGTTCTGCGAACTCGTCCGTACCATAAAATTCATTTTGAAACAGCAGGCAAAACATACATTCTCTTATTTCGTGTCGTGTCATACGTTTCCTCTCTCTTTAATCCTGCTCCAGACTCACACCGGCAATGCGGACATTCACCTGTTTCACAGTAAGCCCTGTCATGGAATTAATCGCCTGTGCTACTTTTTCCTGCACCTGCACACAGGTATCCGGAATACTGTAGCCATATTTCATATTGATTGCCAGATCTACTGTTGCCGTGTCATCGACAACTTCCACTTTAACACCTTTGGAGAGATTTTTTACTCCGAATTTACCGGCAAGTTCATTTGTAATTCCTCCTGCCATGGAATCCACACCTTCTACTTCACCTGCCGAAATACCGGCAATGGAAGAAACAACTTCATTGGCAATCTGAACTTCACCGATTCCGGACTTCTTATCCAAAACATCCTGTTTACTTTCTGTCATACCTTCGGTACCTCCTGTATCTGAACCGTTCACTATCTTCTCATAACCTTTTCCATTATATCAGATTTATTTGTTTTTGCCAACAGGGGAAATCACAATTTTATCCGCATCGCATTCGGTTTTTCGTTTTACTACGTCCGCTATCTGTGCAATCTGCTGTTCGGTCAGATTTTCCGCATTGACAATTACATCTACACTATTTTCCGATATTGTCACGACGGCCTCTTCAAAACCTTTTGCCGCCAGCAGATTTTCTGTCGCCGTTTCCTTTTCACTGATTGTTGTCATTTTCATAATCTCATTCATTGCCTTATCTTTCTGTGAATCGGAAACATTTGTATTGTTTACAAGATTCGTGAGAGTTTCTTTATTTTTCGCACGAGTCTGCTCTCTTGACAGCTTCGCTTCCTCAAAAAAACTGCTTCCCACGGTATTGCTCACAAGTACCGCCTCTCCTGCATTTTCCCTGGATGCCACATCGGAACTCTCCATCGTTTCTTCTGAATTGTCATCTTCCCCGGTCACTGCTGCCACCGATGCACTGCTGACAGAGCCGTCTCCATCCAATACAATATCTTCTTCTGAAATATCCGCTACCGCTTCATCCTCCACTGACTCGTTTGCCGTTGTGAGCGCAAGATCGTCCCGTTCTGTCATACTGAGATATCCGGCAAGCGCTACCATGACAACAAGTGCTGTAATAATAATCTGATTTTTTCGCAAAAGTTTCTTCACTCCTTTGCCTCCTTGCTTTTCATTACTTTTATTTTATGACTTTCTATTTGAAATAATGCACTGACAGCATCAGTTATTTCTCTTTTTACTGCCGCATTATCTCCGCCATCGCATACAACTACAACGCCCTCCAGTACCGGTTCCTTTTCCTGTACCACATATGGGGAACTGTTTCTATCACTGTCTTCAATCAGAACCGTCTCTTCTTCACTTCCGTTTTCTCTGTTCGTATTATCCTTTAATGTTATTTTTTCATTGGAGGCACGAACCGTAAGCATTACCTGTGCATGCCCCACACCGTCTACTCCCTCTAACAGTGCAACTAATTCCTCTTTTGTGCGTTCTTTATAAAGCTGAAGAGTTTCATCGGATGACTTCTCCTGTAACACTCCGGTATTTTCATGTTCCCCTGCGGTCTGTCCACTGCCGCCATCTCCCATGGATAACCCGCCGCAGGAAATCAAAAGAAGTAAAATGCCGCACAAAACAACGATTCCAAGCCGGAGCGGTCCCGCCTTCTGAATCATTTTTTTCCATTCCATGTTCCGCTTCTCCTTTCTGTATCCGGTTCCTGATCAACTACACTACTCGATAAAATAAATGCAGTCTTCATCTATCCCATACCGCATTGCCAGTTGTTTTATTTTCATTGTTGTCTGCTCCTGTTTTTGCGAAAACCTTACTTCAATTCTCTCTATGGTTTCCCCGTCCATTGACACCAGACAGTCTTTTGGTTCAATCCCGCACTGCAGCGCAACATCCTCCTGTACCTGTTCCCGGTAGTGTTCCCACACCGTCTTTTCATATGATTTTCCAAGCATTTTTATTTCTTCTACCGTTTCTTCCGCTTTCTGGTCAAACACTGCTCTGCTCAGCCAGTCCTCAACATTTGTTCCGTTTCCGAACAGTGCCAGAACCGGAGAAGACACCATGGCAATTAAAATCAGTCCAACCGCATATTCCATATATTTTTTATATTCACTCTCACCAAACAGTCTGGTCAGAATGGTTGTTCCCAGAAGAAATATACTAACTCTTTTTACCATTAAAAGGATTTCACTCATAACTGGTTTCCCCTCACCTTCAGATTGTAAGATTCGTACTCACAACAACAATCGTAATCGACAAAAGGAACATCAGCGCTCCTGCAAACACAAACTTCATGAGCAGCATACCACTCTCCGCTGTGATTTGGAGGGATGCCGCCACTCTCTTGTCACTTACAGGTTGGACAAGCGCACTTCCAATTCGGTACATCAGTTGAAAAGTGAATAATTTCAACAGCGGATAAAAGCACAAAATAAAGATACATAAAATGCCACCCACCCCCACTGCACTTTTGATCAGCATACCACTTCCCACAACTGTATCTGCCACTCCACCTATACTGTTACCAATCCCCGGAAGTCCTTTCGCAGTTCGCAGTAACGCATTATTTTTAACCTTGTCCATGACGGGAAGAAGCATTCCCTGAATTCCCTGATAACCAATGAGTACACCAAATATAAACCGGATTCCGAACCGTAGAAAACTGCGGACAAGTTCCGCCAGTCTGGAAAAACGGTTTTCGGCCAGCTGGTTAATCATACTCAGCATAAAATAGACCTGTACTCCTGGCAAAAAAATGTTTGTCATTGCCATTTCGAGAAAACTGATGGCTATCAGCATAGCTTCATAATAGGCAATTGAGGTTGCTGTCCCTGTTCCCACACAAAGGCTCAGGGAGAACGATGGAATCAGTATTTTCATAAAAGTAAGCAGATGTTCCACGGCATCCATCGCAATTTGAGAAGCACTGATAAAACCGGCTGACATCGTTGTGACCAGCAAAAGAAATATCACAAAAAATCCGGTTTCCGATAAATTTCGGTCACCAAGTGTTCCTGCAAAATTGACAAAAATACCAGACAAAATCCCGAGAACCAATATTCTCAGCAAAGTCTGTTTCTGGCTGTCAAACTGAGCTTCAATCTGTGAAAGACCCTGACTCCACAATTCCCGTAGAGAAAAATCACTTTTTCCCGAAAGGATATCGGACACATAATCCTGTATGGAAAAACCGGTATTTTCTCCAGCCCCTCCATTTTCCTGTAAATGTTCAAAAATTTCCTGCACCTCGTCCAGCGAAAGACTACCCTGCCAGTTAAAACCGCTTTCGCCACTCTCATTTTCTTTTGCCAGACAAAATGGTTCTTCCCTGGCTGCTGCCAGAAATAAGACAACAAAAATGATACTAAGAAACCCCTTCACGTAATGACTGTTTTTTTGATCCTTCCTTTTCATATAAAAAATTCCCCTATCGTTTTTACGAGAGACTCAAGTATCGGAAGGCTTATGATAAGCATGCTGATTTTACCGGCAAAACTAATCTGTCCGGCAATCGCCCCCTGACCGGCATCCCGGCAGAGACTGACAGCAAACTGGCTGAGATAGGCAATCCCTGCCATTTTCAAAAGAATTACCATATATTCGTGCTGCAGGCCAATAGCCTCTTCAAATGTCTGCACTTCTTCAGCAATAATAGAAATCTGCGATAACCCATAGAAAAAAATAAGAAGCGACGTACTGACAGCGACCAGATATCCATACTCTCTCTTCACACTTCCTGCTACCATCGAAAGAAAGACTGCCGTCAGTCCGACCAACACGATTTTCAGCATATCTCTGCCTCACTTTCTACTAAAAAGAAAACAAATCCTCAACCGTCTCAAACAAATCCGATATGTAAGGAATCACCCAGAACAGTACCAGTATGAGTCCTGCCAGGCTGACGATAAATGCCTGCTCGTCCCTTCCTGACTGTTTGAGTATCTGGTTTAGAATCGTTACCAGAATCCCAACCAGTGCTATTTTAAATATTATTGCAATTTCCATTTTGTCTCCATTTTCATTAACGCTTTCTGTCTGCTATTTTCC
Organism: Eubacterium sp.; assembly: GCA_034101395.1. Lineage (GTDB taxonomy): Bacteria > Bacillota > Clostridia > Lachnospirales > Lachnospiraceae > Eubacterium_F. The sequence goes on along the minus strand of JAXEJU010000062.1, from coordinate 15,356 downwards.
GATTACACAATAAGGATACAGAGAACGATTCCCGCCACAGTACCAAGCACCGGATACAAGCGGCATCGTTTGTCACTCTCTTTTTCCATTCCCTTTATGCTGTATTCAAGCCTTCTGCGGTACAGCTCGATACTCTGTATCTGCATTTCCACATCCAGATACCCGAGAGTTTCTCCCAGAGCCTCCAGTTCCCTGCGGTCTTCCTCCCGAAGCTGCATGACAGGGACACAATCCCTCAACTTATTTTGCCATATCACACAAAGTTCTCCACCACCCTCTTCCAGTTCACCGGCAACAGCCGAAAAAAACTCCGCAGTAATTCCTTTTGTCCTTTTGGCTGACTGTAAAAGCGCATCCGGCAGTGGTGTATGCATGGATGCAATCTCCCCCCGCAGAATAACCATCGCCTTTAAAAGTTCCTGAAGATTCCGGTACCGGAACACTTCCCTTATACGATAGTAAAATCCGATTCCCACACAACCGAGTAATACTAAACACATTCCCACAACTTTCACTTCCAGATCACCTCCCCTTTGCCGTTATCGATTTCTGTCACAACACCCGGATGTCCGCTTTGGGAGAGAAACACAATCCTGCCAAACATCTGCTCATCCAGCATTTTCTTTAAAGGAGGTTTCTCCCGGATATGCTGCATGGAATTTCCATGAACGGTTGCTAAAAGCGCACATCCGCTCGTTAATGCTTCCGTTATCGCTTCATACTCTTTCTGAGTTCCGATTTCATCCACTGCAATCACCTCCGGTGCCATAGAACGCAGCATCATACGGATTCCCTCTGATTTGGGACATCCATCAAGCACATCCGAACAGTATCCCACATCGTTCTGCGGAATCCCCATATAACAGCCGGCAATTTCTGAGCGCTCATCAATAACCGAAACATTTTGGGCTTCCACTCTCTGCCATCCGTTTGCAAGGTTCCTTACAATGTCCCGTAACAGAGTAGTTTTTCCTGCTCCCGGCGGTGATACAAGCAATGTAGATAAAAACCGATTCTGTTCAAAAAGATACGGCATAATCCGGTCTGCACATCCCTTTACTTCATGCGCAACCCGGATGTTTAAAAACGAAATGTTCCGGAATGTCCTGACCCTGTTTTCCTCGATTACCGCTTTTCCGCATACACCTACACGGTGTCCGCCGGGAATCGTGAGAAAACCTTTTTTTATTTCTTCCTCAAACGCATACAGCGAATAATTACTTATGTACTCAAGTATCTCCCGGAATTCCTTTTTGGTTACGACCTGTCCATCCTGATGGGGAACTGTTTTTTTTCCACGGATTGTAAATACAATTCCCCTTCCCAGACGTATATGAATTTCCTGAAGCGCCTCCCAGTCCATGACCGCCTCCTTTACCAATTGTCTGAGGCGCTCCGGAAGAACCTGCAAAATCTCTTCTTTCTTCATCTGACATCCCCCTGTTCTTTTGTATAATATATGCCTGTCCTCCTGTATTATTCCTTGAAGCGGACAACTTTGTGTGATACACTTAAAACCACAGTGTGAAATTTATACATGGGAGGAACTATATGAAATACGGACTCATAGGAGAAAAGCTTTCTCACAGCTACTCAAAAATAATACATGAAAAACTGGCAGATTATACCTATGATCTCTGCCCGCTAACAAAAAAAGAATTCCCCGTTTTCATGGAACAAAGGGAATTTTCAGCAATTAATGTTACCATTCCTTACAAATGCGATGTCATACCTTATCTGGAATCCATGGATGAAAGTGCAGCAGCTATCGGTGCCGTAAATACCATTGTCAACCGGGACGGTAAACTTTACGGTTACAATACGGATCTGCCGGGATTTATCTATATGGCAGAAAAGAATGGAATTTCCATGGAAGGGAAAAAAGTTGTTGTCCTCGGAAATGGGGGAGCTGCCCAGGCGATCAAGGCAGGTATAAAAAAACTCGGTGCCGCCTCGATGATCGTAGTCGGACACCGCGTCATGAAAGAAGGTGTTATCACCTATGAAGAATGTTTTGAAAAGCATGCCGATGCCGATATCATTGTCAACACAAGCCCGGTTGGCATGTATCCGGCAAGTGATGCCTCTCCGGTTGATCTGACCCGTTTCCCACAGTGCGAAGCCGTACTTGACATCATCTATAACCCGCTCACCACGAAACTCGTGGCGCAGGCAAGAGAACTGGGTATGACCGGTGTGACCGGACTTGAAATGCTTGTAGCCCAGGCGAAGTATGCCGTAGAAATCTTTCTTGATACAAAACTCGATGAGCGCGTAATTGATGATATTTACCGGGAACTCGCAGCTCAACTGTCATAAGTTTTCAACCGGTATTTTCAGAGCCACTGCTTAACGGTGGCTCTGCTTATCCTGATACATATTCTGATCTGCCATCTTTTTTATGGACAGAAAATCGTCCGGTTAATTCTCCATATAAAGAAAACCAAAAGAATCATCGATAAAACCCGTTTCATCTCATATCCCCCCAATACAAATCCTGCATTTATTTGTGTATATTATTATATTGTTATACATAATCTAGTATATAAATAGCAAGTATTATTTCCAATAGGAGGACTACTTATGTGTAGTATTTCCGGTTTTTTTGATCCCTGTGCGGACTTTACCGGCAAAAGAGATTATTTCCTGCATGTTTTAGATGAAATGAAATCTGTTCTTAAGCACCGCGGACCAGATGATAACGACAGAATTCTAATGTCTCACTGTGGTCTTGCACATACCCGGCTGTCCATTATCGACCTTGACGGCGGACACCAGCCGATGACGAAAGAAATGGATGGTTTCCGGTATCATATCGTGTATAATGGCGAAATATACAACCTTCCCATCCTGCGCAATCGTCTGTCAGAGCATAATATCAAAATACAGACAACATCGGATACCGAGATTCTTCTGCTCTCCTTCCTGACTTTTGGTGCAGATTTTGTCCGCGATGTAGACGGCATTTTTGCATTTGCCATTTATGACGAACGCCACAACACATTATCCCTGTTCCGTGACAGTTTTGGAGTGAAACCACTGTTTTATACCATCCACAACGGTACTCTTATTTTCTCATCAGAGCCAAAAGGATGTCTGTGTTTCCCAGGAGTAACCGCAAATCTCGACAGTAACGGTCTCAATGAAATTCTGTCCCTGGGGCCGGCCAGAAATCCGGGTTCCGGCGTATTTAAAGATTTTCACGAGCTATTGCCCGGCACCTACATGACATGCAGTCCCTACGGACAGCATACAACCACCTACTTTCACCTGGAAAGCCATCCGCATTTTGACTCGTATAAGGAAACCGTCGAAAAAACATCCTTTCTCATACAGGATGCCATCCGCAGACAGATGGTATCAGATGTTCCGATCTGCACCTTTTTATCCGGAGGTGTGGATTCGAGCGTGGTCTCTGCTGTCTGCGCCGCCGAACTTCGCAGAAAAGGAGAAACTCTCACAACATTTTCCTTTGACTTTAAGGAAAACAATAAATTCTTTAAGGCAAACTCTTTTCAACCTTCCGAAGACCGTCCTTATGTCGATAAAATGGTTGCCTTTCTGGACTCCGACCACCATTATCTGGAATGCAGCAACACCCGTCAGGCAGATCTTCTGACGCGTTCTGTCGATGCCCATGATCTGCCCTGCATGGTCGATATCGATTCGTCCCTGCAGTATTTCTGCGAAGAGGTCAGCCACAGCCATAAGGTAGTTCTCACGGGAGAATGTGCCGACGAGGTATTTGGCGGCTACCCGTGGTTTCACAGAGAAGATATGCTAAGTTCCGGCACGTTTCCGTGGACACCATCACTCGAGCCGCGCAAGGCACTTTTATCTCCGGAGCTTATAAACATTCTTCATATGGATGAGTATGTAAAAAGCTCCTACGATAAGGCAGTCAGTGAAATAAATGTCCTGCCCGGGGAAAACGAGACAGAGACAAACAGACGCCGCATCGGATATCTGAATATACGTTTCTTTATGCAGACACTTCTGAACCGGATGGACCGCACCAGCATGTATTCCGGACTGGAAGCCCGTGTCCCTTTTGCTGACCGCACACTAGTTGAATATGTATTTAATATTCCATGGGAAATGAAAGCAAGAGGCGGTGTTGTAAAAAATATACTGAGGCACGCTTCCGAAGGCCTTTTACCCGCCGAAATACTGTACCGCAAAAAAAGTCCATATCCCAAAACCTACAACCCTTATTACGAAACACTTCTTGTCACCCGTCTGAAAGAAGCGCTGTCCGATGGCAGAAGTCCATTAAAAGACCTTCTAAATCTGTCTGCACTCAATCAGTTTATGAATAACCCGAAAGATTATGGTGCCCCGTGGTATGGACAGCTGATGGCCGGTCCGCAGATGCTTGCCTACCTGCTGCAAATTGATTATTTTCTGCGGAAATATAAGGTAAATATAATTCTCTGACAAAATTTTTAACAAAAAATCCAGCCTGCGATATTTCTTTTTTTTAAGAATATGCAGACTGGATTTTTTAATACCATTCATCACGCATTTCCAAACGGTGACCGGATAACCGGCTGGATCTGTCGTCCCTTCAATGCCTCCTCAATCGTTGCCGGAATCTGGTCAACATGTGCGATCATCGATTTGGGCTTTGCGGCATAATCGTCCTGTCCAAACGGTACAAAATAAATATTTTTCGAATTCATCAGCTCTCCGATATTTTTCAGATTTACACCGAGAGCATCGTTTGTAGAAACAGAGATCACTACAGGCTTCTCATTTCGCATATGCGCTTTCGCCGCCATCAGCACAGGAGAATCCGTAATGCCGGCACAAAGCTTCGCCATCGTATTTCCCGTACACGGAGCAATAACGAGGACATCCAGAAAAGCCTTTGGTCCGATGGGCTCTGCTTCCTGAATACTGAAAATTCCACGTTCCCCTGTTATCTCCTGTATTTCTATGATAAAATCTCTGGCATCTCCGAAACGACAGTTCACGGTCTGGGCGGTATTTGAAAAAATAGGGATTACACGGTTTCCACTCTCGACCAGTTCCCGTACTGCTTTTTTGATTTTCTCATAGGTGCAAAATGAACCGGTAATGGCAAAGCCAACGGTCCGCTGTTTCATTTTGCCCATTTATCATTCTCCCAGAATTGTTTTTCCTATTACTTCTACAAGTATTCCGGCGGATGATTTTGGTGCATATTTTCCGGGAAGTCCAAGACATAATTTTGCCTGCATCCCCTTTTTTTGACAAAAATCAAAATCCACTCCTCCCGGAGCGGAAGCTATGTCAATGATACGGACATCCTTTTTTGCATAAGTAAGCTTTTCCTCCGTCAGCACCAATGCCGGAACCGTGTTAAAAATGAAATCAAATTCTCCCGTCTCTTCCGGCGGCATCTCAAAGGAGACCGCCCGGCATCCGTATCCCTTTGCTCTGGCACGCTTTTCTCCCTTGCGTTCCATAACAGTAACATCCGCTTTCAGCGAAATCAGTTTTTCTGCAAGAATTTCCCCACAGCACCCGTATCCCATCACAAGAGAACGGCTTCCCTGAATACTGACGCAGGCTCCCAGCAGTGCTTCCGCAATTGCCCCTTCCGCTGTTGCAATCGCATTGCGGCTGGCCACGCCCTCCACCTTCATATAGTCAACAAAATGGATTCCTCTTCTGTCGCACATTTCCACAAGGTCAGCAGGAAAGTTACAGCCATACACAATCTGCCCCTTCTGCAAACGTTCCACACATTTCTCCAGATATTTCTTCGTCTGTGGCACCGGCAGAAGCACAGCATCATGATATCCCGGCATATAGTCCTCCGCCTGCATTACCTCATGTCCCCGTTCTTTCAGTAACTGTGCCAGATACGTCTGTCTCGGTTCATCCCCTAGGATAAGAAAATGAAATTGATTCATGGACTCCCTCATTTCTGCGCTGATTTATGCACTTATTCTCTATTTTATGCAGCAGTTCTATTATTGTTCCAATGTTTTTTTGTAAGTAAGGAGTTCCTCGATAAAAATTTTTCCAAGAGGACTGATGTTAGAGCCTGTCCGGCTGATATATCCAATCCTCATCTTCTCACTCTCTTTCAGTGGAATCGCCATGGAATCATCTCCATTGAGTTCCTCGCATATAATGCCGGAACAAAGCGTATACGCATCCAGTCCATTCATCAGATTCAGCATCGTTGCCCGGTCATTTGCCTTAATAATGCGTTTATAGTCATATGTGCTCTTCATCTCCTCTGAGAGATAAAAAGAGTTATTTTTTCCCTGGTCAAAGGCAAGACACGGATAAGGCTCGAGTTCCTCCATTGAAATAATGGTATGATTGGCAAGCGGGTGTCCGGAACGCAGATAGACATACGTATCACAGGTAAAAAGCTCCGTAAATTTCAGCTGGTTCTCCCGCAGAATTTTTTGCAGAACATGCTCGTTAAAATCATTCATGTACAAAATTCCCAGTTCACTCTTAAACGTCCTGACATTCTCAATAATTTCATATGTTTTTGTCTCATGCACCGCAAATTCATAGTTTTCCATACCGGCACGTTTTACCGTCTCCACAAAAGCTTTTACCGCGAACGAATAATGCTGCATGGAGACACTGAATTTTTCCTTTGCTTCTTTCTCTATATAACGGTTGGCAAGAAGCCTGTACTGTTCCGTCACCTGTCTGGCATAGCCTAGGAATTCTTCCCCTTCCGGTGTAATCACAATCCCCCGGTTTGACCGGAGAAAAATATCAAAACCGATTTCCTTTTCCAACTCCCGGATAGAGCCGGAAAGACTCGGCTGCGAAATATACAGCTGCTTCGCCGCCTCATTCATAGAGCCCTGGTCGGCAACTGAAATTGCATATTTTAATTGTGTGAGTGTCATAATGCCTCCCTTCTGCAGACGCGTCATCTGCCAAACGCTCATTTTTCGTAATCATCCAGAAAGTGATGCTTCACCCCATCTTTTTTATACGCAATTATCGTACTTAAATTTACATTTTCCACACTTTTAAAAATGTTTTTCTCGATAAAAGGGCTCCTTGTCCGAAGTTCCCGTATCAACTCTTTAATTTCCTTTCGCTTTGCCCCTTTTTCCAGTTCCTGCTCCATCTCAATACGCTCCGTAAAACGGCAGGCACACCGGATAAATTCCAGTTGGTTATATGTACACCAGTGGATAATATCTTCTTCCCGGATCAGATACATCGGACGTATCAGCTCCATCCCCTCAAAATTTGTGCTGTGAAGTTTTGGCATCATCGTCTGCACCTGGCCACCATAGAGCATTCCCATCAGAATCGTCTCGATGACATCATCAAAATGATGTCCGAGTGCAATCTTGTTGCATCCGAGTTCTTTTGCCTTACTGTACAGATATCCCCTCCGCATGCGGGCGCAAAGATAGCAGGGTGTTTCCACATCCGAAGCGACAACGTCAAATATCTGCGAATCAAAAACAGTAATCGGCACTCCGAGAATCTCTGCATTGTCCACGATGCGTTTATAATTTTCTTCATTGTATCCCGGATTCATCACAAGAAATATAACGTCAAAATTTTTCTGACCATGCCGTTCCAGTTCCTGAAACAGTTTTGCCATCAGCATAGAATCCTTGCCACCGGAAATACAGACCGCAATCTTATCGCCGTCCTGTATCAGTTCATAGTCATTAATTCCCTTTGTGAATCTGCGCCAGATCTCCTTGCGGAATTTTTTTACGATACTGCGTTCTATCTCTCTTTGGCGCTGCATTTGCTCATTTAGATTTTCCTTCATTGTTCTCTCCGTTCCGTAAGATCTCTCACAACTTCAGAGGCAAGAACCAGTCCAGCCACCGATGGAACAAAAGCCGTCGAGCCCGGTACAACACGTTCAGCAGTCGGTTCCTGCATCTTCTGCCGAACCGGCTGCTCCTTTGAGTACACAACTTTCAATTCTTTTACTCCACGCTTTTTCAGTTCCCTTCGCATCACCTTTGCCAGCGGACAGACTGAAGTCTCATAAATATCTGCCACCTCAAACCGCGTCGGATCAAGCTTATTACCCGCCCCCATACTGCTGATCACAGGCACTCCGCACTCTTTTGCCTGCATCACCAGCTGAATTTTGGCGGTCACCGTATCCACCGCATCCACCACATAGGAATACTCCCGAAAATCAAATTCTCCTTCCGTTTCGGGCAGAAAAAAACATCGGTGGATATCGACCTTACACTCCGGATTAATGTCCAGAATACGGTCTTTCATCACATCCACTTTATATTTTCCCAACGTGCTCTGCAATGCAATAATCTGCCGGTTAAGATTCGTTATGCTGACGGTATCGTGGTCAATCAGATCAATGGCTCCCACACCACTCCTGGCAAGAGCTTCCACCACATATCCTCCGACACCGCCCACGCCAAATACAGCTACTCTGGCTGCCCGGAGTTTTTTCATGGCATCTTCCCCAAGCAGACGTTCTGTCCTTGCAAATGGATTCATCAGCCTATCACTCCGTTTCGTCCTTTCTTTTTCCACTCCCCGGATACCGGTAATTGTCCGGTATAATAGTACGGATATCCGCATCTGTACCACACACCCGGCAGTGTGCCGATGGCTTTCCAAATTCCACCGCACGAAATTTCATGGAAAGCCCGTCAAATATCAACATTTTTCCTGTCAGAAGATTTCCCGCGCCCAACAGGAATTTCTGTGCTTCAAGTGCCTGCAAACTGCCTATGATTCCCGGTAAAGATCCAATCACTCCCGCCTTAGAACAACTCTCCGCCACGTCCGCTGCCGGAATTTCCTCAAATATACAGCGGTAACACGGACCCTTTCCCGGCACATAAGTCATCACCTGCCCCACAAACTCCCGGATACCTCCATGGCAAAATGGTTTTTTCGCCAGAACACAGGCATCATTTATCAGAAATTTCGTTGCAAAATTATCTACACCATCAATAATAAAGTCGTAGTCCTTTATCATCTCATTAATATTGTCTGCCGTAACCCGCTCCTTATAAATAACGGTTTTTACATCCGGATTAATCTCCTGTATCCTCCGTTTTGCGGATTCCGCTTTCGACGTACCAACAGCCCCGGAACTGTGAATCACCTGGCGCTGCATATTCGACAACTCGATGTTATCATGATCCGCTATCCCCAGTGTTCCAATTCCCGATGCCGCCAGATACATGAGCACCGGTGCTCCCAGTCCTCCTGCACCTATCACCAGTACTTTTGAATCCAATAATTTCTTTTGTCCATCCACACCAATCTCTTTTAACAAAAGATGTCTGGAATATCGTTCCTGCTGTTTTTCTGTCAAAGACATAATAATCTCCGTTCCTGCTATTTCTATGCGGGTATGTCTTCAGACACCCCTTTTATACTCTACTATCATGTCCGTCAAAAAGCAAGGAAAATCATCACTGGACAGCCTTAAACGCCTCCTCCAGATCCTCAATGATGTCATCAATGTTTTCCGTTCCGATTGAGAGACGAATCGTATTTGGTTTGATTCCCTGGTCAGCCAGTTCCTCTTCGCTCAACTGTGAATGAGTCGTAGATGCCGGATGAATAACCAGCGACTTCACGTCTGCCACATTGGCAAGAAGAGAAAACAGTTCAAGGTTGTCAATAAATTTCTTCGCCTTATCCGCATCTCCCTTTATTTCAAAAGTGAAAATGGAACCGCCGCCATTTGGGAAATATTTCTGATAAAGCTCTTTCTGTCCCGGATCGTCCGTTACCGCCGGATGATTTACTTTTTCAACCTGCGGATGGTCATTCAGATATCTGACAACTTTCAACGCATTTTCCACATGACGCTCCACACGAAGTGACAGGGTTTCAAGTCCCTGCAAAAACAAAAATGCATGGAACGGTGACAGCGTTGCACCTGTATCGCGAAGCAGTATCGCACGGATTTTAGTAACAAAAGCAACCGGTCCAACCGCTTTTGTAAAGCTGATGCCATGATAGCTTGGATTTGGTTTTGTAAGGGAATCAAATTTGCCACTTGCCTCCCAGTCAAATTTTCCGCTGTCAACAATGACACCACCGATTGCTGTTCCGTGTCCACCGATAAATTTGGTAGCCGAATGAACCACAATGTCTGCACCGTACTCAATCGGACGAACAAGATACGGAGTGGCAAATGTGTTGTCCACTGCCAGTGGAATTTTATGTGCATGGGCGATACCCGCAAGTTTCTCAATATCAACAACATCGGAATTTGGATTTCCAAGTGTCTCAATGAACAGTGCTTTTGTATTATCCTGAATCGCCGCCTCCACTTCTTCTTCGTTAAACGGATCAACAAATGTTGTGGAAATGCCATAATCCACCAGTGTATGTGCCAGCAGATTGTAGGTTCCGCCGTAGATATTTTTCGCTGCAACGATATGATCTCCTGCCTGTGCCAAATTCTGAATCGTATAAGAAATGGCAGCGGCACCGGAAGCAACTGCCAGGGCAGCGACACCGCCTTCCAGTGCGGCAATTCTCTGTTCAAAGACATCCTCTGTCGGATTGGTCAGACGTCCGTAAATATTTCCGGCATCCGTGAGACCAAACCGAGCCGCCGCGTGTTCACTGTTGTGGAACACATATGAGGAGGTCGCATAAATCGGAACCGCTCTTGCATCTGTAACCGGATCCGCCTGTTCCTGTCCAACATGTAACTGTAATGTTTCAAATTTTAAATTTCTTTCTGTATAGTTTTTCTTACTCATTTCTATCCCTCATTTCTGCATGATTTCATGCGCATATTCTTTGATAATGAACCTGTGTTTTTCGTTTGTGTAGTTATCATATCATCTTAGTAGGGAATTGTCCAGTACAGAAAAACTTGAGCTTGCTATAGGATAAGGCTATAGCAGATTTATTCCACGGATATCACCTGATAATCCTGTTCCTCCACCGTTTTTGTGAGAGTATCATCGGAAATTTCCGCATTTAATGTCACAACAGCCGTTCCCTTTTCATGGCTTACATCTGCACTCTCAACTTCAGGCAGCGCCTCCAGTACCTTTTTTACTCTCGCCTCACAATGTCCACACATCATTCCCTCAATTTTCATTGTCTTTGTCATTTTCTTTTCCTCTCTTTCTTCTGATTTTCTTTTTTTATGATCTCTCCGGGCATCGTATATATTTTTGAAATTCAGCCGCAGAGCATTTGTCACAACACAAAAGCTGGATAAGCTCATAGCCGCTGCGCCAAACATCGGATTAAGTGTCAGCCCAAACACCGGAATCCACACTCCTGCCGCGAGCGGAATTCCAATGATATTATAGATAAATGCCCAGAACAGATTTTCATGAATATTGCAAAGAGACGCACGGCTCAGACGGATTGCTGCCGGAACATCCGTGAGTCTGCTCTTCATCAGCACGACGTCTGCCGCGTCAATGGCAATGTCGGTTCCCGCACCTATGGCAATTCCTGTGTCCGCACTTGTGAGAGCCGGCGCATCATTAATCCCGTCACCAACCATGGCAGTTTTTCCTTTTTTCTTAAGCGAACGTATTACCTGTTCCTTTCCATCCGGTAAAACACCGGCAATCACTTCGTCTACACCCGCCTGTCTGCCAATCGCCTTTGCCGTTTTTTCGTTGTCACCGGTGAGCATGACTACGTGTATTCCCATATTTTGAAGTTCCCTCACTGCCTGCGGGCTCTCCTCCTTGATGATATCTGCCACAGCAATGATGCCGGTAAATTTCCCATTTCTTGCAAAAAACAACGGCGTCCTGCCCTCTTCTGCCATCGCAGCCGCCTTTTCTTTCATGGCAGCCGGAATCTGTGCTCTCTCTTCTATAAATTTCTGGTTACCGCCACAAAGAACAACACCCCTGTCTTTTGCTGTCAGACCATTACCCGGCAATACCCTGAAATCTGTCACCTGTGGTATCTGTAATGTTTCTCCGCCGGAACGGATTTCCTCTCCATACGCAAGCACTGCCTTTGCGAGTGGATGTTCGCTCTGTTTTTCCAGCGCAATGGCAAAACGCAGAAGTTCTGTTTTTTCAACCCCCTCTGCCGGCAGTATATCGGTCACCTGAGGTTCTCCTTTCGTTATGGTGCCGGTTTTGTCAAGTGCCACAACCTGTACTTTTCCTGTCTCCTCAAGAGATACCGCTGTCTTAAACAGAATCCCGTTCTTTGCCCCCACACCATTTCCTACCATAATGGCAACCGGAGTGGCAAGCCCCAGTGCGCATGGACAACTGATAACAAGAACGGATATCGCTCTTGCAAGCGAGTATCCCCATGTACTGCCGCAAAGCATCCACACAAGAAAGGTAACCACTGAAATAACGATAACTACCGGCACAAATACTCCTGAAACCCGGTCTGCCACTTTGGCAATCGGCGCTTTTGTCGCCGCCGCATCACTTACCATCCGGATAATCTGGGATAACGTAGTATCCTCACCCACTCTTGCCGCTTCACACCGGATAAAACCGGACTGGTTAATCGTTGCCGCCGACACAAAATCACCGGTAACTTTATCGACCGGAATACTCTCACCGGTAAGTGATGCTTCATTGACAGCAGAACTCCCCTCCAGGATAATCCCGTCTACCGGTATACTTTCACCAGGACGTACAACAAAAACATCTCCTTTTTTCACCTGTTCGACAGGCACGACCACCTCGATGCCATCTCTCACAAGAACAGCAGTCTTCGGTGCCAGTTCCATAAGTCCTTTCAGGGCATCTGTAGTTCTGCCTTTCGATTTTGCCTCAAGCATTTTTCCGACCGTAATCAGCGTGAGAATCATGGCAGCGGACTCGAAATAGAGTTCGTGCATATATCCCATAACGGCGGCCGCATCCTGTCTCATCTGGGCATCGGTCATGGCAAACAGCGCATAGGTGCTGTAGCCAAAGGCAGCACCTGCACCCAACGCTACCAGTGTATCCATATTCGGTGCTCTGTGCCACAAGCTTTTAAACCCGCTCACAAAGAATTTCTGATTGATTACCATAATAATGATTGTCAAAAGCATCTGGAGAATCCCCATTGCCACATGGTTATTTTCCATCACGGATGGCAAAGGCCACCCCCACATCATATGGCCCATGGAAAAATACATAAGGATCAAGAGAAACCCAACCGAAAACCACAATCTGTATTTCAATCTGGAAAACGATTTATCCTGCGCCTGTTCTTCTCTTTGTGCCACCGGAGTACCCGTTTCGTTTTCTCCCTCCACGCTGGCACTATACCCGGCTTTTTCCACAGCACGGATAATCTCATCCTGTTTTACCTCTCCCTCCACAACCATAGAATTTGTGAGAAAACTGACCGAACATGAAGTCACACCCTCTACTTTGCCCACCGCTTTTTCTACCCGGCTGCTGCAGGCAGCACAACTCATTCCTGTTACTCTGTATTGCTGCATTCTGATCACCATTCCATTCTATTTCATTAATTTCTGTAAAACTGTCAGAAGCTCATCTACCGTCTCTTCTTTTCCTTCTCGAATATCATTTGTTACACAGGTTTTGATGTGATTAGCAAGGAGAACCCTGTTAAAGCTGTTTAAAGCAGCATTCGCGGCTGCGACCTGCACAAGTATATCGGTACAATAGGCATCTTTTTCCACCATTCCACGAATCCCGCGTATCTGCCCCTCAATGCGGTTCAACCGGTTAATCAGATTCCGGTATTCCTTTTCTGTGCGCTCCTTTATCTTCCTACAGCTACAACATTCTTTACTCTCACTCATCCCATTCTCCTCCTGAATTAGTATGCTCACATTATATACCCCATAGGGGTATAAGGTCAATACAAAAATTTAAATTTTAAAAAATAAGATGACATAATTATACAAATATATTAAAATTATGATAAATAATTATTTAAATATGGGAAATTTGTCCAAATAACCTCAAGAGGAAGGAGAATTTTTATGAAGTACTTGGCAGAATATGCCGGAAGTCTTGTTTTCCTGTTAGGCGGTTATGCTTGTATGTGTAACATTTCCCTCAAGAAAACACTCGTATCGAAACTGAACTATATTGAACTGGTATTTGCATGGAGCCTTGCCGTTGGTTTCGGCCTCACTGTAGCCGTTATCATGGGTGGTCCTGCTTACCTCAACCCCGGAGTTGTCTTTGGAAGCCTGATTTGGAAGGGTCTCCCTATTGATGAGGCTCTTTTGTATCTGCTGATGGAATTCCTTGCAGCCGGTACTGCTGTACTGCTTTGCACCTTCTTCTTCTGGGATTCTTTCAAGGCATCACCGGATGAACCAAAACGGGGTATCTTTTCTGCCTATCCAGTTGAAAAAAATCTGCCGTTGCCATTCTGGCACTGACACTAAACAGCACCGGATTCAGTATGAATGCCATGCGTTCCGTATTCAGCAGTATCTGGTTTGCTATCATTCCGATACCGAACAAAAACAAAGAAAAAGTTGACTGGGCATACCAGCTTGTTGTCAATCTTGTTGGTTCCAGTATCGGTGGTATCCTTGCTGTTATCGCTGTAAGCGTAATTCAGAAAGCACTGTAATCACACGTTGATTCAAAAAAGCCTTTCCTGTTTTTACAGAAAAGGCTTTTTTATTCTCTATCTGATTTATAAATACATCTTACAGTCTCTTCAGATATTCTCCTGTACGGGTATCAATCTGAATTTTATCCCCCTGATTTACAAAAATCGGAACATTAACCTGAGCACCGGTCTCAACAGTAGCTGGTTTTGTAACGTTTGTAGCGGTATCACCCTTAACACCAGGCTCTGTCTCTGTAACCTCAAGCTCGGCAAACATAGGTGGCTCAATCGCGAAAATATTTCCTTTGTAGGAAACCATTTTAACATTATCATTCTCTTTTACAAACTTCATGGAATCGCCTACTGCATCTTCTGTCAGTGCAATCTGCTCATAGTTTTCATTATCCATGAAATTGTACATCTCGCCATCATTGTACAAATACTGCATCTCTCTTTTATCAATATGTGCCTGTGGATATTTTTCAGTAGGACGGAATGTCTTTTCCACTACACCTCCATCCACAACATTTTTCAGCTTTGTGCGGACAAAAGCTGCCCCTTTACCAGGTTTTACATGCTGAAATTCTATAATCTGATATACAGTTCCCTCAATTTCAACTGTCAATCCGTTTCTAAAATCTCCTGCTGATACCATTTGTTTCCTCTCTTTCCGCCGACTATACGGCTCTAAATTCGTACATATACATTTATTTTATATTATCTGCCTGTATTTTTCAAGTGAAAGTTTTGAGGAAGCCCGTCTTTAGGATTTAGCACTATATTTTTTCAGAGTTATCTTTATATCGCTTTATTGCAAGTCAGCTTAAATGCTGGCTTTTTTCTTACTCAAAAAAACTTGACAAAATTTTTATTTT
>JAXEJU010000061.1:0-82816 GCA_034101395.1 Eubacterium sp. | reverse complement strand
AGAAATTGAATCGGGAATGGTTCTTACCATTCGTCGTTCTTTATCTGAATCTTTTCGATTCTTTTTTCAGAACTTTTCAAGGTTGTTTCACTGTTCAGTTATCAAGGTTCGTTCCTGACGCTTGTCCTTAAGAAACTGTTCTTTGGTGCGTCAGCGAATACTATCTTACCAAAGATATTTGTTATTGTCAACACTTTTTTTGTATTTTTTTAAAAAAATTTTTTAATAGTATTTTTGCCCGAAAAATCGTTACATAAACAGATATTTTATGAACAAAAATTCCATCTAATCTGTTGAAATAATTTTATTCCGGCTGATTAGATGGAATTCTTTTTTACCCTTTTCTTTTCAGAGCATTTATTCTTCTATCATCAAAGTTTCATCTTCGACTTCCGTCATCTCAAGTTCTTCATCCTCTGAAAAGTTCATCTCGATATCCGGATCCATCTCATCTGTTATCTCATTATTTTCTGCATTGTCCGGTGCTTCTTCTTTTTCTTCCTCCACAACCGGTGCCGGCGGCTCCAGGCTGTCTACCAGATCGCTATGAATCTGGATATTGCGGTAACGCTTCATTCCGGTTCCCGCAGGAATCAGTTTACCAATAATTACATTTTCTTTCAATCCGATCAATGGATCTTCCTTACCCTTAATGGCAGCATCGGTGAGAACCTTTGTGGTTTCCTGGAAGGATGCTGCTGAGAGGAACGAATTTGTAGCAAGAGAAGCCTTGGTAATACCAAGGATGATCTGTTTGCCCTCTGGTGGCTCTTTGCCTTCCTCCTGCATTTTTTCCACTGCATCCTCATAATCCAGTGTGTCGACAAGGATACCTGGCAGAAAATCAGAATCTCCATTGTTCTCAATGCGCACTTTTTTCAGCATCTGACGCACGATAACCTCAATATGCTTATCATTAATTTCTACACCCTGCAGACGGTATACACGCTGCACCTCACGAAGCATGTAATCCTGCACTGCACGAACACCTTTGATTTTCAAAATATCGTGCGGATTTACACTACCTTCTGTCAGCTCGTCACCAGCTTCAAGTTCCTGACCATCCAATACCTTAATACGTGATCCATAAGGAATCAGATACGCCTTGCTCTGTCCTGTTTCATCGTTTGTCACTACAACTTCACGTTTTTTCTTCGTGTCGCGAAGCTGCACTTTTCCTGCAAATTCGGAAATTATCGCAAGTCCCTTCGGCTTTCTCGCCTCGAAAAGCTCCTCGACACGAGGAAGACCCTGTGTGATATCATCACCGGCCACACCACCTGTATGGAAGGTACGCATGGTCAGCTGTGTACCCGGTTCACCGATTGACTGCGCTGCAATGATACCAACAGCCTCACCAACCTGTACCGGTTCTTTGGTTGCCATGTTGGATCCATAACATTTCGCACAGATACCAATATGGGATTTACATGTCAAAATTGTACGAATCTTCACCTGTGCTTTATCTCCGGCATCGATAATTTTCTTTGTATTTACAATGCGCGCTGCACGTTTTGGCGTAATCATATGGTTTGCCTTTACGATAACCTCACCATTGTCATCGAGAATTGTCTCGCAGGAATAACGTCCGGTAATACGCTCTTCCAGTGTTTCAATCACTTCTTTTCCATCCATGAATGCACTAATCCACATACCCGGAATCTCATCTTTTCCGCGGTTTTCACAGCAGTCTGTCTCACGGATAACAAGTTCCTGGGAAACGTCAACAAGACGTCTTGTCAGGTATCCGGAATCGGCTGTACGAAGCGCTGTATCAGACAGACCTTTACGCGCACCATGCGCTGAAATAAAGTATTCCAGTACATCCAGACCTTCACGGAAATTGGATTTGATTGGCAGTTCGATGGTACGTCCGGATGTATCCGCCATCAAACCACGCATTCCGGCAAGCTGCTTAATCTGCTTGTCAGAACCACGGGCTCCGGAATCGGCCATCATATAAATATTGTTCAATTCATCCAGACCGCCCAGCAGGTCTTTGGTAATCTGCTCATCGGCATCTTTCCATGTCTCGACAACGGATTTGTAGCGCTCTTCTTCTGTCAAAAGACCACGGCGGTATTTCTGGGAAATTACCTCTACGGTATCTTCCGCATTTCTAATAATGTCTTTCTTTGTCACAGGCACTTCCATATCGGAAATGGAAACCGTCATCGCCGCACGGGTAGAGAACTTGTAACCGAGTGCTTTGATGGCATCCAGTGTCTCTGCCGTCTTCGTTGCGCCTTCGTTATTGATGCATTTCTCAAGAAGCTGTTTCAACTGTTTCTTTCCTACGTGGAAATCCACTTCCAGTTTCAGGAAATTTTCATCCTTGCTGCGGTCAACAAATCCAAGGTCCTGTGAAATTATTTCATTGAAGATAAAGCGTCCCAGTGTGGATTCGATAATCCGGGATTCCATCTCTCCATTTTTATTCAAACCGAAACGACGCACTTTTATTCTGGCATGAAGTGTAATTTCATGGTTTTCGTACGCAATAATCGCTTCGTTCATATCTTTAAAATATTTTCCAACGCCTTTGGCACCCTGTTCCTCGGTGCGCTCCTGTGTCAGATAATAAATGCCGAGTACCATATCCTGAGAAGGCACTGCCACAGCACCACCATCGGATGGTTTCAGCAGGTTGTTCGGTGACAGAAGCAGGAAACGGCATTCTGCCTGTGCTTCTACCGAAAGCGGAAGATGCACGGCCATCTGGTCTCCATCGAAATCGGCATTAAATGCGGTACATACGAGTGGATGCAGTTTAATTGCCTTACCTTCTACCAGCGTAGGCTCAAATGCCTGAATACCCAGACGGTGAAGTGTAGGGGCACGGTTCAGCATTACCGGATGCTCGCGAATTACTTCTTCCAGAATATCCCATACTGCCGGTTCAAGTTTCTCTACCATCTTCTTGGCATTTTTAATATTGTGCGCGGTTCCATTTGCCACAAGTTCTTTCATAACAAACGGCTTGAACAGCTCGATTGCCATTTCTTTTGGCAGACCACACTGGTAAATCTTGAGTTCCGGTCCTACGACAATAACAGAACGTCCGGAATAGTCAACACGCTTTCCGAGCAGGTTCTGACGGAAACGTCCCTGTTTACCTTTGAGCATATCTGACAGAGATTTCAGCGCACGGTTACCCGGTCCTGTTACCGGACGTCCGCGACGGCCATTATCTATCAGAGCATCCACTGCCTCCTGAAGCATACGCTTTTCATTGCGCACAATGATATCCGGAGCGCCGAGTTCAAGAAGTCTCTTCAGACGGTTATTGCGGTTGATAATACGGCGGTACAAATCATTTAAGTCAGAAGTTGCAAAACGTCCACCATCAAGCTGTACCATCGGACGCAAATCCGGTGGAATCACCGGAATTACGGTAAGTACCATCCAGTCCGGACTGTTACCGGACTCGCGGAATGCCTCTACCACTTCCAGACGTTTGATAATACGCGCACGTTTCTGTCCGCTGGATTCTTTTAACTCTGCTTTCAATGTCTTTACTTCTTCTTCCAAGTCAATACGCTGCAGAAGTTCCTGAATGGATTCTGCACCCATACCAACACGGAATGTATCTCCATAGGTCTCACGGGCTTTCTGATAATCCTGCTCCGTGAGAACCTGTTTTACCTGAATATCTTTTACTTCGGATTCCAGCACAATATAAGAGGCAAAATACAGAACCTTCTCCAATACTTTTGGAGAGATATCAAGCATCAGTCCCATACGGCTCGGGATTCCTTTGAAATACCAGATATGGGAAACCGGTGCAGCCAGCTCAATGTGTCCCATGCGCTCTCTGCGGACACTGGATTTGGTAACTTCCACACCACATCTGTCGCAGACAACACCTTTATAGCGAACTTTCTTGTACTTACCGCAGTGACATTCCCAATCCTTGCTGGGACCAAAAATACGTTCACAGTAAAGACCATCTTTTTCCGGTTTTAATGTACGGTAATTTATCGTCTCAGGTTTTTTTACCTCGCCGCGTGACCACTCACGGATTTTATCCGGAGAAGCCAGACGGATTTTGATTTTATCATAAATCAATGTTTTTTCATTCTCATTTCCATACTGTGGCATAATGTGACCGTCCTTTCTATCAATCTGCGTTGATGCTGCTGTCATCATCCAGTCCCTCTACCGTTGTTTCACGGAAACCGGCCTCTTCAAAGGACTCTTCCTGAAGTTCATAATTTCTGTCATTAATCAGCTCATTGACATTTTCCGAAACACCTTCATCCAGTGTCTCATTCATCTGAACCTCATTTCCATCCTCATCCAGAACAGTAACATCCAAAGCCAGCGCCTGCAGCTCTTTGAGCAATACCCGGAAAGATTCCGGAATACCAGGCTCTGATATATTATCTCCTTTAATGATAGCTTCATAGGTCTTAACACGTCCTACAACATCATCCGACTTCACAGTCAGAATCTCCTGCAGGGTGTAAGCAGCTCCGTATGCTTCCAGAGCCCAAACCTCCATCTCTCCGAAACGCTGTCCACCAAACTGGGCTTTACCTCCCAGAGGCTGCTGTGTTACCAGAGAGTATGGACCGGTAGAACGGGCATGAATCTTATCGTCTACCAGATGGTGAAGTTTCAGATAGTGCATGAAACCAATCGTAACCTCTCCGTCAAAGAATTCACCGGTACGTCCATCACGGAGCTGGACTTTACCATCTTCCTTAATCGGCACACCTGCCCATTCTTTGCGATATTCCTCATTTGTCAGCAGGTAATCCATTACCTCCGGATCGAGAACATCTTTATATTTCTTTTCAAACTCATCAAGTGGCGTATTGACATAATCATTTGCCAGCTTCAGAGTATCCATAATATCAATCTCGTTGGCACCATCAAATACCGGTGTAGCCACATTAAATCCCAGAACTTTGGCAGCAAGGCTGAGGTGAATCTCAAGCACCTGACCGATATTCATACGGGATGGCACGCCCAGAGGATTCAACACGATATCCAGCGGACGTCCATTTGGCAGAAATGGCATATCTTCTACCGGAAGCACGCGGGAAACGACACCCTTATTTCCATGACGACCTGCCATCTTATCACCCACCTGAATCTTTCTCTTCTGGGCAATATAAATGCGTACGGTCTGATTTACGCCAGGAGACAGCTCATCCCCATTTTCCCTTGTGAACACTTTTGCATCCACTACAATACCAAATTCACCATGTGGGACACGCAGGGAAGTATCACGTACTTCTCTCGCCTTCTCACCAAAAATTGCACGGAGCAGCCGCTCTTCTGCGGTAAGCTCTGTCTCTCCTTTCGGTGTGACTTTTCCGACGAGGATGTCCCCGGCACGTACCTCGGCACCAATACGGATAATACCAAGTTCATTCAAATCTTTGAGCGCATCATCACCGACGCCCGGAACATCCCGGGTAATTTCTTCCGGCCCGAGTTTTGTATCACGTGCCTCGATTTCATATTCGTTGATATGAACAGATGTATACACATCTTCCTGAACGAGACGCTCACTCAGAAGTACCGCATCCTCGTAGTTGTAACCTTCCCATGTCATAAATCCAATCAGAGGATTCTTTCCAAGGGCGATCTCACCACCGGAGGTAGATGGACCATCTGCAATTACCTGACCGGCAACTACTTCTTCTCCTTTGGCAACAATCGGGCGCTGGTTCATACAGGTACCCTGGTTACTGCGCACAAATTTGGACAATTTGTATTCATCGATATTTCCATCTTTTTTGCGAACGGTAATACGGTTTGTCTCCACGCGTTCAACCACACCATCTTCTCTGGCAACCACGCAGTTTCCGGAATCTACTGCCGCCTTCATTTCCATACCGGTTCCGACAACCGGTGCTTCCGTCATCAAAAGCGGCACTGCCTGACGCTGCATGTTCGAACCCATCAGGGCACGGTTTGCATCGTCGTTCTCCAAAAACGGAATCATCGCTGTCGCTACAGAGAATACCATTTTCGGAGATACATCCATATAATCTATCTTGCTGCGTTCAAACTCGGATGTCTCCTCGCGGAAACGACCGGAAATGTTCTTGCGCACGAAATATCCATTTTCATCCAACTGCTCATTCGCCTGTGCTACATGATAACGGTCTTCCTCGTCCGCAGTCATGTAGACTACCTCATCCGTTACACGCGGATTCTGCGGATCACTCTTGTCCACTTTCCGGTAAGGAGCTTCTACAAATCCATACTCATTGATCCGGGCATAGGATGCCAGCGAGTTAATCAGACCAATGTTCGGACCCTCAGGAGTCTCAATCGGACACATTCTTCCATAGTGGGAATAATGTACGTCGCGGACCTCAAATCCGGCACGATCACGGGACAGACCACCCGGACCAAGCGCGGAGAGACGACGTTTGTGTGTCAGCTCGGACAGCGGGTTATTCTGATCCATAAACTGGGACAGCTGGGAACTTCCGAAGAATTCCTTTACAGCGGCAGTAACCGGTTTAATGTTAATCAGTGACTGTGCAGAAATACCCTCGATATCCTGAGTTGTCATTCTCTCGCGTACTACACGCTCCATTCGTGACAGACCGATACGGTACTGATTCTGAAGGAGCTCACCGACTGCACGTATACGGCGGTTACCAAGATGATCGATATCATCATCATTTCCGATACCGTACTCCAGATGCATATTGTAGTTAATGGATGCGAAAATATCCTCTTTTGTGATATGTTTTGGAATCAGAAGTGCCACACTTCTGCGCACGGCATCCTCCCGTTCTTCTTCTGTTTCATATTCCTCCAGAATCTTTTTCAGTTCCGGATAATATACTTCTTCTGTAATGCCGAGCTCTTTTTTATCTGCTTCCGGCATAAAGGTGTTCAAATCCACCATCATATTG
This sequence comes from Eubacterium sp., assembly GCA_034101395.1. Lineage (GTDB taxonomy): Bacteria > Bacillota > Clostridia > Lachnospirales > Lachnospiraceae > Eubacterium_F. Next base: position 75,929 of record JAXEJU010000061.1, on the reverse strand, counting down.
GAAAGGACTTTTGCTGCACGTCCCTCTTCCGTCTGTACCAGTACAAATGGAATCGCAGCATTCTGAATCTCGGTTGCCAGCTCCTCTGAGACAACTGTGCCGGCCTCTGCCACAACCTCACCAGTCTCGGTACTGACAGCATCTTCTGCCAGTGTGAATCCTGCAATACGGTTCCGGAATGCAAGTTTTTTATTAAATTTGTAACGTCCGACTTTCGCCAAGTCATAACGTCTTACATCAAAAAACATACTGTTTATCAGATTCTCAGCGCTGTCCACTGATAGCGGCTCGCCCGGACGAAGTTTTTTATACAGTTCCAAAAGACCATCCTGATAGTTTTCAGAAGGATCCTTTGCAAAACTTGCCAGAATCTTTGGCTCCTCGCCAAACATATCAAGAATTTCCTGATTGGTACCAACACCGAGCGCACGAATCAGCACGGTAATCGGAACCTTTCGATTTCTATCTACACGAACGTAAAATATATCATTGGAGTCTGTCTCATATTCCAACCACGCACCGCGGTTTGGAATAACAGTAGAAGAATACAATTCTTTACCAATCTTATCGTGGGCAATGCCGTAGTAAATACCAGGGGAACGAACCAACTGGCTTACAATAACACGCTCTGCACCATTGATAACGAATGTACCGGCAGCAGTCATGAGCGGAAGATCTCCCATGAAAATATCATGTTCGCTTATCTCTTCCGTTTCATTATTATGGAGTCTCACCTTTACTTTCAAAGGTGCCGCATAAGTAGCATCTCGCTCCTTACACTCTTCGATGGAATATTTCACATCATCTTTGCCTGTACACAATTCAAAGCTGACGAATTCCAGACTCAGATTGCCATTGTAATCCGCGATCGGCGAAATATCACGAAGCACTTCATTCAATCCTTCTTCCAGAAACCATTGATAGGATTTTGTCTGAACCTCAATGAGGTTTGGCATCTCCAATACTTCTTTCTGCTTTGAGTAACTCATTCTGACGCCTTTTCCAACTTGGACCGGACGTATTCTGTTTTTCTCCATTGATGATTTCACTCCTTGTCTTTTCTACAAAACCGTGATATACTATAAATCAGGTAGGGCTAGTGCGCCTACGATACCACAATAGTGCATTTTCCATCTTACCACAATTGTAGAGTGATGTCAAGAGTATGTTGAATACTTTTAACAGATTTTACCATATAACTTTTATGTGAAACGTAAAAGAAAGTAATAGATACCGTATATCAGCGATTATCTATTACTTTCTTTTTTCAGTGAAACAGGAAAATTAATTTGCATCACTATATTTAACGCCCGTCATAAGTTTCTTTCCCTTGATAGCAAACAATTCAGAAACGCTTACCACCTGATAACCGTTTTCTTTACAGTAAGCAAGAATTTCCGGGACTGCCTGAGCCGTCTTTTCATGAACAGAATGCATATTAATGATACCGCCATCTGCCAGTTTCTCCGTTACATTCTTCACGATTGCATCTTTCTCCACTGATGTCTGATAATCATTACTCCAGATGGAAACATCGATAAACGGCTTTTCTATCACGGCATACATCGTCGCACTGTACGCCACGTTCGGAGCACGGAACAGGAAATTTTTATAACCGGTAATTTCGCTAAGAAGTTCATCCGTTTTATCAATTTTTTCCTTCACGGTATCCGCATCTGCACCATTGAGTCCATTCGAATCATATGAATGGTTAGCTACTTCAAAACCAGCTTTCCATGCTTCTTCCACTTCTTTTCTCGTTTCTTCATTACGCGCGATGTGCGCACCAATATAGAAGAAAGTTGCATGTGCGCCGGCATCTTTCAGCGCCTTCTGAATCTGCATACCGTAATCTACAAATCCATTATATCCACCCGGACCATCATCAAAACTCATTGCAACTACCGGTTTGGATGGATCAATATTCTCTTGAATCCAGTTCTTATCCAAACCGTCATACACGAATTCTGAGGATTCAAATTCCGGTGCAATCGTTGGCTTCGGTGTAGGTTTTGCCGCTCCCGGTTTTTCTGTCGCAGCCGGCTGGCTTGGTTCAGCGGATGGTTCAACAGTCGGTCCGGCGGTTGGTGCCACTGTCTGAGTTGCATCCGGTTTCGGCGTTACCTTTACAGCCTTTTTCGTAACCGTTACATTACAGCTTAACGTAGTTTTTCCGATTTTGGCAGTTACAACAGCGCTTCCCGCTTTTTTACCTTTTACAACTGCACTTGTCTTTTTCATGCCGGAAAGAGTCACATACTTCTTTCCTGATTTTACTGACCATTTAACTTTTTTCGTAGCGTTTTTTACCTTAATGGTCTTTTTCTCCCCAACTTTGATGCTGATCTTTTTGTTGCTCAGTTTCGGCACTTTCTTTGCTGCCGCCACCGAAGAAGATGGGATTGCAAGTCCCACGATCATTGCTGCCGTCAGCACACAGCTCATTGTTTTGCACATTTGTTTCCTCAACTTTCTTACCTCCTATTATTATTTAAGCCAGACTGCCCTAAAAGAGCTTCCCCAAATGTCTGTCTTTATATTATTCATTGTAACATTATGATCCAAAAATGTAAATAGCGCAAGAAAACTCCCCGGATGCTTCCACCCATCCGAGGAGTTTTCTTTGTGTGCATAATTTGGTCGGTCACTTATATTGTGATCTTTTGTTTTTAGTTTCTGATTATTTCAAAGTTACTTTAGCGCCTTCAGCCTCGAGTTTTGTCTTAATCTCCTCAGCCTCTTCTTTTGTTGCGCCCTCTTTGATTACTTTAGGAGCTCCGTCTACTACTTCTTTAGCTTCCTTAAGTCCAAGACCGGTAACTTCGCGAACAACTTTGATTACCTTAACTTTAGCGCCGCCTACTTCAGTAAGCTCTACATCGAACGCGTCCTTCTCAGCTGCGCCGCCTGCTGCTTCGCCGCCTGCTGCTGCAACTACAACACCAGCTGCTGCAGATACGCCAAACTCTTCCTCGCAAGCTTTTACTAAATCATTCAGTTCCATAACGCTCATCTCTTTGATAGCGTCGATAAATTCCTGTGTTGTCATTTTTTTGTTTCCTCCATTATTATTTTGATAATCGTCGGCAATACCGACATGTTACAATTCGCTGCCTGTTACTCAGCAGCTGCTTCGCCATCTCCAGATTCTGCAATCTGCTTGATAACACGGGCAAAGTTTGTCACAGGTGACTGCAGGCTTCCAAGCAACTTGGAAATAAGAACATCCTTGGATGGAATTGTTGCAAGAACTTTAATTCCAGCCTCGTCATAATAGGTTCCGTCTACTACAGCACCTTTGAACTGAAGTGACTCTGCCTCTTTGGCAAAATCGTTCAGGATTCTTGCCGGAGCAGTCTCATCTTCAATTCCGAATGCGATCGCCGTCGGGCCTTCCAGATGCTGATCTAACTGTGCATAATCAGTTCCGTCAAAAGCCAGATGCAACATGGTGTTTTTGTATACTTTGTATACAACGCCAGCTTCTCTGAGCTGTTTACGCAGTCTTGTATCCTGCTCAACGGTAAGTCCACGGTAATCTACCAGAACTGCCGCTTTCGCATCTGACACATAGCCCTTGATTTCATCTACAATCGGAGCTTTCAATTCGACTTTTGCCATGAGTTTTTTACCTCCTTTTCTATATTCAGCATTTGCCCTGTGACCAGGTAGCCACTGCATCTGCTGTATATAAGCTGCCGGAGATTAATTCCCGGATACCCGGATCGTTTTCGCTCCTTATCCAAAAATTAAAATCCCTGTCTATACTCACGCATAGACAGGGACACAATGATTCCACGTAATCCTATTACATACAATCTTCCTCGGCAGGCGGTAAAAACACTTACACCGTACAGCCCCTGTCAGGGAGCCGAACCGTACCTGCTGTCTACGGCAGTTATAAACTTTAGCAAGTGTAGCACATCGCTACGCTTTTGTCAAGCAAAATTTATCCAATTTTCAAAGTGTTTACTTTAATTCCAGGACCCATAGTTGAGGTAATGGTAACGCTCTTCAGGTAGGTTCCCTTTGCACTTGCCGGTTTTGCTTTGATAATAGCATCCATAAGTGTGTTAAAGTTGTCGGAAAGCTGATCTTCTGTGAAAGAAGCTTTTCCAACCGGACAATGGATAATATTCGCCTTATCCAGACGGTACTCGATTTTACCTGCTTTAATATCATTTACAGCTTTTGCAACATCCATGGTAACTGTACCGGCTTTTGGGTTTGGCATAAGTCCTTTTGGTCCAAGAACACGTCCGAGACGTCCTACGACACCCATCATATCAGGAGTCGCTACTACGACATCAAACTCAAACCAGCCATCATTCTGAATTTTTGGAATCAGTTCCTCTCCGCCTACAAAATCAGCACCAGCTGCTTCTGCCTCTGCAACCTTATCGCCCTTTGCGAATACGAGAACACGAACGCTCTTACCGGTTCCATGTGGCAGTACAACCGCACCACGTACCTGCTGGTCTGCATGACGTCCGTCTACACCAAGACGGATATGAGCTTCTACAGTTTCATCAAATTTTGCAACAGCCGTCTTTTTCACAAGACTAATTGCTTCCGCTACTTCATACTGTGTTGCACGATCAACCAGTTTTGCAGCTTCTGTATACTTTTTGCCTCTTTTCATTTCTATAACCTCCTAGTGGTATTAACGAATCGTGGAAAAACCGAAAGTTCTTCTGATGCGTTTTGTCAAAAACGCGTTATCTCCCACAACGTCCAAATGACATTAGTTCTTTTTTTTGCGATAAATTCTGACTATTCTTCAACTGTGATTCCCATACTTCTTGCAGTACCGGCAATCATGCTCATTGCTGCTTCCAGGCTTCCGGCATTCAAATCCGGCATTTTTGTCTCTGCAATTTTCTGCAGGTCAGCCTTGGAGATAGAAGCCACTTTTTTCTTGTTCGGCTCACCAGAACCAGACTGAATCTTGCATGCTTTCTTCAAGAGAACAGCTGCCGGCGGAGTCTTACAAACAAAGCTGAAACTTCTGTCAGCATATACAGTAATAACAACAGGAATAATCATGCCATCCTGTCCCTGTGTTTTTGCATTAAACTCTTTTGTGAACTGAGCAATGTTAATTCCATGCTGTCCAAGCGCCGGACCAACCGGTGGGGCTGGAGTCGCTTTTCCTGCTGGAATCTGTAATTTGATATATCCTTCGACTTTCTTAGCCATTTTTCATCCTCCTAATTTTTAAAGCTGTTTCAATTCTGAGAAATCAATTTCAACCGGTGTATCCCTTCCAAACATATCGATAACAATAACGGCCATCTGTTTTGCCGGGTGGACTTCCTGAACAACGCCAACGGTATCCTGCCATACTCCCTCTGTGACAACAACCTGGTCGCCAATGGAAAACGGAGACTGCTCTGCCTCTGCCAGAAATCCCATGTTGGCAATCTCTTCATCGGTCAGCGGAACCGGTTTCGATCCCGGACCGACAAAACCGGTAACACCACGCGTGTTTCGCACAACATACCATGTCTCGTCGTTCATAATCATGTTAATCAGAACATACGCAGGAAACATTTTCTTCTGAACCTGTTTCTTTTCGCCGTTCTTTTCTTCCACAACCGTCTGCAGAGGAATCATAACTTCCAGAATCTGTTCCTGCAGACTGCGGTTTTGAACTGTTTTCTCAATATCTACTTTTACCTTATTCTCATACCCGGAATAAGTATGAACTACATACCATTTTGCCTCTTCTGCCATAGCAACCTCCTATGAAACGATCTGAAGTGCCTGCAAGCCAAGACGAATCAACCAGTCAACACCGGAAATCAAAACGCCAAGTGCAACCGATACTACAAGTACAAGTACGGTTTGTTTTACCAAATCTTCTGCTTTTGGCCACGTGCACTTTTTCAGCTCACTTTTCAGGCTTTTGAAGAAACCTGGTTTAGAAGTTTTTACTTCTTCGCTCATGTGACACACATCCTTTCCGAAACATCACACGGACTATTTAGTCTCCTTGTGTAATGTGTGTTTTTTACAAAATCTGCAATACTTCTTTGTTTCCATTCTGTCCGGATGGTTCTTTTTGTCTTTGGTTAAGTTGTAGTTACGCTGTTTGCATTCCGTACATTCCAAAGTAATCTTAGTACGCATTTCGTCACCTCCGTGATTTTTTAATAAATGTTTTCTGAATCTTTTATCAGTAAAACAAAAGTCAAAATTTAGGCATAAAAAAAAGACCTAATTCATCGCTAGAATACTATAACACACCTTATCCGCTCATGTCAACGGTTATTTCAAGGAATCTTTCTGCTATTCTTTTGACAAATGCCATGCTGTCTGTTATCTTACATATATATATAACAAAACGAATACCTGTTGATTGCTGCACGAGGGAGGGAAATGAGATTGGAAGTCCAAATTAAAAAATCGAAAGCTGCCAAATGGGATACCTGCCTTTTGCTGCTCCTTATGCTGATTGGAATCTTTTTCAGTGTGTGGATATATCTCCCCACTTCTTCCCCGGGTGGTTATCTTGAAATCCGTCAGAACGGAAAACCCATAAAAACGATTCCGCTGGGTAAAGACTGTGAAGAAACCTTACGTTCCGAAGATGGCGAAACCAATACATTTTCAATCAGAAACGGGAAGGTGAGTATGACGGATGCAAACTGTGGCGACCAGACCTGTATCCATACCGGAAGTATCAGTCATACCGGCGAAACGATTGTGTGCCTGCCACACCGGCTTGTACTAAAGATCTGTGCAGACGACGAAAAAGACCGCTCCACAGAGCCGGATATCATTGTTCATTAAAAAGTGGAGGCTTTACTATATTAAAAGGAGAGAATCTCATGCGTTCAAATGTGCAGCGATTAGCAGAAACGGCTGTATTTACAGCTCTGGCATTTATTTTCAGCTACATCGAGAGCCTGTTTCCCCTTCCGATTCCGTTTCCGGGGATAAAACTGGGACTTGCCAACCTGATCATCGTTCTTCTCTTATACCGTTCCGGCTTTGCTGCTGCCTTTACGGTTTCGATGATCCGAAACATTCTCAATTCCATGACTTTTGGCAGCCTGTTCGGGCTTTTTTACAGTCTTGCCGGCAGCATCTTAAGCCTGCTCGCGATGGAAGGACTGCGTCGGCTGAAACGCGCTGACTTTTCTATTATAAGCGTCAGCTGTGCCGGAGGTATTGTTCACAATATAGGGCAAATGATCGTTGCGTCTGCACTGGTCGGATATGAAGCAATCCTCCACTATTTTCCTTTTCTATATTTTGCAGGATTTACAGCCGGCATCCTGATTGGAATTCTGGCAAAAATGTGCCAGAAAAAGATATTCTTCAAAAAAAACTCCCATTGCCATACTAGCAATAGGAGTTAAATAACATTCCGCTATACATCGATGTCTCATAAGCGGATCCAATATCATTTCGATACAAATGTGCATAGCTGTAGACTTTTTTCTCCACATATTCCATTGGATTCATACTCATCTCTTCGCATTTTGCGCGGAGCTGCTTTACAAAATCCTCGGGAATCTCTGCCATCTCTCCATCGCTGTACGATGGTGCTTTCAAAAAGCCTTTCTCATCAATTTCAAAACCGGAATCCTTCAATGTCTCTGCATGAAGCCGGACCAGATTACGAAGCTCACCGCCAGGTCTTGACGGTCTCTTATTTTTCTCACCATAATCGTCACTCAACTTTAACAGCTTGTTAAAAATCCCTGTCATCTGCTCCAGATTCTCCTGCTGATTTTCCGCTTCTGAATCAAGAACATTCTGCGCGCTTTCTCCAAGTTCCATGGATGTCTCCTTGACATTCAGGGCGTACGCCTGCGTCGCATTTGACAGCTTAACGATTACAAGTGGATGGGAATTGTTCAAGCTGACAATATTTTTATATTTATTTTTCAGTTCACGCTTATTGTGGACACTGCTTTTTGGTGAAACCTTCGGCAGATATCCGCCCAGATATAAGTTATATACATCAACCATATTCCTCACGCCTTCCGTGGCTTCCCTCTTTGGGTAAAAAACTCCTGTTTCAAAACGCTGATTAGCCAGACTAACTAATCAGTTAAATTATAGCGTGGTTATCTTCAGAAATCAATACACATTTTATACAAATTTGAGCCTGTACTCTTGTATAATTTATATGAGTCTTGTTGTCTAGCGAAGTAAAATGAGGGGATTTACCGGAGAGTCTTTTTCCTTTACCTGATAGTACAGGTTAGTTCCCTCAAGAGAATAGTATTTGGTCGGTGCCGCCACCTTTCCAATTACCTGTCCCTCTGCGACTTCATCGCCCTTTTCCACCACAATCTCTTTGAGCTGTCCATACGTTACTGTAAAGTCATCGCCAATCATCATGGTCAGTGTTCTTCCCGTCTCTTCAGACGTTGTGATATCGAGCACCGTTCCATCCGCACTCGCTTTTACCGGGTCACCTTCTTTTGCACCGATTAAAACAGCCGGATTGGTACGATACTGTGCCAGTGTCTTAAAATAAACGACCTGGTCAGCACTGTATTCCATCAGAATGTCTCCCTTAACCGGCCAGAGAAGACCCACTTCTTCGTCAAAATGCAGTGTGTTATGAACCGGTTGTGCATCCGTCTCTACAGATTTTTTCTCTGCTTTCGGCGTAGCTTTCGCTTTTTTGTCTTCTTTTACCTCTGATTCCGCCTGATTCGTGGATGCCTCCTGTGTGTCCGGCTCCTGTGTAGGGGCGGACGGAGAGTCACTCTCCTCTGCCACCTGACCCGGCACATCACCTTCACCAGCGTCATTTCCCATCAGATTAAAGCAGATTGCACCAAAAGCAATCAGTGCTACCACACCGCAGAGCAGTGATATATAAAATCCTTTTTCTTTGTAAAACATAATTTTCACCTCTCTTTTTTTAGTAGTATTGACAAGAGAGGTGAAATTATTCTTCTTTTAAATTTTATAGATTTTGACTTACCGTTTTACAGAGTGACTTTCTCCAGTTTCCAAATTTCCTTTGCGTACTCCTCAATTGTACGGTCAGAGGAGAACTTGCCACATTTTGCCGTCTGGAGCATTGCCATTTTCGCCCAGCGGTCTTCATCGCGGTATGCCTCTTCTACACGTTTCTGAGCCGCTTCATAGGAACGGAAATCCTTGAGAATGAAATACTGGTCAGCGTGCTCGCCGCCATTGCTCTCAAGAAGGGAGTTATAAATCTCACGGAACAAATCCAGATTTTCATGCGAATAGGTTCCATCAATCAACTGGGTCAGTACGGCGCGGATATCGGAATCCATATTGTAAATTTCTTTTGGATTGTACTGGTTATTGTGTTCAAAATCAATAACTTCCTGAGAGGAAAGTCCGAAAATAAATGCATTTTCTTCGCCAACCTCTTCGACAATCTCTACGTTTGCACCGTCCATCGTTCCCAGTGTCGGTGCACCATTTAACATAAATTTCATATTACCGGTTCCGGATGCCTCTTTACTTGCAGTAGAAATCTGCTCGGATACATCGGCAGCCGCAAAAATCATCTCGGCATTGGACACACGGTAGTTCTCAATAAATACAACCTTAATCTTGCCCTGAATGGAAGCGTCATTATTTACTACCTCAGCCACGCTGTTGATCAGCTTGATAATCGCTTTCGCACGACGATATCCGGCTGATGCCTTTGCACCGAAAATAAAAGTACGCGGATACATATCCATACCAGGATTTTTCTTCAGTTCGTTGTACAGGTGCATAATATGCAGTATGTTCAAAAGCTGGCGTTTGTACTCATGAAGACGTTTAACCTGCACATCAAAGATAGAACGAGGGTCTACTTCAATTCCGTTGTGCTCCTTAATGTACTTGGCAAGACGAACTTTGTTCTGGTATTTGATATTCATGAATTCCTGCTGTGCCTTTTTATCATCCACATAGAGGGAAAGTTTATCAATTTTTGATAAATCCGTAATCCACTCGGAACCAATCTTATCAGTTACCCATGCAGCCAGTTTTGGATTTCCGTGGAGCAGGAAACGTCGCTGGGTAATACCATTTGTCTTATTATTAAATTTCTCCGGCATCATTTCATAAAAATCTTTCAGCTCCTGATTTTTCAAAATTTCGGTATGAAGTCTTGCCACACCATTTACAGAAAATCCGGCTGCGATTGCAAGATGTGCCATTTTTACCTGACCGTCAAAGATGATTGCCATGCTCTTAACTTTTTCAAAATTACCCGGATAACGCTTCTGAATGTCTTCCTGGAAGCGGCGGTTTATCTCTTCCGTTATCTGGTAAATTCTCGGAAGCAGGCGGGAGAACAGCTCAAGCGGCCATTTTTCCAATGCCTCGGACATGATGGTATGGTTTGTGTAGGCACAGGTTCTTGTTGTGATATCCCATGCATCATCCCACTCCAGACCGTACTCATCCAGAAGGATACGCATAAGTTCCGGAACGGTTACTGTCGGGTGGGTATCATTGAGCTGGAAGCAAACTTTTTCCGGCAGTCCATGAATGTCGTCGTGTGTCTCCATATATTTGGACACTGCTCGCTGAACGCTGGCAGACACAAAGAAATACTGCTGTTTCAGACGGAGCTCTTTGCCCGCATAATGGTTGTCATTTGGATACAGCACCTCGCAAATCGTGCGGGCAAGGTTCTGCTGTTCCACTGCTTTCTGGTAATCGCCCTTGTCAAAGGAGTCCAGATTAAAGGTATCAATTGCTTCCGCATCCCAGATACGGAGTGTATTGACAATGTGATTGCCATAACCAACAACCGGCAGATCATAAGGAACTGCCATTACGGACTGATAGTTTTCCTGAACAAATTTATCGTGTCCGGTCTTTTCATCCTTGCGGACAGTCACATAACCACCAAACCGAACTTCTACTGCATATTCCGGACGTTTCATCTCGAACGGATTTCCATCTTTTAACCAGTCATCCGGCGCTTCAACCTGGAACCCATTCTCGATTTTCTGTTTGAACATTCCATATTTATAGCGGATACCACAGCCATATGCCGGATAGCCGAGGGTAGAAAGAGAATCGAGGAAGCAGGCCGCCAGACGGCCAAGACCGCCGTTTCCAAGAGCTGCATCCGGTTCCTCATCCTCAAGAACATCAAGGTTTACACCGAGTTCGTCAAGAACCTCGCGTACAATCTCGTCCTGTTTCAGATTAATGATAATATTTCCAAGGGCACGACCCATCAGAAATTCCATCGAAAGATAGTAAACGGTCTTTACATCTTTTTTCTCATATGCTCTATGTGTTGCCATCCAGTCATCGACCACAATGTCCTTTACAGCAAAAGCAACTGCTTGAAACAACTGTTGGGAACTTGCTTCCTCCACTGATTTACGAAACAACAGCTTCATGTAATTCTCAATATTTGTTTTCAGTTCCTTTTTTTTCTCTTTTTCTGTCTGAAATCCCATAGATTTCCTCCTTTTTCTCATATATATTTTTTATATTGTTACTTTCGTTACACCAAATATTACCGGTTCTCCATTGATGTTCCAGTCCGCAGTATGACCTTTCATCTCGCCAATGAATATTTCATCAGCCAGAACCTCGGATTTGATCTGTTCTGCATGATCCGTGATGATTTCCCGGATTCTCTCGTTGCCATCCTGATATACACGGATATGGTCTGTCACCTCAAAGTCAGCGTCTTTTCGCATGGTCTGGATTTTACTGATAATTTCGCGGACAAAGCCTTCTTCTATCAGTTCCGGTGTCAGGTTCGTATCCAGCACAACCGTAATGCCACGGTCAGACTCACTGACATAACCTTCCTTCTGTGCGGATTCAATCAGCAAATCTTCGGTCTGAAGAACTTCATCCACGCCCTCTACCGTAACGGTAATCTCACCATTTGCATTTAACTGCTCCATCGCTGCATTGCCATCAAGTCCGGCGAGAACTTCTTTCAACGCATTGATTTTGCTTCCAAAGCGGCGGCCAAGGGTGCGAAGCTGCGGTTTGAAACTGTAGCTTGTGAAGTCTTTTACATCCTCTGTGAATATACATTCTTTCACATTCAGTTCATCTGCTATTATATCTTTATAATATGCGGACAGCTCATTTTCTGCCTTTACATACATCTTTCCGATTGGCTGACGGTTTTTAATGTTTGCCGTATTCCGGCAGGCGCGTCCCAGTACAACCACGTTTAAGAGCTGCTCCATATCGCTCTCGAGTGAAGCATCTATCCACTCTTCCCTGACTGCCGGGAAGTCGCACAGATGAATACTTTCCGGTGCCGTGCGGTCAAGTCCGCACACGAGATTCTGGTAAATACTTTCCGTCAAAAACGGAATCATCGGCGCGGCTGCTTTGCTGATTGTCACAAGTGCTGTATACAGGGTCATGTATGCATTAATCTTATCCTGCTCCATTCCCTTTGCCCAGAAACGGTCGCGGCAACGGCGCACATACCAGTTACTCATATCATCCACAAAACTCTGCAATGCTTTTGCAGTCTCCGGAATTTTGTAATTCTCCAGATTGTTATCCACCGCTTTTACTGTTGTATTCAGACGGGACAACAACCATTTATCCATAACTGTAAGTTTATCATAATCAAGGGTATGCTCTGTCGGATTAAACTGGTCGATCTCCGCATACAAAACATAAAATGCATAGGTATTCCAAAGGGTACTCATGAATTTACGCTGTCCCTCGATTACTGCCTTTCCGTGGAAACGGTTCGGCAGCCACGGCGCACTGTTTGCATAGAAATACCAGCGGATAGCATCTGCTCCGTATTTTTCCAGCGCCTCAAACGGGTCAACGGCATTTCCTTTGCTCTTACTCATCTTCTGCCCGTTTTCATCCTGTACATGGCCAAGTACGATGACATTTTCATATGGTGCCTTGTTAAATAAAAGCGTCGATTCTGCCATCAGCGAATGGAACCAGCCACGGGTCTGATCCACTGCCTCTGAGATAAACTGCGCCGGGAACTGTGACTCGAACAGTTCTTTATTTTCAAACGGGTAATGATACTGCGCAAACGGCATTGCTCCGGAATCAAACCAGCAGTCAATTACCTCCGGCACTCTCTTCATTACCTTACCGCAGTCCGGACAGGTAAAGGTCACTTCGTCAATGTATGGACGGTGAAGCTCCACTTCAGCAGCTTTCGGGTCTCCGGCGCGCTCGGCAAGCTCTGCGCGGCTTCCGATACACTCCTGATGGCCACACTCACACTCCCAGATGTTCAGCGGTGTTCCCCAGTAGCGGTTACGGGAAATCGCCCAGTCCTGAATGTTCTCGAGCCAGTTTCCAAAACGTCCCTTTCCGATGGATTCCGGAATCCAGTTTACGGTATTATTATTTTTAATCAAATCGTCCTTAACCGCAGTCTCACGGATATACCATGACTCACGCGCATAGTAGATAAGCGGTTTGTCGCAGCGCCAGCAGTGCGGGTACTCATGTTCAAACTTCGGTGCATCAAAAAGCTGTCCTCTCGCATCCAGATTTTTGAGCACTTCCGGGTCGGCATCTTTTACAAACATACCGGCAAACGGAGTCTCCTCTGTCAGCTCGCCTTTACCGTTTACAAACTGTACAAACGGAAGGTCATAATTGCGTCCAACATTCGCATCGTCTTCACCAAATGCCGGTGCGATATGGACGATACCGGTACCGTCTGTCATCGTTACATAGGTATCGCAGGTAACAAAGAAACCTTTTTTGTTCTGTTTGTCTGCACACGCTTTTGCACAATCGAACAATGGCTCATATGCCTTGTGTTCAAGTGCTGTTCCCGGGAAGGTATCAAGCACTTCATATGCTTTTTCGCCATCTTCACCGGCAAGTTTTCCAAGTACACTGTCAAGAAGCTGCTCTGCCATATAATAGGTATAACCGTCTGCTGCCTTTACTTTACAGTAGGTATCATTCGGATTTACGCAGAGTGCCACATTACTTGGCAGGGTCCATGGCGTTGTCGTCCACGCAAGGAAATAAGCATCTTCATCTGCCACCTTAAAACGGACAACGGCAGACCGCTCTTTTACTGTCTTGTATCCCTGTGCTACTTCCTGTGCAGAGAGCGGAGTACCGCATCGAGGACAGTACGGAACAATCTTGAATCCCTTATACAGAAGATTTTTATTCCAGATTTCTTTCAGCGCCCACCACTCGGACTCGATAAAGTTGTCATCATATGTTACATACGGGTCATCCATATCTGCCCAGAATCCTACGGTATCAGAGAAATCTTCCCACATTCCCTTGTATTTCCATACAGATTCTTTACACTGTTTGATGAATGGCTCCATACCGTATTCTTCAATCTGTTCCTTTCCATCAAGTCCCAGCTTTTTCTCAACTTCGAGCTCTACCGGAAGACCATGGGTATCCCATCCTGCCTTACGTGGAACTTTATAGCCCTTCATCGTACGGTAACGCGGAATCATATCTTTGATTACACGGGTAAGAACATGGCCGATATGCGGTTTACCGTTTGCCGTCGGAGGACCGTCATAGAACATATACGTCGGACAGCCTTCGCGCAGCTCGATACTTTTTTTGAAAATATCTTTTTCACGCCAAAACTCTTCGATTTCTTTTTCCCGTTCAACAAAGTTCATTCCTGTTGATACTTTCTTGTACATCTGTAATCATACCTCCATTCTTCATTTTTCGATTTTAACCAGAAAAGGCTCCCATCCAGACAAGGATGAGAGCCACGAATTGCTTTCACTTATACCACCTGTTCGTCTATGCTATCACATATATCCTGCTAACGGGGGATTCCGGCGTTTTCTACTGACAATATGCCTGCGTTCAAAATTGCAACTCGGGAGTGATTTTCACTTTTACCTACTCGTATCCGGTTTCCACTATCCCGGACTCACTGCGACACTTCTGTAAAAGGTACTGTCTCCGTCAACGTTTTTCTGGTTATCCGATCTGTCTGGAAAAAATGGTCAGACGGTCGGAATTGCCTTTATCATAGTACGAAACCGCTTAAATGTCAAGAGCGTTATATTTTTTTATTTATCTTTTACCAAAGTTTTACATTTCTCATATTTACTGAATCCGGATAAACCAGTGGCGGTCTTCAGAACCCGAGGCATACATTTCCGTTGTCTCTTTTAAATACCATTTTGCACTGCCAATGCTTCCGCTGCGGTCGGACTTAGGACTAAGTTTAGTGAGGAAATCCTGTGCGGATGACTCATCTGCCCCAAGCATGAGCAACATTTTTTTCAGTGTTTCACACTCCTCCTGTGTAAAGAAGGTATCCGGCATTTTCAGTTTCCCCTGCTCCTGCATATCAATCACCCATGAGCTCTCACAGATGGTCATCTCCATCTGCAAAAGTTTTCCGTCTTTCAGATAGAGAAGAATATTTTCATCATAAGGACTGTCCGTCAGGGACGACTCTCTATAAATCTTTACTGCCTGCAGATAACCACCACTTTTTATATACTCGACACTGAAAGTATCCGTCAAAACATTTTCCAAAAACTCCTGCAGGGATGCAGGATAACGTATGCTTGATCTTGATACCTGAATCATTACCTGGGCATAGGAATCATCTTCCAAACAATCAACCCGAAAAGTAATTCCCTTGCGTTTTAAGGAAGCTCCCGGAATAAAATCTCCGTCCTCGTCCGAAATCTTCACCATTCCTTTTTTCACAGGCTCTGTCATTCCGGTATATCCGAGTTTTTCCAGATCCCGAAAAAACTGCATCAAACTTTCTTCATCCCGGAACGACAAATTCCAATATGAATTACTGTCACTATCATACCGGAAAAACGACTCATCATCCGGCTGCTTTGCCACCGCCCATTTTTCGAGCAGGGACTTATCTGACTCATCATCATATTCTATTTTAAGAACACCTTTCTTTTTCTGTTCCACCAGAAACTCTTTTAGTTCCAGAATCTGCTGCTGGCGTCTTTGGGAGAGAACCCATGCCTCTTCCCCATCGGAAACCTGTTCTATCGCCGCATCAATATCTTCCTCGGTATTTAACATCTCCACATCAATATCCTGAAGCATATCGCTTACTTTATCCGGCATCCCACAGCCGGTAAGCATGACACAGCAGAGCAGTCCTGCCATCACTATTTTCTTCATTCTTCCACCTCCATTTTTACCTAAGTGCTAATCGAAAAATCTTCTGGCATATCATATACAGGATAACCGCCGTGACCAATGCAACAATGACAGCCGGAACAAATATCAATTCATTAAAGAACCAGTAACAGAAAAACCCACCGGCTGCACATCCAAAGCACACGCTGATTCCGGCTCCCAGAAAGATTCTCGCCGGACGCTTCTGTACAAGGATACTGCCTCTCGCCATATCCATCTGCCCAGCCAAAATGTATGATAACGCAGAACAGACAGCAATTATAACGAGACAAATCAGGCAGAGTATCCAGAAGTTATCATAGTAGATTACTTCCGCCGTAACCACGTCACTCCCCGATGAGTTCCCACCGGCAAAAGCCGTACGGGTTCCATACCCCATTGCCGTCAGTACTCCAAAATAGTTGCTTATACGATTCCACGCCTGAACCGTCTCGTCGGCTGCATCAAAGCCCTCACGCGACATCAGAACACGTACAACTGCCCAGAACCAGATTGGGGTAGCGGTAATTCCGATACCGATTATACTTGCCGGAATTCCTTTACTGACAATCGTATGCACAAAAATCATAATGGAATAAACCGCCAGAAGCACAAGCCACAGCATACACATTGAGCGAACCGTATGCCAGACCGTCTCATTGCCAAATATAACCTGATAGGCCGGATTCACTGCGATGGCTTTATATATATAGGGAATAAAAATGTTTCGCAAAATCAGTACACCAATCAGGCTGACCAGTGAAGTAACCGTCAAAATGATATATCCGACCGCCATCTTGACAACTATCCGTTCCCTTTTGGTAAATGGCAGCGAGTGAAAATATTCCTGGGTTTTCCGGCGGTGTGTGTCACCAAACTGGACAATCGCCATAATCGCCAGACACGGAATTGCCAGAAGCGTCCCCATCTCTAAAGCGTTTGACAAATTACTTCCAAATACTGTTCCCGTCATCTCCGAATTCCAGTAAGCATAGTCGTGCCAATCGAGCAGCTCCATATATAGAACAAAACAAAAGAACAGTGCCGCCAGAACTCCAGCCAACAAAAACCAGCTCATCGTTCTCATCTCATACTGTATTAATGATTTCTTTTTATGCATTCTGCTCCCCTCCTATCTGACTGCTAAAATCCGTTTCCCGATTCATATAAACAAAACTTTCTTCCAGTCCCATTGTCATCGGCTCGACAACGACTGCTCCCAGCTCCCTCATCTCTGCCTCAAAATCCGCCGATCCCGATGGCAGAATAATTGTATATACGCTTCCCACATTAGACATATGGCATATGTCTGCCCGGTGATAAAGTTCACCCGGCGCCCCGCCAGGAAATACAACCTGGTATTTTGCCATTTTCCCGGTCACTTCATCCAGTCCGTCCTGAACATAAATATGTCCGTCCCGTATCATGGTGATATCATCACAAATCTTTTCGAGTTCCGAGAGATGATGCGAAGAAATCAGTACGGTCATGTCATTGTTTTCCACCGACGCGACAAGAATATCCAAAAGATCTTTCTTTGCCATCGCATCCAGCCCCGAAGTCGGCTCATCCAGAATCATAATTTCCGGATTCCTCGCCATGTTAAGCATAAACGACACCCTCATCTGCTGTCCTTTTGACAACTGGCTGATCCGCTTTTTCATGTCCACCCGGAACACCCGGTTGAGCCGGTTAAAATCTTCTCTGGAAAAGCTCTTATAAACGTCCTCATAAAAAGAAACCAGCTTACTAACGCGGTAACTTCCAAACATCTGATTGCTGTCGGCGACATATCCTATTTTTTCCTTCACTGCCGGATTTTCATAAACCGGTTCGCCATCTACTGTGACGGTTCCTGCATCCGGCGGAAAAATACCGGTCAAGCACTTGATAATCGTCGTTTTTCCCGAGCCATTGTGTCCAATCAGTCCGTGAATGGTTCCCTTTTCAACCCGGATATCAATATTTTCCACGGTGTACTCACCCGAATTCTGATATCCTTTGCAAAGGCCTCTAATCTCTAACATGATTTGTTCCCTCCCTGCAATCCTTCCAAAATTTCCTCAATCAGCCGGACAATTTCCCCTTTGTCCAGTCCCTGATAGATGAGCTCCATACACTGCGCTCTCAACTCCTCTTTCACTTTCCCAATCACCCCTTCATCCCTTGCTCTGTCCGGTACCCCCACAATAAAGGTTCCCTTGCCGCGAAGCGTCTCAATCATTCCCTGACTCTCCATCTCCCGATACGCTTTTGCCACGGTGCCCGGTGTGATTTCAAGCTGCATCGCAAGCTTTCGGACTGACGGAACAGCATCGCCGGTTTTTAAGTATCCCTGCAAAATCAGATACTTATACTGCGAGATAATCTGCTCGTATATCGGCTGAGAGCTTCGAAAATCCAATCGTATCATTTTTATCACCTCTCTACGCTTTGTGTATCAACTGTATCATGTCGGATAGTACAGTTGATACACAAAGAATACACCCCCTTGCCTGATTTGTCAAGAGGGTGCCTATAATTTTTTTCTTATCTTTTATTTTTTAATACCGATCCCGCCGGGTCTACATTCTCAATCGCCTCAGAATGAATCGAAGGATTTCTCTCCTTACCTGTCGTCGAATGCTGCTGGTCTTTGAATGCAAGCTTCAAAAGAATCGGACAAAGTACCGAACTGATGACTATAAGGAAAATGGTGGCAACCAGTGGGTCAATCCCTGCAAGCTGCCCATCTCTGTAGTAAATCAGGGACTGTCCGGATGCGTATACCGCCAGAGCCACCTCCCCGCGGGCTATCATTCCATATCCAATGGACAGGGATCCTTTGGAGTCGTACTTAAAAAGTCTGGCTGTCAGAGAACATCCCACAATTTTTGCCACTATACCAATCGCCACAAATGCAAGCGCAAACGCGAGTCCCGCTATCGTAAATGTGCTAAAGTCTGCACTGATTCCGATATAGGCAAAAAAGATTGGTGTAAAAATCATATATCCGCTGACAATAACTTTCCGGTCAACAAATGTCGTGTCATCCAGTCCGCTAAGCATAAGTCCTGCCATATATGCACCGGTAATCGCTGCCACACCGAAAACTTCTTCTGCAAAATAAGCATAAAGAAAGCACATGGCAAAGGCAAAAATACTCGTCCTTCTCTTATGTGGGTAATTGGCAATCAACAGCCGGAACATCCTGCGCAGAAGAAAACCGACCACCACGCTGCACACAAGAAAACCAAGCACTCTGACAATCGTCAGAAGAACGCTTCCTCCTCCATTGATACTGGTTATGATACTGAGGACAATAATGCCGAGTACGTCATCAATAATCGCGGAACCGAGAATCGTTGTGCCGATTCTGGTATTCAGCTTTCCAAGTTCACGCAAAGTCTCTACCGTAATTCCCACACTGGTAGCGGCAAGAATGGAACCAACAAACAAAGCATTCATCAATTTTCCGGTATTGGTAATCTCCGACAGACCACCCATGAACATCAGGGCACCTGCTGTTCCTGCAACAACCGGGACAACAACACCTACCACGGCAATTGCTGTCGCTGCGCCTCCGACACTTTTCAGTTCTCTGACTTCTGTCTCCAATCCACTGGAAAACAGAATAAAAATAACACCTATCTGGGAAAAGCTTTTCAACACATCCATTTCTGTTTCTGTTGGGTGAATGATTCCCGAAAAACCAATTCCCATCTGGCCCACAAGTGCCGGGCCGATTAGCAGTCCCGCGAGAATCATCCCAACAACCTGCGGAAGGCCGAGTTTTCTCGCCCCCATACCAAACAGTTTCGTTGCAATCAGTATAATCGCACAGTCATATACAATATTCATTACATCAAATTCCATTTTCTCATTCACTCCTTACTCCATAGGTAACAGTATGCCTGTGTTCTAGCTGCAAACGTTTCGTTTTGCATAAGCTTTCTGACTTCTTCCTTTGTGTACCAGCCCGCCTCAATTTCCTCGACATCCGAGGTGCTTTCCTGAAAAGTGCCCTCTGCTATGCCGAGCACGCATACATTGCTCTCATTGGAAAATCCAATTGCACTGTAGCTGAGCGGTAAAATATCCGTAATTTCAACCAGATCAAGTCCCGTTTCCTCTTTCAGTTCTCTTTTGGCACTCTCCTCCGGTGTTTCCCCGGCATCAATCAGTCCCGCCGGGAAATTGATTACCCAGTCACCAAGCGCCAGTCTGAACTCTTTGTTTAAAAGCAACCGCTCTCCACTCTTATCATGGATGATTAAAACGACGGCATCCGGATCTTTTTTTTGTAAATCCGCGAGATTTCGCACGGATGAATCGCGGCTGATCATCTCGTATATTTTTTCGTTGCCATCCTCCGTCCTGTATGTAATATCATAACGGTGGATAAATTTACCTTCCTGTCTTTTTTCTATGTGCTCGAATTTCATAATTTGTCATATCACCTCCACAATTTTATGATTTTAGCACGCAAATGGATTTATGTCAAAATCCTCTTGCTTTCTTCTGCAAAGTGTGTTATATTTTATATCCCCTCTGATTGCTCCTTAAAAGGAGGGTTTCTTATGAATCAACATTCTTTTTTTCGAAAGCTGGAGTCAATCCTGCTTATACTTACCCTTTGTATCACCTCTGTGATACACCCCGGGACAAAAAAAACAGCCGTAAAGGCTTCTTCTGATTTTGCATTTATTGTACTCTCATCTTATCAGCAGACCGTGAATATCGGTCAATCATTTTATCTTGTCGGAATTGCAAGCAACGGTAAAACAATTACATGGAAAAGCAGCAACTCAAAAATTGCATCCGTAAATACCTACGGGCAGGTCACGGCAAAAAAAGCGGGGAGCTGTAAAATTACCGCACGCATCCGCGGAGCCGAGGCGTGCTGCAAAGTGACGGTAAGAAAAACAGAAATCCGATTAAACGCGGCAACTGTTACCATGGAAAACGGAGCCACTTACACACTGCGAGCCTCCACTTCCAACGGCTCCTGTGTTACATGGAAATCGTCCAAAAAAAGTGTTGCAACTATTGATGAAAATGGGCGCATTGAGGCGCAAAAACCCGGCGAAACCACAATCACGGCAAGCGCAGATGGCAGCAGCCAGACGTGTAAGGTGACAGTAAAAAAGCCAAAGGTCACTTTAAACCGTAATAGTGTCAGTCTTTTCCGCAAACAGACTTTTCAACTTGAGGCAAGAGTCTCTTCCGGGCGCACACCATCCTTTTCCTCTCGGAAAGCAAGTGTCGCTTCCGTGAGCGAGACAGGCAGAATCACTGCATACAAGCACGGAACAACTCTTGTCTATGCAAAAATAGACGGCGTTACCCGGATCTGCGAGGTCACGGTAAAATCCCCGGAAATCACACTGACACCATCAAAATGTACGTTGAAAGAAGGTCAGACACTTAACCTCAAAACATCGGTAAGCTCCGGCATCACACCGGTTTTTACCAGCAGCAGAAAAACAGTTGCCGCTGTGGATAACAGCGGAAAAGTCACTGCTGTCGGCAAAGGTACCTGCTATATATATGCCAGTGAAGATGGCACGAAGGAGTGCTGCCGGATAACGGTCAAAAAATAACGAATTGTAAAAAAGGAGCAATCGGAGAAAAATGCCCCGGCTTTTCGATACGCCGGGGCATTTAATGATTTTAATTATTATTTTTACTTTTCTTTTTACGAGCCATTACGATACTCTGAACAACCAGGAACAAACAGAGCATACCGGCAATGGTAATACCGGTCCACCATGCCTGGTCAAGGCCTGCAGAAGAAACGATATTCTGAATGGTACTCAGCGAAAGAACGCCAAACAGGGTTCCAATAATATTTCCTACACCACCGGTCAGCATGGTACCACCGATAATGGAGGATGCAATCGCATTCATCTCCATTCCACTTGCATGTGACGGAGAACCGGAACCAACATACATGAAGTACACAAATCCTCCGATACCAGCCAGCAGTCCACAGATCAGGTGGGACAAAAACTTCGTTCTTTTGGTGTTGATTCCAAGCATCAAAGCACTCTGTACATTTCCACCTACTGCGTAGAAATTACGTCCGAGCTTTGTCCAGCGAAGGAAACAGAACAGCACAACTACAAGAATCAATGCAACGATAACCCCGATTGTAACATAGGATTGTACAAAAACACCTAAACGGTTTGTTGTTCCAACACCCGGGAGATAAACTCTGGTATCTTTGAGTGCTACAAATGCTTCATTTGTAACATTAAACGGTTCATTATTTACAATCGAAGTCATACCTCTTGCAAAAAACATTCCCGCAAGTGTTACGATAAACGGCTGGATATCCAGATAGGCTACCAGAAAACCCTGTACTGCACCAAAGGCAAGACCAATACCAAGCGCAAGGGCGATGGCCAATGGTATATTGCCATTCATTTTATCCAGAAAAACAGCACAACTCATACACACAAGAGTCACAACACCGCCGACCGAAATATCGATACCGCCGGTAATCATTACGAGACTCATTCCACAGGAAACAATAATTAATGCTGCATTGGCATTTAAGATATTGCAAAAAGTCTGTGGGCTCAAAAATCCCTTTCCCTGAAACACAACAGCGCCAATATACATAGCAAAGAATACAACAATCGTTATTGTCAAAAGAAGATTCGTGTCCGTGATGTTTTGGACTTTAAAACGGATTTTATTGATAAATGACATATTAATTGACCTCCTTTACTTTCTTTTTCGAGAACAGTTTTTTCCCAAGAAGGGAAAGACGTTCCCGAACTACAGGAGCACTTAATACTACCAGTAAAATTACAACAACGGCTTTGTACGCCGGAAGCGCATCCGCCTGTACCTCAAATTTATAAAGTGTTGTTGTAAGGAACTGGATTACGTAGGCACCCAGTACAGAAGCCATCATATTAAACTTACCACCGGAAAGAGCATTTCCTCCCAATGCCACGGCAAGAATGGCATCCATCTCTATATCCTTCGCAATTACCGAATAGTTAATCGTTGAGAAACGGCTTACTTTGATAAGTCCGGCAACAGCAACACACAGTCCGAGAATTACAAAGGTAAGGAACTTGATAAAAGCCGGATTCAAACCGTTCAAACGGGATGAACTCTCGTTAATTCCAACCACCTGCGTATACAATCCAAGATTTGTAAACCGCAGTGCCAATAATGTAATAATTACGACGGCAAGCGCAATGAAAAATGGCGTTGGAATCGGAATTCCCGGAATAAATCCTCCAAAATATGTAAAGGTAGGATCACTGATGACCGGCAGCTCATTGTTATTAATCCAAGCAGCAATCGAACGTCCTGCTGTAAACAGAATCAGTGTTGCTACCATTGGCTGAATCTTGAATCCTGCTACAAGAACACCGTTAAACGCACCAAACAGCATAGAGACAAGACAAGCGACCAAAAAGGCAACGATAATCGGTGCCTGAAGTTCGTCCGGACGTGAATTTGTTCCGCACAGAACGCGGAGAATCACACTTCCGCTAATGGCGATACCTGCACCCACACTGATATCCTGACCGCCTGATGCAGCCGTTACCAAAGTCATACCTACAGCCAGAATCGCAAGCTCTGAGCCATAATCCAGAATCGTCATCAAATATCCCGACAACACCGGATCTCCCGCGCTGGTATGCCCCAGTGTAATTGCAAAAAAGGAAGGATCTGCAATCAAATTGAACACAACCAGTATTATCAGTGCTGCTATCGGAATAAAAATCTGGTTTCGAACTATATTTTGTAAGCGTACCGCTACGCCTGTTTTATTTGTACTCATTGTTCCTTCTCACCTCCGGCAATTGTACTCATAATCATATTCTGAGATAAATCCTCTCCCGAAAGTTCGCCAACTACTTTACGGTCGCGCATAACCACCAGTCGGGAACAGGTACGGAGCATTTCATCCGTCTCTGAAGAAATAAAGGTAACACTGACACCTTCTGATGCAAGTTTTAACACCAGTTTCTGTATATCAATCTTAGTACCGATGTCTATACCTCTTGTTGGTTCATCCAGAATCAGATACTCCGGATGTGTCAGCAGCCAGCGGGCAAGAATTACCTTCTGCTGGTTACCACCGGAAAGAGACTTAATCGGCGTATCTGCCGATGCCGTCTTTATGTCAAGCAGTTTGATATACTCATCCGCAAATTTATAAGCCTGCGCCTTGGTAAACGGCCGGAAGAACCCTTTCAATACCTGAAGTGCCAGAATAATGTTGTCGCGAACTGACAAATCTCCGACAATACCATCGTTTTTACGATCCTCTGGCAGGTATGCAATTCCGTTTTTCATAGCATCCAGCGGTTTTGATATTTTAATCTGTTTTCCGTTCTTCTTAACCGTTCCGCCAATCACGCGGTCTGCACCAAATATTGCACGTACACACTCACTTCGTCCAGATCCCAGAAGACCGGTAAATCCATTTACTTCGCCTTTTTTAATATAAAAATCAAACGGTTTAATTCCCGCATTGCTTACCAGACCCTTTGTTTCAATTACAACATCTTCACTGTCTTCCCCTTTATATACAAGAGTTTCATCTTTAATCTCAGACATATCATCCAGTTCTTTTCCAAGCATTTTGGATACAAGCTGAAGGCGAGGAAGGTCTTTAATCTCATATTCACCTACAAGTTTTCCATCGCGCAGGACCGTTATCTTATCGCAGACTTCATAAACCTGATCCAGAAAATGTGTAACAAAAATAATTCCAACCCCTCTTGCCCTCAGGTCGCGCATCAGGCCAAAAAGTTTTTCCACTTCCTGTTCATCCAATGATGAAGTCGGCTCATCCAGAATCAATACTTTACAATTCATATCTACCGCACGGGCAATTGCCACCATCTGCTGCACCGCGATAGAACAGCTTGCCAACTGCTGGGAAGCCTTCGCCGGGATACCAAGATTTTGCAAAATTTTATCTGCATCTGCATTCATTTTTCTCCAGTTCACTCCCCGGCTGCTCGTTCTTCCGATATACATATTTTCCGCAACGGAAAGATTCGGGCAAAGTGTAATTTCCTGATAAACCGTGCTGATACCCAATTTCTGTGCATCCTGTGGAGAACGAATACTTACTGCTTTATCAATTCCCTTGATAAAAATTTCACCTTCGTCTTTTCCATACACACCGGTCAATACTTTAATCAATGTTGATTTACCGGCACCGTTTTCTCCCATCAGTGCATGGATTTCACCTTCACACAGGTTAAAATCCACCCCTTGCAGAGCACGTACTCCCGGAAAGCTTTTATGAATGTTTTTCATTTCCAATACTGTTCGATCTTTCACCAGTACATCCACTCCTTATAATCATATTTAAGAAAACAGGCGCGGAGCAAACGTATAAACTTTTTTACGCCGCACCGCGCCATTTTTTAACTTTAAAATTCGACTGATTTAATTAGATTCCATACTGCTCGATATCCGCATCGGTAATCGTTTCAGCATCAAATCCTTTTTCTTCCATGATGATTGTCTTTTCAGGAATTTTCTCACCAGCTTCCAGTTTTTTAATAACCTCAGCAATGGTAGGTCCCTGGAATGGGTTACACTGTCCATCATAGTTCCATTTCTTAGCTTTAAGCTCTTTCAAAGCCCATTTGTTACAGTCAAATCCCATAACAATAACGTCTTTGCCTACACCATGAGAGATATTTGCTTTATCAAGTGCAGCAACTGCACCTTTTGCCATATCATCATTCTCTGCATAGATAACGTTGAATTTCTTTCCGGAATCAATTACAGACTGTACAATCTGCTGTGCTTTCTCTGCATTCCACTCAGCAGTCTGCTGTACAACAAGGTTCCATCCGTCAGATTTAACTGCTTCATCAACAGCTTTAGAACGACCCTTCTGTGCTGCATTACCGATTACACCCTGAATATGAATGATGTTGTATTCATCCAGTTTCTGGCCCTTCAGCCAATCTACAGCGGTCTGTCCTTCTTTGTCCATGTCGGACACGATAGAAGCCTCGTACAGACTCTCGTCAGCATCAATTACACGGTCAAACAGAATAACACGGATACCTGCTGCCTGTGCATCTTTCAGTACAGAATCCCAGCCGGATGTATCTGCTGCAGACAGAAGAAGATAATTCACACCGTCCTGGATGAATTTCTGAGCAGCAGCGATC
This sequence comes from Eubacterium sp., assembly GCA_034101395.1. GTDB lineage: Bacteria > Bacillota > Clostridia > Lachnospirales > Lachnospiraceae > Eubacterium_F. The sequence goes on along the minus strand of JAXEJU010000061.1, from coordinate 49,689 downwards.
TGCTCGTCATTCTTCAGACTGTAAGCAAAGGATGCATCATAACCATTTTCTTTGCTGAAAGTTTCTTTCAGGTTCTTATCATTAGCGGTACGATATCCGGATTCGTTCGGATCGTTGTTAATGATACCCACTTTGATAAGCTCACTTGATGTACCTCCTGTTTCGGTTGTTGCGGTATTTCCTGTCTCCTTCGAAGAATCACCGCAGGCACACAACCCCAATGCCATAGTTGCTGCGAGTAAAACTGCTAATAAACGTTTTCTCATTTCATTTCCTCCTTTTTTGTTATAGTGTTATTGGAGTCAATTTTTGCTACACCCCCAACAACACATTTGTTTGTTAAATTATATAATATTATCTCACAGGAAAAAATGATTTTTCTAGCATTAAATTTGATATATTACGCTATGCGAAACGGAGTGAACATGCATCCATCGAAAATTAACCGACTTTTATATATTTTTTTGTATTCTGCAGTTCGCCATTTACTTCCAGAATCAGTTCATACCGGTCTTCTGCCAGTGTATCCATCCACATTGGAATAAAGTACTCTGCATTTTCAAATATTGCCATCGTCTGGTAGGTGTCAGCGTATTCCACAAAATACACATTTTTCTTTCCGACAAAATACACTTTCTGCACCAGGTGATCTGTCTCATGGATATAGAGAACATCTTCACGGATTACATAAAACAGCTTTTCGTTTTCCACCTTTCCGACCGGACGCTCGAGCAGTTTTCTGCGTTCTTCTTCCGGCAGAACCTGCGCATGTCTCAAATTCCCTGCCACATAATCTTTCGTGAGTGGCAGTGCCTCTGTCAGGCACTCTGTCTCAGGTTCAAATTCGTGTGCCCGGAAAAATCCGGGAGCAACATAGAATTCACTGAGAACTTCTTCTGTCTCAAAGTCATATTCCCGAATCACCCCAATGCTGTCTTTCAGCGGTTTTACAAGTGACCCCGCCATTGCGTACAGACGATTTTTTTCTTTGCACAAAATGGCATTGGAGCGGATTTTTGACTTCGGACATGGAAATCTCTTATAAAAGCTGACCGTCCTCTCTTTTTCATTTATCGTATAGAAACTGATATAGGTCAGTTTGTCTTTATCAAAAAACTCTACTTTGCGGCGTTTGTGCCAATGGTTGTCAAAAACGATAATATGTTTTGTATCCGGATTCCCATCGAAATCCACATCGGTAAGTTCAAATACGGCATGCTGCTGATAGAAAAACGGCACATCGCCAACAGGCCGGAGAAGTTTTTCCGTCATTGGTGTTCCTTCCCAGAATCTCGGATCACTGAGCAGCCAACGCATCTGTCCGGTTTCCCAGTCAAAACTGGCAATGGAATGAATATTGCGCATGGAAACAAGTACCGCATTATCTTTTTCGTAATAAGAGGCCGAATTGATATGTGCCCAGTCCATCATGTCCTGATAGGTATCATCAAACAAATCCCCTACTTTAATCTTCTGGACAATCTGGCCATTCTGACGGTCGATTTCCAGAATCAGATCTTCGGAGTGCCCCTCCATGCTGCTTCCGGCAGCCATGATGTTGCCACCTTTCGATTTTTCTTCTATCGTGTGGTGAATACCATTCCGTGAGAAATACACTTTTCTTACGCGCCCCAGATAATCCATATCGTAGCTTTGTACTGACTGGGGATTTGTGTACGAAGGTGCGGAGATATCCTATTCCATAAACAGAAATCTCCCCTCTGAAAGCGGAAAAATTCCATAGCCCTTTGGCTTTCGTTTCAGGTAATAACGAATTTTTCCGTCACGATCAAATACACAGGTTTTAATATCCACGCCACCTGCCACCAGAATGTTTTCAAATGCCGGTTCTTCGGAAACCTTTGCTACCTTGATGACTTCTTTTAAATCCGGTGGCAAACTTACCGTTTTGATGGGAATCTGTTTTTTGGCAACAACAGTCTCTCCCTCGAGAAGCTCCAGACGAATCCGGTTCACCTTTCCGGGATACATTCCGATAATCGGCACTCTGTGATGCGTTGTCTGTGGCATCACTGCCACTATGTCTGTCTGCCGGGTCTTTCCTTCTACCGTAACCCGTACTCCACATGGCTTATCCGTCACAAAAAGTGCCAGGGCACTGAGCGGTGCTTCTCCAAATGGATTCTTTATAATGAGCATTCTGGAAAATGTATATGAGCCTTTTTGCAAAAGCTGTTCTATCACATAATCCTTTGCTTGCGAAACAGGAGCAGCCAGCGGTTCCCGGGCTATGTTACTGTGAATCCGGAAAGCCTCATCCCTTGTAAAATTCTTTATTTTTCCGGACGCCTTTCTGGCAAGCCACGCAGAATTACAGATAATGACAGTATCTCCATCATCCAGACGCACTCTCCTCTTTTTAGCCATCGAATAATCACGGCCTTTTCTGACAATTCGTCCCATCCCTTTTTTTATATTCGAAGCAAAACTATTACTCATGCCTTCCTCCATGTTATCATTTTATTATGTTCATCCCTGTAATATGCGGTTAATTTCTTCCAAAACAATTTTCGCACACTGCTGCGGATCATTTGCAACCGTATCCAGCACAATCTCAGGATTTAAAGGTTCTTCATAGGAAGAATCCTTACCGGTAAAATTGCTGATATTTTTCTTATAAAGGCCTTTTGGATCCCGCTTCATACAGGTTTCAAAATCAGTACTCACATAGACTTCCACAAAATTCCCCTCACCGGCACGCTCTCTTGCAAATTCGCGCATTTTGCGAAATGGTGAAATAAAAGAAACGAGCGTAATGATACCGGCATCGCGAAACAGAGCTGCAATTTCGCTGATACGCCGTATATTCTCGTTCCGGTCTTCATCGGTAAATCCCAGATCCGAGTTGATTCCGTGACGGATATTATCACCGTCAAGCAGATACACCGCTCTTCCCGCCTCGTTTAGCATTTTTTCGAGTTCAACCGCTATCGTCGACTTCCCGGAACCCGACAGACCAGTAAACCACACAACAAGTCCCTTTTGTCCCAGTACCCGTTTTCTGTCCTCTTCCGATACCTTATTGTTATGCCAGACAATATTTTCGTTCTTATTCATTGTTTCCTCCATTTTCGCTTGACATTTCTCTCTTAGGAAATAGGGTGTCAGAGATTGCCCTTGACACCCTATCGAATTTCTCATGATATAATTTTTGATTTAGTTTGCTTTGAATATAAATCCGGATTCTTTCAGCATATCCATAATTTTGCGGATACCTACTTCATAATCTTTTGGCGGCAACTGCATATCCGGCGAAATGTCGGTTGTCAGTTCATCACCAACCCACACAATCTCAAATTCACGGTCAATTACCGTCTTCATAATTTTATAATCCGACTGTGTCAGACCGGTAGCAGATACAACGAGAATCATGCCGGCATCAAGCAACAGATTTGCCGTCTCTCCAAAACGACGAATCTGCTCTGTATGATCCTGAACAGTTGCCTTCTTCGTGTCTGCTCCTACACCATAAAGGAATGAACCCATTCCGAGATAATATACAAAACGACCGCGTTTCATCAGTTCCATCTCGAGAAGTTTCGCCAGCTTCTTCTTTCCTACCTGTGCAGGTCCGGTGACAAGTACCATCGTAGGTTTCTGTGCATAATGCTCGATACGCTCTTCCACGGAAATGTCACTGGTTGCCCATTTGTAATTACGGAGCATCGTTGACTCGCGGAGTTCCTGTTCTTCATCCTCAAGCGCTTCGGTAATAATACCGCCACCGGCGATCTCATACTCATCAACAATAACGAATCGGCTTGTTCCGGCAATATCTTCTACCAGGTCAAACGCAATTGGTTTATCGGTGCGAAGAATACATTCTGCGACTTCATTTCTTCCCACTGCCTGTTTCTCATCGGTCGAAGAAAGATTGGATGAGTTGATAACACCTTTGACCTTCTCAAGCTCCATCTTTACTTTTTCAGCACCAATCTTCAGGAAATATACTTTTCCCGGAACAAGATCTTTTTTGCCGAGCCAGAAAATGTTGGCAGCAATACGTGAAGCCGTCTTTGGCGGCTGCTCTCCGGCAATCGTCATCAGCTCACCACGGGTAATATATATCTGTTCAACCGTCGTAAATCCGATAGCCATATTCGGAACACCGACCTCAATCGGGTCTGCATTAAATACTTCTATGTTTTTGATATGACTTCTTTTTCCGGATGGATAGAAAACAACTTCCTGACCTGCACGAATCGTACCTGTCTCAATCGTACCTGCTACAATACGGCGGTCATCACCGTTTCTTGTAAATTTATAAACGTCCTGTACCGGCATACGGAACGGCTGATTTGCATGGTCTTCCTCGCATTCAAATTCATCGAGGACTTCCAGTACGCACATACCGTCATACCAAGGCATCTTGTCACTTTTTTTCACGATATTCTCGCCCATAAATGAACTAACCGGAAGAACAAACTTAGGCGTAATGTTAATCTCTTTCAAAAATTCCAGATACTCCGCTTTTACACTCTCGAATACTTTTTCGTCATAATCAACCAGATCCATTTTGTTAATAACTACGGCAATCTGGCGAATTCCAAGCATGGAAAGCATATAGGCATGGCGACGGGAATTTTCCTGTACACCCTCTTTGGCATCAATCATAAGGAGTGCTGCCTCTGCACGGGAAGCACCTGTAATCATGTTTTTCAAAAACTCGATATGTCCCGGTGCATCCAGAATGATATAGTCACGCTTCTCTGTTTTGAAAAAGCAGCGTGCCGTATCAATGGTAATACCCTGAGACTGCTCATCCTTGAGCGCATCCAGCAAAAATGCGTACTCGAATGGTTTGGAATTGCGACGGCAGGTTTCTTTTACCTGCTCCAGTTTTCCCTCCGGCAGAGAGTCGGTATCTGCCAGAAGACGCCCCATCAGTGTACTTTTTCCGTGGTCAACATGACCAACGATAACGATATTCATATCTTCTTTTTTCTGCATCTTTCCTGACCCTCCTCTTTACATGTAACCGCTTCGTCTGAGTTCTTCCAGACCGCCGCCACCTTCTTTGTCCTGTGCACGGCCGGAACGCTCTGCGATATTTGCAAACTTACCGGTTTTGAGTTCCTCAATTACTTCATGAACATTTTTTGCTGTAGATTCCACCGGTGTTGTACACGGTCCACAACCAAGAGAACGGTAGCGGGTACCATTTCCCTGATCATAATAAAGAGATACCGTAGGAATGTTTTCTCTCTCAATGTATTCCCATACATCCAGCTCTGTCCAGTCAAGCAGCGGATGTACGCGCACATGAGTACCCGGTGCCCAGTCCGTCTTATACTGATTCCAGAATTCCGGTGGCTGGTCTCCGACATCCCAGTCGTTATTTTTATCACGTGGAGAGAAATAACGTTCTTTGGAACGGCTTCCCTCTTCGTCAGCACGGGCACCAACAATGACACCGGTATACGGCTCACAGTTTGTGTCCTTCTCATATATACCTTTATTGTGGTTATATCGATATCTTGGCCAGTTTGCATTTAATGTATTGGTCAATGCTTCGGTTTTTAAACGTTTGCAGCATTCAAGATGGGACACATTGCCGTCTGGAAAAGTTTCCTTTTTCTCAAGTGCTTCTGTATTCTCACCGTAAATCATATCCAGATTCCACTCCGCAGCCAGGCGGTCACGGTATTCAATCATCTCCGGAATTTTGTAATGCGTGTCAATATGAACAAGCGGAATCGGCACATGTCCGAAAAATGCCTTTCTTGCCAGCCATAGAAGCACGGTAGAATCCTTTCCAATTGACCACAGCATACATAAGTTACCCAGCTCGCTGTAAGCTTCACGAAGGATGTGTACACTCTTGTACTCCAACATATCCAAATGATCCATTTTTTTCCTCCAATCTGTGCCACATGTTCTCTATTGTACATGCACATTACCAGTATTCCCATTTAATCACTTTTGTAATACTATTAAAAAAAGATGACATAATTATGTCATAAATTCGTAATATTTGCAATATTTTTATTACTTCCAGTGCGTCTTATCTTTTTTTCCTTCCGCACATACGACGTTTTTTATATAAGAAAAGGTTTCCTTTTCCCCCTTATCCCGAAGCATAATCAGGAGTTGCTCCAGTTTTTCTGATGTCTCCGCGTGCATCCACCGGCGCTTCCGTCCTCTGTCAAAATATTCATAGGGCTTTGCCTCATCATAGCTGTCGCCATAATATATTTTACTTGCTGCCACCCGGTCACAGAACATTTCGATCAGATACTTTGTCGGCATCGGAACCGGCTCTTTGCGATTCAGTCTGGGATTATAGTCCACCCAGTACTCAAAATGATGTTTATTTCTTCCCTGATGATGGAGCCACGCTCTGGAAAATCCGTAACGCTCCCTCTCCTTTTCATTGGGGCTTTTATCCCCGATATAGTTTTTTGCCCCCGCGATAAATTCGGTAGGACTGTATTTGGACAAGTCATGTCTCAGTCCCTGCCAGAAAATACCGGCTTTGAAACAGTGCACAATCACTTTATGCCGATGTCTCGTGATCGTTGAAAAATGTTTCCATATATGCATACTTTTATTCCTCATTTCATATATATCGTTAGATTCTCATTATAACAACCGTTGACTGTTGTTGCAAGCGGAGGTGACAGATGCTGTATTTAATCCGGCTCAACCAGTTTCTCTGGAGTGGTCCTGTTCTGGTTCTACTGATGGGACTTCATCTGTACTACACCGTTCATCTCCGATTTGTACAGAGAAAAATCGGGGAAGGCATCCGCCTGTCTCTGGGAGACGACACAAAACCGGGAAGTTCCGGATTCAGCCGTTTTGGCTCTCTGACAACGACACTTGCCGCCACACTGGGAACCGGTAATATCATCGGCATTTCCACGGCGGTCTATCTGGGCGGTCCGGGAGCGGTTTTCTGGTGCTGGCTCACCGGCGTTTTTGGCATGGCAACCACCTATGCAGAGACCTTTTTGTGCAGCCGTTTTCGCTTTCCGGATAAACATGGGACGACAGGCAGCGGACCGATGTATCTTCTGCAAAATCTTCTTCACCGCCGCACAATGGCCTTCATCTACAGTGCTGCCCTTTGTTTTTCTGCCTTTTTTATCGGATGCACGACCCAGAGCAACGCGCTGACCGAAACCTGTGAAGAAGTTTTTGGAATTCCCTCTGTTATCATGGCTATCGTAACAGCATTCGCAGTAGGCGTCGTCCTTATGCAGGGACAGGGATGGATTGAAAAATTTTCCATGGCAGTCGTCCCGACGATGGCAATTTTTTTCTTTGGCAGCTGCCTGCTCTATCTGATATTACACGCTTCCTTTGTGCTGCCCGCCCTGGGAGAAATAATCCACTCTGCCTTTTCTCCTTCCTCCATCGGAGGGGGAATTGCCGGTTTTACTGTAGCGAAGGCTATCCGCTACGGAGTTGCCAGAGGGCTCTTTACAAACGAAGCAGGACTTGGCACCGCCGGACTCGTTGCCGGTAATTCTGCCGAAGAAAAAGCTGACAGCCAGGCACTGGTCTCCATGTCTGCTTCTTTTTGGGATACTGTTATTCTGTGCGCAGTTACCGGTCTTGTTCTGGTTGCCTTTCAGCTGGAATACCCTGCCGAATGGCCGGCATTATCCGCCGGTTCTCTGACAGCAGGCGCTTTTTCGAAACTTCCTTTTCTCGGCGATGAAATTCTTGCCATCGCCATTTTCTGTTTTGCCCTTGCGACACTCGTCGGATGGAGTTACCTTGGGATGCGGGGATTCACCTTTCTTTTCTCCGGGAAAGGACAGTGGGTTTACCACACCATTTACATTACCATGATTTTTGTCGGCGGCATCATGCCCCTTTCACTAGTCTGGGAACTGACCGATTTTATCAACCTCTTTCTACTAATTCCATCCTTTTATCTGCTCATAAAATGCAGAAATTTTTTCTAACCCAACATTGTTTTGTCAAAAAACATAGATTTATCACACTTTATGTACTATACTTATAGTATCTGATAACACGTAATGGTACAGAAATGGAGTAAAGTGTGAAAAATCACACCGATGTGCTGATTTTTCACACCGCTATTTGTGCCGGAGCGTCACAAATAGCCAGATGGCAGACGCAAATTTTAAATTTGCGTCGCCCCGTCGCGTAAACGCTCCGGAATGGAGAAAATATATGTCTGGTAAACTTACATCATGGATAAAAAGAATTTTACCGAATATTAACCCGAAATATGTTGATTATATGAGTTTGAACCGTCTGCGGCTGAATCTCTCTGCCGACAGTTCGCTGCCTGTTCATTCTCCTCTGACACAAAAAACAAGAGAACGGGCAAAGTCCCTTCAAAAAATTTTCGAAGATACATCGATTTCCTTTGAGTCTCCGGAAATTGTTTTGAACCCATACGGCCTGACACCTTTAACGGCACTGGTGTTCTTTCACACCAGGAAACCATGCTGCGTGATTAGCACAGTCAAGGGACATAACGCCGCTTCTGACTGGCAGCTTTCCTATGATACTCCGGCCACTGCACATGCAGTTCCCGTATTTGGACTTTACCCGGACAGCGATAATCGGATTGAGCTGCGCATAAAAGCGCCGGACGGCTCAGAATCAGAAAGCCGTGAATTCCATATAAAAACGGACAAGCTCCCGCCGGACCATTTTCTGACGAAACACACGGCATATCCGGCAATACCGGATAGCAACGGAGACATCCGTTATGTGCTGAATATACCGTCATCCACGGATGCAGGGGGGATACTGTCTCTTGCCAATAACCGTTTTCTGGTTCCGGATCATGAAATCTGCACCCCAACGAATGAAATTCCACTCTCCACTCATCTTTATGAAGTAGATCTGCTTGGCCGGGTTTTCCGAACCTACTATATCGGAACCGGAATCAAATCTATTCTCGGAGAAAGCACTACGGCTGACAGTTTTTTTGTTCTGACAAAAAAGAAGAAGCTGAAAAATGCATCACCTCAGGAAGCAAACAGCGATTCTAACGCTGAGAAGAACGGTGAGGACACCGTGATAGAGGTGAACCGCGAGACCGGAGAAGCTGTCAGTTCCGGTTTGATGCAGTACCAGGAACCGGTGGCCGCTGATTTTCGATTTGGTATCCCGGTCAATTCCACCCACATGCAGGCTTTTCAGAACCAGATGACCGGAGGAGCCCTGATGGATGAACTGGGTGCCATTTCTTTTGCCATCACCGGATGGCTCCGCGAGCCAAATCTGTATAAGGGTGCCTCGATTCAGACGGCAGCCGCTGTCGATGAACAATATATGTCAGAAAACTATAATATGAGTTTCTCCATCTGCGGTGATACTCTGTTAATCCAGACAACCGGTAATGACATTCAGGAAGTTGTCTTTTCCAAATCCGACCGCATTTACCAGCTGGATCTGACAGCTCCCCTGCTCACCAGCCCGGAGACCCGCTACAGACTGGCTGTTCCATTTACGGAAATGTATAGTGGCACATACTCCATTGTCATACGCTTCCGTGACGGTGGGCAGGAGGTACTTGCCGATACTATTACTCTCTCCCGGACCCGTAAATAATCTCTGGGATACCCGAGTTAACGGTCTGTCACTTCATAAAGATAGCTGTTTCCCTTTTTTCCGGTTCTCTCTACGATATCAAGGGCATATAAGACATTCAGCGCCGTCTGTGCACGTTTGACCGTTAGTTTCGTCGCTTTGGCGTATTCCTTTGAGGTAAAGTTTTCCAGTTCGGGCGGCACAAGCATCCGGTAATCCTGCACACAGTCCAGATGAATTTCCTCCACCAGTTCAACCGGCATCCGGTCGTGACGGCAGGAACCCTTTTTGCGGTCAGCACTCCATCCGTTCAGAAGTCTCGATTCCTCCATATCAATCATCAGAATCCAGACTGACAGATTGGGATGTTTTAAAAAGGATTTAATTTTGTAGAGTTCTTTAAATACCTCGTATGGAGTTCCCATTTTGGGCGATTTGCGCCTGTCCGTTATCTCACCGGTCTCCTCATCAATCCACCGCAGCCACTTCACAGCCGGCACCGGATAAACAATAGTGACCTTATATTCTTTTAAAAACGCCTGCAGTTTGTTGCGCATCGTGTTAAAATTGGCGGTCTGGATTTCAAAAATCTGCCCTTCTCTGTATACATCTGCCACATACCCCAGCAGAGGCACTTCATGGTAATCCTCATTTGGCTCTACATAATTTTTAACCACGGCATGGAGCGTCTTTTCACCGAGCGTTCCAATACCGTGGTTTTCATGTTCCCTTGATATAATTTTTGCGATGGACTGATTAAAGGTTATCCTGTCCATAATAAGCATTTGCTCCGTGCTTGCGGAAATAATGTTTGTCCATCAGATACTGCGGCGCACGCTGGACACGAGGATTCAGGGTCAGCGTATGATGTGCCATCTCGGCAACCTTGTCCATTACCACTGCGTTATAGACAGCATTGGCCGGAGAGGTTCCCCAGGCAAACGGTCCATGATTCTTTACTACGATACCCGGGATTTCCAAAGGATCTTTGTCACCAATTGTCTCTACAATAACAACTCCGGTATTTCTCTCATAATCAAGATTAATCTCCTCTGCCGTCAGATCTCTCGTACATGGGATGTCTCCGTAGAAATAATCGGCATGTGTGGTTCCCAGTGCCGGAATCGCCATGCCAGCCTGCGCAAATGTAACTGCCCATGTAGAGTGGGTATGTACAACACCTGCCAATGACGGATATGCCTTATAGAGTTCAATATGTGTTGCCGTATCCGAAGACGGACGATACTTTCCTTCAATGACATTCTGGTCAAAATCAACCACAACCATATCTTCCGGTTTCAGCTCATCATACTCAACACCGCTTGGTTTGATTACTACATAATTATTTTCGCGGTCAATACCACTGACATTTCCCCATGTGTAGATGACCATGCCCTTTCTCTGCAATTCCATATTGGCTTCGTATACATCTTTTTTCAACTGCTCTAACATACTTTCCTCCGTTCTGCCGTGACTGCGGCTTTTCTTTCTGTGCGTCCGCGGCACACACCGGCGCGGACTGATATTTTTATTATAACTGTTTTTTAAGTATATGTAAACTAATTTATATTTCCTTTTTTCAGAAAAGGTGCTACAATGGTAAGGCAATTGGAGTATTCAAAAGAGAGGTTTTTTCAAATGGACAATTTTTTATATAGTATTAATGCAACACTGCCGATTTTTCTTCTGATTATTCTCGGAAAGGTTTTATATAAAATCGGTCTCATTGACGACAAATTCACAAAAGTAATTGACAAGTATGTTTTCACTGTTTCCCTTCCGGCACTTGTTTTTAAAGATCTGACAGAAAATAATATCCGCAGCACCTTTGACGGCGGCTATGTTTTGTTCTGCTTTTTTGTGACGTTATTCACGATTCTGACCATCTGGGGACTGACGGAACATCTCATGAAAAATGAGACCGAAAAAGGGGCATTTATCCAAGGCTCCTACCGGAGCAGTGCCGCCATTCTCGGTCTCGCTTTTATCGACAATATGTACAATGGTGCCGGCATGGCTCCACTTATGATCATAGGTGCCGTTCCTCTGTATAATATTTTTGCCGTCGTTATTCTGACACTGAAGGGCGGTGACGGCACCGGAAAACCGGATGTGCGGACAACGGTACTCAATATTTTCAAAAACCCGATTCTTCTCGGCATTTTGGTTGCCCTGCCGTTTGCTTTTCTGGATCTACACTTCCCGGTTTTTATAGACCGCGCAATCGGCAGCATTGCAAATACCGCCAGTCCTCTGGCACTGATTTCCATCGGAGCAGGCTTTGAAGGGCGAAAGGCAATCAAAAAACTCAAACCAACCGTCCTTGCTTCTTTTATCAAGCTGATACTTTTAGTTGCCCTGTTTATGCCACTTGCCATCTATCTCGGATACCGGGGCCCGGAGCTGATGGCAATTCTTGTGATGCTCGGTTCACCGGCTACGGTATCGTGTTATATCATGGCAAAAAACACCGGGAATGACAGCGTACTCACTTCCAGTATCATTGTACTGACAACTCTGCTGTCTTCGGTCACTCTGACCTTGTGGATTTTTGTGTTCCACGGAATGGGTGTACTGTAAATGCTAGCAGTTATACACCTTTACATCATCTACAGACACCAGTGACTGCACGCATGCCCAGCGCAGATACAGGCCGTTTGGTTTTCCATTTCCGTTGATTGTGACCTCACCGCCATAATACAGATTTTCGTCATCGGCAATCATCACGGCTTCCTGCTTCCCTTATATGCGCCGGTTACACTTATTTAATTTTCTGTATCAAATAGCAATGTCACTGGCCCATCGTTTACCGATGCCACCTTCATATCTGCACCAAACTCCCCGTGTTCCACATGAAATCCACGGTTCTCACATTCTTTCATAAACCGTTCGTAAAGCGGTATCGCAATATCCTGCTTTGCCGCTCCGCTAAATCCCGGACGACGGCTTTTCAAATCTGCAAAGAGTGTAAATTGCGAGATAACTAAAAGTTCACCTCCAACAGTCTCAAGATTGCGGTTCATTTTTCCATTTTCATCCTCAAAAACCCGAACCCCGCACACACGGTCAGCCAGACGTACCGCCGTTTCTTCTGTGTCACCGGGAGCAATCCCAAGAAGAACCAGAAATCCTTTACCAATCTGTCCATTTATTTTCCCGTCAATTGTCACAGATGCTTCTGTGACGCGCGTCACTACTGCTCTCATCAAAGTGCCCCCTTTTATTCCACAATATTACTAATCCAGATTCCTTTCCGAATCATAAAATAACCGACAATTACTTTTATTATATCAGCCGCCTGCACAATAGCATATACACCAAGAATCGGAAGTGCGGTAAAGTTGCACAAAACCAGTGCAATCGGCAGTGTCACAGTCCACGAGTAAACACTGTCAAACAGGAACGTAATAAACGTTTTTCCACCGGAACGAAGGGTGAAATACAGGGCATTGAGCACCCCCTGTACCGGGAAGAACAAGGCAGTTACAATAATAAACCACTGCCCGTAAAAGCGAACCTGCTCTGTCGTGTCATAAAATTTCGGAAACATACCGGACACCGCAACCAGAATGATTGTCAGGATAATGCAGATTCCCCCGGTAAACCACGTGAGCTGGAACGCATTTTTCTTTGCTTTTTCGTATTCGCTTGCCCCAAGGGTCTGTCCGATCAGAATTCCGACCGCCGAGCCAAGGGCGACAAAAACAACATTCAGCAGATTGCAGATTGCATTGGAAATATTTAGTCCCGCAACAATCTCCAGTCCCCGGATGGAATAACACTGCGTCATAGCTGCAATTCCGCCCGCCCAGAGAAATTCATTAAAGAAAATAGGAAGGCTTTTTTTCAGCATTTTCAGAACCAGCTCGCGTGGCAGTAAAAGTGTCCGGTACAGCCCCTGCAGAAATTCGTGCTGCTGCTTTCTCGCATGTGCCCAGATTACCACGATTAACATCTCTACGATTCGCGCCATTACTGTGGCAACTGCTGCACCGCGCACACCGAGTTCCGGAAAACCAAGCTTCCCATATATTAAAAGATAATTAAAGACGATATCAACAACCACCGAGACAAGTCCTGCCGCCATTGGCTTTAAGCTGTTCCCGGTTTCCCGCAGGCTGCTGGCATATATCTGGGTAATCACAAAAGGCGGCAGAGTAAACAGCATAATTTCCAGATACTGTCTTGCAAACTGCATAGTCAGAACCGCGTCTACTGACGCACTCTCTCCGCGCAGATAAAGGCTGATCAGATTTTCGCCGGCACTAAGGAAAATGCCAAGTCCCGCCATTAAACAGAATATACTGATCCATATTTTCATTCGGACCGTATTTTTAAATCCCTCCAGGTTTCCCTGACCAAAATACTGTGCCCCGTAAATTCCCGGTCCCGATATGCCGCCAAAAACAGCCAGACTAAACACAAAAATAAGCTGACCCACGATGGATACGGCAGTCATGGCTTCTGTGCCAAGACTGCCCACCATAACGTTATCAACGAGGGTTACCATATTGGTAATCCCATTCTGTATCATCATCGGCACTGCCAGACGGAGCGCCCGCTTATAAATCGACCTGTCCTTCATCGTTCAACTACTCCCTTATTACCCGGCTAGAAGGTTTTCAGGCGGTCCCACTTCAATCCATCTCTGTCCTTCGCCCACCGGATATATGTCTTTTTAGCTCCTTTTGGGACGTAAACCTCATTGAAGATCGGCAATGCCGTGAATACCTGACCGGAATATTTGCTCTTAATGACCGGCGGCTTCTTCCCGTGAAAATATACCTTCGTCAGAATAGACTCAAAGAACATCCATTCCTCAATCACCTTTTTCACAGACTTCGGAATATCCACCCGAGCAATGTGTCCTCCCATCACGGACGTTCCCTCTCCGAGGATTTTCACTTTGGAAGAAATCTTTACCCGGCCATTCTTTACTAAAACTGCTGCAAGCTGTCCATTTGATTTATTATATATACTACTGCCATCCATTTTATACACTTTGTTGCCCTTTTTCAACTCAATTTTTTCTATGTCTTTTCCGGTCAGGGCTGAAAACCCGATTTTTCTTATCGATTTCGGTATCACAACCTTTTTTGCCTTTGTTCCGGCAAGACCAAAATCCGCGATTTCTTTTACTCCCTTTGGAATCGTAACCGTTTTCAATACAGGTGTAATCCAGACAAGGCTTTTTTTGTCTTTTTTTATCAACAACCCGTTTTTTGTCTGGAAAGTTTTGCTTTTTGATGAAATCGACAGTTTTTTAATTTTTCTGCTCTTTTTAAAAGCAACGGTATTAAAGTTCTCGAGTTTTGCCGGAAGCTTTACTTCCTTTAACGAAGTGCAGGCAGAAAATGAATAGCTTTCAAGTTCTTTCATTCCATCCGGCAGTTTGACTTTTTTCAGTGCGGACAAGCCGCTGAATGACCCGCCCTCAATCGTTGTGACGGTAGACGGAAAAGAGATAGACTCTATCTCTTTTATATTTACACCATGTCCATAACAACCATGCCACGGCTCCAGCGTCTCACCAAAAATGCTGTAATACCAGTCCGCATCCTCTTCATAAAGCTCATCTCCGAATCCAAGTCTCGTTACCGGCAGATTGTTGATTTTCTCAGGAAATACAAGCTTCTTTACCGGTTTATCCAGTTTTACCTTATAAATCCAGCTCTCTTTGCCGTCATTGGAGAGATACGCATCAAACACTGCGTTCTCACCCGTCACGGTGACCGTTTTTTCGGTGTTCCATTTTCCCGCTGCCTCTGCCGTATCCGGCTGTGTCCCCAGACATACGCCTGCAAGCAGCGCAGCACCCAGTATTAGTTTCATTTTCATAAAAAATGCCCCCTTTTATAGATTCTTTTACTTATAAAACGATTAAGGGGGCTAAAATGTTGCACTTTCATATTTATTTAGATATTGCAGACCGCATACAATGGAATATTTACCATCCACTCCTCTTCCCTGTAATCCGACATGGAAGTTCTCACGGCATATTCCGGATTATATTTACCACAGTAAACACGGAGGCTCTTTGCACGCAGATTTTCTTCTGCCTTGACCTCAATAGGAACAATATTTTTCCCTTTCTGCACTATAAAATCAATTTCATTGTGTGCACTCTCTGAATAATAATAGGGACAATACACCGTGTCGGACGCCAGTTGTTGTAACACATATTGCTCTGTCAAAGCCCCCTTGAATTCCTTAAAAACCTCATTTCCTTCCAAAATGGATTCTGCATCCAGATCACTCATCGCCCCAAGCAGACCAACATCCAGCAAATATATTTTAAAAGCGGGCAGATCTATATATGCTTTGAGCGGCATACCCGGTTTTGTTACCCGATATACCTTTTTTATCAATCCACAGTCTAGCAGCCACTCAATCGCAATTTCAAAATCTTTTGCTCTTGCTCCCTCTTTTATTTTTCCAAAGAAAAATTTTTTATTTTCTTTTGCAAGCTGCATGGGAATCGCATTCCACACCATTCGAATTCTTGGCAAAATACTTTCTCCTGTATGTTTGCTAAAATCAGATTCATATAAATCTAAAATATTTTTCTGCAATTGACGTACCACTGAAAAATCTTTCGTCTCCAAAAATTCTACGACTACTTCCGGCATGCCACCAATATAATAATATTTTTTTAACCAGTCAATATACTTTGAGCGGAATGCAGCAATTAATTTATATTCTTTTTTTTCCAGAAGTTCTGCCAGCTGCGTTTCTCCCACCGCCATTAAAAATTCGCGAAAATTCAGTGGTTCCAATGTCAAAATATCGACTTTCCCAACCGGAAAGGATACCCCTTCATGAATCGCTACACCAAGCAAGGAACCGGCTGCTACGACCGCATACTCCGGTGCCTCTTCGCAAAAATATTTCAGTGCGGAAATAGCTTTTGGCGCTTCCTGTATTTCATCAAAAATAATCAATGTTTTTTCAGGAATAATCGGAACCTTTGTCTCAATATTTATCGCCATGAGAATTCTGTCTATGTCATAATCTTCTTCAAAAACTGCTCGCATTTTATCGTTATTATCAAAATTCACATATGCCACCTGACTAAAATATTTTTTGCCAAATTCCCTCATTAACCATGTTTTCCCAACCTGTCTGGCTCCTTTTAAAATCAACGGTTTCCGGTTCCTCTTCGTTTTCCATTTGGCCAGTTCCCTGATTGCTAATCTGTGCAAAAAAATCCCTCCTGACATATCGTTCTATCTATAAGTATAGACATTATCCAAAACATTGCAACATTTTTTTACACGAACTTTCTGGTTTATGGCACACTTTTTTGCACGAACTTTTTCGCTTATACCACATTTTTTTGCACGAACTTTATTTCTACCACCCACATCTTCCCCAGTTCACGCAGTGAAGACAGTCACTTTAGAAAGGAGCACCACCACTGATGCTCCTTCTCTCTTAAAAATCATTATTTATAATTGGTGTTCCCATTGTTACCCGGGTACGATCTTTTGTCTCATCATATCGTATTGCCACATTCAGATTGACACGGTGTCCATTTACTTTCTTAAAAGATTTTATTCCGCTTGTGTAACCATAGGCGACATAATAGGTGTCATTGTCTGCATCGGAATGTTCCATAACACAGCCTCCGCCCATCGTCTGGAACAGCCCATCTGCAAGCTTCTCCATTTCTTTTGCCTCAAGTTTCCCCGGCACATGCCCCTCCAGACACGTATTTCCTTCCTGAAGATTCCGGCTGTCTTTATTTTCCTTTTCAACAGTGAGCCGGTTGCGGGCAAAAGCCTGTGCAAAATCCGTTTTGGACACATATATTCTCGTTGATACTATCTGAATCAATACGACCATCCAAAGGCAAGCTGCCGTCCAGATAGCCAATTTGAATTTTTTTCCCATTCTGGTTCATCCTTTCCAAAGACATCATAATAATTTATGACTTGTGTGTCTTTCTACTAGGATTCCCGTGTGAGAAAAAATTATTCATATCTGGTAAAAACGACGCTGGAATTCTGTCCTCCAAAGCCAAAGGAATTACTCATGGCAGCTTTTACTTCTTTTTTAATCGCACCGCCCGGAACATAATTTAATTTTGCACATTTTTCATCTAAATTTTCAAGATTTAATGTCGGCGGCACGATGCCCTCGCGGATGCACTGGATACAGGTAATTGCCTCTGTGATTCCGCCGGCACCCATCATATGTCCGGTAGCACCTTTGGTTGAAGTAACAGCCATATCTGCCGCATGCTCTCCAAACACCTCAACTACCGCATTCGTCTCAATCGGATCCCCCATCGGCGTAGAAGTTCCGTGCGTATTGATATAATCTACATCTGCCGGCGAAAGTCCGGCATTTTCGATGGCTTTTTCCATGCAAAAGACTGCTCCGATTCCCTCCGGATGCGGACTTGTCACATGATAGCCGTCCGTGCAGTTCGCAAACCCGGCGAGTTCTGCAAGTATCGTCGCTCCACGTTTTTTTGCATGCTCTTCTGTTTCTATAATCAGTGCGCCACCGCCTTCACCGATTACAAATCCGTCACGGTCTCTGTCAAACGGACGGCTGGCTCCCTGTGGATTATCATTATTCGTGGACAATGCATGCGCCGATGACAGACCAAGAATAAACAGTGGTGAAAGTGCCGATTCGGCTCCGAGTGCCAGAACGGCATCTGCCTGACCGGACATAAGAAGCATGCACGCCGTACTGATTGCATCACCACCCGAAGAACAGGCTGTGCTCACTGTCAGGCTTGGTCCGCGGTATCCCTTCGCAATGGCAATCTGTGCTGCCACTTCATTTCCAATAATTTTCGGCACAAAACGAGGACTGACTTTTTTGTGTTCACCCTTGCTGATTCCATCCTGTGTCTCAGCAATCGGGGCAATTCCACCCAAAGCTGTTCCGACAACAATACCCATCCGCTCCGGCTCTGCGATGTCACCACCGCTCTGCTCAATCGCTTCCATCGCAGCGGCGTATCCATACTGCATAAATACATCCATCTCGCGGGTCAGCTTTTTAGGCATAAAGGCAAGCGGGTCAAAATCTTTCACCTCGGCGGCAATCTTTACCGGCAGTTCATCCGTATCAAACCGGGTAATTTCACTCACTCCGCACACACCGTCAAGAAGATTTTTCCAATACTCATCTACCCCGATACCAATCGGTGTTACCGCTCCCATTCCGGTAATCACAAGACGATTATTCTTCGTCTCCATTCTCATTCCAGTCATTCTCTTTAATTTCCTTTCTCCGAATCTTGCCACTGATTGTCTTTGGCAATTCTTTCGTGAAATCAAGGATCTTCGGCCACTTATAGGAGGCAATATTTTTCTTCAAAGATTTCATAATCTCACTTTTAAGTTTATCGGATGCTTCGGCTCCATTCGTTAGTACAATGCTGGCTTTAATCGCCTGACCACGGATTGGATCCGGTACAGAAGTGACTGCACACTCCAAAACATAAGGAAGTTTCATGATTTCATTTTCAATTTCAAACGGTCCGATACGGTATCCGCTGGACTTGATTACATCATCCGTACGTCCCACATACCACAGAAAGCCATCTTCGTCAAAATATGCCGTATCACCTGTGTGATAATAGCCATCATGCCATGCTGCTTCTGTTTTTTCTTCATCGCCATAATATTCGACAAAAAGCCCATTTGGAATCTCCTCTGCCGTACGGATCACGATTTCTCCTTCTTCTTCCGGCTCTGCCAGTGAACCATCCGGAAGCATAACCTTCACATCATACTGTGGCGTTGGTTTTCCCATAGAACCCGGTTTCGGCGTTGTTCCAACAAGGTTTCCAATGGTCAGCGTTGTCTCTGTCTGTCCAAAGCCTTCCATCAGGGTAAGTCCGGTCTTCGCCTTGAATTTTTCAAAAATCTCAGGATTCAGTGCCTCACCGGCTGTCGTGACATTTTGCAGGGAGGACAAATCGTACTGGTCGAGCTTCAAGTGTACCATAACACGATATACCGTCGGCGGTGCACAGAAAGTTGTAATTTTATATTTCTCAATCATATGAAGAATTTCTTTCGCATCGAAATCATCAAAATCATAGGTAAAAATTGCCGCCTCGCACAGCCACTGGCCATATATTTTACCCCAAAGCGCTTGTCCCCATCCGGTATCTGAAATCGCGAAATGTATGCCATCCGGATCCACCTGATGCCAGTATTTTGCTGTAATATAGTGTCCCAGCGGATACTTAAAATTATGTGTAGTAATCTTTGGATAGGACGTCGTACCCGAAGTAAAAAACATGATGGACGGATCATCCCCGCTGATTGCCGCCGCTCCCCGCGGTCTTGCAAAATGCGTGGAAAAATATTTTACCTCTTTATTAAAACTGCGCCAGCCCGGACGGCTTGCACCGACCATGACTTTTACTTTCAGATTTTTATAGGTTCTGGTCGCTTTGTCCACTTCCCGTGAGACGGTACCATCTGCCGTACAGAGAATAGCATCCACATTCCCCGCCTTAAAGCGGTATTCAAAATCAGACTTGAGCAAAAGGTTGGTTGCAGGAATCGCAACAGCACCGATTTTATGCAATGCCAGAATCGCAAACCAGAACTGGTAGTGACGTTTTAACACGAGCATTACCCTGTCTCCTTTACGAATTCCGAGAAACTGCAGATAATTGGCAACTTTTGAAGAATAACGCGCCATATCATAAAATGTGAAAGCACGCTCTTTACCGTCTTTTGAAATGTGGAGCATAGCAAGTTTATCCGGACATTTTTTTGCCAGCTTATCCACTACATCATATGCAAAGTTGAAATTATCATCATTTTTAAAATGAATGGACTGTAATACTCCATTCTCATCTTCTTCTACATCAATAAACGGTGCTGCCACCGCATCTTTGTTCAAGCCCATGGAAGTCTTCCTTTCTTTATTTTTTGCATGTGGTTTTCAAAACCACTTCTTGAAGTAAAGATTACATTATCTATTAGCGTTTGTCAATATAAATATAATATTTAATAAAGTTTTTTGAAAGAGTTTGAATTTCTACTTATAATATGTTAGAATGTTACAAGCTACGTCACAATATTCATGTATACTGAATGGAGGAAAATGTTTTATGTTCAAGATTGTTGAGAAAAAATCCTTAAATCCAACGGTAGCCAAAATGACGGTGGAGGCTCCTTTAATTGCAAAAAAAGCAGAGCCTGGACAATTTATCATTTTCCGCGCGAAAGAGGACAGCGAAAGAATCCCTCTGACAATTGCGGATTTTGACAGAGAAGCCGGAACAGTTACCATTATTTACCAGATTGTCGGTGCCGGCACAATGGAGTTGGATTCTTTGAAGGAAGGAGAATACATTCACGACTTTGTAGGTCCTCTCGGTGTTGCAACCCATACCGAAGGATTGAAAAAAGTTGCCGTTGTCGGTGGCGGTGTCGGATGTGCGATTGCGTATCCGGTCACAAAGAAACTGCATGATCAGGGTGCTGAGGTACATGCGATTGTCGGTTTCCGTAATCAGGATCTTGTTATTCTGGAGGACGAATTCAAAGCAGCCAGCGACAAACTGGTTATGATGACAGACGATGGAAGCTATGGCGAAAAAGGGCTTGTAACGGATGCTCTTGAGAAGCTGATAAATGAGGGCAACGAATACGATGAGGTAATCGCTATCGGACCTTTGATTATGATGAAATTCGTATGCCTTACCACGAAAAAATATGGAATTAAAACGGTTGTCAGCATGAATCCGATCATGATTGACGGAACCGGTATGTGCGGTGGATGCCGTCTGACTGTTGGCGGTGAGACAAAGTTCGCCTGTGTCGATGGTCCTGACTTTGATGGACATCAGGTTGACTTTGATGAGGCGATGCACCGTGGCACCATGTATAAAGAATTTGAGACCCATGCCCGCGAAGAGGCATGCAACCTACTGAAGAAGGGAGACAATTAATCATGGCTGAACGTAATATGGATATGAACAAATGTCCAATGCCTGTACAGGATCCGGATGTAAGAAATAAAAACTTTGACGAAGTTGCTCTTGGCTATACGTATGATATGGCAGTAAACGAAGCACGCCGCTGTTTAAACTGTAAGAACAAACCATGTGTCAGCGCCTGCCCGGTACAGATTGACATCCCTGCTTTTATTGAGCGCGTGGCAAATGAAGATATGGAAGGTGCTTTTGAAATTCTTTCCAAATCCACTTCTCTTCCTGCTGTCTGCGGCCGTGTGTGCCCACAGGAAAACCAGTGTGAGGGCAAATGTGTTCGCGGTATCAAAGGAGAACCGGTCGGAATCGGCCGTCTGGAGCGCTTTGTAGCAGATTATCACAGAGAAAACTGCAAGGATACTCCGGCTAAACCGGAACCAAACGGTCACAAGGTTGCTGTTATCGGAGCCGGTCCAAGCGGACTGACGGTAGCCGGTGACCTTGCCAAAATGGGATACGAAGTTACGATTTACGAAGCACTTCACCTTGCCGGCGGCGTACTTGTATATGGTATTCCGGAATTCCGTCTGCCTAAAGCAATTGTACAGAAAGAAATCGACAACCTGAAAGCAATCGGTGTCGATATCCAGACAAATATGGTAATCGGAAAAGTTCTCACCATCGATGAGCTTTTCGAGATGGGCAATGAAGCTATTTTCGTTGGTTCGGGTGCCGGACTTCCAAGATTTATGAATATTCCTGGCGAAAGCCTCAAGGGCGTATACTCTGCCAATGAGTTCCTGACCCGTATTAATCTGATGAAAGCATACACGGACGGAAGCAAAACACCAATCCAGCACGCAAAGAAAGTTGCTGTAGTCGGCGGTGGAAACGTTGCCATGGACGCTGCCCGCAGTGCAAAGCGTCTCGGCGCAGAGGAAGTATACATTGTATACCGCCGCGGTATGGAAGAGCTTCCGGCGCGTAAAGAAGAGGTCGAGCATGCTGAGGAAGAAGGAATTATCTTCAAGACCCTGAACAATCCAGTTGAGATTCTCGGCAACGAGGACGGAATGGTCTGCGGTATGAAATGTATCGAAATGGAACTCGGTGAACCGGATGAGAGCGGACGCCGTCGCCCGGTTGAGAAAGAGGGCAGTGAATTTGTACTGGATGTGGATTCCGTTATCATGTCCATCGGAACCAGTCCGAACCCATTGATTCGTTCTACCACACCGGGACTTGACGCCAACAAACGCGGTTGCCTGATTACGAAGGATGATTCCGGTCTTACCACCCGCGAGAACGTATATGCCGGTGGAGATGCCGTAACAGGTGCTGCTACTGTAATCCTTGCCATGGGTGCCGGAAAAGCAGCAGCAAAGGCTATTGATGAGGCTCTGAGAAAGTAAGGCTGTCGTGTCGCTCCGTCACACCAAAAACAAAAAACCCGGATTTTTCGAAATCCGGGTTTTTTTAATTAATTATGACAAAACATATTAAACGTATTTGCCGAAAGCATACTTCCGACTATGGCCTTCTTAAAATTGTCTGCCAATCTTGTTTATCGTATAAAACACGTATTATATGTACTATATCCTCATCCTCATCATATATATAAAAAATATTGTAGTTGCCATACCATGTCAACCGAAATCCTAATCGTGCCAGAATTGCATCATTAACATACTGATGCTTTAGAGGAAATACAGCAAGATTATTGGCTTCTTCAATAATTCCGTCAATTATATCATCTGCTGAACCGGGATTATACAACTCCTGCGATATATACTCATCAATAAGGAGCAAATCAAGTTCTGCAGGCTCTGTAAACTTAACGACAGACACGTTGTTCTCTCCTTTTTTGAATGCGATCCTTTACCTCATCAATGGAACTTTCGCGTCCTTCCTGCATCGCTTTGTACCCCTGTTCCAATAAGGAATACAATTCTAACTTTGCCTCATCCTGTTTTCTAGTTGCTGTAGCTTCCATTGTATCACCACCATTCATAATAATTAATAATATTATAAACAATTTCGAGAAAAATGTACAGTTAAAAATTTTGACAACCATAATAAACATAAAACAAAAGGAAATGTGGAGGCAACATGCTCCCTGATTTTTTTATATCTTCCTTCTTCCCGCCGGATGACAGCAATAGCCTTTATAGGAACGTCCATAATATTGTTCAAAATTTTTGGCTTCTGAAAACAGCGGGTCGTATACAAGACCTTTTAACTCCATCCATGCATGACTGGTGTCATGGCAGACATAGACATTAAGGTAGCCACATTCCCTTGTCAAAAAAGCAAGCGCGGATGCCTCGGACACACAACACCCCATTTTCTTTTGAAAAATATCATTGGCAAACGTACATTCCCATCCTTTTTCACGGTAGATCGGTTTTAACAGACGGTAACGGCGGTAACCGAATTTCATCACCCAACGGTAACATCGATACAGCTTTTTCTCTCTGGTATCCGCAGGATTTGTAATCCGCCGGACAATACGTGCCGCTGTGCGCATGGTTTCGAGTTTTTCTTTACTCCATTTGGTAAGCACTGCCTTTCCTTTGCGGATTTTCACCCCATCCATTTTTCCATTCCTGTATAAAAAACCGCTTCTGCGACTCAGGTAATAGTAACGATTACCCTTTTTCAGCCAGCCTCGGTACATGTTTCCTTTTTTGTCAAAATAATAGGTTTTCTTTTTTACTGTCACAAACTGTTTTTTCGCCTTTTTTCCTTTTGCGTTTACTGCGCTTGTTACACCCTTTTTGGTAACAATCCTCCATTTTACCTCTTTTTTCTTCTGCGGAGTGACTGTCGGTTCTGCCGGCTTTGGACTCTGTGTAACCACCGGTTCCGGTGTCATCTGTGGTTCTTCTGTTGGCTGGGGAATTTCTGTTATCTGTGGGGCTTCTGACGCAATCGCATATGCTCTGCTGTGCATTCCACCGGCAGCAATCCCTGTCAAAATAATAAGTCCCGCCATCACCCACCATTTGGCAAATCTTTTTTCTCCTCTTTCCACTTCATTTCCCTCTCATTCTAATCATCATTCGACAGCATCTACATACCATACTTTCTTTTTCGTATGACAATAAACGGTAAAACCGCTGTATTTTGCTATTCCATCGTACTCATTTGCATACATGCAACTGTCGGACCTTGTGAGTTTCTTATATTTGCCGATTGCCTTTACCAGCTTTTTTAATTTTTTCCCCACATATTTTTGAGCGGTCTTCTTTTTCTTTACGTCCGATGTCTTTTGGACTGCTTTACGGTTTGTGGATTTTGTGGCGGCAAGAACGGATATCTCTGCCCGCGGCGAAACTGTTCCTGTCATGAGTGTTAAAACAAGCATTATAATCAAATATTTTTTTACTCTATGCATTTTTTCATCCCCTTGTATTATTTTCCATCGCTTACTGTTCCATCCTCTTCCATGCACGCAAACCGTATCACACCATCTGCCATTACTACCCTGCACTCATACGAAGAGGTATTCAGATTAAAAGAATAAATTTTTTCACTAATTTTATAGTCATTGTAATTTTCTTCTATATACCGGCTCAATTTCATTCTCGCCTGTATCGGATAAAGTGGGTTATGATAAACGGCGACATATGGACCAAATACAAGTATTACCCCAAGAATAAGACAGGTAATTCCAACTGCGGTTTTTCTCTTTCTGTTTATCAGTACACGAATCAGAACACCTGCTCCTATCCCAATCAGTTCAAACAGAATACAGATTGGCAGCACATATAAAATGACTTTCATAACACTCGACGCATTTGTCTGAAGAACCGCAACGGCATTTGTGTCTCCTGCGACAATCTGATAGATACAGGAAAGAATAATCGTACCGATTGGAACGATAAAGACAGCCTTCTTTAATACAATAAAACTAAGTGAACCGATGACCGGCATTACCAGCATAATCTGCGGGAGATCAAAACTCTGCATAAGCTGGATATACTCAAGGACACCCAAAACAATAAATCCTACGATTCCTGCGCCTGTCCAGACACGTTTCCAACGCTCATTCATTTAACCTACTCCTCTTATCCGGATATAATTCCTACATGAACAGACAGGAAGGTTCCTCTTCAACCTTCCTGTCCGAACATCATTTACCAAAAACGACTATTAACTGATTTATTTTACCGTTACCTTTACCTTTTTCTTTAAGCCGTTCTGTGCCACGACATAAACTGTGCATTTTCCCTTTTTCTTTGCTTTCACTTTTCCTTTTTTCGTTACGCTGACAATCGTATCATCCGATACCACATAACGAATTTTCCTTCCGTGGTCACCCAGGCTCTTTCCCTTTGTTGTGACAACTTTTGCACTCAGTTTTTCCGTTTTTCCTTTAGCAAGGGAAATCTTCTTTTCCGAAACTTCTACTTCTGTCGGATTTCCCCATTTGGTATCCACATTCTGTTTTTTCACATACTCGTGAACAATGATGGATTTACCGATTACCACTTTTTTACCATTTACCATCTTCCATGCATAGACACGATCTTTATACCACTGGTCTTTTTTCAATTCCTTGAATGTAAAAGAAGTAGTTTTGGCGGATTTAAATGTCTTATAAAACTTCAGTTTATTCTTCTTTTTCGGGGTATCACATTTGCTGTGGTACAAATCATAACCATCCGCACCGGAAACCTTATCCCAGCTCAGAGTCATCGTATCACCGGATACTTTTTCCACTTCAAGAAGCATCGTTTTTACTTTCTGCTTTTTAGATGATGCGGTCGGCTGTGCCTGTGGCTCTTTTGTCGGAACTGCCGTCGGCTCTACCGTCGGAACTACCGTCGGAACTGCCGTTGGCTCTACCGTCGGAACTGCCGTCGGCTCTACTGTCGGCTCTACTGTCGGCTCTAACGTTGGCTCTGCTGTCGGTTCTGCTGTCGGCTCTACCGTCGGCGTTGGAGATGCCGTCGGATACCATATGATCGGTGGAGCCGCCGGTGGAGCCGCCGGTGGAGCCGATGGTGGAGTCGTTGAATATGCGATTGCATATAAACAGAAGCGTTTTAAACTCAATTTACATAAACCATTTTCTACCGTAACAGACTCTCCATAATTATTTACTGTTTTATTCACACGTTCCACATTTCCATCGTGATAACGATATATCCGAAACTGCTTCGCCTCTGGAGGAAAATTAGTCGGAATCTCAAGCTTAATCGGTGCGTTTGCTTCTAGCATCTCAAGGGGGTCACTCGCTGGTCCACCTAGTGGTGTCCTAGTTTTCTTCAGATTAATTTCCATATACATATCGTTATCGTTCTGAAAACCATCAGCAAGTATTGCGGTTTGTATCGCATTTGCTTGATCCTGCTGCTCCTGCGGATTTGAGGTTGTTGGATCGAAGTTTCCCACTCTCAAATCGAGCTTTATATTTCCCCCATTCTGAATCAATGCTTTATCCTCTGCGGTGATACCTTTTTTATTATCAGCAGCATCCGGCCCAGTAAACTGAGCATTCATACTACCAGCATCTACCTTTGCATCGATTGCAGAATCTGAAGAAAAACCGACATGCTGACCACATTGACCACCTTCGCCACTCACATCAGCGCACAGACTTCTGTTTAGGACTGTGTTATTTTTATCCTTATACAAATAATTGTTCGTTCCATCGTCCTCAAGTACAAGAGTAATCAGTTTCGTCATACTTCTAATTGGTTCTTCGCCACCGTTATAAACTTCTACCTTCATCATATGCGTTCCCGGTTTAATATGACTAATTTGGTAACTTCCATCTGGCTCCGTCTCCGTCTCTGCATTCTCATCTGGATTCCCATCAATACTAGAAAACATCACTTTAGCATACTCTCCATCACGAAGTCCTGCCACAAAACCTTTGACACACGGCACAAAAGTAGTCTGCATCTCGGCAGTCAGTTCAATATCTCCCCACTTCAGGGTAATTGCATCATCCTTATCGGAAATATGAGGGTCCGTCGGTTCAAAGCCACTGTTAATGACATACTTTTTATCGGCCAGTGTAAGGACAATGCGGACAGAATCGGCCACGTATGATTTTTCATAATTTTCATAAACATAGAACACTTTTTTCTGCTCTACGCGGAATGCCTCTTTTGATACCTCTATATCACTAGGCGAATACAGATAAACCTTCCTATCAAAAAGTCCATCCTTCCTTGCATCGAAATAACACCAACAACCATTAACCCAGGTAATCGCCCCGTTGGTAGTTTCTTGATTACCAATCGTTCTAGCAACGCAGTAAATAATCTCAGCATTTGGATACTTGTCCACCAACTGGCTTGAGTAGTTTTCATCCTTGCCAGCTTTTACGATCTTAACAGTTTCACCGCTCTCCTTGGCAGGGTACACCTTATCGAAAACTTCCGATTCGAGAAAGGGATATTTCGCCTCGAGAAGGGAATATGTCGCCTCATCCTCCAGTTCCTGTGGTGCTTTATCATACTTGTAAGCCTTTACCGTAGCCGCTGAACCGGATACGGTAGTCTTATTAGCTTCTATCCATGTATCTTCATTTGCTGTTTCTGCTTTTACTTCTTTTACCCGGATACCCCCAAACAGGGAAAAGACCAGGGCAAGGCAAAGCAATAAGCTGAGCTGTCTTTTATTCCTTTTTACGCTCTGTTTTAACGTTTCCATCTTCTTCCTCCTAGATTTTTTTTATAGAATAGCACGTATCATCATAAAATTCAAGCGTTTCAGTCAATTTTTAATATTAAATGCAGAATTCGCCTCGCACTTGTTTCCATCTCGTCCCTCGTCAGAAGTCCCTTTTCCTTCGCCTCCAGAAGACGGTCCGGGAATCCGCATGCCATTTTCAGATCATTTCCCGCCTTTACTTCTTTATAGTGCTCACCAAACGTCCACCAGTCCGAGGTGACCATTCCGGTATATCCCCATTCGTCGCGAAGAATGCCCTGCAAAAGGTCTTTACACTCCGATGCCCGGTGACCGTTGATTATATTATACGAGGACATGATACACCACGGAGAGGCTTCTTTCACAATGTATTCAAAGCCTTTCAGATAAATCTCTCTTGCGGCACGTTCGGACACCCTCGAATCACTGTTTTTGCGCTCGGTCTCTTTATTATTCAGGGCAAAGTGCTTGACACTTGCCGATATGTGCTGCGACTGGATTCCCCGAACCATGGCACCGGCAAGAATGCCTGTCAGCAGCGGATCTTCAGAATAATATTCAAAGTTGCGCCCACACAGAGGACTTCTGTGAATATTGACTGCAGGTGTCAGCCACATGCCGATATTATTCTCTTTTACCTCTCTCGCTCCTGCTGCCCCTACCTCATAGACAAGCTCTTCATTCCACGTGCAGGCGAGCAGAGTCGCACACGGCCATGCCGTTGTAAAAACCCCACATTCCGGACGAATCCGAAGCCCCGCCGGGCCATCTGCCGTCATGACAGACGGAACACCATACTCCGGAAGATTTCCAAAGCCGCAGGTGTTGGCAACACCGGTATTTGGCTGACCGCCCAGAAGTTCTGCCAACTCGCGGTCCGTCAACTGTCCGATAAATTCATCCAACGTCATTTTGCCCTCTGCCACTTCGATAAACGGACGACAGTCTTTTTTATAAATCTGTCCCCAGAAATAGATATCCTTTACCTCGTGTCCGGACGGTACAAGTCCGTCCAGAAAAGTTTTATCCACCGGCGTCAGTTCAGTGACATCCGGATCATTTCCTTTTGCCGTCGGAAGTTCTTCATAGGAACCGTCCGGGCGAAGTCTTTTCTTCAGACCGGTCGGGACAAGTCTTGCCGTAAGCTGTTCGACCACAATATCTTTTTCCAGTTCACAGGAATAGTTGATTTTCTTTGTGTCGCGTACGGAAGTACCGGCGAAAAATTCATAAGTTCCTTTTTCGAGCACATACGCAGATTTCTGAATTTTGCCCATATCATCATAGGATGCCATATCCTCTATCGCAAATGAGAGGGTAACCCGCTCTGTCTCGCCCGGCTGCAAAAGCCTTGTTTTATGAAAGGCGAGAAGATGACGGTGTGCTTTACCGAGCATACCATCCGGCGCACATCCATAGAGCTGGATAACTTCTTTTCCCGCCATTTTCCCGGTATTTACCACATCAATGCCGACAAAAATCTGTTTTCCTACCTCCGTCACACCCACTTCTTTCCATTCGAATGTCGTATAACTAAGACCAAATCCAAACGGATAATTTACTTTTTCTTTTGCCCCCGGAATCGTCTCAAAATAACGATATCCCACATAGATATCATCCGTGTATTCCACATAAGAATCCGATTCATGAAAATTAGCGGAAGACGGATAATCATCAAAGCTTCCGGCAAATGTATCGGACAGCTTGCCACTTGGGTTTTCTTTTCCACATAAAAGCTCTGTTGCCGCAAGTCCACCTTCCATTCCGCCCTGCCAGGCAAGGAGAACAGAAGATATCGCATCATTATCCTTAAACCAGGTAGTATCGACCATTCCGCCGACATTCAGAACTGCCACAACTTTCTGAAAATATCCGCTTACCTTTTCCACCATCGCCTTTTCTTCCGGGGTGAGATAAAAATCCTCGTTTTTTCTGTCCCAGCCCTCTCCGGAAAAACGGCAGATGCTGATTATGGCTGTATCGGTAAACGCAGCCGCCCGGTGGCAAAGGTCATCCGGGAGTTCCGGCTCCACTGTCAGACCCGGTTCCTTCCCCTCCTTATACTGCTGTTTTACGTTCTCTCGGTAAAAGTCTGCCAGTTCCTCATGGATGCTGACGGCACCCCCCAGTTTCTGAAATCCCTCATACAGATTTGTGGTATATTCCACCGTCACGTCACCGCTTCCCCCACCGCCTTTTACATAGTCAAAGGTCGCCTTTCCAAACAGTGCAATCCGGCTTCCCTCTTTCAAAGGAAGCACGTTATTTTCATTTTTTAAGAGTACCATTCCCTCTGATGCCGCTCTCTTTGAAAGCTCTCTGTGCTCTGCACAGGCGGTAATCCGCTCACCGTTTTCTCCCAGACCGATTCCCGGCTGATATTGTACCCGCTGCCATTTTGTCATTTTGGTTCCTTCCTTTCATAAACAAATAATCTCTCGGAATCTCTAAGCCCCATTCTATAAGGCTTCTAGATTTCATTTTTTATAAAATCCCCCACTTTTTTGTCAGAAACACTTGCCCCAGCCAACAGCCTGGGAACAATTTTCTTATTACTTTCCATAATATGGTACCACCTGCCTGCTATATTCTAACACTGAACCATGGTTCTCCCTGCGCATCACTTTTGACAGACTGATACATTCTCTGTTTTAATTCGTGAACATTGACTACTTCTCCGTTTCTGTCCTTCGATATTTCCTGCATCACCATATCAAGATTGCACCTTAGATTCGTAACCTGTCTGGCAAGATTTCTGATCAGTTCCAAAGCATTTCTACTGTTATTCATAATAAAATCCGCAAATTCATCTTCTGTAATGCGCATAAGAAGCATATCACTAAACGCAACAACCGTGTACGAACTTGGCTTTTTGCAGAGAATTGTCGTCTCCCCAAAACATTGCTGTTCGGACAAAGCACCCAGCAGATATTCATCCTCTGTTCCATAATTGATATATACAACTGCTTTTCCCGAAACGATCTTGTACATTTCTGTATACAGTTCGCCTTCTTTTACAATTACATCATTTTCCCTGACTTTCCTAAATCTTGATAAATCAGTATTCATAACCTATATTTTCCTCCTTTGGATTTTGTCAGAAACACTTTGCTTTCATTATGCCTTTTACAGGGAATAAAGTAAAGCTTTTTTCTATATACTGAAAATAAATTTTTATAAAAAACTCTCCCTTTTTTTCCTAATCTGTAGTAGCTAGAAAAAAAAAGGTATCCTTTTGCCATCTCTGCCTTAAGGATACCTTTTTTTATTTATTTTCAAATGTATTATTCTGCTGGTACTGCCGGTTCTGTCTCTTTCGAGAACATCCATGTATCAACCAGAATACCTTTTACTTCAAACTTGAAGAATAATCTGTGAGTACCGGTTACTTTCTTCGAAAGTTTTGCTGACATATATTTGTAATCTTTATCAGCGGATACCGCAATATCACCCACTTTGTTGGCACTGCTGATGGAATCGATATAAACGGCAACATTACCTTCTACCTTTTCACCAGTCTCGCTCTTAATCTTCATCGCTACAGACTGCGCGCCATCGCTGCCAAAGTCAACGCCTT
The DNA here is from genome assembly GCA_034101395.1 of Eubacterium sp. Lineage (GTDB taxonomy): Bacteria > Bacillota > Clostridia > Lachnospirales > Lachnospiraceae > Eubacterium_F. The sequence goes on along the minus strand of JAXEJU010000061.1, from coordinate 17,980 downwards.
CAAGTCCCACATAATCGTTTTTGCGAATAGAGGAAAGAACACGGTTGTTACGCGTATTGTTCTGCTGTGGTCCGACAATCGTAGATGTTCCATCTGACCAGGCAAAAGTCTCCGCCTCTACTACATCATATGGATTGAATATGCCTACCTGTGAAACACCCTTTTCCGTCATGTCTGCTTTCAAATCACCGTTTTCATCAATCGTCACATAATCTACACCTGTTGTACGGTATCCCTGGGTAATGTCCATATCTGCCGCCATCTTCTGGGAATGATAGAACATGTAAATCTTATCCCCCCGCACAAGCATGCAGTGATGATTGTTATTATTATCATTACTTGGAAGACCACTAAAGTAACTTGTCGGGTTTTTCATCACAACTTTAGCCTCTGACCATGGTCCCATCGGGGAGTCAGATACCATGTACGCGATGTTTGCAGCACCAAGGTCGCTCGTATTTGGACGCTTTTTAGCGCCATCCCAGTTTGTACAGTAGCTATAGTAATATTTGTCGTCAATCTTATTAATGCCGGAATCCTCAAACGGAGCCGGTGCATCAATCACCTGTGGTTCTCCCTTCAGGCTGATCATATCATCTCCGAGTTTCACAACACGGATACATTCTGGATGTTCTCTGTCCTCTGATCCACCAATTCCTCCAAAGTACAGATATCCCTGTCCGTCATCATCCACAAGAACTGCCGGGTCAAAGAGCCATGGTACATCACTGCAATTCGGCGTAGAACGGCTAATCAACTGTTTACCCAGCGGGTCATGCCATGGTCCGGTCGGGCTGTCTCCTTCCAGCACACCGATGCCGCTTCCATTGTCTGCAAAATAAATGAAGAACTTATCTTTTCCATCAATCTTCTTGTATGCTACCGCCGGTGCCCAACTGTTCTTAGCCCAGGTAGCCGGTCCTTTCTTTCCTGCTACCTGAATGATACCTTCATCTCTCCAGTTGACCATATCTTCGGAAGAGTAGCAGTTCAATGTGTTGATATTTGAGTAATTATTACTTGGAATTTTTCCATCTTCATCAATTCTCATCTGCTGGCTGTCATTTGTTCCGTATACATATACTCTTCCCTCGTATTCGATGGCATATGGATCCGCCATAAAACGCTGTGCCGCAATCGGGTTATTGTTGCCAGGCTCTTTCATTGCCTGTGTGATACCATCGGTATTAATCTCAACATTTGATGCTTTTCCCAGTGTAAAGGTAATTGATGTAACGTCAAATACAACATCATCTGTTGCCTTTGTTCCTAACAAAATCCAGTCCGCCTTTCCACATGGAGTGTCGAGAGATATGGTGGCTTCCCCATTGAAAGCTGCCGGATATGTCCAGCTATCGAGATTATCATGGTTGATAAAGTACTCTCCTGCCTTACTTCCAAAACTAAGGCGGAAATCAGCGGATGCGCTTCCCTGAATGGTAAGGTTCTTTATTTTTGACAACTCCAATGGTTTTCCAAGAGAAATTGCATAATAATTATATCCCGCCGGTACTGTTACCGTACCGTCAGCATTCAGTGTACCGTTTGCAGGGGCCGGTAAACTACCAGTAACGTCTGCCGGTTTCAACTGCTCACCTTCCAGTTTGAGGATTTCCGGTGTTGCCGTCGGAGCCGGTGTCTTTGCAGCAGCAGTTGCTGTTGCTTCCGGTGTACTGTCCGGCACTGATGACGGCACAGTTGTTGGTGTCACAACAGGTGTTTTTGTGTTATCTGGTTTTTTATTGTCGTTGTTCTTCTGCACGGTAACATTCACCTTTCCTACAGTTCTCACTTTCTTATTTTTTTTCTCTTTCACGGTAATTATAGCATTTCCGGCTTTAACACCTTTCACAATCCCCTTACTGCTTACCGTTGCAATCGTTTTTTTACTGCTCTTGAATATGTACTTTGCTTTTTTAACTTTTCCTGTAACAGTTATTTTCTTTGTCTTTCCGACCTTAACTGCTATGCTCTTTGTTTTCAGTTTTGCCTTACTCGCCGCTGCCTGTGCCTGATTGGATGTCACTACTCCAGTGCTTAATAAAGCAAATGCCATAACAAGAGAAATCGCTTTTTTTAGTTGCTTTTTTTGCATAAATTGCCTCCTTCTCCAATGGGTGTTATACACCTATGATTGGTTTATCTGTGACTAATATATCAAACAAAACCTTTGTTTTCAATGATTCGAAGCGCACGGTATTTGATTTTTCTGGTATTTTCCTGCACAAATCAAACTTTCCTATATGATAAAAAACTGCTGCGCCTGATAACCCGGTTACCAGACGCAGCAGCCTCACTATTTTTCTGGTATTTATAAATACCCGTCAGCCTTCTATCGCAATATATTTTTTCTGCTCTACTTCCGGCTGTTTTTCTTTTTTCGGAATCATCAGAGTCAATACTCCATCCTTGAATTTTGCCTTAATATCTTCTTCTGTTACGGCATCGCCTACATAGAAGCTTCTCTGACACAATCCCTGATAGCGTTCACGGCGGATTACCCTGCCATCGTCTTTTTTTTCTTCTTTGTTCTGACCATGCTGTGCAGAAATCGTCAGATATCCGTCTTTTAACTCCGCGTGGACATCTTCTTTCGCAAAACCAGGCAAATCCATCTCTACCTGATATTCGCCCTCGTTCTCCGTAATATCGGTACTCATTGTCGCGGTATTTACCGAACCGGTGCTTCCCCAGAACGGCGCTCCGAAGAAATCATCAAATACATCATCCACAAAGTTTCTTCCGAAAATACTTGGTCTCAACATAAGTCATCACTCCTTCTGAATAACTACTTGTTTTTTGTTCTATATGTAATATAACACTTATTGTTAGCACTGTCAAGAGGTGAGTGCTAATTATTTTGTGAAAAAAAAGTGAACTTTGTTATATCCCTAATTGACAGACGTCAGTGTCCATAATAAAATATGACTTGAAAGGGAAAATCGTGTAAAAGCACTCTGGAATGGAGGAATTTTATGACCACAGATAAGAATCATAAACAGGAACAACAAGAGAATGTTTTACCAAAGCTTCATACCATCGGTTATCCGGAAAAATATGAAGAACATTTAAATACAACCGGAGCATCTTCTTTTGCCGGAAAAATGAATCACGCGAATTCGAGATACTATGTGTTTAATGATTATTACAATATGGAAAGCGATGAAACTCTGCATATTCTGAGTCATTTTGAAACCTACCAGCAGACAACCGAATATACCTGCGGTGCGGCATGTGCACTGATGGTTCTGAACTGGTTTGGAAAAAAGAAATACCACGAGCTGCTTGTCGGACAACTCATCGAGAGTCATCCGGGCAAAGGATCCACAGTAGAAAATATCGCCGATTTTTTTGACCTGATTGGTTGGAATGTGGAATATCACGCCGATACAGATTTGAAGTTTGATACAATTGAACATTTTGAGAAGTCCGTTATTGAATATATTGACCGGGGAATTCCTATCATGGTTGACTGGGTTGACTGGGCCGGTCACTGGCAGGTAATTATCGGCATTGATACCTGTGGTTCCGACACGCCTTATGATGATGTACTGATTTTTGCCGATCCCTACGATATCACTGACCACTACCAGGATGGTTATTATATTTTCCCATTGAGCCGATTTTTCGGCATGTGGAGAGAAGGCCCCTGCGCCGGGAAAGAAAACCCGTACAATCAGCCGTTTGTAGTGGCGTATCCTTCTTAAAAATATTTCTTCTTTTTGAAAAAAATGATTTCTCCGATTACTATCGAAAGACAGATTATCACAATTGCAACATATCCATACGGGCTTCGCAGTTCCGGCATATACACAAAATTCATGCCATACCAGCCCGTAATCAGTGTCAGGGGGAGAAAAATGGTTGTGACCACAGTAAGAAACTGCATCGTGCGGTTCTGCTGTTCATCCAGTCTCTGCTGATACATTTCCCGCAGTTGAACCATATACTCGCGAATTACCTGCGCATAGTTGCTAAGCCTGTCCACTTTACTCCCAAAATGCTGGATGCTCCTGACCTCGCTTTCAGTGAAAAAATCACAGGGATTTTCTGCCAGCGTATCGCTGACTTCTAAAAGTTGCTGATACAGAAAACTTCTGATACGCAGGCTTTTGCGGCTGGCTGTCATCAGAACCGATGGATTTTCTTTTTCTTCCCCGCTCTGCAGCGTTTCTTCCAACCGGTAACAGACCGCCTCAAGATTTTGCAGAAGGCGCATGTCTTCTTTTATTATGCTGTCTAACATCCGTATGAGGAAACGCACCGGCATCATCCCCTCTTCCACAATATGCCCAGACAGGCGGTTTCCCAACAGCAGACAATTCTTCTCCTCTGTCACAATCCTGATTCTGTCTTTTTGCAGAAAAAAACAGATTGGTATCGCGCGGTGCTCTCCCGTATGCTCCTCAAAATCGTGAAACGATGCCGCCTTTGCGCTCTCTTTTTCTTCCGGCAAAACAAGTTCACCGATTACTCCTTCCGGCAGCATTTCCACCCGTGGATAGTGTAACTGCTCTTTCAGCATGCAAATCCACTCCCGGTTCTCATTCCGGAAACCTTTTTCTTTTTGTATGTCAGACAGAGGCAGTATCTCCATGAAACCTTCTGACAGTTCCGCTTTCACACGCTATTCCTTCTTTCCCTAAACATTTTGTATATGTTCCGGTATATATCGCTTCAACAAACGCTCCAGCTGCTTGAAATTTATCGGTTTTCCAAGGAATTCATCAAAGCCCTCCTGCATCATCTGAGTTCTCATTCCACTCATTGTATTTGCAGTTAAAATCACTATTTTGGCTTCTCCACCCACTGCATAGTAATCATCCAGCTTACGAATTTCTTTCATCGCCTCTACACCGTCCATGACCGGCATCATCTGATCCATGAACACTATACGATAATGCGTTTGACGACACATATCAACCGCCAGTTTACCGCTTCCGGCTATATCAACTGTCATACCATAATGTTCCATACTGCGTTTTGCCATTTTCAGATTCATCATATTATCATCGACAATCAGAACACGCACATTTTCCAGTTTCATGTCGGTCATGCCATAATCTTCTGATACCTCATTTGAATTTGTATAAATTTTATCCATAGCGCTGGCATCCAGTATTTTCTGCTGTATGACAACGGTAAAAGCAGAGCCCTTGCCGTATTCACTCTCCACAGACACTTCGCCATTCATCATCTGCACAAATCCTTTTACAATCGCAAGACCAAGCCCGGTTCCCTCTTTTCCGTAATTTACCGTTTTATCAACCTGTGAAAAACTTTCAAACAGTTTTTCCTGATCCTCTTTGGCAATTCCGATTCCGGTATCTTTTACACAGAACTTCAGCACTGCCACATCTTTTTTCCTGTCAATAATCTCTGCTTTCAGCTCCACGCTTCCGTTTTCCGTGTATTTGACAGCATTGTTTAAAAGGTTAATCAGAATACCACGGATACGGATCTTATCTCCATACATTTTCTTTGGCATATTCTCTGATACCGTCATTTTAAACTCCAACCCTTTTTTCTTTGCCTGACTGTCCATAATGAGGAACACATCATTAAATAATGTTTTAGTATAATATTCCCCGCACACAAGCTCCATTTTCCCGGATTCGATTTTGGAAATGTCAAGTATATCATTAATAATCGCCAGCAGATTATGGGATGCTTTACGGATATCGACAATATACTCTTTTACCTGAGGTTCCAGCTCTTCACTCAGTGCCAGCTCCGAAAAGCCAACGATAGCATTCATCGGTGTACGGATTTCGTGTGACATATTGGCAAGGAAAGCACTTTTGGCACTGTTTGCCGCGTCCGCCTGCCGCTTCGCCTCTTCCAGTTCGTTCATCGTCCGGATCCGTTCCGATAAATCGCCTACTATAATTATGTATCCAATCACATCGCCATATGCATCCGAAATGGCATTTACAGCCAGACTGCAATAGCATTTGTTTTTTTTGCACAATGCATCAAATTCTTTATTTGTTGAATCCGTAAAGAAAATTTCATCCGGGTCCACATCAAATATCCGGTTAATCCAGAGATTACGCAACTCTCTGTCATCTCTTTCCACACATAGAAAAGATACCCCGGCGTCATTGATGATCTGCAGCCTTCTTTTGGTGTCATACACAAGTACAGGAGCAGCAATGGAATAATATATAAACTGTGACATGTTGTTCAGATTAATGCGAGAGTGGCTGATTGCCCGGATTGCATAATATACCCCAATCATTCCCCAGTACTGGGTCACGCTGCTTCCGGGTATTGCCGGCAGCCCGAACATCGGGAAAATAGTATCCAGTATAATACCCACCATCATGAAGATTGTCAGCAAAATAAGCCGTCTTGCAAACACAACAAGACGCTTTACCTTTGCTGTACGCATAGCATACAGTATAATAATCAAAATATTTAGAAAAACAACAACGGTATACACTGTGTACAGATTGTATATAGTGCCCGGCACAAACTGATAGCTCATGCCAAAAATATTCGGCGTGAAAATGACAAGTCCTTTTCGTGTCATGAGGAAATACAAAATAATTCCCAATAGAGAGAAACCATTTACCACGTATTTCCATATTTTCGGTATATCCGCCATATGACTGATAAATATTTGTGCAGATATCATATACAGGAAAACGCCAATCATTCCTATCGCCCGGCAGATAAAGGCCTTATCCGGCTCTTCCTGCATAAACAGGGCAGCAAAACCAATGCTCCAGACCGCACTGCCAAAGCACATTATCATAAAAATCTTATCTTCTATATACCGTTTGCCCTTTAAAATCAGATATCGGTACATCAGGTATGCGGCCAGAACACCATTCGTATACATGATGATAGGAAAAAGTAATTTCATAGTATGTCACGCCTCGTCATTTATATAATCATCCATCCAGTTTCACTTTAATATCTTATTTTAAATTGTACAGGATTTTGCCTGATGCAAGGAAGGCTTGTCTTTTTACACAGACCCGGCTCTAGTTATATCCAATCGCCAGCAACGTAAAGTTTTTGCTCTCGTTTCCGTCTGCCATTTTCAGTTCTATTTTGTGTTCTTCTGCTTTCTCTGCCGTAAGTGCCACGTAAACAGTACCATTGTTCCATCCGGTAGCATTGTAGCAGTTAAGTGTTTCTTTCTTCACACCATCAATATACAAATCTGCTGCTCCAAAAGATGTTTCACTGCTCTGCTTGTATACGAGCATAAGTGTTTTACAGTTGACATTTATCTTTAAGCTCTCATTTCCGCTTGCGGATGTATGTTTCCAGTTATCCGGGAACCACGGAGCTTTATTCATACCCTTATATTCGTACTGGAAATTACCGGTAGCAGAATCTTTTTCTGTAAATCCGCCGGCATCAATTGATTTGATTGCCTCATCACTGCTGACATCTGTCGCTGAATCAATCAGCTTTATTCCCTGGTAAGCAGCTGTCTTCTTTGACGCCATTTCATCTATATTGGTAATGTTATCGCTGACCGGTTTTTCTTTATCAATCCGATCCATCAGCTTCATGATACAATCAGCCATCAATTTATGTCCGGTATTGTTTGGATGAAGGGTGTCGCCAAAATACCAGTTATAAAATCCTGTCTTCTTGAAGTAACCCATGATTGCATCACCCATGCTTATCATCGGCAAATCATAATATTCTCCATATGGACGATATTCATTCTCACAAACTCGGCCTCCCGCATTGCCTTGGAAAACGGCAAACACAAGAACCACTGCCGAACCGGATTTCAGTGCCTGACGGATAAGTCCTTCGTAACCGCCGCCCCCGGTCACACATCCATAATCATTTACCGCAAACTCGATGAAAAGAATATCCGGATGATCGCCCGATGGCAGACGTCCGATAACATCACGGTTATAACGAACAACACCAATATCGGATGGTGTTCCGCTCATTCCGGCATTAATGCAGTGAACATTTGCTCCACCATCTTTTCCATATTTCTGCGCAAACGCCGTTGCAGACGCCTGTGCATAGCAGTTTGCATTTGGAGTTGCCAACGCACCTTCCGTTATGGAACCACCAATGTAAGCCAGACTTACTTCCTCCCCGGCTCTTGCCTTTTCAATCACTTTTTTAATACGGGCATTATTTCCGGTAGACAATACGCTGTCTTTGAGCATCTGCTGATAGATTTCATCCGTCATTTCAAATCCCTGGTTTTTAACCGGTTTTCCGACAATAACCACGTCATCTACCAGGAAATCCATTGTTTCTGAATTAGGTGCTTCCAGATAAAGGCTGATGTCTCCGTCATAATCCGGAATTTTATATTCGCCGGCAAGCTCTACCCACTTACCGTTTTCACAATCCAAACCGTCATCTACACTCTTATACTGGGAATCTCCATTTTTATCTTTATATTCCAATTTCATCGAGATTTTCTCAGTAGTTCCGGTATCCTGTTTTACCCATGCACTGAATTTATAGTTTTCCCCTGTAGAAACATACTTTGAAATCGGCAGAGAAACACCATGCCACGTTGCACTTCTGTCTTTACAATACAGACTGTTCATTCCACCTTCTGTATGGTTCTGGGAATTTGAAACCTCAACAGAGCTGCTTCCTCGCGCACAGAAGCCGTTCAGGTTACCATCTTCGAACTGGTTCTTATAAACGACCGATTCTGTCGGTGCTTTCGTAGGTTCCGGCGTTGGCTCGGAAACATCCGGGTTTTTCGTCGAAGCCGGTTCTTCTGTAGGTTCTGTAGTCGGCGCAGACGTCTGTTCCGGTTTTTTTGTCGGCTGAACGGTCTGTCCTTTTTTCACCGTCACTGTCACGGTTCCCAGACTGCGTGTCTTGTTTTTATATTTTTCTTTTACCATGACCTTTGTCTTTCCTACCTTTAATCCTTTAACTTTTCCTGTGGCTGATACCGATATTTTTTTATTGGAAACAATATATTTATATTTTGCCTTTTTCTTTTTGTATTTTATCGTTATTTTCCTGCTTTCACCCTGTGTAATTATCATACTTTTTTTCGCAAGCACCGCCTTCTTTGTCTTTGCCTGCGTATCCGGCGAAATCGCCAAAGAGGAACACACCATTGCGGTTACCAGACCGTAACAGACTATTTTCCCCACTTTTGTTCTCCTCATATCTTTAACCTCCTTAAACATAATTCATCCTTGCTTCTCTTCCATTCGTTCCCCCCGGTGCTGCCTTCGATAGGTACTAGGTGAAAGATTCTGACTTTTTTTAAACTGTCTACAGAAATGTTCAACATTGTGATAACCACATTGTTCACTGATTTCCTTTATATCAAGCGCTGTCTGCGCAAGGAGCATCCTTGCCCTGGATATACGACTCTCTATCACCTCTGCATTGCAGGAAATATGCGCAAAATCTTTATACAGTTTCTGTAACGAACGGACACTCATATTTATCTTTTTTGCCATCGTCTCAAGCGTCCAGTCATATTCCGGATGCATATATATCTCTCCGCGCAGTTTCTCCAATACTCCCTGATAACGCATACTCTCGGTCGGAAACGCATAATCATGAAACCAGTGAAAAATAATATGCATCAGCTCATCGATAATATATTCCTCACTCGGTCTGTGCCAGTAGTTCTCATTGGCAACCATCTGCCAGTAATTCAGAAAGTAATCATAATTTTCGCAAAAAATTGGGATACCAAACGGCACATACCCTTCTGTAAACAACGGTTCATCGCAGTCAAAACGTATCCATGTATATACCAGTTCTCCCTCTTTTGCATAATAATGTACCTGTTGCCCTGACTTGTACACAATACCTGTATGAGAAGGACAGGTACATATTTCCCCATTTACTTCAATGCACACATCCGTCTGAAAAAGCATCATTTCATATTCGTCTTTTGCAAACACCAGATTATCCACAAAGCCTTCCGGCATTCGCTCTTCTACAACTGCGTATATTATTTTAAACATAAAATACCTCTCCATAACAAATCATTATGATAATATCTCCTAAATGATATTATACATAATGATTTGTGCTATGAAAAGGTAAACTTCATTTATTTGTTAAATTTCCAGGAATCCATAAGTATACCAAGCTTATCAAACACAAAGTATACGGTATGTTTTCCGGTTACTTTCTTTTTCAATGCTGCTTTTATTTCTTTATAGGCATCGGAATTGGTATCGCTGAGTTTCATCACTACCTCTGATGCAGAATCTGAACCAAAATCTACATCTGCCACACCGATGTAGCCCCCCATCTTTCCATTGAAGAGAGAATAGTTTGTATTCCAGTCAGCGTTGGATGCCTTTTCGGTGTTCAATACCGTACCAACCGTATCCGCAACTGCAAATGTCTCTGCCTCAACAGTCTCATATGGATTTACCGTACCAACTGAGCTTACACCGGCAACTGTCATTTTGGTATCTGCTACAGAACCGTCATTGTTTGTAAAGTTGCCTTTATCTCCAAGATTTAACTCATTCACGTATGTTGTGCGGTAATCCTCTTTGGTGCCGGCTGCAATCGTATCTTTTTTCGTGTGATAGAATGCATACATTGTGCCTTTGAAAGAAGTAAAGCAATGGTGGTTGTTACCGGTTGTTCCGAAGTATGAACCCGGATTTTTCAGCACACAGCCTACATACTTAAACTCGCCCATTGGCTTATCGCTTACCATAACTGCAATATTGGCTGCCGGGTAGTCTTCACGTCCCGGAAGACCATCCCAGTTTGTACAGTAGCTATAATAGTATTTGCCACCAATTTTGTTAATACCGGAATCTTCGAACATGTATGGTGCGTCGATTGTTTTTGCAGCTCCGACAACACTTACCATGTCATCGCCGAGTTTTACAACACGTGCACATTTCGGATGTACTCTGTCTTCGGCATCGTCGATACCACCAAAATACAAGTAACCGGTTCCATCATCATCTACAAGAACTGCCGGGTCGAAAAGCCATGGTACATCATTGTCACTGCAATTCGGCGTGGAACGGCTAATCAACTGTTTACCCAGCGGGTCACGCCATGGTCCGGTCGGGCTGTCTGCTGTCAGCACACCGATGCTGTTTGCACTGTTTGCAAAATAGAGGAAGAATTTCTCTTTTCCGTTGATTTTCTTGTGTGCAACTGCTGGTGCCCAAGAGTTACTAGCCCATTTTGCTGCACCTTTCGAACCTGCTACTGCTATGGTACCATGATCGGTCCAGTTTACCATATCTGCCGAAGAGTAGCAGTTCAGTGTTTTAATCTTACTGTAATTGTTATCTTTCTCCGGTGCGTCCGCATACTGCTGGGAATCGTTGGTACCGTAAACATAAACTCTGCCATTATACTCCATCGCCCATGGATCTGCTGTCAGACGGGATGTCAAAATCGGGTTGCCGACTTTTCCTTTGACAAGACCTGCGCTGAGATCCGGTGTAGAAGATTCTCCATTGTCAACCTTTGCCACACCTTTTATCAAAATCTCATCCAGTGAGAAATCCATGAAGTTGCTTGAGTTATATACAGACTGCCAGTAAACTAACAGGCTGCCTACATGTTCCGGAATCTTAAAGGTTGCCTCACACTTTGTCCATTCACCATTTGGCAAATCAAATTGTTTGATAGGGTCATAGTGAGTGTTTGAGTCACCTTCTACATTATACTGCATAGAAAGATCAATCTTGCTGTCTTCACCTTTTGACTGTTTCGCATAGAAGGTAATCGCATACTCATTTCCTGTCTCAACGAGTTTTTCCAGCTCAATCGCTGCTCCGTGCCAGTCATCAGAACGGTTCGAAATCTCAATTCCTTTCTTGGTTTCGTTCGCACCGTCATCTACAACAGTAATTCCTACATCTCCTCGGCCAACAATCGGCTCATAATCACCGTTTTCCATGTTGGCATCCACCAGGACAGATTCGGTAGGTTCCGGTGTCGCCTCGCTCGGTTTTGCCGGTTCCGGTGTCGGTGTTGGCATATATCCTACGTCACCCGCCTGTGCCACCAGATTTTCTTCGGTCATATCGTCGATATACACTTTAACGGATGCCCCGTCTGCAGAAGGTGCCTGTGTAATATCCGGTGCTTTGGTGTTATCCGGTGCTTTCGTATTATCCGGTTTCGGCGTTACCTTAACGGCATTCTTTTTCGTAACGGTCACTTTTACAGAACCTATTTTGACCGCTTTGCCTTTTCCTTTTTTGGCAACTTCCTTAACGGTAATCTTGGCGTTTCCCGCTTTAACACCCTTTACTTTTCCTGCCGCGGAAACAGTCGCCACTTTCTTATTGCTTGTCTTGAAAGTATACTTACAAGTTTTCTTTTTGTTTGCTAATTTAATTGTTTTTTTCTTGCCAACTTGTACAGAAACTTTCTTTGTCTTTATGGTTGCTTTTTTTGTTTTTGCCTGCGATGCCGGAACAACAGCCCCTATGGTCAATGACATTGCCACTGCAACAGAGAGTGCCACTCCTGTAACGCGTTTCCATCGATTCATCTTTTTTCCTCCTTTAAGGTTATCCCCTCATTTTGTTATTCTTATGATAACTTCCGGAAGGAAAATGTACCATGACAATTCACGATGAATGTTTGATTTATTCGGCACAATTAGAGAATCTATAAACTTTCAAAAATCTTTGCGCCCGTATTTTTCAGCCACCAGTACATTGCCGCCGAAACAGCAGACAGCAATACAGCTACACAAATCAAATAAGCTACAGGTGGCAAAATACCATGAAGGAGTACAAATCCACCGCTCAGAATAAGTAGTATCACCCAACTTCCAAAAAGCACAATCATAACGCCCATACTCTGCTTGATTGGGATGATTTCATCCGTCCAGTTGAGGTTTGGAGTTTTGAGGTTTATAACTAACCCCAGTTCTGCCACGAGCAACACGAACAAGACCACAACAATCGGAATTAAAATCATATATGTAATTTCAGGCTTCATCACAAAGAGCACACACGCAGTCAGTAAAAAAGCCGGTATAAGTGTCATCACCAGATGAAATTTCAATTTGGCAAAAAGTACCTGCCAGCCGGATACCGGATAGGACTGCAGAAGCCATATATTTTTCCCTTCCAGCGAAACGGACGGGGCTGTAATATCATTCATGCTTGTTGCCGCACAAATCACAACACACGCAAGAAGACAGAGAATTTCATTTACTCCTCCGAACGAGGTGATTAAATCCTGTCCTTTAATCAGTACGGCAACCGCTGCAATTACCATAATAACTACGCCAAGTCCACAGTTGAGCATATAATTGGGACTTGTCACAAACCGCCGGAATTCTTTTCCAAAGAGCGCTGTATCTGCAGTTCCCTCTTTCACGGTCTGCTCTCTGTAAACTTTTTTTGCTGCCCCTTTGTGGGTTGTCAGAATCTTTCGATAGGTCTTTGTCAGAACGAAATATACAATGGCAAAAAGTGCCAGTATAACCGACGAAAAAATCAGGAATGAAACCACATCTCCCTGCGCTCCCTGCCCCATCAGATACACCGGATACACACGTCCTTTGATCATATCGGCTGCGACCTGCGGTGCAGCAAGAAATTTTTGCAGCATCGTGTTTGCCATGCCAAAAAAGTAATAGTATATAGCGATAAATATAAGCGACAATGCCACGGTAAGCATACTCTTGTTTTTCATTTTACTGCTGACGAATGCCACCACCCATCCGAGCACAGTCGAAAGAGCGAGTATGAACACAGACAGCACAAGTGTAATTAAAAGTGAAAGAATAACCGTCACAACACCCGGCTTTGCCACAACATAATATACTCCCAGCACCGGAATCATAACCAGCACTTCATACAACAGTCCCATCGCGTACACCCCACAAAGACGGGCAAGCAAAAGAACCGATGGTTTTATCGGCATCGCTAACAGCATACTGTTGTCCTTCGGCAGATACACACTGGCATATGTATTAAATACACTTCCGAACGCACCAAGAGCCACTGCGACAAGCCCCGTCACGGCAAAATACAGCCAGTCCATGCCTGCTGCCACAAGTGGCGGACACATGATTAGCGCAAGGCTCAGAAACATACCTGCAATCACAGCAAACATCACGATATATAGAATAACCCACAGCACCAGGCTTCTGCCGGTACGGACAATGTTCTTTTTCTTATCGCGCCAGAAAAACGAAAACATTTCCATCAACTGTTTTTTTATTAATGTTTTAATCATGATCACCCTCCAGTTCCAGGAATACCTCCTCTAAGGAAATATCTCCTTTAACTTCATCCATCGTACCGGATTTGATAAGTGTTCCGTTTTTAATAATGGCCACTTTGTCGCAAAGCTTTTCTGCCACTTCGAGTACATGAGTGGAGAAAAAGATTGCCCCGCCCTGGTCACAGATATCCCGCATTATCTCTTTGAGCAGATACGCCGCTTTTGGGTCAAGTCCCACAAACGGCTCATCCATGATGATTAGTTTCGGATTGTGAATGAGTGCAGATATAATTGCCAGTTTCTGTTTCATTCCATGTGAATAGGCAGAAATCGGCTGTGCCAAATCTTTCGTCAGCTCAAATGTATCTGCATATTTGCGTATACGCTCCTGTCTGTCTGACGCACTGACGTGGAATATATCTGCAACAAAATTTAAAAACTGAATTCCTGTCATAAATTCGTAAAGATCCGGATTATCCGGAATGTAAGCAATCCTTGTTTTACATTCCATCGGCTGCTCTTTCATCGAATGTCCGTCAACATAAATTTCTCCCGAGTCCTGTCCCATAATACCGCAGCATGCTTTTATCGTGGTCGTTTTCCCTGCACCGTTATGACCAATAAAACCATAAATCTCTCCTGCGCGGATATGCAGTGATAAGTTATCCACTGCTTTTTTATCCCCAAAACTTTTTGATAAATTTTCAATCTTTAACATACTTGTCCTCCATTCTGTTTTGTTTCCCGTCGGATTTTACGAGCATCATAAATCCGGTAAACGCTCCTGTCAGCATCTGTGAAATCTCTTCCTCTGTAAAGTGACATACTTTCGTGGCAGATAATGCTCCCAGTCCAAACGTATAAATCCAGATGTGTTCGAAAAGCGTTTTTGCATCCCGGCTGCGAAGGTTATAGTTGCTCTCAATTACTTCAATGGAAACCTCAGCCATATTTCCCAACTGCTCAAAAATGTCTTCAAAAGTACGGGGTACTTCATTTTCTCTCATAAACAATAATTGAAACAATTTTGGTTCTTCTGTTCCAAAACGCACCATCTGCATCCCCAGACGTTTAAACGCCGGCATATCATCCTCTGCCTGTGCCACAAAAGCCTCAAAACGTTTCATGGCAGCAGTCTGAACTTCCTTTTGCAATTCTTCCATGTTTTTAAACGCGGTAAAAATCGGACAGGCAGAACTGCCAAGCTGCGTCCCCAGCTCCCTTGCCGTTAACGCCTCTATCCCCTTTTTACTTACCAGTTCAAGCGCTGCATCAACTACCTGTTCTCTTGTAAATTTTGGTTTTGGTGGCATACAACATCTTCCTTTTCAAAACTTTCGTTCTATATCAGTCGTTCTAAAACGTCTGATTTATTATAACCCCTATTACGTAATCTGTCAATGTTATTTTAACTGACTCTGTACCTCGTGTATAAAGAAAGAAAAAAGAATTGACACACCCTATTTAATAGGGTATATTAAGGATGTAGAGGGGGAAACTAATGACAAGAACTTTTATACAAACATCGGAATTTGTAAAGAACTGGCAAGCGTTGGGGTTCACAGATAACGATTTAAGACGGCTTGAGTTAGAGCTATTAAAAAAACCTAATGCGGGTGCTGTGATTCAAGCGCTGGAAACTTCTTTAAAATAAGAATCGAGGAGATGGTGATATGAGTACTGTATATGAAAGTATTGTGGCAGGTCTTACAGAAGCAGTTGAAGATGCAAAAGCAGAAAAACAGACTTTGCAGAGACGAACGGTAACGATTGTTCCGGTTAAGTCATATAATGCGTCAGAGATACAGCATATTAGAAAAAAAACAGGAATGTCGCAGAGGATTTTTGCTAGTTATATGGGTGTGTCACTGAAAACAGTAGAAGCCTGGGAAGCAGGAACAAATCATCCATCAGGAGCAGCCAGTCGGATACTGAGTATGATGGAAATGGATGTGAATTTGACGGAAAAGTATCCGTTTGTGCAGAGTAAATAAGAGGCATAAAATTTACAATTTAACTGACTCTGTACCTCGCCAAAAAAGCCAATTACTAAAACTCTCATCTTAGTAATTGGCTTTTCACACTTCTTATAGAATGTACCTGATACCCGGTCACGCATGAGGAATATTGGTAAACTCTGAAATTTCCCTGCTGATTGTGCACAAATCATTTACGGTCAGGTCATGAATGTTGTCATGTCCGGTAATCCGTCCAAATGTCTTCAGCTCTTTTGTCGCGCAATTCAAATAATTTGCCACCCGTTTTGCAGCTGCTTCCACATGAAGTCTCTCTCGAAGTTCCGGTGATTGTGTCGCCACTCCTACCGGACACATGCCACTGCCGCAAATCCGGTACTGCTGACACGCAGCCGCTACCATCGCCGCAGAAGCCACTGCCACTGCATCAGCCCCCATGGCTATTGCCTTCGCAAAATCAGACGATACACGCAGTCCTCCGGTAATGACAAGCTCGATGTCTGACCGGACAGAATCCAGATATTTTCTTGCCCGGTAAAGAGCATACACGGTAGGCACACTGGTTGCGTCCCGTATAATAGCCGGAGAAGCACCCGTTGCACCGCCTCTGCCATCAATTGTGATAAAATCCGGCTCCGCGAACACGCAATACTCGAGATCTTTTTCAATCCGTCCGGCTGCAATTTTTATTCCGATTGGTCTTCCATCACTTCTTGCCCGAAGTTCGGACACCAGCGCCTTCAAGTCCTCTCTTGTGTCGATACCCGGGAATTTGGATGGACTAATCACATCTTCACCTAAAGGCTTATTACGGATTTCAGCGATTTGAGGAGTTACCTTTTCACCCGGAAGATGACCGCCCATGCCAGGCTTTGTACCCTGTCCGATTTTTATTTCAATCGCATCTGCTGCCCTGAGATTTTCATCTGTAACACTATACTTGTTAGGAACATACTCAAATATGTACTTGTAAGCAGCTTCTTTCTCCTCCGGGAGAATTCCGCCCTCGCCGCTGCACATGGCAGTCTTTGCCATCGCACTTCCCTTTGCAAGCGCTACTTTCGTCTCTGCCGATAATGCACCAAATGACATATGTGAAATGTAGACCGGTGTATCCAGAATCATCGGCTTCTTTGCATTTTTTCCAATCACAGTCATCGTCGATACCGGCGCATGTTCCTCCAACGGCGGCGGATTCAACTGGGCGCCGAGTATGAGAATATCGTCCCAGTCGGGCATCTTCATCTGTGTGCCCATCGCCTCGATAATTGATTCTCCGCTGACCGCCATCTCGTGAATCTGCTTCATATACCGGTAATTGCTGTCGGTCTTCCTCGTTTCCGGTGGATATGAAAGATTGAGAGGTTCTTCCTTCGACACTTCTTTTTCCTCTTCGGTACTCTCCGAGACTTTAGAAGATTCATCTTCTACCGGTTCAAACTTGTCTGCCGGCTGTTTGCACAGCGGACATTCTGTCAACTCTGAAAACGGTTTTCCTTCTTTTTCTTCATCATAAATATAACCACATACACTACATTTGTATACCATTTATAACACCCCCTCAGTACTTTGCAACCATTTTATCACAGCATCGTCATCATTGCAACCAATCCTCTATGCGACGGCTAAATGTTCAGGGCAACTTATGGAGATTTTCGCCGGATGCACGGGAGTTTGACAGTTGAATAATGAAAAAATCCCTCGCAGGCCGCAACCATGTTCGGATTATTTGTTAATCCTATAAACCATGTATCTGCAATATTATATATCAATGTGATAAGCTGACTAATAATAGCAGGAACAGCCATAATCATCAGTGCCTTTAGTGCATGATATTCTTCAAA
>JAXEJU010000060.1:0-39061 GCA_034101395.1 Eubacterium sp. | reverse complement strand
ATTTAGTACTTATATCTTATGATTGCCTTTTTTTATAAAAGGAATTTATTTTTCTAAATCACAATCATTACCACCAGCTTAGCTGGTGGTTTGCTCTGCGGCTATAAGCCGCCATTCCCTGCTTGCCTCTAAAGAGGCTCTGAAAGATCCGCCTTCCGCACTGCGGTCACGGGCTGGCTCTAAAGAGCCTCTTTATTTGCCCTTTTTTACCTGCTCACCCGTAAACGGGTCGACATATTCTTTCAATGTCATTTGATCGTATTCCAAATCTTCTTTTAACTGGTTCCGGATATACTCTTCAATTTTCTTTGCATTTTTACCTACTGTATCCACATAATATCCTCTACACCAGAAATGACGATTTCCATACTTATACTTTAGATTCGCGTGCCTTTCAAATATCATTAGCGAACTTTTCCCTTTTAAATATCCCATTATCTCAGCTACACTATACTTTGGCGGAATCCTTACAAACATGTGTACATGATCTGGGCACACTTCTGCTGCTATAATCTCGATTCCTTTTCTCTTACACAATTCACTCAGTATATGGGCTATATCTGCTTTTATTTTTCCATAAATAACTCTTCTTCTAAATTTGGGTGCAAATACAATATGGTACTTACATTCCCACTGCGTATGTGCTAAACTATTTTTGTCCATCTTGGATAACCTCCTTTGCTTTTTGTGCGGTTGGGAACCTACACTTATTATAGCAAAGGCGGTTTTTTTCTTCGCTAATACAAAAATAAGCAGCCACACACCGTAGTGCATGACTGCTATGTAAAGACTATATTCAAATTTTGAATAGTTTTTTGCAATAATTTACACTTTTCTATTCCGGAATCTGCATCATCCAGAAGTTATCTACATCATTTGCGAAGAGAATGATGTAGATAATCAATTTCAAAGGCGAACATACCCTGTTGAACGACCTGCACCAACCTTTGCAATATATTCGCTCTTAACCAAATCTGCCAAGGTTCTTTCAACAGTTATTTTACTAATATCCGGGCATTGATCCATGATTTCCTTCTTGGTAATTTTACCAACCTTATTATCTATGATTGCCTTAATTCGCTCTGGCTTAGAAAGAGTACGGTGTTTCAAATGTTCTACACGACTTTCAAACTCGTTATATGCTTTCAGCATGATACCCAGATAATATTTCACGAAAGGTTCATAGCTGTTTTCTCCCTCGTGCCAACCGGATGAACTTGCCTGCAAGGCTTCATAATAGGTTTCTTTTGTTTTTTCAATCAGCATTTCCATACTGGCATATTTGCCAACGATGTATCCCGCCTTATAAAACAGAAGAAGGGTCAGCAAACGGCTCATTCTTCCATTTCCATCATTGAAAGGATGAATACACAAGAAGTCCAGAATAAACATGGGAATTAAAATCAACCTATCAATGCAATTTGCTTCCCATGTTTCAAGGAAGCGAGCGCAGAGTTCTTCCATTGCTTCTTCCGTTTGAAATGCAGCCACCGGAATAAAACGAGCTTTCTGACGACCTTCAGCATCCGTTTCAGCAATCACATTGTCGGAGTTCTTATAACTACCGCCGGCAGCTCCCTGTGAATAGGAATATAAATCCCGATGCAGCTGCAAAATGATGTTGGGTCTCGGATTGATATATTCGTAGCTTTCGTGAATCGTTGCAAGGACTTCGCGATAACCGGCAATTTCCTGTTCAGAACGGTTGCGAGGTTCCGTTTTCTGGCTTACCAGTTCTTCCAGACGCTTATCACTTGTAAAAATACCTTCAATTCTGTTGGAGGCACCGGTACTCTGAATAAGAGCAACTTCTAAAAGGGTTTTCAGCTCATCAATATTAGCTTCAAGAAACAAATCCTGCTTGCCTTTGTGTTCGTGTATGTTTCCAATCATCTGAACAATCTCTGATGTTAGGAGTTTTTCGGATGTTTTATTATAATCAAAATCTCTCATAGGCCCCCCTCATTTTGATTTTATCTCCATCATTTTATCATCTAATGATGGAGATATCAATAGGAATGATGGAGATATAATCTCCGTTTTATTTAAGTTTTATTCAAATTTCTGAAACAGTTTAACTGCCATTTTTTCATTAGTCGCATCATATCCATAAGGTAAAACCATAAAATGATCAACATCATTCTCTTTCCAACTGTCATAGTAAAGAAACCCTTCTTCTCCCTTATTCTCTACTTCCACATAATTCATTCCTTCCAATTTCTTTCTCAAAAATTCGGAAAATTCAGTGATATCCATTCTATCTTCCTCTATAACCCCATTCATCATGAATGAATACTTCTCATATAGCTTGTCATATCTCATAAGTATACCTCCTCAAATCCCGATTCACGAAAACTTTTTTGAATCTTCCCAACCCATATTGTAGGATAAACGATGCCACAGGTAATAACAAGACCGATGCACCAAGCAAGCTTAGCACATCGGCCTTGTTATATTTATGGAATTATCTGCATCCATACCAACTCAAAAAACGGGTCATTACATTTTGTCTCAGGTTATTGTAGAAGAATTGATAATCATAGATATGGAAATTCCCCGGATCAAACAAATCCAACACCGGAGGATAATCCTCTGCCTCTATATCGGTCACTTTCAGGGTTCCTCTAACAGGATCCAGGTATGCCCCACATAAGTTTGGAATTTCCTTCTCAACGGAGCCATCCCCATTTACAAAGCAGGCACCCAGATTTTCTGACTTATCTGCAACGGTACCATCCGTCTTCCAGTTCAGCGGATTGATTCCGTTTGTGTGAACATTTTCCGGAACAATGACAGAACTTGCATTGTGTTCCACTGCTTCCGAACAGAAAGAAACAACAACACCGGTATCGTCCTCTTTCTGTGCCATTTTAACAGATGGGTTTTCCTCCAAAAATTCATCACTAAAACTCCATCCAATGGCAAAAGAAGCCAGATAATCTTTTATAAAGGCTTCCTTCTCCCTGTATTCCACTAAAAGCTGCTGAATCATCTCAGAGCCTTGGGAAAAGCCTGCCAGGATGATCGGTGTACCTTCCTTATGTTTGGATAAAAAATAATCAAATGCCCCTTTTACATCTTCATATGCTTTATCTTTATATTCTTTCCTTTTTTCATCATTTAAATGATAAGCCGATAAGGTCTGTTGACGATAAAATGGCGCAAAGAAGTGTGAGGTTATCTTTCCTTCACAAAAATCTGCATCTTCTAATTTCATATCATCCAGATTATAGATTCCTTTTTCCATATTTATGGCCTCTATAAAGGACTCTCGTTCTTCTAAATCATACATTTCCATATTGTACTCAGCTTCGGAACCACCAACAGCGGTCGGATTAACAAAAAAGATATCCACATCCGGTGTTTCCTGTAATTCTTTGTCTGATGGCCGGATTGCCCAGGCAGAACCTAATACATAATCCGGATAAAGAATATTTCTTCGGAACACACTTTTTACTTCGGATTCTCCCACAGACACTTGGTCTTTTGCTATCATACAATCCAGAACTACACTTTCTTTTGAGACAACACGATATTTGATTGCATATTCCCTATTATTAGGAACCATGGCAATCAAATCTTCTCCCTGATTGCTTGCTATTATGCAATGTTTTCGTCCATTCTGGTCATTCCATAATATGTCGGCACATAAAAATTCATTCTCTTTACATTCCGATGAATCAAAACGAATATAAGAACAATTTTTTTGCAAATCATATGTCCACTCTTTTTCGTTAACATTTGAAGTATTTGCTTTTTCAAAGGCTTTCTCTACCGTTTTCTTGTCATCGGATTCTCCATGTCGGCACAGACTATATCGGACATAGGCCTCATAATCATCAAAATTGCTTTCGTTTATTGCTAAATATCCGGTTGTAAACCAAAGTTTAAAATAATCTTCATATGTAAATTTGTCAGCATTATTCTTAAATATGGTATAACAAATATGGCTTAATACGGATGAATTCGTATGAACACCGGATAAATCGTTTCCACGGTAGGTTGAATATAGATTGGACGTCCAAAACAAATCCCCTACAAATTCCGGCTGATCTCCTTTATGTGGATCCCCCATAAAACGTAACGCCCCATCAACAGACGCAGCATTTTCTTCACCAACTGCCCAGGTTTCTTTATCGCATTGCTTTTCGTCCAGAACCGACATTTCCAGCAGATTTCCCATTATATCTGCAAAAGATTCCATAAATGCGCCGGATAAATACCGGTATTCCATACTTGGTGCAAGATTTCCCTGAATCGCATGAGCATACTCATGTGCCGCCGCGTCCAAAGAGGTAATTAATTCCTTGTAATCAGAAAAAGCAAAGAAAGATTCGTTATCTACAGTTCCATAATACCCTGCATTTATCACTTTTACTCCATTCTCTTTTAATCCCAGATAAATGCCGATACTGTTTTTTCCTTTTCCATCGGTGGACTTATACCCGATTTTTTCATAAAAATCGTATATTTTTAACATATTACTAACAATGGAAACAAAGTTAGGAGACACATCTTCCGGATTCTTAAACAGATACAGATTATGGTGAAACTCTTCCTCGGACTCCTCCAGATAATCATAGGTCACTATCTTCCTTTTTGTATCAATGATGCGGTAAAATAATGTATCCTTGTCCTTATCATAATATTCTGCTACCGGCAATGTTACCTTGTTACCCTGGGCATCTGTAAATTCCATGGGCTTTGTTTTTATTGTCTTAAATCGCAATTCATTGGATACTGTGTCATCTGACGTTCGATTACCAATGGATGCTATCGGCATACTGGAAAGCAGTTTACCGGTATGGGCATCTATGGAATATTTCACAAAGGGGTATTGGTCATCCTTCTTTAGAAAGTCTGAATTCTTGCCAATAACCGCCCAACTAAAGGTAAATTGTTTATCATTACATATAATTTCCATATAAGGTTCTGCCAATGCCTGGGGAATAAATTCATCTTCCAACTGTTCCTTTGTCTTTTCAACCGCTTCCTCTGCTGTAATCAAATCATGAGCATCCACATTTTTTGTGTCAGCCAGCAAACTAACAGAGTATGAAATGGTATTTCCTTCGGCATCGGTGCCCAGTATAACCTGGCAATTGGGAATTATGTATCCTTTTACATATTGATTAAAACGATAATAAATATCCCCATTGGAGTCTTTGTCCGTCTGTATATAACATAGATTGATATCCTTGGATTGTTTCAAATCCCTCAATGCTGCAACAGCCTCATAGGCATCTTCCTGATTTTTTACCTGCTTTGGATAAACCTTCCCACTAATAAAGGAGACTTTATCGTTCTCATGGCAGACAACCTCATAGTCCTGATTTCCTTCATTCCATTCTTTAATCTGCTTCATGGTTATATTGGTAACATCCGGCGTTGGTTTTACCGTCGGCACAGGGGTCTCTGCCGGCTTTACCGTTGGTTCTGCCGTCGCAGTGACATTAGGTACCTGTGTTTCCTTTGGAGTGGATGTAGTATCTGTCAGTTTCTTTGTTTTTTTCTTTATATACACTTTACAAGTGTATTTTTTCTTGTTGCACTTCGCAGTAATCTTTGCATTCCCCGGTTTTTTTGCTTTAACAATCCCCTTCGATGAAACCGTAGCAACGCTTTTTTTGTTGGAAGACCATTTTACTTTTTTCTTTGCATTCAGAAGTTTTAATTTTACTGTCTTGCCAACTGTCACCGTAACCTTTTTCTTGTTTAACGCAATTTTCTTACTCTTCGCCAGCAGTTCCGGTGTAGAACCAAAGAACTGACCAAATACTAACGTTAAAACAAGAAGTACACCTATTGCTTTTTTACTTTGTTTCATTCCATTTCCTCCTTTAACATTAGGGTTCATGCAACACATATTCGGTATCACCATCTATCAATGCTATCATACATTTCGCCACCTCTGGATCAAACTGCGTACCCATATTTTTTTCGAGTTCCTCCCGCACAACCTCTTGCGGCAGATATTTACGATAGCTTCTGTTAGAAGTCATTGCATCATAGCTATCGGCAACAGCAATAATTCTGGCAAGAAACGGAATCTCATCTCCTGATTTTCCATCTGGATATCCCTTTCCGTCATATCTCTCGTGATGCCATATCGCCCCTATGGATAATTCTGGTTTACTTTTGATTTCTATTAGAATATCATAACCAATAACCGGATGCAATTTAATGATACTATATTCCTCATCACTCAGCTTTGTGGGCTTATTTATGATTTCATTAGGCACACCGATTTTTCCAATATCATGCAATAGTCCCATATAATAGATATTCTCACAATTCTCCGCAGAGAGTCCCATTTTTTCAGCAATCATTCTTGAATACTTTGCAACCCGGACAGAATGACCTTTTGTATATTCATCCTTGGCATCAATCGTATGGGCAAGTGCTTCCATGACCTCAACGGATAATGTCTTAACATCATCTCTGGCTTTTTCCAGTTCTTTAATCACCATAGTATTCCGTATAATATAATGAAATCCTATACAGACAGCTAATATCACAAAAATGGATGAAATAGCGGTTACTATTAAAACAAGATGATTCTCTTCATACATCGCATTAATTCTTTCTATAGTCAGAGTATAAACTATTGAAAACAATGGTAAAACGATATAAGCTCTTCTTCCCATTTTATCATCAATATGTGTAATCTTAGAAACCGGGACGATCAAAAATCGGTAAAACATGTATCCCAAAACTATGATTAATAAACTTTCCACCAAAATTTGAATCGTCTCCTCGTTGGTTGCATTCATTGGTGGTAACGACGAAGGAATAAGTGTAGTTACATAAACCATGAGATACACAAATACAGCTATTGTTTTATTGACAGGTTTAAAATATAGAATATACAAATATACTACTAAAATAATAAATACAATTTCACAAAATGTTGATAGGATACATCCCTCCATAGATGCTTTACGAATATGAAAAATATCCGTCAAAAACCCAGAAAGACCTTCAGAATATTCGTATACTATCATTGGCATTAAAAAAATACATACGATCACATTACATATTTTTTTCTTAATGGTTGTTTTTCCAAAAAAACATTTTTTCGTAGCTATGGGAAATAAAATACAGTAAAATATTATTCCTGTAATCCAAAGCAACATTGCAAATCGAAAAAGTAAATTATCCATGCTGCACCTTCCATTTGATGTAGTGATAACACCCTCTGTATGAAATTCCACAATTTCCAGTTCCGGTGTAACCTACTGCTCTCTTTTATCCGGTCTGTAGTGTCGACCTCTGTTTATTGATACGAACCAAATGAAAAAAGGGATAATTTTTTTAACCAAAAGTTCTTACTTTCCATGTCTCTCCATCCGTGTGAGCATATCTACAACAGAAAGCTATACGTGACTAACAAAGTTTTGTAGACTTTTCCCCTCTTTCGGGGTATAATATACATAAAAATAAGGAATTTAGTAAGAATTCATTTTCAAGTAGGAAACACTAGCAAAATGGGAGGAAAATAACGAAAAGCCTGCGATAACCACCCAGCCAACAAAGACTCCGGATGTTACATCACAGTCAACGCAAACTCCGGTTCCTACCATTGTGCCAACACCAGATATCAGAATGGTTACTAAACCGGAAAACAGATTCCACTCCTGCCGATAAGTCAGAAAACGATAGTGACTTCCATATTTATGATTATCAGTTTTTCTTCAGAAACCTGCAGAAAAATGTTTTGACCCGTATTGGCAAGGCTCACGGGATAAAACTTCCCAAATAATACTTCTTTGGAA
Organism: Eubacterium sp.; assembly: GCA_034101395.1. Taxonomy (GTDB): domain Bacteria; phylum Bacillota; class Clostridia; order Lachnospirales; family Lachnospiraceae; genus Eubacterium_F. Next base: position 31,286 of record JAXEJU010000060.1, on the reverse strand, counting down.
ATGAGGATGAGACAATATGAGCAAAATATATTTTGTACGCCACGGCGAAAGTGAATGGAATGTTGCAGATCGGATATGTGGTCAGACGGATGTTCCTTTGACCGCAAAAGGTCATGAACAAGCAAGGGAAACCGGCAGAAAAATCGTACAGGAAGGTATTAAAGCGGAAATGATTTTATGTTCTCCGCTTTTGCGTGCCAAAAATACGGCACAACATATTTCCGAAATAACAGGAATTCCCTTACAAGTAGAACCAAGACTTATGGAGCAGAATTTTGGCGTATGGGAGGGCTCTTCTCCACGACGTTCAGAGGAATTCCATGCAGCAAAAAAGGAATTTTTGAGCCGCTATGGCAATGGAGAGTCTATGTTTCAGCTGGCCCAGAGAATTTATAATCTATTAGATGAATTAAAGAAAGAAAATAAGAACTATATATTGGTTGCCCATAATGGCATCGCAAGAGTGATTCGTTCCTATTTTGGTGAAATGACAAATGAGGAATACGCTGCTTATGGCGTAAAAAACTGTAGTGTGACCATGTTTGATTTTTCCTATGATGCGGTTGTTTTTGATATGGACGGTGTAATTTTCGATTCGGAACGGGCTACCATGGATTGCTGGCTGGAACTTGCCGAAAAGTATAAAATTCCAAATATTGAAGAACCATATCTTGCCTGTATTGGTACAACAAAAGAGCGTACAAAAGAAATTATGATACATGCCTATGGGGAAGATTTTCCTTTTGACTCTTATGCCGCTGAGGAATCGGAGATGTACCATAAAAAATACGATGGGGGCAGACTGCCGATGAAGACAGGTGTTGTGGAATTGCTTACCTATCTGAAGAAGACAGGAAAGAAAATTGCCCTTGCTTCTTCCACCAGAAGTTCCACTGTAATAAACCAATTGAAAGATGCCAAAATATATTCTTTCTTTAATGCGGTTATCTGTGGCGATATGATCGAAAACAGCAAACCGGCACCAGATATTTTTCTAAAGGCATGTGAAAAACTCGGCGTAAAACCGGAACGGGCTTTTGCCATTGAGGATTCCTACAATGGCATACGCGCAGCACATAGGGGCGGTCTCCGTGGAATTATGGTTCCGGATTTACTTCCCGCCAATGATGAGATGGCGCAGAAAGCGGAGATAATTTTAGAGAATCTTTTGGATGTTATTGATTATTTGAACAATGTATAAAAATACTATGTGTTTTATTATATCCGGTTTCTTCCTTTATGGGACGCATCAAATTTCCTCCGGCTATTGCAACTATGCTTCCCATGTCACACCTGTCCTCCCTGAACGAATCTTTAATTAACAATAAAAAGACACCTCACCAAAAAAATTGATCCACTTTTGAACAACTTCCTTGCTTCGTGCTTCTATAATTCTTATTATGTTTCTCAATAGTTTTTTAGGAATCTCCGAATTATTGTTTGCCAACAAACAACTGCCAGTTGAGGTAATCCATATCTTAGTCGCATTTTCTGTTGGACTTCCCTCAGAAACATGTACATGAACAGGTTCCATTGGTTTTCCTTCATTTGCCCAAAAATAAATCCAAAAAGGACCAACTTTAAAAACTTGAGGCATTCATAAAACCTCCTTCTTGTGCAAATTCAATAATTAAATGAGCTGTTGATTTGATGACATCCATATAATATTCAACCTCTTTTTCCGTATAACCATTTATCTCAACACGGTATGATGGCAGGTAGCAAGTCATATTATGAAAACCGTCTCTCTCATCCGGTGTTTCTACATATACTTTCACTTCTCCATTCTCCAATTTTTCAGAGTGGACAATTTCAGTATCATTCTCCAATGTCATAAATGGATACATCATATCCATACACCTCCTATCCAATTTTTCCTTTATATTATATCAACATATCCAAAAAGATACCATATCACTTTTTATCTTTCTTAACTATGTAAATTTTTTTGACAGTCATTCCTGATGACTTTCTACACAATAATATCTTTTCTTACATTTAGGACACTTTATCCAATACTCGTCTCCATAATGAATTGGCGGAAAAACCTGCTTCCAGCTGATATTGAAAACAGTATAACATTTCGGATTTGAGCCGATTACAACATCAATTTTCCTCATTTGAAATTTCTCTTGCAATATTCACGAGATCCAGCAGGTTTGATTCCTTGAGCATGGCGATTCCCTGCCCCTCATCACCAAGAACGATCAGGTTATCTCCCGGCTGTATGTTATGGATCTTCCTGGCCTTTGCCGGGATGACTACCTGTCCCTTGTCGCCCACCTTTACAATTCCATAAATATGCTTTCCCCGCGGCGGCACCGAAAGCCCCAGCGCCTGTGACTGATCGTGGTTGACTAACGCATCCATGGACACTTCGAAAAGGTCTGCCAAAGCCTTGCATTTTTCAATGTCCGGATAGGATTCTCCTGTTTCGTACTTCGACAACGTCTGTCTGGACACCCCAATCTTCTCCGCCAGTTCCTCCTGTGAAAGATTGTGATATTTTCGCAGTTCTATAAGATTATCCGAGAACATATTTTTCCTCCCATCGTTTAAATTTTCTGTTTGGCTTTTTTCTCCTTCTTTGATATCCCACAGACACACCACCGCAGAAATGGAATCCGGCGAATAATCGCGTACAGAAGGAAGGCCCCACCGAAGGCGGCAATTCCAACAAAAAGATACATAAGCACTGCCGGCAGTCCCGGTGCAAACTCAGAAAGATAGTAGGCACACATGGCCAGTGCCAGATAATGGAACAAATACAAGCCCCATGACCTGGCTGCCATCCATTTTGAAAAGGAATTGGAAAAGTTCCCCCATTTCTTCATGAACGCAAGTACCCCAAGTGTCGCAAGCCATGCAAACACATTGCAAAGCGGCGTATCCAATACCGAATGCTCCGCATAGGGACTTCCCCAGTAAACCGCCACGAAAGCAATTCCCGCAACAACTCCCGCAATAGAAAGGGGCATCCAGAAGCGTCCCACCCGTTCCATCACCTCATCATGTGAGAGACAGAAATAACCAATCAGAAATCCTACCCCGTAGATTCCGAAACGATACACTACAACAATCGGTGTATTTAAAATCTGGGCAGCGCCCCAAATCAGAGCTGTAAGCAAAATCAGTATCGGCACATTTGTCTTCTTACATACGTTATAAAACCGATCTTTCTCGAGCATCCGAATCAGAACGAGCACAAGGGAAAATACCCACAGCAGCTGTATGTACCAAAGAGCTCCCGTTCCACTGACTGCCATAATCAGAAACAGAATCGGCTTCGGTATCTGTCCCATCTGGGTAATTGCGCCGCTAAACGCCATATTGTAGTATCCAAGAATCCACCAGAAAACAAAAAGCCCCAGGGTAGAGGGAACCAGCAGCTTCACTGTTCTGGACTTCAGGAATTCTTTATGGGTATGGTTCTCCAGACAGTATCTGGCAGACATTCCGGATACTACAAACAGAAGCAGCATAAACCATGGATAAACCATATACTGGTACACATCCTGATACTGAACGTCAGTAAACGGTCCCAGCACTCCGGCTGTCTGCACTCCGTTAAACATATAAATAACATGATACAGAACAACCAGCACAACCGTAATCCACCGGATGTTATCAATGTAAGTTTTTCTCATAAAACTACCACCTTTGCTAATATTTTTAACATTATTATACAGCTCTGTCTCCTCCTGTTCAACCAACAGAAGTATACAATTTCCGTCTCTTTTTGTTAAAAATAGTGGCATTTATACTTCCTTCCTGCAGCATTCCACGGTTTTTGCAAATAATGGATTTGTCCTCAGCATTGGCATTTGCATACTCTCGCATACCCGGTCAACAAGTTCCGAAATACTCCTGCCATTATCTGCGGCAGAAACAATTTCTTCCAACCGGTTCACAATCGCATTTGCATCCATGATTTTTCTTTTCATCTCTTCTAGAGAATAAATCCGGTCCCACGCAGGATAGAATGTTTTTACATCCCGAAGATTTCCCAGAATTTTTAATGTATTCTTTGTCTTTTCCACATCAATAAAAATAGGAATATCACCTTTTACCGGTACTGCATCTCCTATAAATACCATGTCCCCTATCCGGTATGAAACCTCATCGGCAGAGTGCCCCGGAGTTCCGATTACCTCAACTTTTATATCCTCTGACAGGCATACCTTATCCCCATCTTTCACTACACGATCAACACTTGTCGATTTTCCTGCAAGCGTATAAAAGTTAGGTATCGGACGTTTTGCAAACTGCAGATCAATGTTCTCTATCCACGCACGTTCGCCTTCACTCGCAAAAATCAGTGTGCCGTATTTTTCACGAAAATAATATGCCGTGCCTATATGATCCGGATGTGCATGTGTTAAAAAAACAGCTTTGATCTCAGATGGGTGACGCCCCCTTTCTCATGCAAGTATTTGCTTGCATGATACGCCATAAAAAAATAATGTCAATAACACTTACAGCAATTCACAGACAGCCTGCTCCCAACATTCCTCCGGTATTTCCGGCCAGTTGCACTGACCATATATCAAAGTATCAACATCATAATCAAGGCTTAGAAACTCCTACTGCCAGCTATTATCTGCGCCATGCAGAATCATAAACTGTGTTTTCCCACCACTTTCTAACGGAACTCCTACATTTCCTTCCTCATCCACACATGAGAGCATCCCTCATCCATATGAATATCACCTGTTGCAGTATATCCGTTTTTTTCATAAAATGCAGCTACTCTGACCTGTGCAGACAACTCAATTCTGTGTGCATCCAAATTCTTAACAACATCTTCACAGTTACAAATCAATGTAGAACCATAATTTCTTCCACGAAATTCTTCAAGAACAGCAATCCTGCCAATCACATAAGAATTTCTGGTTTTGGAGTAGTAAAGTCTGCATGTTGCTACCGGAACACTTTCTTCATATACTACAAAATGAAGTGAACTATCATCCGTAGCATCAAATTCATTTTGAAATCCCTGCTCTTCCATAAATACCTTTGTGCGAATCATCTTTGCCGCATCTGTTAGTTCTTCATACATTTTTACTTGCATCATACTTGCCTTCCTCTATCACTTTAAACAAAACCAGGAACCATGGGTATCAATCTGGCCGGACTTTTTCAATTTGCCAATTTCAGCAGACATCGCACTGCGCTCTACCCCCAGATAATCCGCCAGCGACTGTCGGCTGTGAGGAATCACAAACTCTGTACTGCCCTGTTGTTTCGCCTGATCCAAAAGGTAAGCCATCAGCTTTTCTTTCGTTGTTTTTCGCGACATATACCGGATTTTCTGTGACAGTGCCAGATTTTTCCGTGCCATCTCCTGAAGTAAATTCTTCATCAAAAGACTGTGAAAATGGCAGGAATTAGAACACGATGTAACGACACGCCGGCAATCAAGAAGAAGCACCTCACTGTCAGTGAGTGCAAAAACGCTCACCGGCACCGTTTCAAGTCCGGCACAGGAAAATACTTCTGCAAACAATTCGCCGGGTTGCAAAACGGCCATTACACTTCGATTTCCATAATAATCTTCCCGGACAACCTGCACGGTACCTGAAAGAACAACACCTACGAACCGGGCAGGTTCTCCCTCGAGAAATACCGGATTTCCCTTGGGAATATTTATGGTCCTGCCATTCAGGCACTCCATTAAAGCATTCAGATCCGATTGCCCAATGCCTTCAAACAAGGTGCATTGGGACAAAATATCAAAATTTTTTTTCATTTTTGATTTTTAAACCCCTTTGTTGGAATTCCAACATACTTTCTTCTCACAGTATATTAGAATAAGCTCGTAACGTCAAGTAAATTCAATGTCTGGAGGAATGAAAATGATACGAAAAATAATTGAAATAAATGAAGATAAATGCAATGGTTGTGGTGCCTGTGCTGCTGCCTGCCACGAGGGAGCCATCGGTATGATAGATGGTAAAGCAAAGCTGCTCAGGGATGACTACTGCGATGGTCTGGGAGACTGTCTGCCAACCTGTCCGACGGGAGCAATCTCATTTGTTGAGAGAGAAGCCGCCGCCTACGACGAAACAGCGGTTCTGGCCGCAAAAGAAAAAAAGGACCGTTCGCTACCTTGTGGATGTCCTGGTTCTGCCGCAAAATCCATAAAACGTCCGGAAACCGATTCTGCGCCAACTGCACCTCAAGAATCGCAGCTTAGGCAGTGGCCGGTACAAATAAAGCTGGCACCCGTGAATGCCCCATGGTTTAATGGCGCGAAGCTTCTGGTCGCTGCCGACTGTACGGCGTATGCCTATGCAGGCTTTCATCAGGATTTTATCAGAGGACACATTACTTTAGTCGGATGTCCCAAGCTGGATGCCGTAGATTATTCTGACAAACTCACAGAGATAATCAAGAACAACGATGTCCAAAGTGTCACTGTGGTGCGAATGGAAGTTCCCTGCTGTGGTGGTATAGAGACAGCAGTAAAGACAGCATTGCAAAACAGTGGAAAATTAATCCCATGGAATGTTGTGACAATTACAACTGACGGAAATATTTTAGAAAATATATAGCGTTAAGCTATATATAACCCCTTTCCCCATTCATTCAATAAATGACTTGAAACAAACGGGATTAACAATTTAGTAGAAATAATGCGTATACTTTGCTATAATGTTAGTAGTTATGTTTCATTCTAGCGTTGAGGATGACACTAATGTTAGGTAAAGGAGACAAGAATGGGAAATGATGTTTTGATTTCGGAAATTGTTTTGCAATATATGCAGGATGGAATAGTGCTTATTGGTAATCAGGGAAAAATAATTCATATTAGTCGCAATGCAAAAAAAATCCTAAATATAAAAGACGATGAATTGGATCAGTCCATAAGCAACTTACTATTTAAAGACCCGAGAAATGATAATTTTAATGAACTTGTGCTCAGCACAATATATGAAAAAAACCAGATAAAAAAAGAAATACAGGAATATTATTGCGGAGATAAATTATACATTCTGACGGTTACTGCCAGTTGTATTCAGAAGGAAAATCAGACTTTCATACTACTTATCTTAAGTGACATAACAGATATTTATGAGTTAAAGGATGCCAGACATGCATTAAAAAAAATACAAAAAGTTAATAAAGAATTGTCAATAGCAAAAGACGAGGCGGAAAAGGCAAATCGGGCAAAGAGTAATTTCCTGTCAAATATGTCCCATGAAATACGAACACCATTAAATGCCATTTTAGGAATGAATGAGATGATTATGAGAGAATGTAATGACTCGCAAATTTTGTCTTATTCAAAAATTATCAATGATTCCGGAAATACGTTATTATCCCTTATTAACGATATTTTGGATTTCTCAAAGATTGAATCCGGTAAAATGAATATTGTTCCAGTTGAATACAGTCTTGTAATTTTGTTACGGGAATTATACCATATGATATCATTTCGCGCACAAAATAAATCTCTGGAAGTATCTTTTAATGTGGAAGATAAGAATACCCCTACAAGGCTATTTGGTGATGAAGTAAGAGTAAAACAGATTATTACGAATATTCTGACAAATGCCGTAAAATACACGCAAAGTGGCGGTGTATATCTAACAATTTCCTATAAACAGGCAGATGCAGACTCTGACTATATCATTCTGGTTGTCCGTGTAAAAGACACAGGAATCGGAATTAAAAAGGAAGATATCGATAAACTTTTTAAAAAGTTTGAAAGAATTGAGGAAAACAGAAATAGGAATATAGAGGGTACAGGGCTTGGGATGAGCATCACATTGGCGCTGTTGCATAGTATGAATGGGAACATTCACGTGAATAGCGAGTACGGAAAAGGCTCAGAATTTATTGTGGAAATACCGCAAAAAGTTGTTGGGGACAGTAAGATTAAAGACTGGAAGACTGAACTGGAAAATATTGATTCTGTGGATTCCTCAAATGAGGAAATCATAATCGCACCAGATGCGAAAGTTCTTGTAGTAGATGATAATCCCATGAATCGAATGGTGATTGAAAATCTGCTGAAAAGAACGAAGATAACAGTATCAACCGTGGAAAGTGGATTTCAGTGTCTTGATATGGCTCAGGTAGAAAAATACGATATTATATTTATGGATCACATGATGCCGAATATGGACGGTATAGAAACTTTACAAAAACTAAATCAGTGTAAGGAGAATAAAAATAGCGATACACCGGTTATTATGCTTACAGCGAATGCTATTGATGGTGTCAGAGAGCAATATCTGAATATGGGATTTTGCGATTATTTGTCCAAACCAATTGATAGTAATAAATTAAATCAGATAATATGTAAGTATATAGATGCCGATAAAATAAAGAGAGTATCTTTAGATGAAACGAAAGAGAAAGAACAGAAACTGTCTGCAAATGTCGCTTTTGAAAAAGCTCTTTCCCGAAAATTACTCTATTATAAAACACATTTTGGCATTGATATGAATGTGGGACTGGAATATCAGAACAATGATTTTGATTTTTATCTTGATGTAATCAGTAATTATGAAAGAGTGGCATCAGAGCGAAAAAATAATCTCAAATCCTTTGCACAAAAAGGAGATTGTATGAATTATGCCATACTTGCACATGCCATAAAAGGGGATGTGCGAATGCTGGGAGCGACAGAATTTGGCGAAATAGCATACCAACAGGAAATGGCAGGAAAGGAATCAAAAATTAACTTTATTCAAGAGCATCTGGAGACATTTTTGGATGAATTTGATAAAGTATATAATGGCTTTTTGGAAATTCTAAATGAGTGGAAAATGGATGACATAGCTTTGGAAGTGAAAACAAAACGTAAACATATAAATCACGAAGAAGTAAAACAAAGATTGAAAGAAACTGTTGCACTTATTGATGGATTTGAAGAAGAAAAAGCTGTTGAAATTATAAAAGAGTTATTAGATAATAACCTTGAAACAAAACAAAGAGAGATTCTGAATGAGGCTTTGATAGCGATAGAACAGAATTATGATGCGGATAAAGCAGCAGACTTGATAGGAGGTATTGTATAGTATGAGCGAACAAAAATTGTCGATTGTCACAGTAGATGACAGTGGTATAGTATTGATGACGTTGGACAAGATTCTTTCTGAATACGGATTTGAGGTAAAAGGATTTTCAAAAGGAATACGGGCATTAAAATATCTAAAAACAACTGTTCCGGATTTGATTATTCTTGATATTGATATGCCGGAAATTAACGGTTTTGAAATGCTCAAAATGATAAAGGAACGGGAAGAGTTAGAAATTGTTCCTGTTATCTTTCTAACCTCCAATAATGGTCAGAAGGATGTCATTAATGCGGTGAAAGGTGGAGCCAGCGATTACATCGTAAAACCAATTAAAAAAGATGTGTTAATCAACAAAATCAATAATATTTTTGGCTTAAAAAAGGAAAAATTAAGTTGGGATGACATTTGATGAATTGAACAAGGTATACATAGCAGATGCAACGGTGCTAAAGGATGAACAACTATACAGAAGATTATACACCGGTTTAGATGCTTCAAGACGTGCCAAAGCAGACCGGTTTCGGTTTGAAAAGGACAAAAGACTTTCTGTGGCAGCGGGAGCACTGCTACAGTACGCTTTACAGATAGAAAATATCCGGGAACCGTCCTTTCATGTTACGTCAAATGGCAAACCTTATCTTGCAGGAGAAGAGAGGTTGTATTTTAATTTATCCCATTCAGAGGGAATGGTGATGTGCGCCATAGCGGAAAAAGAGGTTGGGTGCGATGTGGAAAAAAAGACTATACTGGATCGCAGGCTTGCAGAGTATGTAATGACGGAATATGAGCTTAACCGGATATATGACTTGGAAAAGGACTCGGAACAACAGGAAATGTTTTTCCGTCTTTGGACCTTAAAAGAAAGCTATATGAAAGCCACCGGGCTTGGAATCGGATTAGAGCCGAAAAGTTTTGGCATGGTATCCCGGAAGGATAAGGTTAAAGTTACGCCGCCTGTGGATGAACGGGAATTCCATTTTAAAGAATATTTTTTGAATGACGGATACTGTTATTCCTGTTGTTCGTTGTCAGAGATGTTTTGTGATACTATGACCGACGTAGATTTAGGAGGGATATAAACCATTATCCCTTCTTATATGCGTTTCTTCAACACTCCCACCGCAAGCAGTTCTGCCTATATAAGTTCCTTATCCAACAAAAAATCAATCAAATTGATATTCAGTATACCATTCTCATCATACCAACGCTTACCGATATCTTTCCGCACAACAATCTTCGGGAAGGAATCTCCGGTTAATGCAAAAGGCCGCAATTCGACTTCTGCCTTTTCCTCAGTTGGCATCGAATATGCTGACTGAATGTAGGTTTTCTTACCTCCGGATGTTACTACAAAATCAATTTCTCTCGGTGTACGAACAGAATTACCATTTTGATTGATAGTCCTTGCATATACTACTCCCACATCCACAGAGAATTGACGAATCATAAGCTCGTTGTAAATAATATTCTCCATGATATGAGTCATTTCCTGCTGTCTGAATCCGATGCGGGCATTCCTCAGTCCGATATCCTCACTATAATATTTGTTAGGCGAATCAAAATAGGACTTCCCTTTTACATCATATCGCTTACTCTCCGAGAACAAAAATGCATCTTCCAAATGACCAATATAGGAACGTATCGTGTTTGCAGCCACACCTACGGTCTGCTTACTTCGCAACGTATCTGCAATCCTTGTAGGATTAGTCAGGGAACCGATAGACGAACATAACAAATCCAATATCTGCTCCAACACATCCTGACGTTCTATCTTCTTACGTTCTACAATATCCTTTATATACACTTCCGCAAAAAGTGACTTGAGATATGTCATCTTAGCGGCATCATTTGGTCTTGACAGAATGAGTGGCATTCCACCATAAAATGCATAATCATCAAATGCTTCATTTTTATCTCCACCAACAGCAGAATAATATTCTGCAAAGCTTAACGGATGCACACGAATCTCATCACTACGTCCTCTGAATTCCGTCAGAATATCACTGGAAAGCATCTTTGAATTACTTCCTGTTACATACACATCTAAATTTGATAAGCTACGCAAATCATTCAGCGCATCATAGAATGTAATTTTCTTGCCATCCTCATTATACGGATTAGGTACCTCGTCTGACATCTGAATCTCATCAATAAACAGATAGAACTCTTCCTTACTGTTTTCCACTATTTCTCGTACATACTGTGATAGAATCAACGGATTTCGATATTTAATATCTTTAGCAAGGTCCAACTCTATAACAATAATCTGTTCCTCCTTAACTCCATCTTGCAAAAGATATTCTCTGTATATATTCTTTAGCAAATAGGATTTACCACATCTTCTTATACCGGTGATCACCTTTACAAGCCCGTCAAATCGATATGAGATTAGTTGTTGCAAATAACTGTCGCGCTTTATATCCATATACTCACATCCTTTATTGAAAATTTCAGCCCATATGGGCTATTATCTTCAATCATTATACTTTCTTAAACGCAAAGATTCAAGTGCTTATTGAAAATTATTGCCCATATGGGCTAAATTATTCACTATTACTTGATTCAACCCAGACCTCGAATATATTGGCAACTAAATCATGCTTGCTCTGGATTGCCTTTCAGGCAAGACATTTATTATTTATTCTCGCTTATCCATTATTAATCTTAATATATCTCAAAAAATAAGACCGCGCTCCCCCATCAAAACGGGAGTACGGTCTTAAGAAATTACCGGTTTATCCATTTTTTAATAATCCGGGTTACTTCTTTTGAATGAATCTGCACAACCTCATAATCATTTCCAGTCTGCTTATCATCAATGTCTTCTATCTCGGCAAATTCGTCCCTGTCATCTTCTTTTACGCGGACAAGGTAATAATCATTGCCCACACTCTCCATATAAATGGTACGGTATTCATTATCCCGGGTCTGATATACGAGAATAGTTTCCACTTTTTTGTCTGCCGTTTCGGTAACGCTCGTTGAACATTCTGCGCCTTCAACTGCTGTCAGGAAACTCCGGACTTCCTTCTCCGTTGCATTGACAAACCGTTCCTTCTTGTCATTCTCTTTTACAATGACACTGTGAATAGTTCCGAGTGGGAATACAAGCTTGCCATTCAGAATATCAACTTCATCCCGGTCCCGGTTGTTTCCTTCCACGACGACTCCCTTTTCTAAAGTTCCAAGAGAAAGATAGTAGTCAGATGCCACTGTCTGGCCGGAAGAACTGTTTGTCGCCTGCGGAGCATTTGTCGTGGACACCGCACTGCTACCGGTATCCGACGGTGCCTGTGTCTGCTCTGCCTGCGCGCTGTCTGGCTGATTGTTGTCGCCACATCCCGTGAATATGAGGAGTGAAGCGACAGCTACTGCAATAACTGATGTTAATTTTTTTAATTTCATAATGACCTCCTGTTATACCATTGATATTATGTAGTATAACCAGAAGAAAAAAAACTATGAAAATACAAGACTGTCTATTGACAACTATATTTCAAAATTTTATAATTCCAATAGATTGTTTAAATCAGTAGGAAAGAGTGAACATACATGAAAAAACAAAATACATCAACGAATACCAAAAGCTCCTCAGGTATCCACAACCGAATTGTGAAAGCAGCACTGATTGCTTCCGCAGTTCTTATTACGTTGCTTCTTGGATTTATACTGGGTCTGCGTATTTATTACAACAGTCACTGGTATCCCAACACATGGATTGGTGACCGGGATGTATCCGGCATGAAATGTGAAGAGTCTGCAGAACTAATGAATTATGTCTATGGAAATTTTCAGCTCAATATATACGGAAGAGACAATGGTTCCCTGACAATTACCCAAAATCAGATAGACTATACTGTTGATATTCAGGATTCTGTTCAGGAACAATTTGACAAACAACATGAATCTTTCCCTGTTTTTTCATTGGGAAAGAAAAAACAGGTTGACCTTTCACTGAATGCTGTCTATGACACGGAAAAACTTACCGAAATATTAGAAAACTCAGAAATTTATGCCGGCAGTAATTCGTATGACATCGTAAAGCCGCAGAATGCAAAGGTTGTTTTTTCAAAGGAAAAACAATATTTAACGGTTCAAAAGGAAATTACAGGAAACACAATCAGTTTGAATGCATTGCTTGGTGCGGTGGAAAATTCACTGGAAACCGGTCACGAAAAATTAGATCTGACCGATGAACAAAAGAATCCCGATGTTTACGAAAAGCCACAGCTGGTTTCTACCGATCCTGAGTTACAGAAAAAAGCAGATGTCTGCAATGTATACGCCCTTCGCTGGCTCACATGGAAAATAGATAAAGATGTTACCGAGACCGTCGGACCGGAACAGATTTATTCCTGGTGCAAATACAATAACGGAAAAGTTTCATTTAAGAAAATGGCGATCCGCAACTGGGTCGAAAAACTTTGTCTTAAGTACAAAACGGTAGGAATGACCCGGACATTCAAAAATCATGCCGGGAAGAAAATAAAGGTTTCCGGTGGCGATTATGGATGGGCTTTTGACTATGAGGCAATGGTCAAACAGTTGATGAAAGTGTTGAAAAAAGAGATTGACCCTCAGTTACAGCAGGCATATATGGAAAATCCTGACAAAGCTCAGAAAAAGGCACTGACTTTCTCAAAAGAACCACCATATGCCAATACGGCATACCGATACGACTATGAAAATAAAGCGAACGACTGGGATACGAAAAACTTCACGGAAATCTCTCTTTCCGACCAGAAAGTTTATGTGTGGAGAAAGGGAAAAGTCGTGTTCTCCTGTCGATGCATAAGCGGACGCCCGGTACCTGACCGCCAGACAAGAAAAGGTGCTTACTTCATAAAAGAGCACCAGCCTCACCGTGTACTTAAAGGTGATGATTATGAAACACCAGTGGATAACTGGGTACGAATCATGTGGACCGGCACCGGATTTCATGCCGCACCATGGCAGCCATGGTCAAGCTGGACCAAGACACTATATCAGACACGTGGCTCTCACGGTTGCCTGAACCTGTCTGTTGAAGACTCAGCAAAGATTTATAAATTGACAACATACCGCGAAATGGTATTTATCTACTAAAAAAATACCGAACCGACAGAAAATGTACTGCTGCCGATTCGGTATTTTTTTTGTCTGATATCTGAGATCCGGCTGCTACTTCGCCTGCGCTCTTTTTCTCTCTTTTTTCTCCTGATACATCTGGAGGTCTGCCTGTTTCAGGAGAACATGATAGTCAGTCTCTTCCTTTGACACAAGTGCAACCCCGATGGAATAGCGAAGCAGAACCTCATGTTCATTTGTGAGCTTCACCCTGTTTGTATCGCGTGAATCATACAGCTTCTGAAGAACCTGATCTAACTCTTCCTGCGTTTCTTTTCCATAAATCAGGATGGCAAATTCATCTCCGCCAAGTCTCGCAGTAATCTGATTGCCATTATCAATGCTGTCCAAAAGCTCGGCGATTCCGCACAGATAACGGTCTCCATCCCCATGACCATATGTATCATTTACTTTTTTCAGGTCATCGGCATCAATCATAATAACCGCAGAATTTTTCAGTTTATCTGTCTCTGCAAACATTTCATCCAGTTTTACGTAAAATGCCCGGCGGCTGCAGAGCTTTGTCAGTTCATCCTGGGAAAGAGCCATCTCCATCTGGCGTTTTTTTCGTATATCGTCTGTCCGGTCTATTACAATTCCAAAAACACTGTTTGCTTTCGGAAATGTCTCTACTCTGATATACCGTGGTCTTTTTCCCTCAAGAATAAAGATTCCCTCCTCGCCTTCCAGAGGATTCTGACAAAGGGCATCTACCCACTGCTCAAAAAGAACATGATCGGCAAAAAGTTCCGATGCTTTTTCGTTTGATAACCCAAAAATCTGGGAAACGCGGGTTGTAACCCGGACTCGTTCCATTTCCTGATTGTACTCAAAAATTCCAATCGGCTGTTTTGTCGCATCAAGTGCTGCTCCCAATGTATCGGTAGTCTCCAGAATACTTTTTACCATATGGTTGATCTGATCACTTAACAGCGCAAACTCCGGCGTATTTTCTACCGTTACACGTTCGTCCAGATTTCCGGCTGCTATATGCTGCAACTTATCATTGATATCTGAAATTGACCGAATGATATTCCGATCCAGATAATGGGTTATACAATAAAGAATAATTGCCGTAATAATAACCATGTAAAAGATCAGACGAATATTATCGGTATTAACATTCCGATACAATTCACTTATCTCATACGTTCTTCCCAGAATAACGGAATCCGTCTTTTGAAAGACGCAGTATACATATTTCCCATTTATATTGCAGTGAAAGCCATCCTCCCACCGCTGCATTTTCTCCTTGTCAATTCCCAAATCATCTGTCGTTTTTGATAGCAGATTAAAATCTGTCGAACCAACAATCTTATCCGTTTCGGGATTCACTGCCAAAAGGGTAGAACCGGGTGGATTTGCAAAACAGGAAAACACATATGAAACTTCATTTTTCATCGTCTGCTCAATGACACGCTCCGGCTCCATCCCGATCTGTACGATATTTGAACCGTCCTCCATCCAGACAGCCGCATACTGCATCATTTTCTTTTCTGCCGTATTCGCCGTAATATCCTGGCAAAGGGACATTGATTTATCCTTAAGCATCGGTTTAAAAAATCGAATCTGCTCACCGGAATCCATTTTCAACCCATAGTATTCCGGTTCTGAACCGGAATAAATAGTTCCCTTTTTATTAAAAATATGTACTTCATCAATCTGAAGAAGATCTACTATTTTGTTTATTTCTTCAAGATTTTTTATCTTTTCTTTTTTCTCCTGAAAAATATAGGCAGCCGCTTTCGCACGTATAAGGCAGACTTCTTTGATATCTTCTTTTACGACATCCAATTCCTCTTCATTTTGTTCAACCAGGTTATCAATCTGCCAGAAAAGCTCTTTGGATGAGCGTACCATATCATTTTGTGCAGTAATCATCTGCAAAACATAATTAATCGCAAGAAACAACAGCAATGCGATGATAATCAAAATACTCAACCGTCGTGTAATCTTTCTCTTCATAACTGAATCCCTTTCATTCTCTAAAATCCCTATTATGTGTCTTTATTCACAATGAATTTTTCCTTAAATTCCTGTGCCGGACATGGCTTGCTGTAAAAATATCCCTGAATATAATCCGTTCCCAGCTTTTCAATCCGACGGCATTCTTCCTCTGTTTCGACTCCCTCTACAACAACTTTGATACCAAGATTATGAACCATATTAATAATATGCTCCAACAAATCATTTTCATAATCATTTTTTAATGCACGCACTGTAAAATTGCGGTCAACTTTCACCAGATTTGGCATCATTTCACCGATATTTACCAGATTGGAATATCCGGAGCCAAAATCATCAATTGCTATACTGACCCCATTTTCCTTGAACTTCCTCCATACATCGCGCATTGCAGGTGTGTTCTCTACATAACCACTCTCTGTCATTTCCACAATGATTCCGGAGGACTGCATTCCCATCTCCTGAATCGTGTTGATAACCGTATCAAAAATAGGACTCTTCTGTAGCTGTATATAGGAAAGATTAATCGTAACACAGAAATCCGGGATAATTTCCCTCCACTCCCGGCATGTTTTTACCGCTGTCTGAATAATCCACTTTCCAACCGGAATAATCAGACCGCTCTCTTCAAGTATCGGAATAAACTCACCGGGCGAAATCATCGTAGTCTCATTCTGCCAAAACCGGACAAGAGATTCCGCTGCAAATAATTTGTTTGTGTGGACATCCACAATTGGCTGGAAGTACAGCTCAAAGCCTTCAAAATGATTAGCAATCGATACCCGCAACGCAGAAAGCAGTTTTCTTCTATGCAGAAATTTCTCATAATCTTCCTTGCAGTACACGTAAATCTGGTTTTTACCGCGATACTTTGCCTCACTTAACGTATAGTGGGAAAGCTTCATCATACTGTCATATTCATTCTCTTTAATATCCTGCGTCAGCAAAATACCTGCTGAGATTGTAAAAACAGCCTTATATCCTGCATTTTCCAGAAAATGATCCACCTTTGTACGAATTTCATTATATATTTTATCCGCCTCTTCCTTTGTTCCCCCATTCAAATCCAGAATTGCAAATTCATCTGCCACGAGGCGATAAGCAGTCTGCCACGGCTTTTTACACCGATTAATACAATCTGCCACCGAATGAATCACAAAATCACCATAGGCTGAGCCAAGTTTTTCATTGATAATTTTAAAATCATCGATACCGATGCGCAGAATATAACCGTCCGGGAGCTTTTCTCCACAGGAATCCAGTTCCATCATGAAGGAACGTTCCCCCAGAAGTCCGCTCACATTATCTGCCCACTGTTTCAGACCAATCTCATTGATACAGCCAATCAGAAACTTGATGCCACTCTCCGGTCTCTCTATCAGTTTTCCCTGACAGTTAATCCAGACCGGGGAAGCGTCTTTTCCCATCCAGCGATAGACGAGATCATGAAAATCGCGTTCTCCGGATATAACCCTGTTCAGATCATCCATTATCAGGTCGATATCATCCGGATGCACAATTCGCCCATGCATTTTTACTACGTCATGAAAAAAATTCGTCGGAATATCAAACCGGTCAAGTGCCTTCTCTGTAATGTAATAGGAATCATTATTGATATCATATACATATAAAAAATCGTCCATACAAGGAGCAAATTCCTCAATAATATTTTTTATATCCTCAAATAATTCCTTGCTCTCCTTTTTCCCCATATACCAAACCCCCTTTTTGTTCTCACAGTTTCACCATCCCTAACTGCAACCCCGGGCGTACAAAACCGTACAAACATAATTTTGGATTACAATATTTATCCCACAGGTACAGGTTTTGTGCACAATCCGTATACAGCGGATAATCATCACAAATTCCAAATACCGTTACGCTCGTTATATTACATTTACCACCGTTATTTAGCTATTATTATACCTTTTTTACTCCTTTTACGCAACGGTATTCAACTAAGATTTGTTCACTGTTTTTCCTGAAAATAGACACACCGTCAAATATTTGATAAACTTATCATAACAGTTATTGCACAATAGACATTTTTTGAGGTTATCCTATAATATACAATCCCATGAATCGAAAAGATTCACTCAGATTGGGATTTTTTTGATTAAAAGGAACCGTATTTGTCAACAAAATATACAAAGGAGATGATACTATGCCAGCATATAAAGACATCAAAACCGGAAAATGGTTTGCCAAGTTCTACTACCGGGACTGGCAGGGAAAAAACAAACAGAAATGGAAACGTGGTTTTTCAACAAAAAGAGACGCTCTAGCATTTGAAAAAGAATTTCTTGAAAATCTTTCTGAAAACACAGACATGACCTTTCAGACGTTATACGAGATTTATTTTAACGATATGTCCGCACGACTGAAAGAATCAACGATGGAAACAAAAAAACATATATTTGATACCAAACTAATCCCGTTTTTCGGGAAGATGCCAATCAACAAAATAACAGCTGCCGATGTGCGCAGATGGCAGAGCGAACTCATGCACTCCAATGAACATTATTCCCAGACTTATCTTAAGCAGGTCAATAACCAGCTTGTCGCCATTATGAATTATGCCCACAGGTTTTTCGACCTGAACACAGACCCCTGTGGCAAGGCAGGCAGTATCGGAAAAAACCGTGCCGAAGAAATGGAATACTGGACTCTGGATGAATATATGATTTTCCGGGAAGGTATCCGCGACAAAACAACTGCCTATATGTGCTTCGAAGTGTTGTTCTGGACGGGTATACGAGAGGGGGAACTTCTTGCCCTGACTCCGGAAGATATTCATTTTGGTGAAAAATGTATTGATATCAATAAAACGTATCAACGCCTTAACAGCAAAGATATCATCAGCTCACCGAAAACAGCAAAAAGCAGACGCCGGGTTCCCATCCCTGACTTTCTCTGCAACGAACTGGAAAAATATCTTGCTTCCATTCAAATTACTGATGAAAACCGCCGTATTTTTCCCTATACAAAATATTTTCTAAAACACGAAATGCAGCGTGGATGCGACAAAACCGGTGTGAAGCGAATCCGGATTCACGATATCCGCCACAGCCATGCCAGCCTTCTGATTAATCAGGGCTGTGATGCGCTAATACTCGCTGACCGTCTGGGACATGAAAAAGTGTCCACAACACTGAATATTTACTCTCATCTGTTTCCCCACAAGCAGCATGAACTGCTTTCTGTCCTCGAAAATCTAGGTACAGACCTATCAAAAAAATAGCAGTAGCAGCTAATAGCAAACTGGTAGCATATAAAGCCTGGAAACTATTTATTTTAAATGGTTTCCGGGCTTTTTTCACTATGGTGGTAGAATAATTGCGTGCATAACTGTGTGTTGGTCTTTGTATTTCCACAAAACCATTTCATTTTTTAAGGAGGAATTCATGATGAAACTTACGAAATCATCTAGAGCGTTCAGACGCGCAACTGCCTTTGTTCTGGCGGCCGCACTGACTCTCTCTGCTCCGGTTGCCACAAGTGCATCCGCTGCAACGAAAAAAGTTCCGTCTCTCTCCGTAAAGAAGAAAACTCTTTACTACAATAAGGCGGGCAAAAAATCCTTCACTCTTAAAATTAAAAAGAACAAGGTGAAGAAAATCGTTAGCACAAAATGGACCACTTCCAAAAAGTCCGTTGCTAAAATTTCTAAAGCAAAGAAGACATCGGTTAAGGTTACTGCTGTAAAGGCAGGAACTGCTAAGATTAAAGCAACTGTTAAATACAAAGCAGGTTCCACAACCAAGACCAAGAAACTTACTTGCAATGTAACTTCCAAAAAGTATAAAGCTAATGTAACTGCAGCACCTTCTTCCACTGCTGTTGTAACAGAAGCGCCAACAGAAGCTCCTACTGATACACCAGCTCCAACAGAAGCTCCTACAGAAGCTCCTACTGAGGCGCCAACAGAAGCTCCTACTGATACACCAGCTCCAACAGAAGCTCCTACTGATACACCAGCTCCAACTGATACTCCGGCTCCTGTAGTTGCAAACGTTGACAGTGTTTCCGCTATCGACGCTTCTGACTTTGCTGTTACATTGACATTCTCTAATCCAGAGGGTGAAGTAACTGCTGACACAATCAAAGATGCAAAACTTACTCTGAAAAAAGACGCAATCGAAGTAACCGCTTCTTTTGAAAAACTGGATGAGAAAGGTTCTGCTGTATTTAAGATTGACGATTCAACAAAACTTCGCAATAATCCAAACCGCGAAGCAGATGGTACTTATACAGTAACTTCTTCTTCTGACAAACTGGTAATTCCAGCAGAGAAAGCCACTACAACTTATGAAGAGGCAAAAGCTGGTATGTCTGTAGAAGGTTATGTTACTACATGGAATACATCATCAACTGCAACTAACAAGTATGAGCCAGTTAAAGGTGCTGTCGTAAGCATCAAAGGTGGTAAATCTGCTACTACAGATGCAGAGGGTTATTACCGCATCGCAACTACTGCTGGTAAGAAAACCATGACAGTAGATGCTACTGCAACTCTTGCAGGTGCGGATTATATTACCCAGACAACTGCAACAGGTGCTGTTTCTATCAACAGAAACCACCCAACAGCTCAGAACTTTGTTCTTGCTAAATATGATGTAAACGAAGTTTATTTGAATGTATACGCTGTTAATAACTCAAATGAGGCAGTCAGCGTAAAAGGTGCTACTGTAACACTTAGAGATGCTGCTGGTGCAGAAGTTGCAAAAGGTATTGTAACAGATAACAATGGTAAAGCAGTATTTGCTAACAACAAAGTTACTGTTACCGGTATGACAGCAAATAATGCTACAAGCCTTAAACAGGCAACAACAAATCCGGCACAGATTTTCCTTCAGAGAAATACTGATTATACGGTAGAACTTGAGAAGAAGCTTTCCGCTTCTAACTTAGACGATGTTTACAAATTTGCTTCTGCAAATGTAAGAATCGGTGGACAGTACAAGAATGAAGTAACTGTTAAAATGATCAAGGTAGCTGAACTTCCTTCCATGACTATCAAACAGACATATGGAAGTACTACAGATGAGGGGACAGCGGCTGCAGGTCTTTCCGGAACTTCGACAGCTTCTGTTTACAACACATACGAGTTGTATTATAACAATGGAACAGACAAAAAAGCAGAGAAGCTTTTAGATGCAACTATGGTAGAATCTACTGTTAATGCTTCCAAGGTTACAACAGATGATTTGATTGCTAAGATTGCTGCACTTAATTCTCCAAATAATAAAGCAACACTTCCTACCGGAACATACTATGTTCTGATTAAGGGATATGTAGATGCTATTAAATCAGCTCCTACAAATACTGCTTATGCAGTAGTAGAAGTAAATGTAGCCGAGGGTACCGCAGCAACTGCTTCTATCACTCGTACAAAAGGATGCACAAGAGAGCTTACAACAAACATTGGTCTGAGAGAGATTGAAGAAATTCCTCAGAACAAAACAATACCATCAGGTTCAGCAAGTGGTTCTGCTCTTAAGAATCTTGTTAAAAACCCAGATGGCAAATCTTATCGAGTTGATGTAACTGAAGTAAATGCTAATAACAAACTGTATCAGGTAATGACTGGTGATGTTCTTGTTCCTGTAGAGGAATCAGAGGAACTGATCGTTCGTTACACAGAAAAGAAAACTTATTCTGCAAAGAATGAGTACACACACATCCTTGGTACTGCTAAATACACCATCGAAACTGCTTCCAACTATTCAAAAGCAGCCGACTGGACATTCAGTGCAAATGACATTACAAATGCTCAGCACACAATTGATGCAGATAGCAAGTGGAATCTTGTAAAAGTAACTGTTAAAGCACAGACTGGTGATGCTCTTGTTGGTGCATCTGCTCCAAAGCTGACAAAGATTCGCGTACTGGACAGCACTGGTGCTGTTAAGTATGAAAAAGCATTCACAGGTGTAGCAGAAATAGCTCCAGATAGCGGTGCAACACTTGTAAACGGTGATACAGCAACTTATACAATCAATGATACAGCTCTGAAACTGATGGAGCGTGGTGATTACAAAGTAGAGGCTACTTTGAAGAACTGCCTGCCTGTAACAAGCGGACTGGCAACTATGGTTGGTCTTGAAGATGCAACTGCTGCTATCACAGAGAAGGTTATGCCTGCTACAACATCTGATGTAACTACTGTATCCGGTGTTGTTAAGTTCAACATGAATGACGGATCTGTAAAAAAAGCTGGTAATAATGAGGTACAGATTATCGCTCTGAGTGCTGCTGGCAAAATTGCCGGTATCGCTGCAACAGATGCAAACGGTAAGTATACTATCAAAGATACTGTAGGTGGCGCAGTACTTACTGCAGGAACTTACACTCTGGTAGCTCGTAGTGCAAAAGCTGAAACTTATGTGGCAACCATCACTTTGACAGACAAACAGAATCTCACTCAGGACATCGTTATGAACGAGGGTGCTGACGGTTCTATCAAAGCTAAGATTACAAATACAAACGGTAACCCAATCGCTGGTATTAATGTAACTGCATATGACAGCTATTATGTAAATACAGATACAGCATCTAACTGGGTTAAGAATGCTGTTGGTTCTGTACCAGTATCTACTTTGGTTGGTGTGTATGATGATTCTGACGTTAAGATTCATGCTGGTAACACAGTAAGTGATACTGAAAGAGAAGTTAAAGGACTTTCCGTAGGAACTTATACATTGAAGTTTGATGGAAATGCATCTTATAACTTCACAGATGCAACTGAAACAATCACTGACCTTGGACAGAAAAAATACCCTATCTATGCATTTAGTCCAAAAGCAGAGCAGGCTGGTAACGGTAAAGTTGACCTGACTGTTAAACATGGTGATATTACTGCTGGTGGAAACTATGTAGTAGTTGTTAAGAGAGAAGATGGTACAACAGAGGCTATCAAATATCTTGGTACTAACTATGCTCCAACAGGTGGTAATGGTTACACTGTAATGCAGGTAACTTCAAACCAGACCTACAATGTATATGTATACAACGCTGCTGGCAACTATGTTGCAAGTAACAAAGCAACAGTTCAGACTGTAGCAAGTGATGTAACGGTAGCATTTGATAAAGCAACTGTAGACTAATTTAAAATCTGGGAATTGTGCAAACAATTCCTTTGGTGAGAAATCACCGGATAGAAAGGACCAGGTATGGAAATTCCATACCTGGCTCCTTTACTATCCTGTTATACAAAGAGGTATGAGTTATTTAAGGAGGAAGCATTATGCAAAAAAGAATTTTGAAACAGTTAAAGAGGGGGACTGCTCTTGTAGCAGCATTTGCTCTTACGGTATCGGGGATTACCGTCGCTGACGTAAAGGCAGCAAGCAAAACACCAACATTGAGTGAAAAAAAGATTTCAATCAAAAAAGGGCAATCAAAGAAAGTAAAAGTAGAAAAGAAAAAAAATGTAACCGTAAAAAAGGTTACGTGGAACATAGAGAGTGGCAAAAAGGTTGTCAAGCTCACAAAAGAGACAAAAACCTATGTAACCATCAAAGGTTTGAAAAAGGGAACGGCAACCGTATCTGCCAAAATTAAAGTTGGAAAGAAGACTTATACAAGAGAAGTAAATGTTACCGTAAAAGCGGCAACACCGGCTACTACAAAAGCACCGGCGACAAAGGTACCGGCGACGAAAGCACCAGCTACCAAGACACCGGATCCGACGAAGGCACCGGTTGTAACAGATGCTTCAAAGCCAACAGACGCACCGGTTATAACAGATGCTCCGAAGCCAACAGACGCACCAGGTGCTACAAAAGCACCGGATGCAACAGCAACAGCAGCACCAACAACACCATCCAAAGCTACGGCAACACCATATCCATACATAACGGCGCAGCCGGATCCGACCGCAGTACCGGATGAACTCGATGGTGTGGCAACAAAGAAAGATTCCTGGAATAAAGGAATGATTTCCAGCCTTTCCGGAATCTATGCCGGTAAAAAAATAAAAATATCTCTTCAGGTAAGAGAAGTAGGTGTTAAAAATCCGACCGGACAGGTAACAATTTCAGCAAACTATAATGGATATCCAAATTTTGCCACCATTGACCTTTCCAATGAATGGCAGACAGTAGAAATCGTACACCGTTTTGGCGAGTTTACCAATCAGTGGTCATCTATGTATTTTACAGGAAATGATGTAACAGATGATATGACGATGTACATTAAGAATCTTTCTTTTGAAGTACTTGACGAAGGAGATCCTCTTGGTGGTACTGTACTGCAGAAGAGTGATTGGCATAAAGGTGTGCTCGGAAGTCTTACAAAAGCTACGCATGAAAACAAAGAGATTAAAATTTCCTTCTCTATCCGGGAATCTGGTGTAGAGAATCCAAAGGGAACATTTTTTGTACAGTCCAATCACTATGCTGGTCAGTATCCGAAACTGAAGGAGGATATTCCTCTTACTACAGACTGGACAGAAGTATCCTTTACTTATACAATAGGTGAAATAACTAATGATTATCCATCAATATATCTGAATGGTGAAGACATCACAGATGACATGGAAATGTTTATGAAAGACTTCAAGATTGAAGTTATCGGTGATGCACCGAAACCGGATGAACCAGAAAATCCTGAACCATTTGCTTCTGTTGATATAAAGGGAGCACCTCAATGGACTTCTGTAGGCGAGGCAACTTATATTGTAGGTGAAAAATGTCCTACCGGTTTTGACATCGTGTTCACGGCAACAGAAGGAAGTTCTATCAATCTTGAGATTTCAACAACAGATGGAAAACAATGTAATTATGGTGTAGGAACAGAAAGATCGATGAGTTGTGAACTGTCAAAATCACA
Source organism: Eubacterium sp. (assembly GCA_034101395.1). Lineage (GTDB taxonomy): Bacteria > Bacillota > Clostridia > Lachnospirales > Lachnospiraceae > Eubacterium_F. The sequence continues at coordinate 6,354 of JAXEJU010000060.1, read as the reverse complement.
TTGGGGAAACAATCCAATAGGTACATCTGTAGCATCTGGAAGCGCTATAACAATAAAGGCAATAGCTGCACAGCCAAACGAAGTAGCTGATTTTGAATTTACTTCTATTATACCAACCGGTGGCTCTTTCGAGGCCATTGATTTATCCGGTATCAGTTCGTACAAATACACAGGAACACCGTCCGGTTATCAGAAAGTATTTATATCAGGTGCTATTGGTTCAAGCTTAAAAGGTACATTAGCGGAGTATAGTAAAGTTGTGATAGATTATGAAAACAATACAGGTAAAACTCTCAATTTCAGTATAGTAGCAGCAGATAATGAAACAGATGCTTTTGTGAAATACGAACCGGGAAGTGGAACATTTGAGATTTTGTTAGATAACACAGACTTTAATAAACCAGGAGACTACCAGAAAATATATAATACAGTAGAGGATGCGTTAGCATTAAGTGTTGCAGATGTACGTCTTAAAGTTACTGCCAGAGATGTAGGAACAAAAGGAAGCTTTGTTATCAAAAGCGTTACATTTGTAAAATAAAACATTTTAAAATTAAAATCAGAATAGAAAGTTCGGTCCGCTTTTGTGGGCCGGACTTTTTATGTTAAATATCCTCTTTCTTTTCCTCATAACATATGATATTATAAATATAATCAATTTATCCCATAGGAGGTGCGTCATTTGGAAAGGAATAGACCAATACCAATTGGAATTGAATTTTATAAAGAAATGATTGACAATGACTATTACTATGTGGATAAAACTCTGCTCATTCGCGATTTGTTAGATCAGAAGAGTAAAGTTACTTTATTTACGCGGCCAAGGAGATTTGGCAAGACGCTGGCGCAAAGTACGATTCGTACTTTTTTTGAGAAAGAGACTGCTCCGGATGGCACAGCAATCGATAATTCCAGATATTTTTCAGGGAAAAAAATTATGGATGCCGGGGAAAAATATACCCGGCATATGGGACAGTATCCGGTTATTTTTATTTCGATGAAGTCGGCAAGGCAGCCGAATTTTGAGATGGCATATGAAAGGCTTGTACTGGATATTATTCATGAGTTTGAGGACCATAAATATTTACTAAACACAAATATGATGACCAGCCTACAAAAGGAGCGCTATTGTGCTATCATGAGTCATAATGCTCCAATGGCAGAATATACCCTCTCCTTAAAGTTTTTATCAGAATGTCTGGAAAACTACCATCACCAGAAGGTAATCATACTGATTGATGAGTATGATGTGCCTTTGGAGAATGCTTACTTCCATGGATTTTATGAAGAAATGACAGATTTTGTGCGTTCACTTTTGGAGTCTGCGCTGAAGACCAATGAAAATCTCCAGTTTGCTGTCATTACAGGGTGTCTGCGTATTAGTAAAGAAAGCATTTTTACGGGGCTGAATAATCTGAAAGTAATTTCTGTTCTGGATGAGAGCTATGCAGAGCATTTTGGTTTTGTACAGAACGAAGTCAATGATCTTCTTCGCGCTTACGGAATTGAAGATAGACAGGATGAGGTCAGACAGTGGTATGACGGTTATCTGTTTGGAAATACGGAAGTATACAATCCATGGAGTTTGCTCAATTACGTGCATGATATAATTTCACATAACAGTGAGTTCCCAAAACCCTACTGGTCAAACACGTCTTCGAACAGCATTGTGCGGGAGTTGATTGAGAAGGCAGACTGCGACACGAAAAAGGAACTCGAAAATCTGGTGGCAGGAGACACGATTGAAAAGCAGATTCAAGAAGATATTACGTATGGGGATATTTACCAGTCTCAGGACAACCTGTGGAACTTTCTCTTTTTTACCGGATATCTGAAAGCAGTGGGAAGACGTTTTGAATCGGATGCCATTTATCTGGAAATGAAGATTCCAAACCGAGAAATTCGCTATATTTATAATAACACCATCCGCGAATGGTTTCAGAAAAAAACAAAAGCACTGGACTTTTCGAATCTGTATCATGCTTTCCTGTCTGGTGATACAGAAACCGCAGAGGAATTTTTAAAAAAGCAGCTCCGGGAAAGCATCAGTTTTATGGATAGTGCAGAGAACTTTTATCATGGTTTTCTTCTGGGGATGCTCACAGGAATGCAGGATTATGAAATTTTGTCAAACCGTGAGAGTGGTGAGGGAAGATATGATATTTTGCTAAAACCATACGATGAGAAACAGCCCGCCATCATACTGGAGCTAAAGAGAGCCCGGAAGTTTACCGAGATGGAGTCCCTCTGCCAGAAGGCACTGCAGCAAATACGGGACAGACACTATGATCAGGAACTTATAGATGAAGGGTATTCTATCATTTTACCGTATGGCATTTGTTTCTGTAAGAAAAGTTGTATGGTAGTATTCGATTATCATGATTAAAAGAAAACCGTTAACCCCCGTTGAAGGGATTAACGGTTTTATACGTTTTATTTTCCGAGCCTGATTACATTCCAGCTCTTCTTTTCAAATACAGCGGTGAGAACACCATTTTCCAGTCTGGAATTGCCACCGGCATGCGGTGTTACATGGTCAGGATTCTCCTCCGTGTTTTCTGCTTTGAGGTCATTATTTTGCATCACAATGTGCTCCCGGATAGAGTAATCCGCGTATTGGCGCAAATCAAGAGTAACTTCCATATCTTCGTCCAGATCTTTGTTTACGGCGAAAATAACCAATTCCTCTTTCTCTTTATTGTCCACAACAACGCAATCCAGATATGGTGCATCTCCATGGTTTTTTGATTCATATACCGGAGATTTGACAAGGGTGTTCAAAACTGTCCCGTGGCCATACAACGATGCGTGCAGATACGGATAGAAAATTGTCTGTCTCCAAGCGCCCTTATCCGAAGTCATGATTGGAGCAATGACATTTACAAGCTGTGCCAGACATCCGATTTTGACGCGGTCTGCGTGGCGCAGCATTGTAATCAGCATGCTTCCAACGAGCAGTGCATCTTCAAAATTGTAGACATCTTCGAGCTGGTGAGGCTTCTGCACCCATTTTTCCAGTTTCGAATCTGCCTCATTGGAGTGGTACCACACATTCCATTCATCAAGAGAGATATTGATATTTTTCTTTCCATGTTTTTTGCCTTTGATGTAATCACAGATAGCGGTTACGTTGGTAATAAATTCATCCAGGTCAACACTGTTTGCAAGGAAATCTGCAGAATCATTATCACGGTTGCCATAATACTGGTGCATGGAAATATAATCTACCGTGTCATAGCAGTGATCGAGGACCGTTGCCTCCCACGAACCGAAGGTTGGCATGTGGGAGAAGGAACTGCCACATGCAACAAGCTCAATTGAAGGGTCAAGAACTTTCATCACTTTTCCGGTTTCACTGGCAAGGCGGCCATATTCTTCTGCCGTCTTGTGTCCAATCTGCCACGGACCATCCATTTCATTTCCGAGACACCATGTCTTGATTCCATGGGGTTTTTCATAGCCGTGGGATTTTCTCAGATCACTGTATTTGGTTCCCCCTTCAAAGTTACAGTATTCCAGAAGATTTTTTGCCTCTTCAATGCCACGTGTACCCAGATTTACCGCCATCATGATTTCACTGCCGGCCTTCTTTGACCAGTCAGCAAATTCATTCAGCCCAAACTGGTTTGTCTCAATTACCTGCCAGGCAATGTCAACACGGCTCGGACGCTCTTCTTTTGGGCCGACACTGTCTTCCCAGCAAAAACCGGAGACAAAGTTGCCGCCGGGATAGCGGACAATCGGAACCTGCAGTTCTTTTACCAGTTCCAGCGTATCTTTCCGGAAGCCCTGCTCATCAGCAAATGGACTCTCCGGCTGGTAAATTCCCTCATAAACTGCCCGTCCGAGGTGTTCAATAAATGAACCATATATACGGTTGTCAATGTCACTCAGAATAAAATCTTTGTCAATAATGACTTGTGCTTTTTTCATTATAAAAATCCTCCAATACAATTTGTTATTGCCTACATTGTAGCAGAATGAATTAAAAATCCTATATCTTTTTTTCCGTATTATTTGACTTTTTTTCCGATACAGATTACACTGAAAATATATTTTATGCGAAAGGGGTGCAGAATTTTGTTCCATGTGAATTATTGCGACTATAACCGGTCAAATCCGGATTATGACCGAATCGACCGTCCGCAGGGGAGTGGTGATTACTTGTTCCTATATTTTATCACTCCGATGAAAATTTTCCTGAACGGGGAACTGATAATATCAAAGGAAAATGCCTTTCTTCTGTTCCCCAAAGATTCACCACAGATTTATGAAGCCGTCAAAACATTCCGCAACAGCTTTGTACATTTTTCGACAGAAGATGACAGTTTTATACAAAAATATCAGATACCGCTAAATAAGCTGGTATATTTAAACGATACGGAATTAATCAACAACATTCTGCGGGAAATATATATTGAGTACTCGACAAGAAACGTTTATTATGAAGAACAAATCGACCTTCTCATTTCACAGATGTTTTTACTCTTTTCAAGACAGCTTCAGACAGAATCGGAAGATGCATCGAATCATTCCAACCTATATGCTACATTCCGAAAAGCCCGGATGGAGATATTGACACACATCGACAGGGAATGGACGGCAGAGAGCATGGCAGCACTCACGAATATGAGTGTCAGTCAGTTTTATAACCTTTATCCCACTTTTTTCGGGCGTTCCCCCAAAAGAGATCTTCTCGATACGAGAATTGCCCGGGCAAAATATATGCTTCGTGTTGACCGGCTGCCCGTAAGCCAGGTGGCAGAGCTTTCCGGCTTTCGGAACCTGTCTCATTTTTCCCGCTATTTTAAAAAAGAGTGTGGGATGACGCCAACAGAATATGGGAAAAATTAATAAATAGTCCGGTTTGCGTTAACACAGACCGGACTGATTTCTTCTGAATTACTGCCGAAGTGCAGAAATATATTTCCCTCTCTCATCTGCCGAAAGTTTTAGGGCATCCATCGCCTGTTCCGGCGACCAGCTCATACTTTCCATCAGATTTTTTATAGAAGAGAGGATGCCTTTTTCGATGCCTTGCTCGATACCCTTTTCAATGCCTCTATCTTCGATACCCTTGCTAAGATTACACATCTCTGACACGCTCCTTTCCAGGTGTTCTGACATAGGAATCTGAAAATTGTTCTCTAATAACTGCTTCTTCTGGTTGATGTCTGCGTCTGATGATAAAAGAACATCTAACAGATTTAACAAAGGATATGGTTGACTTTTGTCGCTGTTTCCCAAGCAAATCATAATCGCGGTTATCAGATCGTAGTTTTCATATGGTTCCTTTACGTCGCCAATCAGATTTTCTTCTGTAATTGAATATTTTGTGATACTGTTCTGTCGTTTCTTTGGTGGATTCATGCAAATCCATATCGAATAAACTTTTTTTATCTTTTCATAGTGTGAATTTGTAAACTCTGTTCCATACTGCGCCGATATCATCCGGCTACAATAGTATATGGCACGTTTGATTAATGGATACCCGGGATAAAAATCATTTTGTGCTTCCAGATTGATTATCATTCGCACCATTTCCATATTTCTTGGAAGAATCGCAAAGAAGCGGATATCGTAAGTAATACTTCCTTCCGTAATGGTTATGTCCTCTACGCCGGTGCCGGTAATCCGGGAATTGGTTTCATCAGGTAAAAACGGAATCTCGCCAATCTGAGGCGTTCCCTCTATATAATTATCGGCAATTTCCTGTACAGTATAAGAGGCATATTCTTTTATCGTATTTTTCATTATCCATGCCAGAATAATTTTTTCCGATAGCAGCCGTTTACAGGCAGCATCGTACTTTTGTTTGTCGCTGGATGCTGCCACTGTTTTTGCCAGTGTTGTTTCTGCTCCCATTGCATCACTCCCAACCGATTCATTTGTAATTGATGTCTATGTGTTTTAAATATTATATCTGAAAAAGAAAAAAATGTACAGACTTTTTTTCACATGTCGCCCCCAAAAATCTGTCGATTTTGAACATAATTTGACGGTTTTGCACTAGTGGTAGGATGATATCGGCGCAGTATGGAAGGGAGCGTGTCAGAGATGTGTAATCTTAGCAAGGGTATCGAAGATAGAGGCATTGAGAAAGGCATCCTCTCTTCTATAAAAAATCTGATGGAAAGTATGAACTGGTCGCCGGAACAGGCGATGGATGCCCTAAAACTTTCGGCAGATGAAAGAGGGAAGTATATTTCTGCACTTCGGCAGAAATCAGAAAAAAAGTCCGGTCTGCTTTTAGGAGGCCGGAACTTTTTTTCTATCCTGATACAAAGAACCCCCTAATTCCTTCAAAGAGGGAATTAGGGGGTGTTAAAATTAAAGTGTTAAAAACGATCTTTT
>JAXEJU010000059.1:0-28945 GCA_034101395.1 Eubacterium sp. | reverse complement strand
TTCAAGATGGCTTATAAAATGAAGATTATTCCTGTAAATGAATTTGAAGCAATGGAAATTGAAGAACAAAATTTTGCTGACAAACCAGTTTACAAGGATACGGATAGGGTGTTTCTGAAATCAGAACAGGAAAGACTGGTTAAATTTGCATTACAGGATTATTCTGCAAAAGATTCTGTGGCAAGCATCGGGATTGTCCTTTGCTTTGAACTTGGTGTCCGTTTGGGGGAGTTGGTGGCTCTTAAATGGTCAGACATTTCTTATAATCTCCCCGACTATATTTACATCCAGCGAATGGAAAGTAAAATAGAGCGAACCGATGAACAAGGAAATTATCTTCCTGCAAAAAGGGTTGTCGTAAATCATACCAAAACCAAACGTGGGATTCGTGATGTATACCTATCCAGCTATGCGAAAGAGTTAATTGAAATAATTCGCAACTGGCACACAAGACACCATATCACAAGCGAATACCTTTTTGTAAACGAGCTTGGTGAACGACTTTATTCTTCCGCTTTTGCTTATCGCATCGAGAGCTATTGTAAACACTTGGGAATTTCTGTCAAGCGGATGCACTGCATCAGGAGAACATACATAAGCAAGCTGTTCGATGGTAATGTGAACATAAGCACGATTCAAAAGATGTGCGGTCATGCCGACAAGCAGACAACGCTAAATAACTATGTTTATGACCGGTGTGACCTTGATGAGCGAAATGCAAAAATCGAACAGGCTCTACGAAATTAGAAAGTGTAACCAAATGTAACCAAAACATATGTTTGTTTTCGTGAGCTAAAAAAAACTGGGAAGCCCCATTTTTCGGGACTTCCCACAAAAAAAGAAAGAGCGCGAGACGGGACTCGAACCCGCGGCCCCAACCTTGGCAAGGTTGTGCTCTACCAACTGAGCCACTCGCGCAAAACGTATTCAATCTTGAACACGTCTAATACTATACCAATTAATTGTAGATTTGTCAACAGAAATTTTATTAAAATTACGTTAAATCTTGACACTATTTTGCTAAAGTTATATAGTAGAATTAATATTGTGTAGAGATATCACACATAAGAGAAATGGAGAATGACATGGGGAAAATGAAATCTTTGCTCATATCTATGTGCAAGGTTGGATTGATTGGATTTGGTGGGGGGAATGCGTTGATTCCTGTTATTGAGCAGGAGGTTGTCAAGGAAAAGGAACTGATTACGAAGCAACAGTATGACAAGGACATTATTGCAGCTACGTTAACGCCCGGGGCTTTGCCGGTAGAAATTGCTTCCGGTGTTGGTCTTCAGACGTGTGGTAATTGGGGAATGGTGCTCGGAGGCATGTTCATGGCTTTGCCGGGTTCTGTGCTGACAATTCTTCTTTTGTCGGTATTGAGGCAGCTTGACAGCACACTTTTAACCCAGATTGAATACGCATCAATTGGAATAACAGCATTTATTATGTGTCTATTGACCGAATACATAGTTGGTACATGGAAAACCTATCACCAGTCGCGATGGAAATTTATGGTGCTTGCCGTGATTGTGGGAGTATTTATTCTCACTGCGGGGAAGAATATATATGGTATTTTACAGATAGACAGGACTCCTGTTTTTGGTGTTTCAACGGTAGATGCACTGCTGGTTTCATTTTTTGCTATTTTGTTTACCGGATGTAAGTTCCGCTGGCAGAATGTGATACCGACTATGATTATCGGAGTTATTTATATGCTCTGTGTAGGAAAGGCAGGCGTGATTGAGAGTGGTTTTGTGACATGGACAACACGTCTTGTAATGGTGGTATTGTCTGTTTACGGAATTAGTCAGGGCCGCACAAAGAAGAAAAAAGTAAAAAAGATAGATATGCTTCCGTTAGTGAAAAAAACGGTAATATGGATTTTGTTTTTTCTGATCCTTTCGATACCGGCCATGATTATGATTTCAGTGTCGGATACTGTGATGTTTGATTTGCAGGGATTGTTATCCTCCTTTATGTCCTTTGGGGGCGGTGACGCGTACCTGACGATTGCCGATGGCCTGTTTGTTCCTCATTATATTGGAGAGGAAGAGTTTTACAGTCATCTGGTACTGATTGTAAATGTGCTGCCGGGGTCTATTTTGTGTAAAACCCTGTCAGGAATCGGTTATGCATTTGGCGCAAATCTGACCGGTGGCATGGGAGGCGGATTTATTATGGCCCTTGCCGGATTTGCTTGTAGTGTAGCAGCTTCCTGTGGAGTATTTCATGTAATTTACCACATTTACGGATGGCTGGAGCGCATTGAGATTTTTACAAAAATTAAAAAATCCATTCGGGTAATCGTCTCAGGATTGCTGCTTACCGTAATGGCAGGACTTGTAAAATCAGGCATGACCGTTAACAGCAATCCGGAGTTACCATGGTTTACGGTGCTGGTTATGATTTTTGGCATTTATAGTCTGAACCTTTTGTTGTTGCACAAGGCAAAATGTAAAAATCTCGTACTGATAGGCGTATCTCTTGTTTTATCTCTTGGATTATGTAATATAATCGGAATATAACACGAACTACTTGCAATATGGATACAATATATTGTATAATAGATTTAAGCTTGGTTGTATTTTGTTTTGCTTTTGGAGGCTGTACATGAAACGGACAAGAACCAGACTGGAAGACAGAACGCTTCCTTCTTATACAAAGGGTGAAGAAATTTTTAACATGGTGTCTCATATAGTTGGGGGTGCTATGGCGATTGCCACGCTGACATTATGTGTGATTTTTGCAGCAATTTACAGCGACGCGTGGGGAGTTGTAGGAGCAGCTATATATGGTTCTACCATGCTGGTGTTGTATACAATGTCAAGCATATACCATGGACTGCATGCCGGAACTCCGAAAAAAGTTTTTCAGGTGATTGACCATTGTACAATATACTTCCTTATCGCAGGAACATATACACCGGTCACGCTTGCTGCACTGCGTCCGCTCTATCCAGTACAGGCATTTGTTATTTTTGGTATTGTCTGGGTCTGTTGTTTCGTTGCGGCCACATTGACAGCGATAGATTTAAAAAAATATCAGGTTTTATCGATGATTTGTTACCTCGCGATGGGATGGTGCATTATCCTGTTTATTAAGCCAACGATTCATTGTTTGGGGGTAGGAGGCACTGTGTTTCTCTTTACAGGAGGGGTCGCGTACACGATAGGCGCTGTTTTATATGGCATTGGGAAAAAGAAAAAATATATGCATTCCATTTTTCATCTTTTTGTTTTGGCTGGAAGCATTTTACACTTTTTTATGATATTTTTTTATGTTATAATGTGATAAATGGAGGAAATATAGATGATTATAGAACCAAAAGTAAAAGGATTTATCTGTACGACCGCACATCCTCTGGGATGTGAGGAAAGCGTACGCAGACAGATTACATATTGCAGGGAAAAAGGAATGGTAGAGGGACCGAAAAAGGTTTTGGTAGTCGGAGCTTCCACAGGATATGGACTGGCAAGCCGGATTGCGGTGACTTATGGTTATGGCGCAGATACGATAGGTGTATCTTTTGAAAAAGAGGCAAAAGGTAAAAGAACTGCTTCTGCCGGCTGGTACAATACAAAAGCATTTGAAAAATTTGCTGCCGAGGATGGTTATTATGCCAAATCCTTTAATGGAGATGGATTTTCAAAGGAAATGAAACAGCAGGTCATTGATACCATTAGGAGTGACTGGGGAAAAGCGGATATGGTAGTATACAGTATGGCAGCACCCAGACGGACACTTGCAGATGGAACAACGGTTTCGAGCGTGTTGAAAACGGTAGGGAACGAGTTTACGAACAAAACAATTGATTTACGGAATAATGAAATTACGGAAGTAACGGTTCCGGTTGCTACAGAAGAAGAAATCGAAAATACCATTAAAGTAATGGGTGGCGAAGATTGGGAAGAGTGGATTCATGCACTTGTTGAGGCAGATGTCCTTTCGGACAATGCAGTGACAGTGGCATATTCATATATTGGTCCGGTGGTGACTCATCCGATTTATAAGGATGGCAGTATCGGACAGGCAAAAAAACACTTGTATGACACTTCGGTGCGTTTGTCAAAGGAATTTGCGGAAAAGGGACTCAAAGCATATATTTCTGTTAATAAAGCTTTGGTTACACAGAGCAGTACAGCGATACCGATTGTACCACTTTACATCTCACTTTTATATAAAGTGATGAAGGAAGAAGGGCTTCACGAGGGATGCATTGAGCAGATGTATCGTTTGTTTACAGATAAAATGGCGAAAAATGAACTTGATGAAGCTGGAATGTTCCGACTGGATGACTGGGAGCTTCAAGATAATGTACAGAGTAAAATCGCAGCAGTCTGGGACAATGTAACAACAGATAATATCCTGGAGTATGCTGATATAGATGGATATTGGGAAGACTTCTACAATATGTTTGGTTTTCACTACGACAACGTGGATTATGAGGCCGATGTAGAAGCATAATTTATTTGATTGACAATTATTCGATGAAATTATGCGGGTGAGTGAAACGCTTGTTTGTGGGTTTACTTACTTAATTTCTGAAGAATATTGCCGATATATTTTGTGAAGGGTATAATAAAAAGGGAGATGATAAGGCATACATGCCCAGACAGATTCTCAATGAATGCTGATTTATGTTGTTCACAGGCAGTAACAGGTCAAACCAACCAACACAATGCACACCGATCTGGAATGTTTGTAAATATACATATACTTATGGAAGCATTTTTGGAAGTGAATGCTGATGCATGAGAGCAGGAGAGGGGAAGAAGTTTTCGCATGAATGTATGGGAGTTAAAATGTGCCGGTATGGAAGAGCCGGTGCGATTCATCATCTCTCTGGAAAGTTGCCCTGAATCACAATAACTGGTGATTTTACCCAGTAGGAAATTTTGCCCCGGAAGGGGAAAAATTGAATCCGCAGAGGGGAAGGGGTTTTTTCCCCAAACAGGGAAAAACCAGTTCACGTGAACAGAAACATGGATGTCTGTTTAGGTGAACTGGCTTTTCCTCTTTTTTTATTGTATGGGAAAGTTTGACTATTTTTGAGTGGTGCGCGTTTTCAGCCGCACCATTTTTATAACTGTGCCACAACAAATATATTATAAATGGCATTGATGGCGTCGTTGAAGTCCTCATTATCGACTCCGATAATAATGTTGAGCTCGCTGGAACCCTGGTCAATCATTTTTACATTAATGTGGGCGTGTGCAAGAGCGGAAAACAGACGTCCGGCAGTACCGCGTGTGCTTTTCATACCGCGTCCAACAACCGCAATCAAAGCAAGGTCTGATTCGAGTTCAATAGAATCCGGATGTGTTGCTTTATTGATGGCAGCGATTACCTGCTGTTCTTTTTCTACGAATTCGGCCTGGTGGACAAAAATTGTCATTGTGTCAATTCCGGAAGGCATGTGTTCAAAAGAAATGCCGTTATCCTCAAAAGCTCCCAGTACTTTTCGTCCAAATCCAACTTCGGAGTTCATCATATCTTTCTCAATATTTACCGCTACAAACCCTTTTTTTCCCGCAATACCGGTAATCGTATAGGAAGGAATGCGACAAGTGCTCTCTACAATCATTGTTCCGTCATCTTCCGGTGCATTCGTGTTGCGGATGTTAATCGGAATACCTGCCTGGCGTACCGGGAAGATAGCGTCCTCATGAAGAACAGAAGCTCCCATGTAAGCCAGCTCGCGGAGTTCTTTATAAGTAATGGTATGGATAACTTCCGGGTTTTTAACAACGCGTGGGTCAGCAACGAGGAATCCTGAAACATCTGTCCAGTTCTCGTAAAGGTTGGCATTTACTGCCCGTGCCACGAGAGAACCGGTGATATCGGAGCCACCACGCGAAAATGTGACAACGGTTCCATTGGCCATAGATCCGTAAAAGCCTGGAATTACAGCTCGCTCAATATCCTCAAGCCGTTCAGATAAAAGCTTATTTGTTGTTTCCGCATCAAAACTTCCATCTTTATGGAAACGGATAACATTGGCAGAATCAATGAATTTATAGCCGAGATATTTGGCCATGATTTTTCCGTTCAGATATTCTCCACGGGAAGCGGCATACATCGAACCGGCTTTGGAGATAAACTGTTTTTTTATTGTCTCAAAATCTTCGTCCAAAGAAAAATCCAGTTTTAACCCCCGGATAATCTCGTTATATCTATCCTTAATCTGGTTTAGCTGCTTGGTAAATGCTTGACCTTTATCGGCCAGGTCATAGCAGTGGTACAGCATATCTGTAACTTTTGTATCGCCGGAAAAACGTTTTCCCGGTGCAGAAGGCACTACATAACGCCGAGATTCATCCGCACGGATAATCGTTCCTACTTTCATAAACTGTTCGGCGCTTGCCAGTGAACTGCCGCCAAATTTTACTACTTTTTTCATGACTCATCTCTCCAATATTAATTTAATTCTCATGTGATTAAAAGTCGCACGAATATAGTAAACCACGTTTCTTTTATATTTTCAAGGTTTTTTTTACAAAATCTACAAGAAAGCCGGAAATTGTGCTATACTTTTATTCGTGAAAGGACGTGTGAATATGGAAGGAATTACTTTATATTCTATTTTATACTATGAAAGAAGCGTGTTTAAGGGAAGCTATAGGGGGATGAATTTTTATCTGCAGAAGGGGGGAGAAGAAGAGCACCCTGTCTTAGTGGCCACTGCATGGAGAGGGCCGTTTGCTTATGACTGTACGGAGGAAGAAAAATATGTCAAAGAGTTTCCGTTTAGTGACGAGGGGATTGGGCAGGCAGATGCCTGGCTGACCGAGCAGCAGCGGTTGCTGTATGGCTCATCTCAGATGTAATCTTTTGCGGGTGCTTGTAACTTTTCTGAAAACGTGTATAATGAAGGATATGGTATGTCGTCTATAGACATTGAGACAGACTGGAAATGTATTTTATAGAAGTGAGGGAATGATATGACAAAGATTGATATTTTTTCCGGATTTTTAGGTGCCGGAAAAACAACATTAATTAAAAAACTGATTCAGGAGGCGTTTGAAGGCGAAAAACTTGTTTTGATTGAAAATGAGTTTGGAGAAATCGGAATTGATGGTGGATTTTTGAAAGATGCGGGAATTAACATTACAGAAATGAATTCCGGCTGTATCTGTTGTTCACTGGTCGGGGATTTTGGAACCGCACTGCAGGAAGTACTGGACAAATATTCACCGGATCGTATTATCATAGAGCCATCCGGGGTTGGTAAACTTTCAGATGTGATTAAAGCGGTATCCGGTGTTATGGAAAATAATCCGGACGTGAAAATGAATGGATATGTAGCTGTTGCCGATGCGACTAAATGTAAAATGTACATGAAAAATTTTGGAGAATTTTACAATAATCAGATTGAATATTCGAAAACGATTGTCCTCAGCCGTACAGGCACTATTTCGGATGAAAAACTGAATGCCGCATTGGCACTGATAAAGGAAAAGAATGACAAAGCAACGATTATTACGACTCCATGGGAGCAGATAAGCGGCAAACAGATTTTGGGTGCGATTGAAGAAAGTAATTCCCTGGAGCTGGAGCTGATGGGAGAAGAGGAAGTATGCCTGGAATGTGGACATCACCATCATCATCACGACCATGAAGAGCATGAGCATGGACACAGTTGCTGTCACCATGATCACGGGGAGCATGAGGAACATGAGCATGGACACAGCTGCTGTCACCATGACCACGGGGAGCATGAGGAACATGAGCATGGACACGGCTGTTGTCACCATGACCACGGGAAGCATGAACATGAGGGGCATCACCACCACCATCACCATGCAGATGATGTGTTTACCAGCCTCGGCATAGAAAGTGCATATAAATATGCAGAGGATGAGTTGACGGAAATTTTGAGAAAATTGTCTGCACAAGAGGGAGAATTTGGAAATATTCTTCGGGCAAAGGGAATTGTACCGGCCAAAGAGGGAGAGTGGTTCCACTTTGACCTTGTGCCTGGAGAGTATGAAGTACGCCGTGGAGGAGCCGATTATACAGGTCGCCTTTGCGTGATTGGAGCAGAGTTAAAAGAAGAAAAAATTAAAACTTTATTTAATGCATAGATGTGTCGGACGATGTCATAAAAATAGAAATCGAACGGAGGTTAATAGTAGATGTTCGGAAATCGAGATATTCCAACGTACCTTTTTACCGGATTTCTGGAGAGTGGGAAGACAACCTGCATTCAGGAAATTCTTGAGGAGGGAAACTTTGAAGATGGACTGAAAACACTTTTTCTAATCACAGAAGACGGAGAAAAGGAAATCGATGAGAATTTGTTGAAGTACAATAAAGTAATTCCTGTTTTAATTGATGACGAGGATGAACTGACGGAGAAGAAGTGCATCGAACTGGTGAAAGAATACAAGCCTGCCCGTGTAATGATAGAGGTAAACGGCATGTGGGATCTGGCAAAACTTATAAATGAGACTCTGCCGGAGAACTGGGTGGTTGTACAGACTTTTACGACAGTAAATGCCGAAACATTCCAAATTTATATAAATAATATGAAATCTCTTCTGATGTCTCATTTTGGACAGTCGGATCTTGTAATCTTTAATCGATGTACGGCGGATATGGACAAACCATCTATGCGGCGCAATGTAAAAGCGATTAACCGGCGCGCCCAGGTTCTTTTTGAATCGGAGGATGGAAGTGTGGAAAGTAATATTGAGGAAGAACTTCCTTTTGATGTAACGGCAAGTGAAATTGTTCTGGAAGATGACGATTTTGGTTTGTGGTATCTTGATGTCAGTGAACATCCGGAAAAGTATGAGAATAAAACGATTGTGTTTAAGGGACAGGTCTATCGCAACCGTACATTCCCGTCAGATGCTTTTGTGCCATCCCGTGCTGCCATGACCTGTTGTGCAGACGATATCGCAAAGATAGGTTTCATTTGCCACTATAAGGACGCATCAAAGCTTGCCCTGAACGACTGGGTAAAAGTATATGTAAAAGTAAAACCGGAATTTTCAAAGAAAAACCAGGGACTTTACCCTGTACTTTGGGCAGATAAGGTGGAGGCGGCTGAGGAGCCGGAGGAAGAAGTTGTCTATTTTTCCTGATGCGGGAACCTGTTGTTTTTTGACAACCCGCTTCTTCTATGATATAGTTAGTAGCGACAAAACTTTTACAGGAGGCGAGACATATGGCTAAAATTCAGATGAAGACACCACTCGTTGAGATGGATGGAGACGAAATGACACGTATTTTATGGCAGATGATTAAAGATGAACTGTTGCTGCCATATATAGACCTGAAAACAGAGTATTATGATTTGGGTTTGGAATACCGTAACGAAACAGATGATCAGGTTACCATTGACTCAGCGGAGGCTACGAAAAAGTATGGTGTGGCAGTAAAATGTGCAACGATTACACCGAACGCAGCACGTATGACAGAATATAAATTAAAGGAAATGTGGAAATCTCCAAACGGAACAATCCGTGCAGCACTTGACGGCACCGTATTCCGCGCACCGATTCAGGTAAACGGGATTGAACCATGTGTAAAAAACTGGAAGAAGCCGATTACGCTGGCTCGTCATGCCTATGGAGATGTATATAAAAATACAGAGATAAAAGTTCCGGGAAAAGGAAAGGCAGAGCTTGTATTTACGGCAGAAGATGGAACTGAGATACGTGAGGTCATACATAACTTTGACGGTCCGGGTATCATTCAGGGTATTCACAATACCGACAAATCCATTACCAGTTTTGCAAAAGCCTGCTTCAGTTATGCGCTGGATACCAAACAGGATTTGTGGTTTGCAACAAAGGATACGATATCTAAAAAATATGACCACAATTTTAAAGACATTTTCCAGGATGTATATGACAAGGAGTATAAAGAGAAATTTGAGGCCGCTGGTCTGGAATATTTCTATACCCTGATTGATGATGCGGTTGCCCGTGTGATGAAGACAGAGGGCGGCTTTATCTGGGCATGTAAGAACTACGATGGTGATGTGATGAGTGATATGGTTTCCTCTGCATGTGGTTCACTTGCCATGATGACGTCTGTGCTTGTTTCGCCGGATGGTGTCTATGAATATGAGGCGGCACATGGTACGGTACAGCGCCATTATTATAAACATCTGAAGGGGGAAGAAACATCCACCAATTCAGTTGCCACAATTTTTGCATGGACAGGTGCTCTGCGCAAACGTGGTGAAATGGATGGAATTTCAGAGTTGATGGAATTTGCTGACAAACTGGAAAAGGCGACGCTGAAGACTATTGAAGATGGAAAAATGACAAAGGATCTGGCTTTGATTACGTCTCTTGAGAATGTTACGGTACTGAACAGCCAGGATTTCATCAAGGCAATTCGTGAGACATTGGAGAGTCTCTAATATGTAAAAAGAAGTAAAAATAAGAAACTATAAATCGACTCAGAAGCTTCTCGTTGATTTATAGTTTCTTTTTTTAGTTATTCAAACCGGAACCAGTCGAAGTCAAACTTACTTCCCGGCATAAAGATGAAGTTGATACGTCCCTTTCCGGTAAATCCGGTGATTGGGAAAGTGAGTTCCTGGTAATCGTCGCTTTGTGGAAATTCAGCCATGTGGTTGACTTCCGACCCATCCTCGCCGAAAAAGCGGACATGAATGGTGTTGACAGGAATTGGAGAGTGACCGCATATTGTAATCTGTGTCGGACCATTTTCTCCAAAGTCCATATGCTCAAATTCCAGTGTAACATTGTTTCCAATATCGGTAATATATTTTTCGCCGACAGTGAAGGCATCTCCTGTGATGGAGTTGTTTTCAACGGCATATATGGTTCCATATGCTTTTTCAAGTTTTGTCATATAAAAGCCCTGCAAGGACATTTTTATCGTCGGATAAACAACAATAGATATTGCCTGCACACCTTTGATACGTTGTGGCAGAGTGTATACATTTTCCTGATAGTGATTATACCAGCTCTTTGCCTGATATTTGTCTTTAATCAGACATGTGCCACCATTTTCAGAATCTCCGAGCCAGATTTCAATCGGCAGTTCATCTTCGAAGGAGAAAATAGGCACATGAATTTCGTTGGAACCGTATTCGCCGAAATCCACATTTTCAAAAAGGAAACGGGTGCGTTCTTCTGATGTAATATAAACACCGCCTTGGAAACTGAGTTTTGCCTCACTTGTACAGCCGGCATTATTGATGCCATTAACCATCTTATAGGCGTCCATGGTTGCGGCTCCAAGGCCGGTGACGTCAAATTCCAGTTCAGAAATAACCTGTGAAACATCACTTCCGTTTTTGCACGAACAGGTCAGGCGGAATTCACCGTCACCTGTTGCGCGTATGACAGCAGTGCTTCCTTCGACTTCGATTTTTACACAGTTACTTTCCACACCGTCTAAGGTGACTGCCTTGAAGAAAATTTCATCACAGGTCGCATTTTCCGGGAAAATTTTGGCTGTCACCGTTGTTTCTGTTTCATTTTCATTCAGGTGGTTTGTGCCATGATTAATCAGCTCAATTTTTCGAACCGGAATTTCATTCATTTTTCCTTCGCCATTTGGCTTATTTTCCTGCTGACAGGAAATTCCGGCACGGACGGGGGCGCTGATAGCTGGAACAGTCAGGGTGGCAGATGGGAGCGAAGGGGAGGAGACTTCAATCTGAATGTCGCCCGGCTCCGCTTTGGCTGCAATAATCGCTAAAAGTTTTCCACTAAAAAGCTTACGGCAGGTTCCCTTATACTGCTCAAAGTCCGTGCTGTCACCATTGTCAAGCCCGACAAGGCGCCCGGCTCCGGAGACAGACACATTGACACGGCTCCGGCTGTTGGCAACAAAGATGCCGTTTTTATCTGCTGTCGTTATCTCGACAAAGAGCAGATCCTCGCCGTTTGCGAGCAAATGTTCTTTATTTGCCTGCAGTATGATATGGTCTGAATCTCCAAAAGAGGACTGGATATCAGTGGCGATAATGGTATCGTTTTCATCATAGGCTACTGCTTTCAATGTCCCTTTTTTATAAGCGAGTTGCCAGTCTCCGGCAAGCTCTTTTGCGTGGGCGTGGTCAATGCTCCGGGTGCCAAGCGATTCGTCGTTAAAAAAGAGCTCTACTTTTGGTGCGTTCGAGAAAACTCTTACATCAATAATCTGACCCTCGTTAAAATCCCAGTACGGGAGCAGGTGGATCATAGGATTCTCCTTATAGCTGGTCCATTCCGCCTGAAAATGGTAGTAGCTGTCTTTTGGAAAACCGGCGGTATCGACCTGACCAAAGTACGAGTTTTTGGTAAAGTAAGGAGTCGGTTCTCCGATATAGTCCCAGCCGGTCCAGATGAACTGGCCAAAGCAGTAATCCCTATCGCGGTGCTCGGCGATTACATAGTCGGAATTTTTTGCTCCCCAGTTTGTTGTGCAGTTGCCGAGCGCAGAACACTGGCCATCATCAAAGGTGAGAAGACGGTTGGTGAGAGGGAAGTGATAGATGCCCCGGCTCTGCAGGGTAGATGCTGTCTCGCTTCCAAAGATACACCAGTCCGGATATTTGGCATGATGCTCATCATAAAGATGTTCGGAATAATTATATCCGGCAAGGTCTACCTCGGCCGCACAGTTTTGTGCGCCTTCGCCCCCCATGACATTGGAGCCGATACCGATCACGGCATTGCCATGGTAGTCGAGTTCTTTTACGGCATCACGGAGCATACGGGTGATTTCCAGTCCCCGGTCATAATTGGTATCGTGAATTTCATTTCCGATTCCCCAGATAAAAACGCAGGGATGGTTGCGGTCCTGTTTCACCCAGCTTGTCAGATCTTTTTTCCACCATTTCTTGAAAAAGTTGCCGTAATCATAATCCGTCTTACAGCGTTCCCACATATCAAAGCTCTCGGTGTAGAGAAGAAATCCCATCTCGTCACACAGCTCCATCAGTTCCTCAGCCGGCATGTTGTGGGCGCTTCGTATCGCATTTACACCCATTTCGCGCAGAGATATCATCTGCCGACGCAGCGCCTCTTTGTTCATCGCTGCTCCGAGTGCGCCCAGTGTATGATGTTCGCAGGAACCATTGATTTTTACATTTTTCCCATTCAGGAAAAATCCTTTATCACAGTCAAAATGTATGGTGCGGAACCCAAACTTCTGTGTTATAGTGTCCAAAATGACACCATCAGAGGAAAGTGTAGATTCCATCTCATAGAGATATGGAGAATTGATATCCCAGAGCTGTGGGGTCAGTTCTTCCCAGAGCTGTTTATCAATAGTAAGTCCGGTAGGAATGGTAAATTCCTTTTCGGAAGAAGCAAAAACGGTACCGTCTGTTTCTTTTAAAACATGACGGAGCGTTACCGATACGGGAGTATCCGTAGTGTTTTGTATTTCAAAATCTGCATGCAGATTCCATGTTTCTCCTATTTCGGAAGATGAGAGATAGGAGCCGTCAGTCGGAAAATGAACTGCCGGACGCCGGATGAGCCAGACGTTACGGTAGATTCCGGATCCCGGATACCAACGGCTGTTTGGCAGCTGATATACATTTTTTACATGAATCGTATTTTCGCCCTCCCGGATGTAGTCTGTCAAATCTACTTCGAACCGGGAGTAACCATATGGCCAGCGGAAAATTTCTTCCCCGTTCAGATATATGGTGTTGTCCATATAGACACCGTCAAATAAAATTGCCAGACGGTCGGAACCAATATTATGTACGGTAAATGTTTTTTTGTAACAGCTGACAGCCTGGCAGTATAAATCTTCGCTGTCATAAATCATCCAGTCATGCGGAATATCAACCGGTTCCCAGCCGGTTGTTTTATAAAATGTTTCCATTGGCGTTTCCAATGGTTCTTTGTGGAAAAACCAGTTGTCGTTGAAAAGCTGTTTCATAATGTACCTCGTTTCTTACTTACTTATTTTTTTTGAGAGCGGCATTTTTTCGGTGCATTTTCTATAATTAAGAATAGCAAAAAACTTTGACAGTGTCTATGTTTTTCTTTATACTTATATTTATGTAACAATTGGCAATCAGAAAAGGGGCGGTTTCATGCAAATTTGCCGAATTGGTCCGGCAAAGCTCAGGGAAGCACTGGATTTGGTATGGGAAGTATTTGAAAAATATGAGGCACCGGTTTATGAAGAAATGGGTATTAAGACTTTCCGTCATTTTATTGAGTATGGTAATATGGTGGAAAAGGTCAATCAGGGCGAAATGATATTTTGGGGCTGTTATCTGAATAATTATCTGGTGGGAGTGATTGCGCTCCGAACCGGTCAGCATATCAGTCTGTTGTTTGTGCGTGAGAAGTTTCACAGGCTGGGAGTGGCGCGAAGACTTGTACGTGTGGCGGTTTCTCATCTGGTGAACCAGGAGCCGGAAATTCGTGCTGTTACAGTGAATTCTTCGCCATTTGCTGTTGAGTTTTATAAAAAAATAGGGTTTGTACCTCTGGGACCGGAGAGAACAGAGGATGGGATTCGTTTTACATCGATGAGGATGTCAATTTAGAATCGGGGTTGTGTGAAAAATGAAAAAATGGGTTTTTAATATTGTAATAATTATATGTATTCTGATATTTCTCGGCAGTGGTTTATATCTCCTTCGGTATTTTCTCAGTGCCCGTCAGACAGAAAATGAGCTGGATGAACTTATCAGACTGAAAACGGAAAGTCTGGAACAGGAGGATGACGGAGATGAAATCAGGACTCCGGAAGGGAAAAAAATACTGAAAAAATATAAAAAACTGTATAAAAAAAACAGCGATCTCGTTGGGTGGATTACCGTTAAAGGGACTCCTATTGATTATCCGGTAATGCAGACAAAAGAAAATCCGGAATATTATCTGCACTGTAATTACAGAAAAGAATATGACGTGAATGGACTTCCATTTCTGGATGCGCTCTGCGAGATTGAGGATAGGGAGAGCAATTTGATGATATATGGTCATCACATGAAAAGTGGTCTGATGTTTGCTCATCTTGTGGATTATGAATCGGAAGAATTTTATGATAAACATCCGGTGATTCAGTTTGATACTCTGTATGAAGAATGTGAATACGAAGTGATAGCTGCTTTTTATTCACAGGTTTATAAGAAAGATGAGGACGTGTTTAAATATTATAACTGGCCGGGTCATCTGACAGAGAAACAATATATGCAGTATGTAAAAAATGTAAAAAAACTCTCCCTGTATGATACCGGATTGACACCGGAATATGGTAATCAGCTGATTACACTGGTGACATGTGCCTATCAGACAGAAGACGGAAGATTTGTAGTTGTTGCAAAAAGAAAGGATTCATAATAGTAATGAGTGATTGGCAGGTAAAGCAACTGAGACGGTTGTATGAATTTGGAGAAAAAATTTATAAACTGGACAAGCGCGGGGAATATCCATTGATTCGTGTAGATGATAATTTTTGCCGTATGCTTGGCTATGAGCAGGAAGAAGTGTTTGAAATCTGCCGCAATAAAGCAAGGGAACTTATATATTTTGCGGATGTGCAGGATGTTCATGATACCATTCAGAAAGAAATCCAGCAAAACGGAGAGTATATGTGCCGCTTCCGGATGAGAAAGAAAAGTGGTGAGGTAATCTGGGTATGGGAGAGTGGCAGCCTTTTTACCGATAAGGATGGAGAGGTGTGTGTACGCAGTGTAGATGTAAATGTAACCAATGAAGAAAGTATCCGAAAGGAAAGAGATACCACCTATGATAATATTCCGGGTGGCGTCCTTACGTTACTGATTTCAGACAGCAATTTTTATATTATGGAGGCAAACCAGCAGTATTTTGAAATGGTGGGAAGCTCCCGGGAAGAATATCTGGGAAGTTCCGGAATGTATACGTTTCCGGAAGATCTTCCGGGACTTCGCAATCATCTGATTAAGCAGGCAGCAGGGAAAAAACCGATTGATTATGAATTTCGGGCTTATCTGGGAAAAGAGGATAAATTCCGCTGGTACCGAATGATTGGACGCTTCTTTAATGAAGTTGAAGATGGAGCCGAGTACATGGGAATTCTTGTAGATATAACAAAACGCCGCCAGATGATGTTCCAGTTGGAGACGGAGAAGGAGCGTTATCGAATTGCTGTTGGTAACATGCCGGGTTTCTTTTTTGAGTACACTCTGGCAATCCAGGAAATGAAAGTGTTTGGAGAAAACCGGAACAATGAGTATGCACCGTGTCTGGATGAATATATGAAAGGAAACTGGGAGGATATTTTATTGTCCACCCGTTTCATACACCCTGAAGACTATGATGATATTGTACCATTGTTAAAATCTGAACAGTCGGAATATACAAAGGTACGTCTGCTTACTGTCAACCGAAAAACCGGAGAAAAGTCCTATCAGTGGCATGAATTAAAAGTGTCAAAGATATGGGAGAATGGAGCAATTGTCCGCATCGCAGGAAGCGCCCGGAATATTCAAAAACAGAGGGAGAAGGAACTGGCGGAAAAAGAACTGTGCGAAGTATATGAATTTTATATGGACAAAAT
The DNA here is from genome assembly GCA_034101395.1 of Eubacterium sp. Lineage (GTDB taxonomy): Bacteria > Bacillota > Clostridia > Lachnospirales > Lachnospiraceae > Eubacterium_F. Next base: position 12,454 of record JAXEJU010000059.1, on the reverse strand, counting down.
TTTTGAGTTTATTTTAAGAATCCGGGTTTCCGATGGTGCCATGAAAGACTATTTCCTTGGAGATATTGATACAGAGCCGGAGTTTCCGGGAGATTCATTTGAACAATTTGTTTTAAAAATTGCAGAGCGTTATGTTCATCCGGAAGATAAAGAGCAGTTTCTAAAGGCAATGAATCTTTCGCATATGCAGGGAATCCTGCAATCCAGTAAAACACAGGAAACGCTGTTTTTCCGGATTCGCTGGAAAAGCGATGAATACCGGTATAAGTGTATACGCTATTGTTATTTTGGATATGATCAGAAAGAGATTATATTGAATTCTCAGGATGTGCATCAATTTAAGGAGGAACAGATTAAGGAAGAACAGGCAAAACAGCGGGTTCTTCGGGAAACTTTTGACGATGCCCGTGCCATGATGGAGATGAGACGTAATTTTTATACGATGTTAGCAAGAGAACTGCGCTCTCCGTTGATGTATGTCCAGTCTGCATTACAGCGGATGGAGAATCCACCGGATGAAAATATGATTCAGGCGGTTATGTATATGTCAAATGTCGTGGATATCATTGCGGAACAGGAAAAACTGGAGAGTGGACAAATCCGGCTGGAGAATAAAGTGTTTCCACTTGACGAGGTACTCGACCGGTGTTTTTCGTCGTGGGAACAAAAAGCAAAGGCGATTGGAATCGATTTTCAGTATAACGTTAATCTGAAGTGGTCCCAATATTATGGAGACGAAGCAAAAATTATGCAGATTCTGAACCATGTGCTTGGGAATTGTATGATGTCTTCTGAGGAGAATGGCAGTGTTGAAATCTGGGTAAATGACCGAATGCAGGGGGACGGTGTAAATAAACTTGTAATAACGGCTGAGGACTGGGGTATTCCGGTTAGTGACAAGTATTTTGGAAGAGAGTATCCAATTGAAATCCGTGATAATCAAAGGGACTGGAATCTTTTTGGAAACCGGTCGGGAACAGCATTTTCGCTGATCGTAGCAAGAAAACTGGTGGACCTGATGGGGGGACGGATGACACTTAGCCGCAAGGCAGATACTTCTAATGTCCTGAGTGTAGAAATCCTGTTACAGAGAATAGCAGGAACTGTTATGGATACGAAAATTCCTGACAATGCAGGGGGAAATGAGCATAAAATTTTAAATGGATATTCGCTTTTGCTTGTAAGACATTTGAAAAGGGAACATACATTGTCAGCAGCGATACTTCAGTTAAGTGGTGCGAATGCGGATGTGGTTTCAGGGGGAATGCAGGCATTGGAACTTTTTCGAAATTATCCCGAGAATTCGTTGGATGCCATATTGGTAGAGGCGAATCTGGGAGATATGGATTATCTTGAATTTACGGAGCAGTTGCGGAAAGAGAAACGAAAGGATGCCGGACGGATTCCGGTGATTGCCGTTGTTGAGGAAGTCAGTCAGGATACGATTCGGGAGGGAATGAAACTTGGTGTCAACAGCTGGCTGAATACTCCCACGGATATGAAACGTCTGCGTCTGATGCTGGATGCGATATACCAAGGGACACTGAATATGTAACTGGTGTACCACATCCGGTATGCAGGTTAGTTCAGAATATCCGGGAAGAAATAGTGAATCAGTTTCCTGGCGTATTCTCTGCTGGTTTCGTCAGAGTTTGTGATAATTGAAAATATTGGCTTTTCTATCGGCGATGGAAGTTCTTTCACCAGTTCCTGATAAACCGGACTCTGATCCAGATAGATACCATAGGAGCCGGCGGAGATTTTTTCTCCGTCAGGACAGGTATACAGATAATCTTTGAGTGCAGTATATTCTTCTTTACTGAGGAAGTCATCCAATTTCAGGAAAAATCCATTGTCCCGGTAGTTCTTTCCATCCGCTTCACCGGCTATCATACAACCAAGGTCTGCGGCAACAATCCGGCTTGTGATTTCAGAGAGGTCATTTGCCGCGTTAGCACCTGTTTCTGCGGCAATGTCGGAGCGCGTGTAATAGATGTAAAATGAGCTTGTAATTTTATCCGGATTTTCTCCGATGGAAGTGGTAAAATTATCTGAAAATTCCGTCAGTATACTGTCTGGTATTGGTTCATTTATTATCGCACAGCGCAGAACGATATCCCGTTTATTAATGACATCTGCCCACAGCAGATAGCAGACAACAGCGGCCACTGCAGCAATTATCAGTAGGACGGGAAGATAGTAAGTGGCAAAATAAGATGCCTTCTGTCTGCCATTCATTTTTTTCAGTTTGTCGTGTTCGGACTCTTTATCCGTTCGTTTTTTATATATTTCTGCTTCTTCCTTTAAAGAAGTTTTTTTTCCGTCGAGATTCATTGACATAGGAAGCCTCTTTTCTATAGTAATTTATGATTAATGGTATCATAAACAAGTAGAAAAAACAATTGAATTTTAAAATTGGGGGTTGACTTTTGGAAAAAAAGAAGTATAATGGACGTATCGTAAGCAAAGGCGCTTCGTACAGAAATGTGCGAGGTGTCTTTTTTTTATTTCCGAAGCTATGCAGGGGCTTTGGAAATAAGTGCTTAGCAAAATAGAGAATGGAGGAATGTTTATGACAGCAGAAGAGATTATGGAAGCACTGAGTGGGCAGACGTTTGGAGTCTGGTTCCTGATTGGTGCTGCATTGGTATTTTGGATGCAGGCGGGATTTGCAATGGTGGAGGCTGGTTTTACCAGGGCAAAGAATACCGGTAATATTATTATGAAGAACCTGATGGATTTTTGCATCGGTACAGTAGTATTTATTGCAATTGGCTTTGGCTTATTGCTGGGTGAAGATGTTGTTGGTTTGCTTGGTAAGCCGGGATTTGATATCTTTACATCATACGAGAGTTTTGACTGGTCAAACTTTGTATTCAACCTTGTATTTTGTGCTACGACAGCAACAATCGTTTCCGGAGCAATGGCAGAGAGAACAAAATTTTTGTCATACTGTGTATATTCCGCAATAATTTCCGGTTTGATTTATCCGATTGAAGCACATTGGATTTGGGGCGGCGGCTGGCTTGCCCAGTTGGGATTTCACGATTTTGCAGGTTCCTGTGCGATACATATGGTAGGCGGTATTGCCGCACTTGTAGGTGCCAAAATTCTTGGACCTCGTATCGGGAAATTTACAAAGGATAAAGATGGAAATGTAAAAAAAGTCAATGCATTCCCGGGTCACAACTTAACAATCGGTGCATTGGGTGTGTTTATTTTATGGCTTGGCTGGTATGGATTTAACGGTGCTGCAGCAACAACTGTTGAAGAACTTGGTTCTATTTTCGTTACGACAACGATAGCGCCGGCAGTGGCAACAGTATCCTGTATGATTTTTACATGGATTAAATATGGTAAGCCGGATGTTTCGATGTGTCTGAATGCATCACTTGCCGGATTGGTTGCAATTACCGCAGGCTGTGATGTGACAGATGCTCTGGGTGCTATCATTATCGGTGCAGTTGCCGGACTTCTGGTAGTATTTGGCGTATGGCTTCTGGATTATAAATTACATATAGATGACCCGGTTGGTGCCGTTGCTGTTCATTGTATGAATGGTATCTGGGGAACTGTGGCAGTAGGTCTCTTTGCAACGGATACCGCACCGGCGTTTGCCAGAGGATATGGTGAAGTGGTTGACGGTGTACGGGTATTTGGCGGAAACCAGATTATGGGAAAAGGTCTTTTCTACGGAGGAGGATTCAGCCTTCTCGGATATCAGTTACTCGGTGTGCTGACAGTTGGTGCATTTGCAGCTATTTTAATGCTGATTGTATTCCTTGCGATTAAGGCAATTTTCGGACTTCGTGTATCGGAGGAAGAAGAGGTACTTGGTCTGGATTCTACCGAACATGGTTTGAAGTCAGCATATGCCGGATTTGTTACAACTGTTGAAGGTGTCAGCGGTATTGGTGGCGGACTGTCAAGTGCTGTGAAAGAAATGGAATACGAACCGGCTGCCAAACCAAAAGTATCCGTTAATGATGCCGTGCCGGTACAGGTTCTTGAAGGCGAAGGAAATGTTGCATCTGATGTAAAACTTTCCAAGGTATCGATTGTATGTAAACAGAGTAAGTTTGAGGATTTGAAAGAAGCACTCAATTCGATTGGTGTATCCGGTATTACGGTTACACAGGTACTTGGATGTGGTACGCAGAAAGGTACGGCAGAGTATTATCGTGGTGTTCCGGTTGAATTTACCCTTCTTCCGAAAATAAAAGTTGAAGTTATCGTAAGTGCTGTTCCGGTTGCAAAAGTCGTGGCAGCAGCGAAAGAAGCATTGTATACCGGTCATATCGGTGATGGTAAGATTTTCGTATACGATGTGTCTGAGGTTATCAAGGTTAGAACCGGAGAAACCGGATTTGACGCTTTGCAGGATGATGACTGATTTTGACAAATACGATTGATTTGAAATAAATGCGAAAGATAAACTAAAAAAATACAAAAGAAGACTCATCAAAATAGTTCTATATGAAAAGAAGAAGACAAGATTATGTGAGGTTTCATTCCTTGACAGATTTTGTCTTTTTCTTTTTGAGAAATAGACTTTCTGTTTTTAAAATAACTTGCGGTTTGCAAAAATATATTGTATCATATATACATACTAGGAATAGTGTGAAAAATAATTTTGATAATCTGTTTTTACACGGGATTTTTGGAGGTCTGGTATGAGAATTTCAACAAAAGGAAGATATGCTCTGCGACTGATGATTGATCTGGCTATGAACAACAGTGGAAAACCGGTCAGAATCAAGGAGATTGCGAACAGGCAGGAAATTTCGGATAAGTATTTGGAGCAGATAATCTCCATTTTGAATAAGGCCCGTTTTGTGCGGAGTATCCGCGGACCACAGGGAGGCTATCTGTTAACAAAAAAACCGGAAGAATATACAGTGGGAATGATTTTACGATTGACAGAGGGAAGTATGGCTCCTGTGGAATGTATTGATGATGCAATCGGAGGATGTTCCCGGATGGAAAGTTGCGCCACTTCTGTTGTATGGCACAAATTGAATGATGCCATAAGTGAGGTAATCGACAATATTACGTTAGCAGACCTTGTTGACTGGCAGGTTTCCAAAAATGGAGAATATATGATTTGAAATCACTTGATTTTAGCGATGGTAAATTGTATACTGAGGATGACTTTTCAGGATAAAAAAGAATACATTTAGGAGGGAAAAAAGTATGAGTAATGTTATAATTTCCAACGATATCCGTTATGTAGGTGTAGATGACAGGGATATTGATTTGTTCGAAAGCCAGTACATCGTACCAAATGGAGTTTCTTATAATTCATATGTGATTATGGATGACAAGATTGCGGTAATGGACACTGTAGATGCAAGAAAGACCGAAGAGTGGCTTTCCAATGTTGAGGCGGAGCTTGGAGGCAGAACACCGGATTATCTGGTGATTTCACATTTGGAGCCGGATCACAGTGGCAGTATTCAGGCGATAGCCGAAAAATATCCGGACATGAAGTTTGTAAGTAATGCCAAAGTTTTTGCTATGCTTCCTCAGTTTTTTGAAATGGATCTGGAAGGGAAAAAGGTTGAGGTCGCAGAAGGTGACACCCTGGAGCTTGGAAGTCATACACTGACTTTTGTAATGGCGCCGATGGTTCACTGGCCGGAGGTAATGGTAGAATATGAGTCCAGTGAAAAAGTTCTCTTCTCGGCAGATGCGTTTGGTAAATTCGGTGCACTGGATACCGATGAAGACTGGGCTTGCGAGGCACGAAGATATTATTTCAACATTGTTGGAAAATATGGTGCACAGGCATCTGCTCTTTTAAAGAAGGCAGCAGGATTGGATATACAGACAATTTGTCCGCTGCATGGACCGGTTCTGAAGGAAAATCTGGGATATTATATTGATAAATATGTTACATGGAGCAGTTATCAGGCAGAAGATGAAGGCGTGCTTGTGGCGTATGGTTCTATCCATGGAAATACGGGTAAAGCGGCAAAGAAGCTCGGTGAGATTCTGGAAGCAAAAGGTGCGAAAAAAGTTGTTGTCAGTGACCTTTCCCGTGAGGATATGGCAGAGGTAATAGAAGATGCATTCCGCTATGATAAACTGGTTGTCTGCTGTGCAACATATGATGCTGGTCTTTTCCCGGTTATGCAGGATTTCCTGTATCATTTAAAACATAAAAATTTCCAGAACAAAAAAGTTGCTTTTATGGAAAACGGAAGCTGGGCACCTATGGCAAACAAAAAAATGCAGGAAGCTTTTGAAGGTATGAAAAATATGACCTTATGTGAGAATACCGTGACAATCCGCTCTACTATGAAAGACGCTGACATTGAAAAAATGGAGGCGCTTGCAGATGAGCTGTTGAAATAAAAAAGTGGCGGCTGAGATACGCGCCGCCAGCTCCGCAATGGTCGAATTTTTCTAAACGAAAAAAAATCTTAATCAATTAGAAGCTTATTCGCGAAGCGAATACCTGCTTCTTTTTGATTAAGATTTTTGTTTTATATTCTTTCGTTCGCAGCCGCAGCCTCGCTCTCCGGTGTTGTCGTCTGAGATGCAAGCTCGGATACAATCTGGATTCCATTGACTTCGACCAGATCATTAATTTCAATAACGAGGCAAGGAACGCCGTCGATAATTTTTGTCTCTACAAGATCTGTGCGTTCCGGATTTACCTGAACGGTTACATCCGGAGTGCGTACTTCGAATTTACGCGTATTGGAGATATTCGAGGCCATCAGAGTCTCTTTTTCGCCGACGGTTTCATCAAAACGGTTTTCAAACATTTCAATCTGTTTTTCTTCTACACCGCTTTTTTGCAGGAGTTTTGTCATATCTGTTTTGTCGAGTGCAAGAGGCTCCGGATTTTCTTTATTTTCCTCTACCATCTGATTCAGATTTTCGTGTATGTTTTTTACCACTTCATAATCACATTCCAGCCCAAGGGATTCCTCGACAATCGCATTAAACGTTTCTTTCTGGCTCTTTGCCGGGAGAGGCATCCGGCAGCCAAGCAGATTTTCGGTGATGGCGAGATCCAGCTCGTCCGAATTTTTTGAATAATATAAAAGATTATGTATGTCCATATTACGGTCATTAAAAGCCGGGAACAAAAATCCGAGTTCCGGTGGCTGAACCAGCCAGTCCCGGATACGGTCCTGGATATGATTCGTTTCTGCGTTGTAGCAAAGGCCCGGTTTTGTCAGCTTGACCGGACAGATACTGCAGAGAATATAGTCGTATACATATTCCGAGGCGTCAAAATTCTCAATTCCATCACTTGTGATTTTGGGAATATCATATGCATCATGGACAAGAATGATAAAATAGTTTTCCGGATAATTATAATTTTCAATTACCTTATCGTAAAAGCGCTCCAGTAGTTCTTCGTCCTGCAGTTTGCTTTCGAGAAGTTCCATCAGAAATCGCTGTGTTCCATCCTCGTTTGTTTCCTGCTCGGCAGGAAATTCCATGTTCATCAGTGTCTTTCCAATAGAACCGGAAAGTGTTTTCCGGAAAATGTCGATATATTTGAACATTTCTTCTTCCGGCAATCCTAAAAAAGCTTCTTTTAACGTGAGACGTTTATTTTTTTCCGCATCCACATAACAGCCACAAAGCCTTGTGATACTACATTTTGTTTTTGTAAATCTTTTCTTGATTTCCGCTATTTCTGTTTTATTCATAGATACCTCCGTGTTACAATTCGATAGTGAAAGTGTAGCATATTTTATAGAAAAGTGCCAGCTTCAAAATTATAAAGTTTATCGGCCAGGCACGAATGGACAAAAAAATTCATACACTGAAAATAGTCCGACTTCGGAGGTGTGTGATGCAGTCTTTTCTACAACCATTGAGCGTAGAGGAAGAAAAAGAATATGTGACAAGGTGGGAACAGGGTGACAGAGAGGCAAGAAATGTACTGATTGAACATAATCTGAGACTGGTAGCCTATCTGGTCAAAAAGTACAGTAACTCCGATTACAGTATTGACGATCTGATTTCCATAGGGACAATCGGTCTTATAAAGGCAGTGGATACTTATCGGCAGGGAAAAGGAGTGAGGCTTGCTACTTATGCTTCCAGATGTATCGATAATGCGATACAATCGGTTGGCTAAAATGGTGTTTCACCCGCTATTTCAATATTGATAACAATACACTATCCACAAGGAAACAGTATATTGACAACGAAGTAACCATATACTATACTTAGCAATAGAAGAGGTTAACTTGATTTGTATGGTTAGATAAAGGAGATGTAATAGATAAATGGATAAAGCGAAAAAGCGGAAAGTATTGAAAAAAGTAAAAGGGGCAACATCTGTAGAGGAGATTCTTGCAATCGCCAAGGAAGATGGTATGGAACTATCTGTTGAGAATGCAGAAAAGATTTATAATCAGGTGAATCAGAATAGGGAACTTTCGGATGATGAGCTTGAAGGGGTTGTTGGAGGTTTCCTTTTTTTCTTTTTTTAGTCGTCACTGACAGGTATACAGATTGTTACGAAATCGAATCCGTTATTGTTGGGTCTGTTTATTTTTTGTATTCAGCATGAAGTGCAGATACTCCAAACGAAATGGAACTTATGAAAGAGAATCTTAGGTTGCGAAAAGAGCTGGAAGAGGCCAAAAAGGAAAATCTCTTCTTAAAAAAAGCAGCGGCATTCTTTGCGAAGGAAATCGATTAGAGGCTTATCGATTTATCGAACAACATCATAATGAATTTGGCTTGCGTTGGCTTCTGCGGCGCTTTGATATCTGTCCAAATTTACTGTTATTGCTCCGAAAGCGTTCTATAAAAAGAAAACACTTAAGAGTAAGCTTAACAAAAAGGCAGGATATGTTAAGAAGACAATGAAGATTAAATAAGTTGCATAAAACGAAAGTAAATGCGGGAGCAGGTGTACTGCTGTCGCATTTATTTTTTGAAATCCGTCTGTTGCCAGATATGGCAACAAATATTTACAAATCTGTCTGAATTGAGTATAATACGAGTTAAAGAAAATTCAACATATACAAAAGACGTGTGTAAGTGGAGGAAGCTATGAATAAGGATTTAACAGTAGGAAAACCGGAGACTGTCCTCTGGAGGTTTTGTGTGCCGCTATTTGGCAGTATTATTTTTCAACAGCTATACAATATTGCTGACAGCTTTGTGGCGGGCAAATTTATCGGGGAAAATGCACTGGCGGCGGTGGGCAACAGTTATGAGATTACACTGATTTTTATTGCATTTGCCTTTGGAAGTAATATCGGATGTTCTGTTATCGTATCACAGCTGTTTGGGGCGAAGAAATATAAAGATATGAAAACCGCCGTTTATACATCCATGATTGCCAGTGCAGTACTCTGTGTGGTTTTAATGCTGGCTGGTATTGCCGGCTGTAGAGGACTTCTTCATCTGATACAGACACCGGATGCAATTTTTGCAGATTCCCGGTTATATCTGAATATTTATATATGGGGTTTCCCATTCATGCTTTTCTATAATGTGGCGACAGGAATATTTTCAGCTCTGGGAGATTCGAAAACGCCATTTATTTTTCTGGCAATTTCGTCCACGTCAAATATACTGGTCGACATTTTGTTTGTCGTCGTTTTGCATATGGGAGTATCCGGTGTGGCGTGGGCGACTTTTCTCTGTCAGGGAGTAAGCTGTATTCTGGCAGTCTGTGTGGTTTTCAGAAGGCTGGCAGGTATAGATGCCGGGGGGAGAGTTCCCATTTTTTCAGCAAAACTGCTGAAAAGAATAGCGCTGATAGCGATACCAAGTATTCTGCAGCAGAGTTTTATTTCGATAGGTAATATCATCATTCAAGGTGTGATTAACGGATTTGGAGTAGGGGTGACGGCAGGATATTCTGCTGCAATTAAGCTGAACAATCTGGTAATCACATCGCTTACCACTTTGGGAAACGGTGTATCAAATTACACAGCACAAAATTTGGGCGCCGGAATTTTGCCACGCGTGAGAGCCGGTTTTAAAGCATCAGTCAAAATGGTATGGATATTATGTGTGCCGATTGTTCTTGTGTACATTCTGGCAAATGAATTTCTGATAAAACTATTTATGGATAATCCGTCAGAACTTGCCCTTCTATCCGGTGTACGGTTCCTGTATATCGTGTCACCGTTTTATTTTGTCGTTTCGGTAAAGCTCGTAGCGGATGGAATCCTCCGTGGTGCCGGACTTATGAAACAGTTTATGACGGCAACTTTTACCGATTTGGTTGTGCGAGTGGCACTTGCGATTGTTCTTTCTACACAGTTAGGTTATATAGGAATCTGGTGTGCATGGCCGGTTGGCTGGAGCCTTGGCGTTATATTGTCTATATGGTTTTATCACAATGGACCGTGGCAGGAAGTATCGTCCGGCAGTTAGTGAAAGCGGTAATATGACTTATGTATCCATCTTTCTTTTCCTTTCAAAGCGTATTGGCAAACAGGTTTGATGCGAGATATGCTAGCGGAATTCTGGCGCAATCTGCATGACTGTTACGGAGATGACGCCAAAAGCACAGCTAATCAGAATGGCATACCGGAGCGTCTGCTTTGCACGGTCATACTTTCCGGCACCGATATTTTGTGCCGACAGGGCGGAGACGGTAGAAAGCATCGAAGAAGGAACAAGGAAAAGAATACCTATTTCCGGTTTAAAGTTATGCCTGTTTTATTCTGCCGGATCATTATCAGGGAGACAAGCACACTTACCGTCTGGGATAAGGTTGTTCCCAGAGCAGCGCCGGCTGCTCCCATGTGGAAAAAGCCGATTAACCAATAGTCAAGTAAAATATTTACCACACAGGCAATGATAGTGAAAATTTATTGTAACAGGGGCTAGCCGTCGCGCTAGCGACTTGGTACAATAAAGGAAAAGTTAAGGCATTATACTACAAAATGATTATACGGGTCAATTTTTGCATGGTGGTTGACAAAAATGCTATTTCGGCTAAAATAAAATGTAAAGTTAGTTTGGTCGAAAAGGAGATTATGAATGGACTATATTAAAAGAGCAATTTCACCCATTTTAAAGAAACGTGTTGAAACCGCCAAATGCGTATTGGTAACCGGCGCCAGACAGGTAGGAAAATCAACAGTAATCAAACATGAATTTTCTGATTATAATACGGCAAACTTTGATGACCGGTTGACAAGATTGCAGGCAAAAGAGGAACCGAAACTGTTTTTTTTAAATAATCCATGTCCTCTTTTTATAGATGAGGTACAAAAGGAGAACGCAGTAATAGAAGAAATTAAACTCAGGGTGGATGAATCCGGAGAAAACGGAAGATTTATTTTGTCAGGTTCACAGAGACTTGAACTTATGAAAGGGATGAGCGAATCTCTTGCGGGCAGAGTAGCAGTTACTGAATTATTGGGGCTGTCTCTTCGAGAGATTCATGGAATTGAGTTTAATAAGCATTTTATACCAAGTGAGGAATATATAAATGCAAGAGAGAAAGAAATGAAACCATACAGTGAATTGTGGGAAACGATTCATAGAGGTTCATATCCGGAATTATATTCATCAGAGCGTGATTGGCAGGAGTATTATTCTTCCTATGTTTCGACATATCTGGAAAGAGATATTAATGAACTGATTTCAAGTGACAGTATTACATTTACAAAGTTTTTAACTGCTGTAGCAGCCAGAACAGGTGAGATGCTTAGCTACGCAAACATAGCAGGTGAAATCGGAGTAAGTGAGCCAACTGTAAAAAAATGGATATCTATATTGGAACGTACAGGAATTGTATATTTGTTACAGCCTTATAGCGCCAGTGTACTAAAAAGAGCAATAAAATCACCGAAGATTTATTTTAGAGATACAGGGCTCGCCTGTTATCTCACCAGATGGTTGACTCCGGATACGTTAAAATGTTCTGCTGTTGCAGGAAATATGTTTGAAACATTTGTAGTATCTGAAATATTAAAATCATATGTAAATGAAGGAAAGGACTATAGGTTTAACATTTTTTATTACCGGGGAAAAGACAAATCATCAGCTGGGGAGAATGAAATCGATTTGATTATCGAAGAGGATGGGATTCTGTATCCAATTGAAATAAAAATGTCAGGAAATCCAAAGGCATCAATGGCTGGTACAAATGTGGTGCTTGATAAGGTTGTAGAGAAGTCGAGAGGTCTGGGAGTAATCTTGTGTCTGATTGATAAGAAAACATATTTAAGAGAAAATCTTGTAGCACTGCCAATAGAATATATATAAGGAACAGAGCATTGTATGTTACTCAGCGTTTCGTAGATTGCCATAAAGACAGTGTGGATGTAAAATTAACTCATAATAAATAAAGCGAAGGGGAACTTAGTGTGAAAGAAAGTAGAGGAAGACCATAAATTGGCGCACTTGAATAAGCTGTCTAAGGCAGGCAACTTTTTAAAGTGTTATAGAGTTAGAAAATTAAATCAAGAAGCTAATGGTTCATCAGGAGGAAGTAATCCTTCCT
>JAXEJU010000058.1:0-51772 GCA_034101395.1 Eubacterium sp. | reverse complement strand
GTTGCAGCTCAGATGGCAGGAAACTAAGTTTCCGGAATATTTGAATGAAATGATAAGGCATCATTGCTTATAGAAATATAGGTAATGATGTCTTTTTGCGTGTAGGGATAGTTTACATTTGGAAAGCTGATTTACACAGATGGTATATTTATTAGTTTTATCAAAGGAATCTTGAAATACAAGCAGATGTAAGGTATCCTATACTTAGTGCATAAGCCGGAAGATAAAATGGGAGGTGACAAAGTGTACGATTGCGGTTTTACAAAAGGAAATCATTGGTTTCGATTTCGTACCGGTGGAATTATAATAAAAGACAATAAAATGCTTTTTGTAAAAAATTTCTTTAAAGGAGTTGGTGGAGCAATCGACGGATTTGACTGCCATACGATGGAATTATATTATCTCATGACAATACAGGAAGATTGTGTAGATACAAATTATAAAAGAGATTACAAATGGAGATAAGATAATACACATTATTTGGGAGAAGGACAGATGATGGGAAATTAGTACAGGAAAAACAAAGCATAAGAATCCGATTTATGGAATAGCAGGTATTGAACTTCGAAGTACATATGTGCAATTTCGTAATGATTCTTGACACGTAGATATGGTTAAGGTATCATATGAGTAGTTAAATTAAGAGAATATTTTACTCCTAATGGAGTAAACCAATTCTGGAAAGGAGTTTTTTACAATTATGAAAAAAAATATGAAGAAACTTTTAGTAATGCTACTCAGCCTTGCCATATTTGCCGGATCTTTCTCTTTCAATGGACGGACGGCATTTGCAGCGGGACTGTATGCTTCCAATCTGGAAAAACTGGGAGAGATTGTACGGGAGAGAGGACTTGCCCGTGACGGTAATTTTAAGGTGACATTTGACGGAACGGATGAAGAATGGGATGTTCTTTTTGGTGAGGATATGCGCTTCTTTTACTATAATCTTATTAAAATGGATGATGTTTCTACTTCAGATGACTCCGATTATCTGGTAGGAAACATCGATTTCAGCAAGGATTTTATGTCATCCGAAGGCAACGTTATTACATTTACGTTTGATTATTTTGAAACATCGGAACAGACAGAGTATGTTAACGAAAATACAGAAAAGATTCTAGAGAGTCTTGGAGTGTCGGAGATGTCTAATTATGAGAAAGTAAAGGCAGTACATGACTATGTGTGTGATCTCATTACATATAAAGATGACGCGGAGAACTGTTCTTCTGTTTACAGCGCCTATTATACAGGATATGGTCTTTGCAACAGTTATGCACTCTGTATGTACAAACTTCTGACAGAAGCAGGAGTGCCTTACAAATGGATTGGTGGAAAGGCCGGAACCGGAAGAGATAGTGATGGACACGCCTGGAATATTGTTAAACTCGGAGACCAGTGGTACAACCTGGATGCCACATGGGATGATGCAGAGGGTGACGAAATCAGTTATGACTATTTTCTCAAAGGAAGCAGTGATTTTGACAACGCAGATCCGGAACAGGCACATGAGATGGATGATGAATATTATATAACCGATTATCTGAAAGATTTCCCTATCGCAGAAACTGCTTTTGAGGAGGGAGATGACGACACAAACACTAGCGATAACAACCCATGGAAACCGTCTGAACCGTCGGCGGTTACAGACGATAGCGGTTCCGGTTCGAATAATGTGAATCAGACAACGTTAAAAATATCAGATGTTATTACCGGAAAATATCCATCCAGTGGAAAACTGATGATTAAACGGAAAAAACATTCAGATATACAGCTTTTCATCAAAAATGCTGCGGCGAAAAAGAAAATCTCTAAAATTTCTTATACCGTAACAAGTGGCAAGAAGTATATCAAAACAAAGAATTATGGTATTCATAAAGACGGAAAAGAATATTTCTCAGATCTGCGTGTTACCGGAAAGAAAAAGGGAAATGCCAAGATAAAAGTAACTGTATTATTAAAGGGTGGCGTGAAGAAAAGTTATTCTTTCACTGTAAAAGTAAAATAATTGAGTAGGAGGCGGCGACTAACCGCCGTCCTCTCACAGCACCGGACATACGGTTCACGTATCCAGCGCTTTCAATAGTTGATGTGCACAGACTGATAGGCTACGGCTAAATCAAAAAAGCCGCTGTTTATCAGTCTTTCTTTTGTCATTGCTCGTTTTACTGTTGTAAGATTCTTCTCCTCTTAGTCTTTGGCTTCTTCCCACTACCGGGCGGATTCAGGACTTGCACCTGTCTGTAAAATATTTCTTGAAAAGGCTGGAAGGATAATATATCATAGAATAGACAGGCAAAATAATACATTTCAAAGAAAGGGAGTGTGCTATAAAAATGAAAACCATCGATATCACACAATTTGATAATATTAAAATAGGTAATGCTGAAAATGCGGTTGCGGGGACAGGGTGTACCGTTATTATCAGCGAAAATGGCATGGGCGCAGGGCTTGATGTCAGAGGAGGCGGACCGGCGTCGAGAGAGAGTGAGCTTCTCAAACCGGTGGCAGATGCCAAGGAGATTCATGCCGTTGTTCTGGGTGGCGGAAGTGCGTACGGACTGGATGCGGCAGGCGGAGTTATGCAGTATCTGGAAGAAAAAGGAATTGGTTTTGATGTTGGAATTGCGAAGGTTCCGTTAGTCTGCCAATCTGATATTTTTGATCTGACGGTGGCAGATTCCAGTGTGAGACCGGACAAGGCTATGGGATATGAGGCCTGCCGGAATGCGTATGCCGGCGGGTATCAGGATGGTAATTATGGTGCAGGTACCGGAGCGACGGTAGGTAAACTGCTGGGGATGGAGTATTGCATGAAATCCGGAATCGGGAGTTATGCGGTACAGATAGGTGATTTGAAGATGGGAGCAATCGTAGTTGTAAACTCACTGGGAGACATTTTTGATCACAATACCGGGAAGCGGATAGCAGGAATGCTTGCGGAAGACAGGAAATCTTTTGCAGACAGTGAGAGCTGTCTGTATCGTTTAAATGAGGTGCATGACAATAAATTTGTCGGGAATACCACTATCGGTGCTATAATTACCAATGCAAAATTTGACAAGAGTCAGTTGTGCAAAATTGCAGCAATGGCACATAACGGGTATGCAAGATCGATTTGTCCGGTACATACATCGGCAGATGGAGACAGTATCTATGCGCTTTCGGTTGGAAATGTGGTGGCAGATAAAGATATGGCAGGTACACTGGCTGCCAGGGTGATGTCAGAGGCGATAATGAAGGCAGTAAAGAGTGCAAAACAGGCGTATGGATATCCCGCTTATGAAGACATAGTGGCAGAACACACAGGTGATGAGTAAAAGACGAAAGCGAAAATGCAAAAAATAAGTGAAAAGTTTTTTCTGTCTGCAGCAGAGATTGACCGGTTCAGTGAAAAGACCGCCGGATTATTGCAGCAGACAAATGTCAATTCAAAAGACATTCTGCGTTTCCGGCTGAGCATGGAAAATGTAATGGATATCTGGCTCCGGGAGCTGGGAGAGGGAATCAGTTGTTCCTTTTCCAGCGGTTCCAAGTTTGGCAGAGCGTATATTGTCCTGACAGCAGATGGAAAAAAGGTGAATCCCAATGAATATCAGGATGAATTGCTGGCAGGTATCAGCAATGGTTCCTCCCTTTTGGCAGCGCTTGGATTAACACTGGAGTACCGTTATGAAGCCGGTCAGAATATTCTGAAACTGACGCTTCCGAAAGGACAGGCAGGACAGTTGATGCCGGTTCTGATCTGTATGCTGGCCGGAGCGCTGTTTGGCGGTGTTTTTGAGTTTGTATTCCCGGAGGCGGGCGGTGTGGTTCAGGAATGGGTGGTTTTTCCCGTTTTTGATACCCTTATGAATCTTCTCAGTGTGATTGCGGGACCGATGATTTTTCTGGCTGTTTATTCAGGTATCTATGGAATCGGAGATACCCTTATTTTCGGTAAAATCGGAAGACACCTTATTGTCCGTTTTTTGCTGATGACATTTTTAGTCCTGTTTATGACCGGGGCAGTGGTTCTGTGGTTTTTTCCGGTTTCGTTTGGTGGGACAAACATTGAAGGAAATGCGATGATGGAGCTCTATAAGATGGTACTCGCAATCGTTCCTGCCGATATGGTTTCGCCTTTTCAGACGGGAAATGCGTTGCAGATAATATTTCTTGCCTGTGCCTGTGGAGTAGGTACCCTTATCCTTGGAAATTCTGTATCGGAACTGATTAAGTGAGAGAAAACTTGGAATTGACAGGAAACTGGTTAACTTCGGAGTACCGATGGGACAGGTAGTGTATATGCCGATTGGTGCGGTTATGTTTTTGATTGCTTCGCTTTGTATAGGAGAGAGCTACGGAGTTGAGATTTCCATGGCCTGGGTGCTGACAGCCATTTTTGTCAGTGGAATCCTGGCGGCGGCAACACCTCCGATTCCCGGTGGTGCCATGTCGTGTTATACGATTCTTTTTACACAGCTTGGGATTCCGGCGGCAGGAATTGCACTGGCAATCAGTGTTGATTTGATTATGGATTATTTTATAACAGCATGTAATATTACCTGCCTGCAGACAGAACTTGTAGTTGATGCTAGAAAACTGGATATGCTTATGGAAAGCAGACTCCGGGAAAAAATATAAAAAAAGGAGAGGAAAAATGAAAAGGATCAAAAAAATGAAAAAAGTAAGCAGTTTTATGTTAGCAGCAGTACTTTTACTTACAGGGGAATTTCAAACACAGCCCCTGAGAGCAGATGCCGCTGCGAAACTTTCAATTTCCACTAATAAGCTGACAATCGAAAAGGGAAAATCAAAGACACTGAAAATACTCAATGCCAAAAAGAAGGTGTCATGGAAACTCAGTACCAAAAAGTATGTGAAAATAGAGAAGACCGGAAAATATAAAATTAAGATTACCGGGAAAAAAGCAGGCGTAACAAAGATTACGGCAAAGGTGCAAAAGAAGACATTTACCTGTAAGGTGACCGTAAAAAAAGAACCATCAAATACAAAGGTTACAAAAACACCTGTCAAACTCAATCGGGACGTTATAAATAAGGCAAATAGTTTGGAGCAGATATTGTCAAATCATACCAGTTACAGATTAGAAGTAAAGGATGTGGATGGAAACGATTTGGTAAAGAAGTATTGCACAAGTGACACCCAATACTCTATGTTGGATTCCAGAGAGTATTATGTTCATAAAAATAATGCCATAACCGCTCAAAAATCGGACGATGGAGAACGACGTTATACCATTTATTGTCCTCTCTATCTTGGAAATGAGAGTATAGTGTCCAACGAGTTGCATGACAATATCCAGGTATGGGAGATTACAGAAAATGATGAAATCATTTCCAGTTATTGTGCAGATGGCAAAATTTATCTGTCGATAAAATGGAATGATTGTTACAGCGATGACGAAAAGGAAGGAAATACTTATTCTGATGCCGTGCTGGACGAGGACACGTTGGAGCTTCTGTCACACAATGCCTATTGTTATGATAAAAGCGGAAAAAAAGAATTGCTACGCTCAGCAATTTTGGTATATGATGAGGAGCAGCCGGAATATGTGACAAAAATGGCAGAAACCTGTGAAGCTCATATATCTTGTGAAAATATGGATACAAGAACGGTGACTGCCTGCATGGGAAGTGGTACGACACAGGAAAAGAAATTGACTATGCAGTTGCCAAAAGGCGATGAATGTGCATTTTTATTTGACGATGCCTTTAGGGAAAAGTACGAGGATGTAATTTACAGCAATGAGGCATGTACCGAGAAATATGTACCGGGCAATGATGACGAACAAAAGGATTATACCGTCTATTTTAAACTGAGAGAAGAGGAAGTAGAAGAATCCGATACGATTTTATATGCAGATGGTGTCTCCGGTAAAATGTCAAAGGCTGATTTCTGGACCGGTCTGTGTGAAGAACCGGATGAATTGCTGGCAACGCGTGAGAATATAGATATGGTAAATGAGGCAGCATTGGCAAAAACAGAAACAAATATGAACAATCTGAAAAATATGTCAGAGACTTATAATGGTATATCGAAACGTGACTCTCTGGCAAAAGCCGTATTGGAAGAAGCTAACAGGGCAAAATATTTTGCAAATGGCGAACCGGTGGATAAGGAAGCATATTTTGCTGCTATCCAGAAAAACATTGCAGACAATGAGGCTGTGTCGGAAAAAGATACTGTGAAATATGCAATCTGTACTACCCGGACAGAAGTGAAATGGTGTCCGACAACAGATTTTATCGGATATTCTGCCACGGATACAGACAATGAGGGGGTTAATTCCGCTATTGGTATTAATGAGCCAATGGTGATAAAAGCACAGACTGCGGACGGAAAATTCTACTGGGGTTATACGGAAAACTGCACCGGATGGGTGTCGGCGGAAGATGTGGCAATCTGTAGTTCCAAAGAGGAATGGCTGGATTCATGGGAAGTTGACCCGGATAAGAAGGACTTTATCGTGGTTACAACCGACCGGATTGTGACGGAAACGTCCTTTTACAATCCGGATATTTCGGCAAAGACACTGACACTGGGTACCCGGTTAAAGCTGGTGGCAAAAGAGGATATTCCGGAGAATCTGGACGGCAGGGGAAACTGGAATAATTACATCGTATATATCCCGATAAGAGATGCTGATGGAAAATATGTGAAAAAAATGGCGCTGATATCGGAACACAGTAAAGTGAATGTAGGATATCTGCCTTTTACCGAGAGAAATATTTTAAATATTGCCTTTGAATGTCTCGGAAATCGTTATGGATGGGGCGGTTCGCTTGATGCGATGGACTGTTCTCTGTATGTCTGTCTGGTATACCGCTGCTTTGGATTTTCCCTGCCGCGCAACACTACCTGGCAGCAGTTGCTGGATTCCTGTATTAATATAACCGGAAAAACAGATGCAGAGAAGACAGAGGAGATAAAAAATGCGCATGTGGGAAGTGTATTGTATTTTAGTGGTCATGAGATGATGTATCTTGGAAGATATAAGGGACGGACTTATGTCATCAGTGCGCTGGGATCTCTCTTAGATGTAGGGGATACTTCGGTTCGAAGTGTGTTCAGTGTTTCCATCAATACACTTAATGCCAAACGGAAAAACGGAGATACGTGGCTGACAAATCTGACAGCGATTAATTCATTTGAGTTTCCTGTGAAGTAAAAATAAAATATATGGAAAATGTACCATTGCATTGGCAATTAATTTGCTGATGCAATGGTACATTTTTTTTACATAACTTTTACACCAATCTGATAGTGGACTTTACAAGAGAAACGTATATTGGAATTTGTAAAAAAGAAAAAGAAAAAATCGAGGAAAAAATTATGAAATTAAAACGTATTGCAGTGGCAGTGTTATCTCTTGCTCTGACAGCAGGGGCTGTGGGCACCGTCCTTTTTGAGAATTGAGGTAATGTATAGATGAAAGCGAGTAAAAAAATATCAGATTTTGAATTTGGAGACACACAGCAAATCTTTGAGTCGCCGGTGGCAGAGAAAACAAAGGCATATGTAAGCGGTCAGTTTGATTGATATATTTGACTTTCCATAATAATGTCGATATAATGAAGTCATTATATTAGACACTTTTTTGAATTGATATGGGAGGTATAGCGAAAAATGGCAATTGAGAGGATTTCAGAGATTCAACTGGGCGATATGCTGCTGATTTATGAGCAGGAGACCGATTATAAGCGCGTGGGTTTTTATATGATTCCTGCGGACATGAGAGAAGAGGATATCAGCGATCAGAAGTTTTACCGGATTAACAGCCTGGCACAGTTAAAAATTGCAGGAGATATGTATCCGAACTGTTATGGTCATGGTCAGACAATGCACAATAGTGAGAGTGCTAATTTTTTTGAGTACATATCGCAGGACGTGGTAAAAAAAGACGGTATTACTGCTATAACCACAGTAATGAAAGACAGACGCGGATATGAACTGGACCATGTAATAACTTATTTTGAAGGTGAAAAAAGCTTTGAAACAAAAAATATTTTTGTAAACAGGAGTGACAAAGAGGTTACATTGGAGATGCTGTCCAGCTTTGAAATGGCAAATCTGACCCCATTTATTGCGGGGGATGCACCGAATTCGATGCTGGTACACCGCCTGCGCAGTAAATGGAGTCATGAGGGAAGACTTGTGTCCGAGTCAGTAGAAAATCTGCAGCTCGAACCGAGTTGGTCGAACTGGTCAGTAGGAGTGGAACGCTTTGGTGCGAGAGGTTCCATGCCGGTCATGAAGTATTTTCCTTTTGTGGCGGTAGAGGATACCGTCAATCATGTGCTCTGGGGCGCGCAGCTAGCACATGAGGCTTCCTGGCAGATGGAGATTTACCGCCAGGATGACGGACTGCACATTTCGGGTGGCTTGGCAGACCGTGAATTTGGCCACTGGATGAAAGAGGTTGCACCAGGAGATTCGTTTGAGACCCCAAAGGCAATCCTCAGTGTTGGGAAAGGAGATGTCGACGAGATCTGCCACCGTCTGGTATCGGCCGGTGTCAAATATGTGGATGAGGGACCGGAGTCAGAACAGACACTACCCATCATTTTCAATGAATACTGTACTACTTGGGGATGTCCTTCTCACGAGAACATTTGCGGAATTGTAGACGCCATAAAGGATAAAGGTTTTGATTATTTTGTCATCGACTGTGGCTGGTTTAAAGAGGATGGTGTGCCGTGGGATATCAGTATGGGGGATTATAACGTATCGCCGTCCCTGTTCCCGGAAGGACTGGAAAAAACTGTTTCTGTTATCCGGGATGCCGGTATGAAACCGGGAATCTGGTTTGAGATTGACAATGTGGGAAGTGCGGCAAAAGCATATCATGAGACAGACCATCTCCTGAAACGGGATGGGTATCCATTATCCACTTACAGTCGTCGTTTTTGGGATATGAGAGATCCTTGGGTGATGGAGTATCTCCATGAGAAAGTAATTGGCACTCTTCAGAAATATGGATTTGAATATATGAAGATGGATTATAACGATACAATCGGTATTGGATGTGATGGCTGCGAATCACTTGGTGAGGGACTCCGTCAAAATATGGAAGCATCCGTGGATTTTGTGAAACAGGTTAAAGATGAAGTGCCGGGAATTATTTTGGAAAACTGTGCATCCGGCGGGCATAAGTTAGAACCGCTCATGATGAGTCTCTGTTCCATGGCATCTTTCTCGGATGCCCACGAAACAGAGGAAATTCCGATAATAGCTGCGAACCTGCACCGCGCGATTCTGCCGAGACAGAGCCAGATATGGGCGGTTATCCGCAAAACAGATTCGCTGAAAAGAATTGGCTATTCCATTGCGAACACATTCCTTGGAAGAATGTGCCTGTCCGGTGACGTGACAGATTTAAGCGATGCCCAGTGGGATGTGATTGACCGGGGCATAGCGTTTTATAAAGAGGTGGCTCCTGTCATCAAAGACGGCATTTCCCATCGGCGTGGTCCGAAAATCACAAGTGACCGCCATCCGGAAGGGTATCAGGTTATGATTCAGACGAAAGAGGATGGAGAGAGCCTTGTTGTCATCCACTGTTTTAACGGCGAGCTGCCGGAGATGATTACGGTAGAACTGGAGGGAATGGCTCAGAATATTGTCAGTTCCTATTCTTATGATGGAAAGGCAGACATCCGGGTGGAAAATGGAAAGCTGTACTATCGGACAACAGAAAACATGTGTGCAGTCGCTATTCATTTAAAATAGAAATGAATGGTTGACAGATGGAAAAATTTGTGATAAAAAAAGAAATAACAAAAGGGGAGTAGTTGCATGCTATGCATGTCCTGGCTTTCGTCAGTACGTCTGTTGAGGACCGGAGACCAGGTGACAGAACATTTGTTAAACGAGACTTTTTGTGTACATTTTATGTGCACAAAAAGTCTTTTTTTGTATCGGAAAGTTCATCTTTTGCGGAGCTGGCGGCTACCCCAAAACAGGAGGGATTTATTTCATGGACAATGTTTATCGTTTGAGAAAGAAGGAGCTATACGACAAATTTGGTGATGCAGATGGTTTGAGTATTGCTCAGGCAAAGCAGCGGTTGGAATTGTATGGTGAGAATGTATTACAGGAAAAGAAAAAAGAAAATGTTGCCGTAATTTTTTTTCGACAATTTGCTGATCTGCTTGTCATCATACTGCTGGTAGCTGCTGCCATATCAATGTTATCCGGAAATGTTGAGAGTACAATCGTTATATTTGCTGTTATCATTTTAAATGCTGTGTTGGGAACGGTACAATATGTGAAGGCAGAAAAATCGCTGGATGCCTTGAAAGAGCTCTCAGCGCCGGTGGCAAAGGTACTGCGGGATGGTGTTAAAAGAGAAATACCATCAAAGGAAGTTGTTCCGGGAGATGTTTTGCTACTGGAAGCCGGGGATATGGTAGTGGCAGATGGAAGATTGCTTGCCGGTTATTCACTGCAGGTAAATGAGAGTTCATTGACAGGGGAATCCACAAATATTGAGAAAAAAGATGAGGAAATAAAGGAAGAAGCTGCTCTGGGGGACAGATATAATATGGTGTTTTCGGGGAGCGTTGTGACGTATGGAAGAGCAGATGTGCTTGTTACGGCCACCGGTATGAAGACTGAGATGGGCAGGATAGCTGCACTGATGAATGAAACCCAGAATAAAAAAACTCTCCTGCAGATGAGCCTGGATGATTTTAGTAAGAAACTGGCTTTTATTATCATGATAATCTGTGGAATCGTATTTGGCCTTCGAATATGGCAGGGAACTCCGGTGTTAGATTCCTTGATGTTTGCAGTGGCACTGGCGGTGGCAGCGATTCCAGAAGCACTCAGTTCGATAGTTACTATTGTGCAGGCGATGGGAACACGCAGGATGGCAGCGGACAATGCTATCATAAAAGACTTAAAAGCGGTGGAAAGTCTGGGGTGTGTGTCAGTTATCTGTTCGGATAAAACGGGTACATTGACACAAAACAAAATGACGGTAAAGGACATATATATAGACGGAAACTGTCTTTTGCCGGAAGAAGCTGATCTGTCATTAGAGATGCACCGTTATCTGATGTACAATGCAATACTGAATAATGATTCTGTAATTAATCCTGAAAGGGAAGATATGGGGGATCCGACGGAAACCTGTCTTCTTTATATGGCACGCAGGGCCGGTCTGACGGAAGCTGGTATCACAGAAGAGGATATACGGAGTATGATGCCGAGAATGGAAGAGATTCCATTTGATTCCGATCGGAAACTGATGAGTACCAAATACCGTGTACATGGAATTCCCACAGTGTTTACAAAAGGTGCAGCCGATGTATTAATCGAACGGTCAGCTTATATTATGACAAGTACAGGAACACGGGGAATAACAACAGAGGATAAAGAAAGAATTATGAATCAGAACCGGATTTTCTCGGAAAACGGGCTGCGCGTATTGGCGTTTGCATATAAAGAATGTGGAGAGAGTGAAGAACTTTTGGTGAAGAGCGAAACCGGATATATCTTTGTCGCTCTCGTTTCCATGGTGGATCCGCCAAGAGAGGAATCGAAAGGGGCGGTGGCAAATGCAATTTGCGCGGGAATTAAACCGGTTATGATAACCGGGGATCATAAAGTGACAGCAACGGCGATTGCAAAGCAGATTGGAATTTACAGGGACGGGGACATTGCTGTAACAGGCGGTGAACTTGACAAAATGAACGATGATGAATTAGAGACTAATCTGGAAAGAATTTCCGTATATGCAAGAGTATCACCGGAAAACAAAATACGTATTGTTGACGCATGGCAAAAAAAGGGAAAGGTTGTTGCAATGACCGGTGACGGTGTGAATGATGCACCGGCGCTGAAAAAAGCAGATATCGGCGTGGCAATGGGAATAACAGGAACAGAAGTATCAAAAGATGCCTCGGAAATGATATTGGCCGATGACAATTTTGCTACAATAATAGATGCAGTATTAAACGGGCGCAATGTGTACCGGAATATCAGGAATGCCATTCAGTTTTTGTTATCCGGAAATCTGGCAGCTATTTTTGTCGTGCTGTACTGCTCGGTAATGGCATTGGACACTCCGTTTCAACCGGTACATCTGTTATTTATAAATCTGCTTACAGATTCGCTGCCGGCACTTGCAATCGGCGTTGAGCCCGCTGACAGGATGCTGTTAGCAAATAAACCAAGAAATCCTGAAGAAGGGCTTCTTTCCCGAAGTTTTTGTATTAGTTTACTGGCATATTCTTCACTAATCACAGTTGTGACGTTAATTGCATATTATATTGGTCATTTTGTTAATCCTGCAGTGGCCAGTACAATGGCATTTGCAACACTCACACTCGCAAGACTGTTTCACGGGTTTAACTGCAGAAGCCGTTTTTCTCTTTTTAGAATTGGGTTGGGGAGTAATCCGTGGAGTATTGCGGCATTTATTACGGGAACACTCCTGCTCGCCCTGGTACTTTTCGTTCCATCTATGCAGGGACTTTTCATGGTGTCTGAATTGACTGGCGCACAGATTGCATGGATGGCTGTCTTAGCCTGTGTTCCTACAATTGCCGTGCAGAGCATGAGAGTGCTCCGGGAACATTTATGACAGTTTCAATTAAAAAAGGGTGGAAATATTCTCTTTTTATGGTATAATGAATTTGTATAGCTATGCTATTATGTGGTTGCGCTATGGTAAAATGGGAGGTAAGGGTATGTTTGGTAATGGACGAAAGACAATAGGTGTGATTTTGTGTGATGTATTTTCACATTATCAGGAACAGATATGTCATACCATTTCTTCGTATGTGCAAACGGTCGGATATAATGTTGCATATTTTACTTTTTATACCTGTTATGGTACCGAGACCCGGAATGGCAGAGGAGAAGCGAATATTATTCATCTTGTTCCCTATGAGGATCTGGATGCTATTATATTCTGTCACGATACACTGACAAATGAAGCGGCGAGAGAGAAAACATGGCAGTAACTTCTGGCATGAGAAAGCTAGAGATGCTGCCATGGAAAACGCTGCTTTTGAGGGGGATGTCTGTGCACGCGTAGGCGGTGATGAATATAATGTAGTTGGCATCGGGTATGACGATAAAAAAGCTGAAGCATTTATTGCTGCTTTTCAGAAATATCTGGATGATTTTAATGCAAATAGTGAGCTCCCTTATCTGGTTCGTGCCAGTGTCGGATATTATTTGATGCCAATTGATGGAACCGACAGTCTGGAGCATTGTATCAATGCAGCGGATGCCAGTCTGTATGAATTCAAGAGAAAGAAAAAGGAACAGAAGCTGGATAATGTGATCCGCGTAAACGAATAGAGAATACGATGACAGGAGGCTGCAGAATTGGCAGGCGGTATGAGTGGAAAGGAAATTGCTGAGTACAGGAAAAGGCGGATTCAAAGAATTAAGAAAATAATTGTTACTATCTGTATTGTCCTTTTGGTGTTACCAACGATTTTATCTGTGTTTTTGATGATAAAAGTTTTAGACATGCAGCGGCAGCTGGATGATCTGTCTACACAGAATCAGATTCAGTTGAATAATTCGGATAATTCGGTTCAGGCAAAAGAAAAATCTGAAAATACGGTTTCGTTGGAAGAAACCCGGCAACCGGCAGAGAGTCCGGATACGGCGGCAAGTGGTCCGGTGGTTTCTGCCCAAAACAAAAAGGTATATCTGACATTTGATGATGGACCGGGAACACAGACAGCCCGGATTCTTGATATTTTAAAAAAAGAAAAGGTGAAGGCAACTTTTTTTGTTACAGGAAAAGAGGATGAGTACTCAAAAAAAATGTACAAACGAATTGTAAAAGAAGGACATACCTTGGGAATGCATTCTTATTCTCATATTTACTCGGAATTGTATTCATCCAAAAAGACATTTGAAAAAGACCTTAACCAGATTTATGAGTTATTGTTTGATGTTACCGGTGAACATCCTGTATTTTACCGCTTCCCGGGGGGGAGCAGTACGACAGGAACGGATGTATCGATTGAGGAGCTGATACCGGTATTAGAGGAAAAAGGGATTACATATCTGGACTGGAATGTTGTGAGTCCGGATGCTGTAAATCCGTCAACATCAAAAAGTAAGATGATTGCCGGAATCCTTGATGGAGTTGCTGCCTATGAGACATCAATAGTGTTACTTTATGATGTGGCAGATCGTCCGATGACAATCAAGGCGTTACCGGAAATTATAAAACAATTAAAAAAAGAAAATTACGAACTGCTGCCTGTTGATGAGACGACTGTTCTTGTCCGGCACAATCAGTAAGTACAGGAGGAAAAAGAATGAGTTTTTTTAAAGATCTGAAAGAAGATATTGCACAGTCAGTGAATGAACTGGCAGAATCTTTCGATGATGGATTTGTCGATACAGGGGAAAATGAAGTTACTCCTGAGCTGGAGGTGAATCCGGATACTCTGCTTGAAAATGAATCGTTTGCAATTGAAGATTTTCCAAAGGAAGATGAGCCGGCAGTTGAGGAAATTATGACAGAAGAGGAACCGGCAATAGAAGAAATTCTGGTGGAAGAAGAGCAGGAAACAGAGGAAATTCCGATGGAAGAAGAGCAGGAAACAGAGGAGATTCCGATGGATGTAGCAACGCAGGAGGAAGAGATTCCAATGGAAGAACAACCGGTTGTGGAAGAAATCCTGATGGATGAGGAATTGCCAGAAGAGATTCAGGCTGCAGAAGAATTTGCGGTAAGCGAGAACGATACATTATCTGAGGAGGAAATAGATATGGACACATTAAATGAAGAAGTTGTAATGCCGGAAGCTGAGGAAGATAACGCGCAGGAAGTTACGGTTATCACAAAAGGAACCACAATCAATGGTGGTATTAAATCCGATACTTCTCTTGTTGTCAAAGGTACCATCGAAGGTGATGTAGAGTGTCAGGGCAAGTTGACGATTACCGGTCGCGTAGCCGGAAATACAATCGCTTCTGAAATTTATGTCAACACGCCAAGACTGGAAGGAGATATTAACAGTAAGGGCATCGTTAAGATTGATGTGGGTACGGTTGTGATTGGTAATATCAGTTGTACGTCGGTACTTGTTTCTGGTGCCGTTAAGGGGAATATCGAGGTAAATGGTCCGGTTATCGTTGATTCTACGGCTGTAGTTAAAGGCGATATTAAGGCAAAATCAATTCAGATTAACAGCGGTGCCGTTATTGACGGACATTGCTCCCTGCAGTTTGCGGATGTAGATTTGGATTCTTTCTTCGAATAAAAATGGAGGATGTAATGGCACAGTATAAAAGAGTTCTTTTAAAACTGAGTGGCGAAGCTCTGGCTGGTGAACAGGGAACCGGTTTTGATGAGGCAACCTGTATACCAGTGGCAAAACAGATAAAAAAACTGGTGGATGATGGTGTGGAAGTTGCCATTGTTATAGGCGGAGGAAATTTCTGGCGCGGACGTTCCAGTGAGACGATTGACCGCACAAAAGCGGATCAGATTGGAATGATGGCGACAGTTATGAACTGTATTTATATGTCGGAAATCTGCCGCTTTGTCGGGCTTTCGACACAGGTGCTTACCCCGTTTCAGTGTGGTTCTTTTACCAAACTTTTTTCAAAGGACAGAGTAAATAAATATTTGAAAAAAGGTATTGTCACATTTTTTGCCGGTGGAACGGGTCATCCGTATTTTTCAACAGATACGGCAACTGCTCTTCGGGCAATTGAGATTGAAGCCGATATTATTTTGGCCGCAAAATCAATTGATGGGGTATATGATTCGGATCCGGCCATAAATCCGGATGCAAAAAAATATGACACGATGAAAATGTCGGATATTGTGGATAATAAGCTGGGGGTTGTTGACCTTGCAGCAGCTGTGCTCTGTATGGAGAATAAAATGCCGATGTGTGTGTTTGGATTGAATGAAGAGAACAGTATTATCAATACCGTCAGTGGTAAATGTACAGGAACAATTATTACAGTTTAAAAAACGGTTTAAATTATAATGTCTTAGAGGACATAGAAATGAGGTAAATTATGGCTTTTGATATAAGTGTTTATGAAGATAAAATGGAAAAATCACTTACGAATCTTCAGGAAGAATATAGTGTAATCCGTGCCGGACGTGCGAATCCGAGAATTCTGGATAAAATCATGGTGGATTATTATGGAACGCCGTCTTCACTTCAAAGTGTGGCAAATATTTCTGTTCCGGAAGCTCGAATGATTCAGATTCAGCCATGGGAGTCTAGTTTGATTAAAGACATAGAAAAGGCAATTCTGTCATCGGATTTGGGACTGACTCCTGCAAATGATGGCAAAGTGATTCGTCTGGTATTTCCTGAACTTACGGAGGAACGTCGTAAGGAACTCGTAAAGGATGTGAAGAAAAAGGGAGAGGCTGCCAAAGTGGCAGTTCGTAACATCCGTAGAGATGCAAATGATGCCGTAAAAAAAGAATTAAAGGCAAATGAGATTTCTGAAGACGAGCAGAAGCAGATGGAGGATAAAATTCAGAAGCTCACGGATAAATATGTGACTGAGATTGATCAGGCAATTAACAATAAATCCGATGAAGTAATGACAGTATAAAAAGCGCTGTGAAAACCCGGCGCACTTGAAAACAAGGACAGCAGCTCCGTTTTGGAATGTTTCTGTCCTTCGTTTCGTAATTAGGAGGACAACAGAACTATGGAACGTTCGGAACTGAATGCACCGAATCATGTGGCGATTATTTTAGATGGCAATGGACGATGGGCAAAAAAAAGATTACTTCCGAGAAAAGCAGGACATGTGGCAGGAAGCAAGACTGTTGAACAGATTTGTGAGGATGCTTACAATCTGGGGATTAATTATTTGACCGTATATGCATTTTCGACTGAGAACTGGAAGCGGCCACAGGATGAAGTAGATGCTCTCATGAAGCTTTTGAGGCAGTATCTGAAAGACTGCATTAAGCGCAGTACTAAAAATAATATGTGTGTCCGGGTGTTAGGTGATATTACGCCTTTAGATGAGGATTTGAAGAACAGTATTGTCGAGCTTGAGGAAGCAACAAAGAATAATACCGGATTGCATTTTCAGGTGGCATTAAATTATGGAAGCCGTGATGAGATTATCCGCGGGGTACAAAAAATATGCACTGAGGCGGCTGAGGGGTTACTGTCGCCGGAACAGATTGATGAGCAGATGATAGGAAAATATCTGGATACGGAGGGAATTCCGGATCCGGATCTTTTGATTCGCACCAGTGGGGAACAACGGCTGTCAAATTTCCTCCTGTGGCAGTTAGCCTATACGGAGTTTTATTTCACAGACGTATTATGGCCGGATTTTAATAAAAAAGAGCTTGAAAAAGCGATTGACTATTACAATGGACGAGACAGACGTTTTGGTGCTGTTTAGGAGGAGTTATTATGTTTTGGAAACGATTGTTAAGTGGAATTGTTCTTGTGCTTGCGGCGCTTCTGCTTATGCTGGTCGGGGACATCTGGCTGCTTTTTGCCGTGGGAATTTTATCTCTTTTAGGCATTTATGAGCTGCTGCGTGTATTCGGGCTGGAAAAACATCCATTTGCGTTTGCTGCCTATGCCGGAACATTATTATTTGACTTGCTTCTGTTTCCGTTCAATATGAACAATGAAATATGGACATGGGCAGTACTGATTCTTGTATTTGTTGTCATGCTGGTAATTTATGTGTTCCGGTATCCAAAAGACAAGATAGATCAGGTCGCCAAATGTGCGTTTTCGTTTGTATACGTTACCGTACTTATGAGTTATATCTATCAGATCCGTTGTCTGAATGAAGGCGAATGGCTGGTATGGCTTGTTCTGATTGGTTCCTGGGGATCCGATACCTGTGCTTATGTGGTGGGAATGCTGATTGGAAAACATCATTTTACGGAACTCAGTCCGAAAAAAACGATAGAAGGCTGTGTGGGAGGAATTGTGGGGGCTGCCCTGATAGGTTTTATTTTTGCCTTTTTCTTCCCGGCGCAGGAACTGCTGATTTTTAGTCCCAATCTGGTATTCCCGATTATAATGGCCATTTGTGCGCTGGTTTCACAGATAGGAGATCTGGCGGCGTCCGCAATAAAAAGGAATTATGATATTAAGGATTATGGGAAGGTAATACCCGGTCATGGTGGAATTCTGGACCGGTTTGACAGTGTACTGTTTGTTGCACCATTTGTCTATTATTTATTGATACTTTTCGCTACAATAGAAGTATATATTTCGTGAGGTTATTTTAAAAAATGAAAAAATTAACAATACTTGGTTCTACCGGTTCGATTGGAACCCAGACTCTGGATGTAGTGAGGCATAACAGGGAAGATTTTACTGTGGTGGCACTGACCGGAGGCAGTAATGCGGAGAGAATGGCAGAACAGATAAGAGAATTCAATCCGGATTATGTCGTGATGAAAGATGAGGAGTCGGCTCAAAACCTTCAAATGCTGATAAAAGGACAGCATGTATCCTGTCAGATTCTCTGGGGAATGGACGGTTTTATACAGGTATCCACGCTTCCGGAGGTGGATGTGGTCGTCGCGGCGATGGTTGGTATGATCGGACTGCGGCCTGTGATGGAGGCAATTCGTGCGAGAAAAGATATTGCTCTTGCCAATAAGGAAACTCTTGTGACGGCAGGACACATTATTACGAGACTTGCCCGGGAAAATAATGTCCGGCTGCTGCCGGTCGATAGCGAACATTCGGCGATTTTTCAGGCATTGAACGGGGAGAAAAAGAGTCAGATAGAGACACTGTATCTGACAGCATCCGGTGGGCCGTTCCGTGGTCGGAATAAAGAAGAACTTGCGGCTGTTACGGTGGAACAGGCACTGGCGCACCCCAACTGGCTGATGGGGCCGAAAATTACGGTAGATTCAGCAACGATGATAAATAAGGGGCTGGAAATCATAGAGGCAAAGTGGCTGTTTGATGTAGAACTTGAACAGATTCATGTACTGGTACAGCCACAGAGTATTATTCACTCTATGGTGGGATTCCGGGATGGAGCGGTTATGGCACAGCTCGGCACACCGGATATGCGTCTGCCCATTCAGTATGCTCTGTATTATCCGGATCGTACCTATCTTGGGGGAGAGAGACTCGATTTTGAAAAAATAGCAAAGATTCATTTTGAAAAGCCGGATACTGATGTACTCCGGGGAATCCCGCTGGCAGTTGAGTCAAGCCGTATTGGCGGATCTATGCCAACAGTTATGAATGCAGCAAATGAGTATGCAGTAGCAAAATTTCTGAATAAAGACATTGGATTTTTACAAATCTATGATATGATAGAATATGCGATGGAACATCATCAGGTGATTGAAGACCCGGATTTGGATGAGATACTGGCTGTGGAGAACGAAACCCACCAGCGTCTGCAGAAAAACTGGAATTTAGCATAGCGCAAAAACAGCGCGGAATGGAGATTAGCATGAGTTTTTGGAACATACTTCTGGCAATACTGGTATTTAGTGTGATTATTATTATTCACGAATTTGGACATTTTATCGTGGCAAAATGGAATAAAATTGCTGTCATTGAATTTTCTCTCGGAATGGGGCCGCGGCTTATCTCCTGGGTAAAAACAGAAAGTGGAAGAAAGCTGTTCTTTTTGAAGTCATCGGCCTTTTTTGAGGAACATCCGGAGTATGCAGACAATACGATTTATTCATGGAAACTTCTGCCATTTGGCGGTTCCTGCATGATGCTCGGGGAAGAGGAAGAGGTTGATGATGACCGGGCATTTGGGAAAAAATCTGTGTATGCGCGCATGGCAGTTATTTTTGCAGGACCATTTTTTAATTTTATTCTGGCTTTTGTCCTCGCACTTATCGTTATGGGCTTTGTCGGTTATGATGAACCGGTGGTAAGCTCGGTTACAGAAGGTATGCCGATGCAGGAGGCGGGGGTACAGTCCGGAGATATGATAACCGAAATAAATGGAAAACATATCGTGTTAGAGCGGGAACTCAGCTCGTACTTTTTATTTCATGAACTCTCAACAGAACCTGTAGAGCTTACCGTTGTTCATGAGGGACAGGAAAAGAAGCTTACTGTGACTCCCAAACTTATGAAACAGGAGGATGGCACGGAAAAATATAAGCTCGGCTTTACACATGGTGATGTAAGGCGAACCCGTGTTGGCGGATTTGATGTGGTCAAATATGCGCTGTATGAGGTCAAATACTGGATTGTCACAACCGTTCAGAGTCTTGGACAGATGATTCGTGGAAAAGTGAGTGCTAAAGATATTTCCGGTCCGGTAGGTATCGTCGAATTTGTCGGGAAAACGGTAAATAAAAGTGCTCCGTCAGGAGCCGGTGTAGTGGCGCTTCAGTTGATAAATATCAGCATTCTGCTGACGGCAAACCTTGGTGTGATGAATCTGCTTCCGATTCCGGCATTGGACGGTGGCCGCCTTCTGCTTTTGATTATCGAGTGGATTCGACGGAAGCCGATTAATGCAAAAATTGAAAATGCGGTAAATATGATTGGGTTTGCGCTGTTGATGGTTCTTATGGTATTTATTCTTGGCAACGATATTTTTAAGATTTTTGCAAAATAGAGAGGTAGAATCATGCTTCGGAAGAAGACAAGGGAAATTCAGATTGGACAGGTAAAAATCGGGGGAGATAACCCGGTAGCTATCCAGTCTATGACAAATACAAAGACAGAGGATGTGGATGCGACGGTTTCTCAGATTCTGGCACTTGAAAAGGCCGGGTGTGAGACTGTCCGCTGTGCGGTTCCGACAATGGAAGCGGCAGAGGCACTGCGCGAAATCCGGGAAAAAATCCACATTCCACTGGTGGCAGATATTCACTTTGATTACAAACTTGCCATCGCAGCAGTTGAAAATGGAGCAGATAAAATTCGCATAAATCCGGGAAATATCGGCAGCAAAGAGCGTATCCGGGCAGTCGTGGACTGCTGTAAAGAACGTGGGATTCCGATTCGTGTTGGTGTAAACAGCGGTTCTCTGGAAAAGGAACTGGTGGAGAAATACGGCGGTGTTACAGCAGAGGGACTTGTGGAGAGCGCACTTGACAAGGTGGCAATTATCGAGTCCATGGGATATGATAATCTTGTCATCAGTATAAAGTCTTCCGATGTTATGATGTGTATCCGCGCGCATGAAATCATAGCAGAGAAAACAGATTATCCTCTTCATGTAGGAATCACCGAATCGGGAACAATTTACAGCGGAAGTGTAAAATCTGCCGTTGGTCTTGGCAATATTTTATATCAGGGAATCGGAGATACAATTCGGGTTTCACTGACAGGCGACCCGGTGCAGGAAATTTATGCGGCAAAACTGATTTTAAAAACGCTCGGACTTCGTAAAGATGGAATCAGTGTGGTGTCCTGCCCGACCTGCGGAAGAACGCAGATTGATTTGATTACGCTTGCCGGTCAGGTGGAAGAAATGGTGAAAGAATTTGACCTCAATATCAAAGTGGCTGTTATGGGATGTGTGGTTAATGGCCCCGGAGAGGCAAAAGAAGCAGACATTGGGATTGCCGGAGGTATCCATGAGGGGCTTCTGATCAAAAAAGGGGAAATCGTGAAAAAAGTACCGGAGGAAGAACTTCTGGAGACGCTTCGACAGGAGCTTTTGCACTGGGACAGATAGAAAGGGTCTGATAGGATGGTACATTTTTTTGAAGCCTTTCCGGATTTATCCGTCGAGGACAAGTTATATGATTATTTTTCAGGTGCTACGGTTGAAAAAGTAAGTGCCTCAAAAACAAAAATGCTGGCGTTTATCTATTGCAGATGCGACCAGCTTTTACATTACCGCTCGGTTAAAAAGATGGAGCAGAAACTGTACAAGCAGGTTTTCCGCAGACTAGGATTCCGGCCCAAACTGGAAGTCAGTTATCCGTTCGCAGAAGGATACGGTTTGGATAAGTTGATTGCGCTTTATGAAGATACATTAAAAGAAGAACTGCGCGAACAAAACGCCATTGATTATATGAAATTTTGCAGTGAGCCGTTCGAAGTGGATGGTGATGTTTTGGTAATTACATGTGATGATGATTTTTTGTGCCGGGACAGAAGTGAAGAGATACAAAAGTTTTTTCAAAACCGCCTGAAACGCCGTTTTGACCGGGATGTGGCCGTGAAATTCCATTACATAAAAAGAGAGCGGAAAAAACCGGATGAACCGGAAGTGTATCATATGGTAATCCGCAAAGAGGACATAGAAGAAACGGCTGTGTCGGAGACGGCTTCTTCGAATGGAAAGACGGAGAAAGTTTCAGCACCTGCAAAAAAACCGTTTGTTCCGCGCAAGAGCAATTACCGTAAGCCGGTCAATGATCCGGAGGTCTTTTTCGGGAAAAATGTGGAAGGTACTGTCATTCCAATCAAGGAAATTGTGGATGAGATCGGCGAGGTTGTCATAGAAGGTGTAATACGTGGTGTTGACCAGCGTGAGATCAAGGGAGAAAAACTAATCGTTACCTTTACGATAACAGATTTCACAGATACAATCGTGTCCAAACTATTTCTTAAAAAGGAACTGGTTGAGGAACTGAGTTTTTTTGAGTTTGTAAAAAAGGGAAATTTTATCCGGTTAAAAGGTGTCGCTTCTTTTGATACATACGACAAGGAGATTCGAATTGGAAACATTGTCGGCATGAAGGAAATAAAGAATTTCCGCGTGGGGCGCATGGACAATGCACCGGTGAAGAGAGTGGAACTTCATGCGCATACCCAGATGAGCGATATGGATGCAGTGGTGAATACAAAGCAGATGGTAAAGCGCGCCCAGAGCTGGGGGCATCCGGCGATTGCGATTACCGACCATGGAGTCGTCCAGTCATTTCCGGATGCGGATCATGCGATTGAAAAAGATGATTTTAAAGTGATTTATGGCTGCGAGGCTTATCTGGTGGATGATCTGGATGATACGGTTCGAAATTCCAAAGGGCAGTCGTTGCAGGATCGGTTTGTTGTGTTTGACCTGGAGACGACCGGATTTTCACCGACGAGAAACCGGATTATCGAGATCGGTGCCGTGAAAGTTGAAAATGGGAAAATAACAGATCGTTTCAGTACGTTTGTGAATCCAAAAGTGCCGATACCGCCAAGAATAACAGAAGTGACTAGTATTGAAGATTCCATGGTTGCGGATGCACCGGAAATTTCCACGGTGCTGCCGGAATTTCTTGAATTCTGCAAAGGATGTATACTGGTTGCCCACAATGCGGATTTTGACTACAGTTTTATCTGCCGAAAAGGGGAGGAGCAGGGACTCGATACGCAGTTTACGGTAGTCGATACTGTCGGAATTGCCAGAGTTCTTTTCCCGCACCTTGCCAAATACACACTCGACAATGTGGCAAAGGTGATGAAGATTTCGCTTGTCAACCATCACCGGGCAGTTGAAGATGCAGAGGCAACGGCAGAAATCTTTGAAAAGATGATCGTGCTTCTTGAGAAAAACGGAATTACGGATTTGGATGCGCTGTATGAGAGAACGCATTCGGCACCGGAGATTATTAAGAAAAAGCCAAGCTATCATGCGATTATTTTAGCGAAAAACGAGGTGGGACGGGTTAATCTTTACCGCCTGGTATCCATGGCACATCTGAACTATTATGCCAGAAGACCGCGGATTCCGAAAAGCCAGTTGATGAAATGGCGGGAGGGATTGATCGTCGGTTCTGCCTGTGAGGCGGGAGAGCTATACCGGGCGTTGTTAGATGATGCAGATGAGGACCGGATAGAAGAACTCGTGAATTTTTACGACTATCTGGAAATCCAGCCAATCGGAAATAATGAGTTTATGTTCGACAGGGATAAGGGCGCTTATGAAAATATCAACACATGGGAAGATTTGAAGGAAATGAACAGGCGCATTGTCCGGCTCGGTGAAAAATATGACAAGCCGGTGTGTGCAACCTGTGATGTGCATTTCCTCGACCCGGAAGATGATGTATACCGGAGTATTCTTCTGGCGGGAAAGAAAATGGATGACGGAAAGCAGCCGCCACTGTACCTTAGGACAACAGAAGAGATGCTTTCGGAATTTTCCTATCTTGGTGAAGAAAAAGCGATGGAAGTCGTTGTGACAAATACGAACCGGATTGCGGATATGGTAGAAAAAATCTCGCCCGTATATCCGGACAAATGTCCCCCGATTATTGATAATTCGGATCAGGAACTGCGGGATATCTGTTACCGCAAAGCGCATTCCATGTATGGTGATCCGCTGCCACCGCAGGTATCCAAGCGGCTGGAGCATGAGTTAAACTCCATTATCAGTAATGGGTTTGCTGTGATGTATATTATTGCACAGAAGCTTGTGTGGAAGTCCAATGAAGATGGCTATCTGGTTGGTTCCCGTGGCTCGGTCGGTTCCTCCTTTGTGGCAACGATGTCAGGTATCACGGAGGTAAATCCGCTGCCGGCACATTATTACTGTGAAAACTGTCACTACGTGGATTTTGACTCCGATGAAGTAAAAGCCTTTGCCGGAAGTTCCGGTTTTGATATGCCGTCAAAAGACTGTCCGGTGTGTGGGAAACCACTGATTCGGGATGGACACGATATCCCATTTGAGACATTTCTTGGATTTTACGGAGATAAAGAGCCGGATATTGACCTGAATTTTTCGGGAGAGTATCAGAGTAAGGCGCACAATTATACCGAAGTAATTTTTGGCGCCGGACAGACATTCCGCGCGGGAACTGTTGGAACACTGGCAGATAAAACAGCGTATGGTTATGTGAAAAATTACTATGAAGAGAGGGGACAGCACAAACGCAATGAGGAAATCGAGCGTCTGGTCGAGGGGTGTGTCGGCGTCCGACGTACGACCGGACAGCACCCGGGAGGAATCGTCGTTCTCCCAATGGGCTGGGAAATTTATACCTTCACACCGATTCAGCACCCCGCCAATGATCAGGAAACCGCGATCATTACGACACATTTTGATTATCATAAGATCGACCACAATCTTTTGAAGCTTGACATACTGGGACACGATGATCCGACGATGATCCGCATGCTGGAAGATATTACCGGTGTGGATGCATTGAATATCAGTCTGGATGACCCGATGGTTCTGTCCCTTTTTGCCGATACGAGCGCTCTTGGCGTGACGCCTGATGAATTGATGGGACTCGACCTTGGCAGCCTTGGAGTACCGGAATTTGGAACTGAATTTGTCATGCAGATGCTGCGCGATACCAAACCGAAGAATTTTTCGGATTTGGTGCGCATCTCCGGTCTTTCCCACGGAACCGATGTGTGGCTGAACAATGCGCAGTACTACATTGCCAGAGGGGATTGTACATTGTCTACGGCGATCTGTACCCGTGATGATATTATGACATATCTGATTCATACGGGGGTAGAAGATGGGATGGCATTCCAGATTATGGAGAATGTCCGAAAAGGAAAGGTTGCAAAAGGAGCCTGCAAGCAGTGGGGAGAGTGGAAGGAAGCCATGACAAGCTGTGGTGTTCCGGACTGGTACATTGAGTCGTGTGAAAAAATAAAGTACATGTTCCCCAAAGCCCATGCCGTTGCCTACGTTATGATGGCATTTCGGATTGCTTATTTTAAAGTGTATTATCCGCTTGCCTATTATGCCGCATTTTTCAGCATCCGCGCCAAAGCTTTTGATTATGAACTGATGTGTCAGGGAAAGGAAAGGCTCGAAGCTACGATGAAAGATTATAAAAAGCGGCTGGCGGCGAAAGAACTGAGCCAGAAAGAAGAAGCTGCTTACGGCGACATGAGAATTGTCCAGGAAATGTATGCCAGAGGGTTTGAATTTATGCCAATCGATATTTTCCGGGCAAAGGCAAAGCATTTTCAGATCATAGACGGAAAGCTGATGCCATCGCTGAACAGTATTGAGGGAATGGGAGATAAGGCGGCAGAAGGTGTAGTAGAGGCAGCAAAAGACGGGCCTTTTACATCCTGTGAGAACTTTAAAAATCGCTGTAAGGTCAGTGGAACTATTGTGGATAAAATGCGTAATATGGGACTTTTGGGAGACTTGCCACTGAGCGATCAGATGTCACTTTTAGATTTTATGTAAAGAATTGGAGTTGTCACGAGTGTGACAACTCCGGATGGCTGGCAAGCCACGAGAGAAGAAAACCACGAAAGATGTCTGCGGCATGGCTTAGGACATGCCCCTGTTTCTGAGCGAGATACATGACTTTTTTTGAAGCCTCGCCAACCAGCGGTTTTACAGTTACATTCCGGCATGCTGCGTGGCCGGCAAGATAATCTAGTGTGTAGCCGATGGCATAATTTTGCTCGGCCATACTTTCAATTACATCAATATCAGTTACTTCTAAAATTACACTCAATTCTCCCCCACAGGCTAACAGATTGTTAATTTGCGACTCACTTGTCGGCATATCGGTTCCCTTTATCACTAAAGATTCTCCACTAAGATCTTCATAGGTAATGCTATCTTTTTTGGACAGAGGATGGTTTTTATTGATGAGAAGGCTGAAGCGATGGGTAAAAAGATAATCAACTTTATACTGGGCAATATTTAACGGTCCGGGAATGATAGCGAGTTCCGCTCCATTTTCCTGAATAATTTCGTGCAGACGGCTGTCTGTGTTTTCTTCCATACGAAGCAAAATCTCCGGATAAATACGGTGGAATTCATAAAAGAATTCGGCGGGGAAATATTTGGGACAGTCATAACAGACCGGTACCGTAAGGGTTACCTGAGATGGCGTGGAGATAAATTCCCCGTTTTGAATCATGTCATACTCATCCAGAATGTGTTTTGCGTGAGAAGACAGATGAATAGCTTCTTTTGTGGGAATCATCTGTTTACCGCTTCGGGTAAAAAGTTTGGTATTGATTTCTTTTTCCAGAGCCAGTATCGTTTTGGATAATCCCTGTGGGGAAATAAAGAGAGACTGGGCTGCTGTCGTGATGCTTCGGTATTTATATACTTCCAGAAAATATTTAAGCTGGCGTTGGTTCATAAAAAACTCCTTCTTTTGTATCATTGATTGTTTGCCTTATTATAAACTAAATGGTTGATGTATACAACCTTTTTTCTGCTTTTCATTTTTTAAAATATGTGGTATAACCATAAATAAGACAAGGGCGTCCATACTCGCAGAAGCGGGCATGGGTGCTTTTTTTTGTAGCATAAGCCTGACAAGAACCATCGTGCTTGCATAAAATGCTATAAATTATAGAAGATAAAGGAGATGTGTGATATGGATCTTAAAAGAGAAAATTTTAGTTCAGGAGCACCATTGGAAGAAAAGGTTGGATACAGTCGTATGGTTAAGATTGGACCTTTTGTGTATATAGGAGGAACTACATCTGTTCAGCCGGATGGTACGGTTTATGGTGAAGATGCTTATGAGCAGACCAAATATGTTCTGGAAAAACAGATTGCACTGCTAGAGCAGGCAGGAAGCAAAAAAGAAGAGGTATACCGGGTAAAGGTATATGCTACTTCCATGAAGATGGGAGCCGATATCAGCCGTGCCTACTCAGAGCTGTTCCACGATATACGGCCACTTTGTACGGTAGTTGGAACACCGGAGCTGAACCGCCCGACTCAGTTCGTGGAAATTGAGATGGAGGCAGTGATTGGTTCCCATCTGTAAAAAGAGGACTTGTAGATGCCGCTCCGCGCGTAGGCGGCTATGGTGTACATGCAGCAAAAGTCGCAAGAACCGGTGTACCGTTTTATCTTTCCCATACCATCGTAAAAGCAGAGGGAGAAGATCATGTTACCGGTGTAACCATTGCCGAAGTAGACGATAAATTCCAGTTTATACCGGGAACAGAAAAACACTTCGATGTGGATACAATCTGCCTTGCAGTCGGTCTTTCCCCGATGTCACAGTTGTTAAAAATGGGTGGCTGCGAGATGGAAGATAATCCGAAGCGTGGCGGACAGGTACCAATCTGTAATGAATATGGGGAAACATCGATTCCGGGCGTTTTTGTTGCAGGAGACGTATCGGGAATTGAAGAGGCAAGTTCCGCTATGATAGAGGGCCGGATTGCAGGAATTGAGGCAGCTTTTTATGGCGGATACATAGATGAAAAAGAACGGGACGATGAGGTGTCAAAACAGCAGGCAGCACTTGAAGGGTTGCGTCAGGGAATGTTTGCACCGAAGAACCGCGGCAAATTATTAGAAAAAACGGAAGAGGGCATTGATATTTCCATGAATCTTCTGCAGAAAGGATTCCTCGCAGAAGATGAGGTGGAAAAATATCCCGGAGTGACACATGCGGTTGGTGTACATCCAGATCGGTGGAGGAATTATCGGTTCTGCTACTGCTTACTATCTGGCAAAAAAAGGTATTACCGATGTGATTGTATTAGAGGGAAGTGATTATATCGGAAATGGCGGTTCCAGCCGAAATGGTGGAGGTGTCCGCCAGTCCGGGCGTGACCCGAGAGAGCTGCCGATGGTAATGTGGGGCATTCAGAATGAATGGCCGAAACTCTCGGAAGAACTTGGTGTGGATGTCGAGTACACACAAAAAGGAAATCTGCGTCTTGGCAAGACGGAAGCTCATCTGAAAATTCTGCAGGGGTTTACCGACCGGGCGGTTGCCTGTGGACTGGATGTCCGGATGATTGATGGAAAAGAGGTTCGGGAAATAAATCCGTATCTGTCCGAAGAAGTAATCGGCGCAAGCTGGTGTCCTACCGACGGACACGCAAATCCGCTGACAGCAACTCTTGGATTCTTCAAGCGTGCCAGAGAGATGGGTGTCCGGTTTATCACCGGGGAAAAGGTGGAAAAACTGGCGAAAGTAAAAGGGAAAATCCGTAAGATTATCACGGAGAATAATACATACGAAGCGGAGCGCGTATTAGTGGCAGCAGGTTATGACAGCCGTTTTGTACTCGACAGCGTGGGGATTGATGTTCCGATGCTTCCTCTGAAGATGGAGTGTCTGGTCACAGAAGCAGAGCCTTTTATGTTTGAACAGATGTTGGGAACTGCTGAGGCAGATTTTTATGGGCACCAGACCAAACATGGCTCTTTCGTATTCGGTGGTTCTACCGGACTGGAACTGTACAACAAAGACAATGGAAAACTGATTTCGACCGGCCTTGGTGCCTCGTGTACGTGCCGCGGTATTATGAAATATTTTCCGGCATTGTCAGATGCCAAAATAGTCCGTTCGTGGACAGGTATTATTGAGGAATGTGCAGACAAAATTCCGGTTATCAGTGAAGTTGAGGAGGTTCCGGGATTGTATGTGGCATGTGGATTTACCGGTCATGGATTTGGTATTGCACCGGGAGCTGCCTATAACATAGCGGAGATTATGTCTGAGGGAACACCTACTGTGGATATGACACCGTTCCGATATGA
Organism: Eubacterium sp.; assembly: GCA_034101395.1. Lineage (GTDB taxonomy): Bacteria > Bacillota > Clostridia > Lachnospirales > Lachnospiraceae > Eubacterium_F. The sequence goes on along the minus strand of JAXEJU010000058.1, from coordinate 22,426 downwards.
TAGATTCAAATCAAAAATCTGATTTGTTTCCATAAAGAATGAATTTTACAAAGGAGAGTGAAACGTATGATAACAGAAGAATTAGTAAAAGTTGAAATCGTAACCAATATGGCGAAAGTGGAATCACTTCGCCAGGAATTCGGCAAATTTGGAATTTCCGGTATGACCATTTTTGAGGCAAGAGGATGTGGTGTTCAGCTCGGCACACAGGAATACGAGGTGGAAACCCACTCCGAACCGATGCTGCTTCCGAAACAGGTTGTTATGGTTGTGCTGGAGTCAAAGGATCTCGATGAGTTTCTTGATTTTGTAGAGAAGGAACTTTATACCGGGCATATCGGAGATGGAAAAATCTTTATTTCTCCGGTATCCAATGTAGTCCGTATCCGTACAGGTGAAGAGGGAAAAGATGCTCTGACCGAAGGAAAAGCCTACTAAATGACAGCAGTACATACAGATAACTGCTTCGCATGGAATGCGAAGAAGAAAGGAGTACGTTATGGATCATAAAAATCTTGGTCTGGGGAGCGTCATCGCAACCGGAGTTGGTCTGATTGTTGCCACAAGCTGTCTGCTGTCTCTGGGAATTGGTTCTGCCAGTCTTGGTTTAACCTTTATTATTTCGATGGCGATTGCCTGTGCGCTAAACATTCTGACAGCATTGTCCATCTGTGAATTGAATGCTGTAATGCCAAACCTTACAGGTGGGCTTGCCCAGTATTCTCTTGCCGGTATGGGGCCTTTTGTAACCATCATAGCTATGGTAGGCGGATATCTGGTTTGTAATACAATCGTGGGAAGTGCAGAGGTAGCCATGTTTGGTAATACATTAAACAGCGTGTTCACGGATGTTGGTATACCGGGAAGTGCGTATTCAGCAATTTTGCTTGTCCTTTTGATGATTGCGAACTTAAATGGTGTGGATATGTTTGCAAAAGTGCAGAACATTGTGGCATATGCCCTGATTGGTTCTCTTCTTATTATGGGAATTATCGGTTGTATCGGAATCGGCACAGGAGCAAAGATTGAGCAGGCTGCCGTTATTTCTTCTGATTTTGGAGATATTGCCGGGTATTGCGGACTTGCATTTTTCCTGTTTATCGGATGTGAATTCGTCATTCCGATTTCTAACAGAGTAAAAAATGCAAGAAGAAATATTCCGCTTGGTATGATAATCAGCCTTGTACTGATTATGCTGATGCAGACATTTATGGTAATCGGATTTAAAAACTACACACCGTGGGAGGAACTTGGACAAAGCGCAACACCTCATGTCTTTTATGGAGCGGCGCTGCTCGGTGACTTCGGTACCTACTGGATGGCAATTGTATCAATACTTGCCGTAACCAGCAGTATCAATACCGTTATTTCTTCTCTCAGCTATATATGTCTTGGTATGGCTAAAATCCAGCTTCTGCCAGATATATTTGAGAAAACAAATAAAAAGGGAGCTCCAATCGTGGGAGTTCTGGTCATCGGAGGAATAATGCTTATTATCAATGTAGCAGGTCTCTCGACTTCCGATGCCTTGTCATTCCTGATACTGACGGGATGTGTATTCTGGATGACAGCATATGTTTTATCGCATATCAATGTTCTGATTCTGCGTGTCCGCCTTCCAAAGGCACCGCGTACTTTTAAGGTGCCACTGACACCGGTTACCCAGATTCTTGGTATTATCGGAACTGCATGGATGATATGGAACATCGACGGAGACCCGGATGTGAGAAAACAGATATTCATTGTATGTGGAATTATATTTGTTATATTGGCAGTGTATGCATTTGTCTGGATTAAGACCGTTTTGAAGAAGCCATTGTTTAAGGGATATGCGGTTAAAGATGTAATGGCAATGGAAAATGTATTGTATGACAAGAGTCGCAGAAAAGTGGAAACAGAAAAATAAATATAAAAGTAGACAGGAGAGATGAATTATGAGTGATACAAGACTGGATTTGCTATATTTGAATGAAGAAGATATGTTGAAAGCAGGCGTAAATGATGTTGTACGCTGTACGGACTGTATGGAAGAACTTTTAAAAATCCTCGACAAAGGTGATTACCGTATGGGTGGTGACAATGGAAACTCACATGGATGTATGGTGACATTCCCGGACGAGCCGGAATTTCCAAACATGCCAAAGAATGCACCGGACCGCAGATTTATGGCAATGCCTGCCTATGTAGGTGGAAAATTTGATATTGCCGGTATGAAGTGGTACGGTTCCAATGTAGAAAACCGTAAAAAGGAACTTCCTCGTTCGATTTTGATGGTAATGCTGAATGACAAGGAAACCGGTGCTCCGATTTCACTTATGTCGGCGAACCTTCTGAGTGCTTATCGAACCGCGGCAATTCCGGGAGTCGGCGTAAAGAATCTTGCCGTAAAAAATGCAAAAGTTCTTGGCATTGTCGGACCGGGCGTAATCAATAATACGGCAATTGAGACATTTGCCTCCCTTCGTCCTACACTGGATACACTGAAAATCAAGGGAAGAGGACAGGCTTCTATTGACCGCTGTATCGCATATGTTAAAGAAAAATGTCCTCAGTTTAAAAATATAATTGTTGTAGATTCCATCGAAGAATGTGTGCGTGACTCGGATATTATCAGCTTTGCGACTTCTACTGCGATTGGAGAGGGAAGAAGTGCATATCCATTCGTAGATGAGTCATGGATTAAACCAGGTGCTCTTTTCTGTGTTCCGGGTTCTGCTGATTTCACAGATGAATTCATAACAGGGAAAAAGGCAAAACTTGTTGTGGACAATATTAAGCTGTATGAGGCATGGGCAGACGAGTATCCATATCCATGTTATAACACCATCTATATTCCAGGATGTCTGTGGATGGATTTGATTCACGAGGGAAAACTGGATAAATCGGACATTCATGATCTGGGTGCTATTTTGAATGGTAAAGTACCGGGACGCGAAAGTGACGACCAGATTATCATCTATTCGGTAGGTGGTATGCCGGTGGAAGATGTTGCATGGGGCAAGGAAATATATGATTATGCCACAGAACATGGAATCGGTACAAAACTGAACCTCTGGGAGAAACCGTATCTGTATTAATATAACGGAAATAGGAGCTGTTGTATCGGCAAAAAGTGTTGCCGGTACAACAGCTTAAAAAAAGTTCAAAAAAAATGAAAAAAAAGCTTGCATTTTATTGGAAGCTATAGTATAGTAGTCATTGTTGATGGTCCGTTGGTCAAGCGGCTAAGACGCTGCCCTCTCACGGCAGAAACAGGGGTTCGATTCCCCTACGGACTATTCTGTAAAACCCAGATTACCGCGAGATTACGTTGTTTTCTGGGTTTTCTTTTTGTAAAAGGCGAGAGGTAATCAAAAAGGTATAATGTATAAATACAAGGAGGAAGTTCATGAATTCCCGCGACAAACAAAGACATTTATATATTCGCAATGCAGCGCTCAGTTTTGGATGCACAGCGGTCTGTATTGGTGTAGATATCCGGAATTTTATAATGGCAGGGCGTTTTTATCTGAACTGGAATATCGGAATTTCAATTGTCATTTATGTAGTATTGATTATGCTTGGAATCCGTGCCGTAAAAAAAATAAGAGAACTTAAAAAAGAGGGCGAATAAACAAAAAAAAGTTTTTGAAAAAAATGGAAAATCCCTTGCAATATCCGAAAAACGGTGGTATACTATGTAAGATGATACAGTTAATTGTGATGAGTGGACGTGAGTCCACTCATTCTTTTTCGGTTTGGGATATTTTTGAAGCAGGAAAAGAATGATAAAATTATCAGGAAAAGAGGTTTTTATTTGGGAAAACATCAGATTTATGAGCAAAAGACGGAAGAACTCATCACGCCAATTCTTGAGAAATATCAATACGAACTGGTTGATGTGGAGTTTGTCAAAGAAGCCGGAAGCTGGCATTTGCGAGCGTATATTGACAAAGAAGGGGGAATTACCATAGATGACCTCACGACAGTAAACCATGAACTCAGTGATTTGCTGGATGAGAATGATTTCATTGAGGAATCGTATATTCTTGAAGTGAGTTCACCGGGACTTCTGCGACCGTTTAAAAAGCCAAAAGATTTTTTGCGAAACATTGGCAAGGACGTGGAGTTGAAACTTTTCTCCCCGGTAACGTGGGAAGAAAAAGGGAAAAAGTATTCGGATAAAGAGTTTGTGGGAATACTGAAAGCCTATGATGAAGAGACATCCATGGTGAAAATTGGTTTTGATGGCAGGGATATGGAATTTCCGGTAAAAGACATAGCTCTGATTCGCAAATCAATCGACTTTTAAATAGAGATAACAACGGAAAAATCAGAAACAAACAAAAAAGACAGGAGGATTATTAGAAAAATGAAGAAGACAACCGCAGCACAGAAAGGAAATCCGGAATTAATTGAGGCATTAAATGCCATTGAAAAGGAAAAGGATATCAGTAAAGAAATTCTTTTAGAGGCAATTGAAAACTCTTTGCTTGCCGCATGCAAAAACCAGTTTGGAAAATCGGATAACATTCGTGTGAACCTTGACCGTGAAACCGGAGAGTTTCATGTGTTCCAGGATAAGGTAATCGTAGAAGAAGTGGAGGATACCACGCTGCAGATGTCATTGACTGAGGCAGAGGTAAAACATCCCGGCATGGCACTGGGGGAGACGGTAAGTATTGAAGTGACACCAAAGAATTTTGGACGTATTGCAGCACAGAAAGCGAAACAGGTAGTAGTACAGAAGATTCGCGAAGAAGAACGCAAAGTTTTGTATGATCAGTATTATACAAAAGAAAGAGATATTGTGACAGGAACCGTACAGCGCTACAGCAACGGGAATTATAATATTAATCTCGGAAAAATTGATGCGGTTTTAACACCGCAGGAGCAGGTGGAATCGGAGCAGTTTGCCTCCCATGAGAGAATCAAATTGTATGTGACAGAGGTTAAAGATACCACAAGAGGACCAAGAATTATTATTTCCCGTACACATCCGGAACTTGTGAAACGTTTATTTGAATCCGAAGTGGCTGAGATTCAGAGTGGTGTTGTGGAGATCAAAAATGTTTCAAGAGAGGCGGGTTCCCGTTCCAAGATCGCCGTATACAGCAATAACCCGGATGTGGATGCTGTAGGTGCATGTGTGGGAATTAATGGTGCCAGGGTAAATGCGGTAGTGAATGAACTACGGGGAGAAAAAATTGATATTGTGGAGTGGAATGAAGACCCGGCTGTCTTCATTGAACATGCACTCAGTCCTTCCAATGTTGTTTCTGTTACCGTGGATACAGAGGAGAAGAGCGCCGAGGTAGTTGTGCCGGATTATCAGTTATCTCTTGCAATTGGTAAAGAAGGACAGAATGCACGTCTGGCTGCAAAACTCACCGGATACAAAATTGATATCAAGAGTGAATCACAGAGTGCAAATGCCTGACATATTAAAAAAAAACCGAATAAAAAATAACCGGGCAGGAAAGGAGGAGTGGCCATGCAGACAAAAAGAGTACCGCAGCGGCAATGTATAGGCTGCCGTGAAAGTAAAAGCAAGAAAGAACTGATTCGAATTGTAAAAACTCCGGAAGGAACTATTACATTGGATCGTACCGGACGGAAAAATGGAAGAGGGGCATATCTTTGTGACGATCAGGATTGTCTGAAAAAAGCACGCAAAAGCAATGCTTTGAGCCGTTCTTTCCGAATGAATGTACCGGATGCAATATATGATGAATTGGAGAGGCAGTGGAATCATGATACAGAGTAAAAAAGTTTATGGAACACTTGGCCTGGCAATGAAAGCCGGTAAAGTAGTAAGTGGCGAATTCATGACAGAGAAAGCAATTCGTGATGGAATGGCGAGTCTGGTAATTGTGGCAGAAGATGCCTCGGCAAATACCAAAAAGAAATTTAAGGATTCCTGTTCTTTTTACCATGTACCATGTGCCTTTTTCGGAGATAAGGATACTCTGGGAAAAGCAATTGGTAAAGAATTCCGGGCTTCTCTGGCAGTCACGGACCGTGGATTTGCACAATCAATTGGTAAGAATTTAGATCTGGAGGTAACGAAGTATGGCAAAAATGAAAATATATGAGATTGCTCGCAGTATGCAGCAACAGGATAAAGAAATTAAGAGTGGAGATTTGGTAAAACTCCTGAATGACAACGGATTTGACGTAAAGGGTGCCAATAGTAATATCGAAGATGAAGCCATTGCATTTCTTATGAAATCTTTTGCTGCGAAAAAGGCAAAGAAAGAGGCTGAAAAAACTGTTGCGAAGGAAGAAACGGAAAAGAAGCAGCCTGTTGTTGAGGAAAAGAAAGAAGAGCCGAAAAAGACAGTGAAAAAGGAAGAAACCGTGAAACCGGAAATACAGGAGACAAAGGAGACAACTACTGTTTCCGAACAAAAAGAACCTGTAAAAGAGAAAAAAACAGAGCCTGTGGCAAAACCGGCAGAGGCTGAAAATAAGGAGCCAAAGAAAGAAATAAAAAGTAATGCCCGTGGTGGTAATAATCAAAACCGCGGCGGACAGAAAAATGAAAACCGTGGTGGCAATTCCAATCGGGGAGCGCAGGGAAGAGACGGTCAGAGGGACGGTCAGAGAGATGGACAGAACCGTGGTGGCCAGCGAGTTGACAGACGTGGCGGACAGAACCGCGGTGGTCAGAATCGTGGCGGTAATAGCGGTGATCGCGTATTTGAGAGATTCGAAAAATCTCAGAGCGGTTTTGATGGCATCAAACAGGAACAGAAAAATTCCCGTCAGCGTGGAAACCGCAAAAAGGATGAGAGAAATAATAAGACCGGTGGATACCGCAAGAGCTCAAAGGAAGAGATGAGCCGTATCCGTTCGAAAAAGGATCCGAACCGTAAGGGAGCATTTATTAAGCCGGAACCGGTAAAACAGGAGCCGGAAGAGGAGATTAAGCAAATTACAATTCCGGAATCTCTTACGATCCGTGAGTTGGCTGATAAAATGAAAATGCCGGCTGCTGCGCTTGTGAAAAAACTTTTTATGCAGGGACAGATGGTGTCACTGAATCAGGATATCACCTTTGAAGAGGCAGAAGAAATTGCACTCAGTTTCGATATTATCGCTGAACTTGAGGAAAAAGTGGATATGGTTGCCGAGCTTCTGAAAGAAGAGGAAGAAGACGAGAGTAAGATGAAGAAACGTCCTCCTGTAGTCTGTGTTATGGGGCATGTTGACCATGGTAAAACATCGCTTTTGGATGCAATCCGTCAGTCGGATGTGTCAGAACACGAGGCGGGCGGTATTACACAGCATATTGGTGCTTATGTTGTCCGTATTAATGGAGAAAAAATCACATTTCTTGATACGCCGGGACATGAGGCATTTACCTCCATGCGTATGCGTGGTGCGCAGTCTACGGATATTGCCGTACTGGTAGTTGCCGCAGATGACGGCGTTATGCCACAGACCGTAGAGGCAATTAACCATGCCAAGGCTGCCGGAGTTGAAATTATTGTTGCAGTAAATAAAATTGATAAAGAGGGCGCTAATATTGAACGCGTTAAACAGGAACTTTCCGAATATGAACTGATTCCGGAAGAATGGGGCGGAAGTACCGTTTTCTGTCCGGTATCGGCACACACGAAAGAAGGAATCGAAAACCTTCTCGAGATGATTGTCCTTACCTCGGAAGTGCTGGAACTGAAAGCAAATCCTAAGCGTATGGCGCGCGGAATTGTGATCGAAGCACGTTTGGATAAGGGACGCGGTCCGGTGGCAACTGTGTTGGTACAGAAAGGTACATTAAACATCGGTGATCATATTGCTATTGGTGCTTCCTATGGTAAAGTGCGTGCAATGCTCGACCACAGGGGAGAACGCGTAAAACAGGCGACCCCATCTACACCGGTTGAGATTTTGGGTCTGAATGGTGTTCCGGATGCCGGTGAGATATTCGTGGCAACGGAAAATGATAAAGAAGCAAAACAGATTTCACAGGCATACATTGACCAGAGTAAGGATAAACTACTGGAGGAGACAAAAGCGAAGAAACTGTCTCTGGATGGATTGTTCAGCCAGATTCAGGCAGGTAATATTAAAGAGCTGAACCTGATTATCAAAGCCGATGTACAGGGATCTGTTGAGGCGGTTAAACAGAGTCTTGTGAAACTGAGTAATGACGAGGTCGCTGTACGGGTTATCCATGGCGGTGTCGGTGCTATTAATGAATCCGATGTTAGTCTTGCGAGTGCATCTAATGCGATAATTATAGGGTTTAATATTCGTGTGGACAATATGGCAAAAGAAACTGCCGACAGAGAGAATGTTGATGTCCGTCTGTACCGTGTTATCTATGATGCGATTGAAGATATTGAGGCTGCTATGAAGGGAATGCTTGAGCCGATTTACGAGGAAAAAGTAATTGCTCATGTGGAAGTGCGTCAGACCTTCAAGGCATCCGGTGTCGGAACAATAGCCGGTTCTTATGTGCTCGATGGAAAAGTGGAGCGTGGCTGCCGTGCCCGTATTACGCGAGATGGCGAGCAGATATTCGAGGGTGATGTGGCGAGTCTGAAGCGATTCAAAGACGATGTAAAAGAGGTAAATGCCGGATATGAATGTGGTCTTGTATTCGACGGATTTAATGATCTTCAGGAAACAGATCAGGTTGAATGTTATAAAATGGTGGAAGTGCCTAGATAGAAATAAAAAAGGAATGAATCAATGAAAAAAAACAGTGTAAAAAATATTCGTATTAACAGTGAAGTAATGCGCGAGATGAGCATGATTATCCGGGAGGATTTGAAAGATCCCAGAATTCATCCCATGACTTCTGTTATGGCAGTAGAAGTTACACCGGATCTAAAATTTGCTAAAATTTTTGTCAGTGTAATGGGTGATGATGAGGCGAAGGAAAAGACGATGGCGGGATTGAAAAAAAGTGCTTCTTTTGCCAGACACCAGCTGGCTAAACGGATGAATCTGCGCAATACTCCGGAACTTACCTTTGTACTGGATCACTCTATCGAATATGGAGTGGCGATGTCCAAACGGATTGATGAGGTGAATCATCATGAATAATCTGATGAAAGCAATTGAAAATGCCGGTACCATTGCGATTGCTGGCCATTTGCGCCCAGATGGAGACTGCGTGGGCTCCTGTATGGGCCTGTATGGCTACATAAGGGATAATTATCCAAAGAAAAAGGTAACCGTTTATCTTGAACATTTTCCGGAGGCGTTTTTGTACCTCAAATCAGAAGAGGCATTTGAGGAGGTCTGTGGGAATGGCGAATCCTATGACCTGTTCATTTCTCTTGATTGTGGGGATGAAGAGCGTCTAGGCGAATTTTCAAAAATAATGAAACTTGCCAAACATGTCTGCTGCGTTGATCATCACATTACAAATACCCGTTTTGGTGATGAGAATTTTGTCGTTCCTGAATCAAGTTCTACTTCTGAAATTCTTTATGGTTTTATGGAGTATGAGAAAATCGGATACGGGACAGCTTGTGCACTTTACACGGGAATCATTCATGACACAGGTGTCTTTAAACATTCCAGCACAAGCAGTGAGACAATGCGGATTGCGGCGAAACTTATGGAAAAGGGTATTCCGTTTGGCAAGATTATCGATGGTAGTTTTTATATGAAGTCGTATAAACAACTGCAGATTATGGGTCGATGCTTGATGGAAAGTGTGCGGATTATGGATGGACGATGCATTTTTTCAGTTGTCCGTAAGTCGGTGATGGATTTTTACGAAGCCAAATCATCGGATTTGGAAGGTGTCATTGACCAAATGCGTACAACTGAGGGAATTGAGGTGGCAATTCTTCTGCATGAGCGTGAGCCTGGCGAGTACAAGGTCAGCATGCGGTCTAATGATATTGTGGATGTGAGCAGTATTGCCAAATTTTTTGGCGGTGGCGGTCATGTGCGTGCAGCAGGGTGTACGATTAAAGGGGCTGCATTTGACGTTGTCAATAATCTGACTTTGCATATTGAGAAGCAGTTGGGATAAAAATACTATGAATGGAATTATAATCGTAAATAAAGAAAAAGGATTTACTTCCCATGATGTAGTGGCAAAACTCAGGGGAATTCTCCATACAAAAAAAATCGGACATACCGGAACACTTGACCCGGATGCTACCGGGGTATTGCCGGTTTGCATTGGAAAAGCGACAAAAGTATGTGATCTGCTTACTGAAAAAGAGAAAACTTATGAGGCGGTCATACGGTTTGGATTGACGACCGATACACTTGACATGACGGGAACTGTTCTTGAAGAAAAACCGGTTCATTTTACAAAAGATCAGCTTGTGGAGACTTTAGCTGCTTTTACCGGTGAAATAGACCAGATTCCCCCGATGTATTCTGCCATTAAAGTAAATGGTAAGAAGCTTTATGAACTGGCGAGGAAAGGTCAGGTTGTCGAGCGCAAACCACGAAAGGTTACCATTTATGAATTGGAACTATTATCAGAAAATCTTTCGGAGAACGAATGCACTATCCGGGTACGTTGTTCAAAGGGAACCTATATCCGGTCATTGTGTCAGGATATAGGAGAAGCTCTTGGGTGCGGTGCGGCTATGAAAGCACTGGTCAGAACCGGAGTGGGGCGATTTCAAATCGGACAGGCATTGACCCTTTCACAGATTGAAGACGCCTGTCGGTGTCAAAACCCGGAGTCACTTCTTTTGACGGTTGATTCGGTGTTTGACCAGTACAGAAGTTGTCAGGTAAGTGAAAAAGCAATGCGCTTTTTGAAAAATGGAAATCTGGTTGATGCATCCTTTTGCGATACCGGAGAAAAAGGACCGGAAGATGGGGAGAATTTCCGGATGTATGGTTTTGATGGTGATTTTTATGCCATTTACCATTATGAGAAAAAAGACGGAATGTTTCACATCGTGAAGATGTTTCATGAATAGAAATGGGAGAAAAAATGAAAATACTTACCGATTTTAATTTTAAACTAAATAATACAGCAGTGTGTATCGGCAAGTTTGATGGAATACACAGAGGTCACCGAATGCTATTAGAAGAAGCAGAAAAATCAGACCTCGAGATGGTTATGATAACGTTTTTGTTTCCGGAGCATAAGGGGATATACAGTTATGAGGAAAAGCAGTATCTGGCGGAAAAACTGGGAATCGATATCCTGATTACGATTCCGGTAACAAAAGAATTTATGCAGATGCCGGCAGATGAATTTGTCAGAGAAATACTTGTAAAACGCTGTGATGCCAAAAAGGTTGTTGTGGGGGCTGATTTTTGCTTTGGATATAAACGGCAGGGAAACGCATCGTTTTTGAAAGAGCAGGGAGCGTATTACGGTTTTGAAGTTTGTATTCTGGATAAATTAAAACAGGATGGTGAAGTTATCAGCAGTACCAGAATTCGCAGTCTTCTTGCACATGGTAAAATCGAGCAGGCAAATGAGCTGTTGCAGACACCTTATTTTGTAAAAGGACGGGTAGAAGAGGGAAATAAAATCGGTCGGACGATGTCGATTCCGACTGCCAATATCCGCCCATCCGAAGAAAAAGAGCTGCCTCCGTTTGGGGTATATGCAGTTCGTGTGGAGATTGACGGATGTCTGTATGATGGCGTGAGTAACCTGGGGATAAAACCTACGATACCGGGGAAAAATCCGACAGGGCTTGAAGTCTGGCTGTTTGAATATGAAGGGAATCTTTATGGACGGGAGTTGATGGTGTTCTTTTATTCCTATCAGAGACCGGAACAGAAATTTTCGGGTATCAAGGAACTAAGAGAGCAGATTCGGTTCGATACGGAGCAGGCAAAGAAGTTGTTAATCTCATCAGAAAACTACGCGAAATAAGAGTTTATACTTAAGCCGGACCGTAGAAACATTACCCGAATGGTGTCTGTTTCTTGCGGTCCGGCTATATTTTTTCAACCGTATACTTCTTTAAATATTATACTTCAAACAGCATATCACCATACGATGGTACCGGCCAGTATTCTTTGTCAACCAGCATTTCGAGTTCATCGATAGGAGTACGGAGAGCTGCCATTGCTGTAAATACCGTGTCACGGTAGAATTCAGCCTGTTCTTTTCCTTCTTCCATGGCATTTGCATCTGCGATAGCCACTTTCAAAACTTCCAGTGCATTCTGTGCATTTGCGAGAAGAGAGGAGCTCTTTTTCAGCAATCCTGTCTGAACAGACAAATCAGCTTCAGCGCAGGCTGCGGTGATACTGTTGATAGAGTCTGCTAGGCTTGTTACATAGCTGATAACAGCAGGAATATACTGTTTGGAAGCCATTTCAGCCATTGTCTTTGCTTCGATATTGATTGCTTTTGCATATGCCTCGTAGTTGATTTCAGCACGTGATTCAAGCTCTGTTTTTGTGAATACATGCTGTCTCTCAAACATTTCGATGGTTTCCGGATAAAGAAGAGAAGCGGTTGCATCAACCATAGTTCTCACATTTGGAAGACCACGTTTTTCTGCTTCTTCAATCCATTCGTCAGAATATCCGTTGCCATTGAAAATGACTTTCTGGTGAGCTTTGAGAGTTTCATAAATAACCTCATCCACTGCTTTGTCGAAGTCAGAAGCAGCTTCCAGTTTGTCAGCCATTTTCTGAAGGACATCTGCTACGGTAGCATTCAATACTGTATTTGCTCCGGAAATTGACATGGAAGATGCCACCATACGGAATTCAAATTTATTACCGGTAAATGCAAACGGTGATGTACGGTTACGGTCTGTTGCATCCTTTTTAATAGCCGGAATCGTATGAACACCGATATCCATCTTTTCACCTTTGTTTGTGTGAGTAGCAGTACCGGTTGCAAGAATCTGCTCCACAATATCCTCAAGCTGCTCGCCGAGGAAAATAGAAATAATTGCCGGTGGTGCCTCGTTTGCACCAAGACGGTGATCGTTTCCAGGATTGGAAGCAGACATACGCAAAAGTGCCGCATTGTCATCTACTGCTGCAATGACAGCAGAGAGGAATAACAGGAACTGTTTATTGTCATAAGGAACTTTGCCCGGACTCAAAAGGTTTTTACCTGTATTTGTAACAAGAGACCAGTTGTCATGTTTACCGGAACCATTCACGCCGGCAAATGGTTTCTCATGGAGAAGACATTCTAGATTGTGGCGTCTTGCCACCTTCTTCATTGTTTCCATAACAAGCTGGTTGTGGTCAGCGGCAATGTTTGCCGTGCTGTAGATAGGCGCCATTTCGTGCTGTGCCGGAGCAACCTCATTGTGCTGTGTCTTGGAGAGAATACCCAGTTTCCACAGTTCAGTATTTAATTCTCTCATAAAAGCTGCCTGACGTTCACGGATAGAACCAAAATAGTGATCATCCAGTTCCTGGCCTTTTGGTGGCATGGAACCAAACAGGGTACGGCCGGTAAAAATCAGGTCATCACGCTGAAGATACTGGTCGCGGTCAATCAGAAAATATTCCTGCTCAGGGCCGACAGAGCAGTTTACACTTGTGGATTCGGTATCACCAAACAGTTTCAGAACACGTAGTGCCTGCTTGCTGATTGCTTCCATTGAACGCAACAGTGGAGTTTTTTTGTCCAGTGCCTCACCGGTGTAAGAGCAGAAAGCGGTTGGAATACAAAGTACCGTACCGATAGCATCTTCACGAAGAAACGCCGGAGAGGTACAATCCCAGGCTGTATAACCTCTCGCCTCAAAGGTAGCGCGCAGACCACCGGATGGGAAAGAGGAAGCATCAGGCTCACCCTTAATCAGTTCTTTGCCGGAAAATTCCAAAACGGCATGTGCGTCTGATTCGGCACTTAAGAATGAGTCATGTTTCTCGGCTGTAACACCAGTCATAGGCTGGAACCAGTGTGTATAGTGGGTAGCACCATTTGCCAGTGCCCATTCTTTCATTGCATGAGCGACAACATTTGCCACTTCCGGCTGAAGTTCTTCCCCGTTCTCAATTGTGCTTTTCAGAGCTGCATAAGTCTTTTTTGGCAGGTATTCCTGCATTACGTCATCATTAAAAACCTTAGTTCCGAAAACGTCTTCAATCACATTTTTCTGCATAGTTAAATCCATCCTTCCCATTTTTAAAATTCATTTGGCGTATCTTCTGTAAAAAATCAAGTAAAAAATAAGAAAAAGGTGTCCTCATGAATGAGAACACCTTTGTCCTGCCAAATGTACTATACATATACAATAGCACTTCTGGCAAAAAAAGTAAAGCACTTTTTTTAAAAAATCAAATGCATCCGGTAAGGAGTTCCATCCATGAATCCAACACAAACTCTATTGTATCAGAAAAGTCAGATTTTTCAATGCTTTCCGACGGAAAAACAGAATCTTTCCGATAAAGAGTGTCATTTATATAATAGGTAACTGTTCCGACAGGAACGGATTTGTCGACCGGTGCATACAGTTTTTCGGGCAGTTCGTACCGGACAGTGATGGTGTCAAAACGGCTGAGCAGTGTAGTGTCTTTTGCCGGTTGTACGCAGGAAACCAATTCTTTTTTTCCGTCCTCTACCGGTATGCGGACAAGCGTCAGATCCTGCAGAGGAAGTTCGGTCGCTGAAAAATAGGAAAACCCATAGTCCATCAGTGATTTTGTATCGGTCCACTTAAAACTTTTATTCGGTGGCCAGCCGGATGCAAGCACACAGCTGGTCAGCACCGTGTCATTTCTTTTGGCTGCGCCCACAAAACAGTATCCCGCCTTATTTGTGAAGCCGGTCTTGATTCCCAGTGCTCCATCATAATAAGAAAGAAAAGCGTCGCGATTGTACAGGGAAAATGTTCTTGAGTTCCTGACGTTGGAAAACGTATAGCTTTTTGTCTGGATGAGATTTAGAAAGTCCCTGTTTTGAACAGCATAGGCGGCGAGACGGCACATGTCTTCCGGTGTGCTGTAGTGATTATCGGCATCCAGACCATTGGGAGTGACAAAATGAGAATCGTTCATCCCAAGCTCCTTTGCTTTCTGGTTCATTTTGTCAGCAAAAGACTCAACGGAACCTGCCATGTGTTCGGCGATGGCTACAGCTGTGTCGTTGTGGGATTCCAGCATCAGGGAGTATAGGAGATCTGACATCCGGAATTGTTCGCCTCTTTGCATACCGAGATGAACCTTTGGCATGGAGCAGGCGCGTTCGGAGGCTGTCACAATTTCTTCGGTGCGTCCGGATTCCAGAACGAGCAGGGCAGTCATAATTTTGGTTGTACTTGCCATCGCTGCTTTTTTCCCGGCATCTTTTTGAAATAACACACGCCCGGAACCACCGTCCATCAGGCAGGCATACATGGCATGAAGTGTGGGGGATTCCGGTTCTGATGTTGTGGCGGGGATACGGATTTCCGGCTCCGGAAGAGTGGCGGTTATTTTTTCCTTACCGGTCGAAAAAGAACCGAAATAGAAACCGGCGAAACATAATAAAAGTATGAGAAATATACTGACAGGGCGTGAAATGTGCATGGAAATATCCTTAAAAAAATTGTTATACTAGATGTATGTAAAAAAAGAAAATAGTATACCAGTTGAGTGTTTACTAAACTAATTTCGACTTGTAAAAATCTTAAAATAATGGTTGCTATTTGGGAGTAAAAGCGTTACAATTAAAATTGGATAAAATTTGAGTTTTACATAAAATTATTATTTAGAAAGTGGAGGACTGCAAATGAATAACTCAGCGAAAATGTCAGCGAGAGAGCGCATTGAAGCTCTTGTTGACGCAAACAGTTTTGTTGAAATCGGCGGTATGATCACAAAGCGAAATACCGATTTCAACATGCAGGAAAAAGCAGTGCCGGCAGATGGAGTGATTACTGGTTATGGGGTTGTAGAGGACAATCTTGTGTATGTCTACAGTCAGGATGTGACCGCTATGAATGGTTCTGTCGGTGAGATGCATGCAAAGAAGATTGCTTCCCTGTATGAGATGGCAATCAAGGCAGGAGCACCGGTGATTGGTTTGATTGACTGCGCGGGTATCCGTGTTCAGGAAGCACTGGATGCTTTGGCTGGTTTTGGTGAGATTTATATGGCAAAAGTTAAGGCGTCCGGGATTATTCCACAGATTAGTGCGATTCTTGGAAGCTGTGGCGGTGGTGTTGCTATTTCTTCCAAATTAACCGATATTACTCTGATTGAGGCAGAGAATGGACGTCTTTTTGTAAATTCTCCAAATGCAATTGCCGGAAACCGTGTGGAAAAATGTGATACAAGCTCCGCGGATTTCCAGGCAGAAGCAGGGAATGTAGATATTGTATGTGATGGAGAAGCAGAGGTATTTTCCACAATCCGGGATCTGGTTCATATACTTCCGGCGAATGCAGGAGTGGCAGCGGGAATTTCGAATTCGGATGATGTCAATCGTATGTTGGATGGATTTTCCGGTTATGCGACAGATGCAAAGGCTGCGCTGACGCAGATTGCTGACGATACCAAATTCATTGAACTGAAGGCAGGATATGGAAAAGAAATGGTAATCGGTCTCATGACACTGGATGGAACAACCGTTGGTGCAATCGCCAATACAGCAGAGGGAGTTCTTTCAACTGCCGGCTGTAAGAAAGCAGAACAGTTTGCTTATTTCTGTGATTCCTTTGGACTTCCGATTATCACATTGACGAATGCAAAAGAATATGCGGCAACTGTGGAAGAAGAGAAGACGATTTCCCAGGCAGTGGCAGATATGACCTATGCTTTTGCCAGTGCTGATGTGCCGAAGATCAATGTGATTACCGGTGAGGCATATGGCAGTGCCTATGTGGCAATGAATTCCAAACATATCGGTGCAGATTTATGTCTGGCACTGGACAGTGCAAAAGTTGGTGTCATGGATGCCAGAGTGGCTGCCCAGATTATGTGTGAGGATGAAATCTCAGAAGCAGCGGATACAAAAACCGCATTGGAGGAAAAGGCGAAAGAATTTGACGAACTGCAAAAGGGCGCAGAAGCAGCAGGCAGAAGAGGTTATGTCGATAATGTTATCAACGGCGACTCTGTCAGAAAGCACCTGATTTATGCGCTGCAGATGTTTGGAATGAGGTGATTTGGTGGTTTTACAGGAAGTATCAGAGGTGACAACAATTCCTGAGGCTTTGGTGAATACCGGAATCGGTATGGGAACAGTATTTATTGTTCTGATTCTGATTTCTTTCATTATTTATCTTTTGAAATTTGTTCCGAGATTGTTGAGCGGAAGTAAAGATAAAAAGAAAGAAGCTGCTTCGACAGCATCCGCACCAAAGGAAACGCAGAAACAGGAAAAGGCACCGGAACCGGTGTCCACAGTATCGGATGATTCCCAGCTCGTGGCAGTGATTGCGGCGGCAATTGCGGCACATATGTCAGAAGAAACAGGCGTGCCTGTTGCAGCGGACGGGCTTGTTATCCGCTCAATTAAAAAACGTACATTTTCTTAATAACCTGAAGGAGGATTTAAAAGATGAAAAGCTATTCTATTACTGTAAACGGTATTGTATATGATGTAACTGTAGAAGAGAAAGATGGTATGGCAGCACCGGTTTCCGCACCGGCAGCACCGGCAGCCGCTCCAAAAGCACCGGCTCCAGCTCCTGCACCAAAAGCGGCACCGGCAGGAAATGCGGGCTCTGTAGAGGTAACAGCACCAATGCCTGGTAAAATTCTTGCTGTAAAAGCCAATCCGGGACAGAGCGTTAAAAAAGGTGATGTAATTCTTCTTCTGGAAGCCATGAAGATGGAAAATGAAGTAGTTGCGCCACAGGACGGAACAGTTGCAAGCGTAAATGTAAGCTCCGGAGATATGGTTGAATCCGGCGATGTTTTGGCTACTATGGACTAATTCAACACGTATAATCTGAAGATTACGTTGGCGGTTTTGTGTCTGTGCGTTGCTTGACACAGAGTCGTTTATACGCAAAAGCAGCGCAGAAATGAGGTTTAAGATGGAAGTGTTACAAAATCTTATTGACCAGACAGCATTTTTTAATGGGACAATGGACTGGCGAAGCTATGTCATGATTCTGGTTGCCTTCGTGTTCCTTTATCTGGCGATAAAAAAAGGTTATGAGCCACTGCTTCTTGTTCCGATTGCAATGGGTATGCTGTTGGTTAATATTTATCCACAAATTATGGAAGAGGGAGGACTTTTAGAGTATTTCTTCAAACTCGATGAGTGGAGTATTCTGCCGTCTCTGATCTTCCTTGGCGTTGGCGCAATGACGGACTTTGGTCCATTGATTGCCAACCCGAAAAGCTTCCTTTTGGGAGCTGCGGCACAGTTTGGTATTTTCGCTGCCTATCTGCTGGCAATCGTGATGGGCTTCAATGGAAAAGCAGCAGCAGCGATTTCAATTATTGGTGGTGCGGATGGTCCTACATCGATTTTCCTTGCCGGAAAACTGGGACAGGCGGATTTAATGGGACCGATTGCGGTGGCAGCATATTCCTATATGTCACTCGTACCGATTATCCAGCCACCAATCATGAAACTTCTGACTACAAAGAAGGAACGTGAGATTAAAATGGAGCAGCTCCGTCCGGTTTCCAAACTTGAACGTATTCTGTTCCCTATTATAGTAACGACAGTTGTTTGTCTGATTCTTCCGAGTACAGCACCTCTTGTTGGTATGCTGATGCTTGGAAACCTGTTCAAGGAATCCGGCGTTGTGAAACAGCTTGCTGAGACAGCATCCAATGCCCTGATGTACATCGTAGTAATTCTTCTGGGAACTTCCGTAGGTGCGAAGACAAGTGGTGCAAACTTCCTTGTTCCGACAACACTCAAAATCGTAGTTCTCGGTCTGGTAGCTTTTGCAATCGGTACAGCTGCCGGTGTTCTGTTTGGAAAGTTAATGTGTGTACTGACCAAAGGAAAAGTAAATCCACTGATTGGTTCGGCGGGGGTATCAGCGGTTCCGATGGCGGCGCGTGTGTCGCAGAAGGTTGGCTCTGAGGCAGACCCAACAAACTTCCTTCTGATGCATGCGATGGGGCCAAATGTAGCAGGCGTTATTGGTACTGCCGTGGCGGCAGGTGTATTTATGGCAATTTTTGGAGTTTAGGAGGATAAAAGGATATGGCTATTGAAAAGAAACCAATCAAGATTACTGAGACCATCCTGCGAGATGCACATCAGTCTTTGATTGCTACCCGTATGACAACAGAACAGATGTTGCCGATTATTGATAAGATGGACAAAGTGGGATACCATTCCGTAGAGTGCTGGGGAGGTGCTACTTTTGATGCATCCCTTCGTTTCCTCAAAGAGGATCCGTGGGAGAGACTTCGCAAGCTGCGTGACGGATTTAAAAACACCAAATTACAGATGTTGTTCCGTGGACAGAACATTTTGGGATACAACCATTATGCGGATGATGTAGTGGAATATTTTGTACAGAAATCCATTGCAAACGGAATTGATATTATTCGTATTTTTGACTGTCTGAACGATATCCGTAATCTGGAAACTGCGGTAAAAGCAGCAAACAAAGAAAATGGACATGCCCAGATTGCACTTTCCTATACACTGGGTGATGCGTATACGATGGATTATTGGAAAGATATTGCAAAGAAAATAGAAGATATGGGTGCAAAATCACTTTGTATTAAGGATATGGCAGGTCTTCTGACACCATACAAGGCAACAGAGC
Organism: Eubacterium sp.; assembly: GCA_034101395.1. Classification (GTDB taxonomy): domain Bacteria; phylum Bacillota; class Clostridia; order Lachnospirales; family Lachnospiraceae; genus Eubacterium_F. The sequence continues at coordinate 2,840 of JAXEJU010000058.1, read as the reverse complement.
TTGTGACGGCTTTGAAAGAATCGGTTGATATTCCGATTGACCTTCACACCCACTACACATCCGGTGTTGCTTCCATGACATACATGAAAGCGGTAGAGGCGGGATGTGATATCATTGATACAGCGATGAGTCCATTTGCCCTTGGAACAAGCCAGCCGGCTACCGAGGTAATGGTAGAGACCTTCCGCGGAACACCTTATGATACAGGGTTGGATCAGAATCTTTTGTCTGAGATTGCAGAATATTTCCGTCCGCTCAGAGAAGAAGCTCTTGAGAGCGGTCTGATGAATACAAAGGTACTCGGTGTAAATATCAACACACTCCGTTATCAGGTACCGGGAGGTATGCTTTCCAACCTTGTTTCCCAGTTGAAGGAAATGGGACAGGAAGATAAGTATGAGCAGGTGCTTGAGGAAGTACCACGCGTGAGAAAAGATTTCGGTGAGCCACCACTTGTTACACCGTCTTCCCAGATTGTGGGAACCCAGGCTGTTTTGAATGTAGTATCCGGCGAGCGCTATAAAATGGTAACGAAAGAGTCCAAAAAACTTCTTTCCGGAGAATTTGGACAGACCGTTAAGCCGTTTAATCCGGAAGTGCAGAAAAAATGTATCGGAGATGTGGAGCCAATTACCTGTCGTCCGGCAGATAAGATTGAGCCACAGCTTGCAAAACTGGAAGCGGAGATGTCACAGTGGAAGGAGCAGGATGAGGATGTATTGTCCTATGCGCTGTTCCCGCAGGTAGCAGTAGATTTCTTTAAGTACCGTGAGGCACAGAGAACAAAGGTAGATGCTACACTGGCTGACAAAGAAAATCAGGTTTATCCGGTATAAAATAGAAAAATCGGGAAGTCCTGCTTTCCATCGGGGATAGCGGGACTTTTTGTTTTGTTTAAAGAGGGAAAAAATGGAGAAACTACAAAAACTTCTTGGAGATTGCTTAAACAGCGGGCTTGTACGGATTATCATAAGTAATTGCAGAAAGCCGGGTATGGCGGCAAAGGTTGTGGTAAAGCCTTTTGAGGATAAAGGAACCCTGTTTTTTCAGTTTGCCGAGTATCGGAACAAACAGGTATTTCATACCAATCTGGAACAGAACCGGGCCGGGCTGCATATAATCGAATTGTTGGAAGAACAATATAAACAAATGGAAATCAGTATGTCTGATTGCAGATATACTGTGCTTGTCAGTAAAAAGGGAAAGGTTACAATTAAAAAGATAAGAGCAGAGAAACCACTTGAGATTCAGCTGACGCGCGGCAATCGGTTGACACACGACAGAAAAAAAGAGTATGTGCTTCCGGAAAACGAGCCGGTTCCCTTTCTTGTCAGACTTGGTGTGCAGACAAAAGAGGGAAAAATTATCGATAAAAAATACAAAAAATTCCGTCAGATTAACCGGTTTCTGGAATTTGTGAGGGATGTTCTTCCGGCGTTGCCGAAAAATCGGAAATTAACGATTATTGACTTTGGATGTGGGAAATCATATCTGACATTTGCCATGTATTATTATTTAAAAATCATGAATGGCTATGATGTACAAATGATTGGTCTGGATCTGAAAAAAGATGTCATAAAATACTGCAATGAACTGGCAGAAGAACTGGGGTATCAGGATCTTACCTTTTTACAGGGGGACATCAGTTCATATGAAGGGGTAAATCAGGTAGATATGGTTGTAACCCTTTATGCATGCGATACGGCAACGGATTTTGCATTGGACAAAGCAATCCGTTGGAAGGCAAAAGTAATTCTTTCAGTTCCCTGTTGTCAGCACGAGATAAATCAGAAAATTCAGAGTGAACTCTTGCAACCCGTATTAAAATACGGTATATTAAAAGAGAGAATGGCAGCCTTGCTGACAGATGGAGTGCGGGCTAATTTATTAGAAGAAAAAGGTTATAGCGTTCAGATTTTAGAATTTATTGATATGGAACACACACCGAAAAATCTGTTGATACGTGCTGTATATTCGGGAAAAAACTGTGAGAAAAAAGAAGAATATGATACCATGAGAGATGCTTTTAATCTTCATGGTACATTTGAATTTTTATTGGATAAAAAGGGTGATGATGATGTCGAATAAGCCTCATTTGCTTATTGTGGATAAAGATAAAGATGCACTTTCCGGTATGCAGGAGATTCTTGCCAAATCATACAGGGTAGCCTGTGCCGAAACAGGAGCTCAGGCAGTTGAATATGCAACGAAGATTTGTCCGGATTTGATTCTTCTGAACAATTCCCTTCCGGACTGTGATGCGGAAAAGGTGATGGAAGAAATTGACGAACGTGAAGACAAAAAACAGATTCCGTTTATTATTATCATGGATTCAGTGGACTATGACAGCGAAGTCTATGTGCTACCGTCACGCGCGATGGATTTTATTGTAAAGCCGGTTATTCCCGCTATTTTACAGGCGCGGGTGGAGCGCGTCCTTGAGGTTCAGGTTCTTCACCAGAACCTGGAGGGTGAGATTGAAAAACAGAAGGAGCAGATCAGCCGTCTGTCACTGCAGTCGGTTGTGACGATTGCCCAGACGATTGATGCCAGAGACCGGTATGCAAAAGGACATTCGATCCGGGTGGCACTTTTCTGCCGGGAGATAGCTGCCAAACTGGGCTGGGATGAAAAAGATATAGATGATCTGTACTATACGGCTTTACTGCATGATATTGGCAAAATTGCAGTAGAAGATGCGATTTTGAATAAATCATCGGAACTTACCGGGGAAGAATTTGAACAGATAAAAAAACATACGGTTATCGGCGGGGAAATGGTAAAAAATATCAGTTTCATACCCGGTGTGGTAAATGGTGTACGCTATCACCATGAGCGCT
>JAXEJU010000057.1:0-99315 GCA_034101395.1 Eubacterium sp. | reverse complement strand
TGAAAATGAACTGGAAGGAGCGGCAATATCTGAATCCACATATGATATGTGCGGCCTGTGAGGCGACACCGGAAGAAGTCGGATATGACAAGTCAAGGCTTGACGTGTTGAACCGGCATTTGCAGTCAATGATTGACCGTGATATGATTTGGTCCGGCAGCTACTGTCTTGCGAGGAACGGAAAGGTATTTGCCGATTCTTCCGTGGGAAGTATGGCAGTCAGGTGGCAGGGAAGGGAAAAATTTGAGCCGGATACTTTCTTTGAACTTCAGTCGGTCACTAAAATGATAACAGGTGTGGCTGTTTTAAAACTGGCAGAAGATGGTGTGCTGCACCTGGATCAACCGGTCGCGGAATGGGTGGAAGAATTTAATACCGGGGACTTTCGAAAAGTAACGATATTACATCTTCTGACCCATACCTCCGGTCTGGTTGCCCTGGAGGGCGCAAAGGAGGGCGAACCGTGCGACTGGTATCAGTGGATTGACAGGGAGCATGTAGCGGAGACGTGGATAGCTGCTATCGTCAGGATGGGACTGCTCAGTGCACCAGGAAAAGAATGGCGGTATTCCATGGCAGGATTCCTCATTTTGGGAGAAATCATTGCGAGAGCCAGCGGAATGAGTGCGGAAGAATTTATCCGGCAGGAGATTTTGCTCCCCTGTGATATGAGGCAGACACATTGGAAGAAATATGCGACCGATGAGCAGATTCGAAGGTACAATATTGTCAGTGATCAGGATCTGGAGGATTGCCGGAGATATGAGACAATGGGGAGAAGGGCATTTGTCCACTGTGCGCCATGGCAAGAGGGATTAGAGTGTGAGGAGATACCGGAGACAGCAGGTGGTCTGATGACCGTGGGAAGAGAACTTGTCCGGTTTGGACAGATGCTGTTAAATGACGGAACTTACGGGGACAGAAGAGTGCTTGGGCGCAAAGCCTGCGAATTTATGTTTCACGATCTGATCCGGGAAGACGGCGTGAGAGATTTTTGCTGGAATCATCCGGGAAATCCTGTCATATACGGGGCAGGGGCATCTGTTTTTTCCCGGAGAGCAGACTGTCAGCAATTAATAAGCGAAGGGGTGCTGTATCATGAAGGTGCCGGTGCCTGTATGCTGATGATAGATAAAAAGGAAGACTTTGTTGCCGTGTACAGAACGCAGTTTAAAAGAGATGAGTGGCACGCAGAGGGGATAAGAAGCACGGCTTCAATCATATGGTCAGGATTATGAAAAAGCGACAGTATGTCGCTTTTTTCGCTTGTTGGGCGAACTTGTCTCATGAAAAGTTATTGTTTGCAAAAAATGAATATGTAATAATAAACCCGAAGTGGAATTGATGAGAGGAAGATGGAATATGGCACAGGAAATTAAGCTGGCTCTAAAGCCGTTGAGAAAGAAGAAAAAGATGACACAGAAGGAGCTGGCAGAGCGTATGAATGTGTCATTTCAAACGATAAGCAAGTGGGAAAATGGCCGCGTCATGCCGGACATTTCCTATCTTCCTGCTCTTGCAGAAATTTTTGAAGTGGAACTTGAAGTTCTGCTTGGCTTAAAATCCATGGAAGTAGATACACTGCAGCACTATGATGAAGAGGATTACTGGAAAAACAGACTTGAGTGTACCAAAAACTGGAAAATGCTTTTTTACAATGAAGATTACCTGGAGTTTCTCGTAAAAAAAGTGTGGAGGATAGAGAAACCGGTAAAAATTTTAGACTGTGCCTGTGGTTATGGGTATCTGGGAATGCAGCTTCTGCCACTTTTGCCGGAAGGGAGTTCCTACACCGGAATTGATATTTGTGAGGCGTATCTGGAAGAGGGAAAACGGTTATTTTCGGATTTACCATATCCGGCTGATTTTATACAAGGTGATATCCGGGAGTACAATATTGAGGAAACATATGATGTGGTCATTTCACAGATTTTTTTATCTTATCTCAATAATCCGCAAAAAGTTTTAAAAAAAATGAAGCAGGCATTGAAACCGGGAGGTATGCTGATTGCCATAGATAATAATTATGCGCTGATGGAAGAGGATTGTTTTCTAGCGGATGAGAGGGGAGAATTGCAAAAGGATGTCCCTGATTGGAAAAAGATATGGCAGTATTCACTTGAAAAAGGAGAGATGGACTGGCGGACAGGAACGAAACTTCCCTTTCTGCTGCGTCAAATCGGATTAAAAAAAGTGGATGCAAGAATCAGTGATCGTGTATTTATATATGATGGAACAGATCCGTTGCATTCAAAAAAGGAGATTGAAAAATACCGAAATATTGTCTCCAACTATGACTGGGTGAAACAGGGGTATATGTATTACATGAAACGCGGGTGTACGTCTCAGGAGGCAGAGCAGTTTGTACACTATCAGGATCGGTTTGAGGAAGTACTGCAAAGTTCCTCAGTATTTGCGGTGAAAGCGTGCTGTCTGCACATTGTATGGGGATATTTGGAGTAGATGTAGATGTTTGATAGGAGGAAGCGCATGAAAAAGAGAAAAAGGGATACAGTCAGCCAGTGGGAGGCATTAAAATTTCTGAATCAGTTTCTGGATGGTATCCGGATAAAATTTGTTTTGTTCTATTTTGGATGGCTTTTGGATACGCTGTTGGGGATTGTTACCCCGGTGTTGTTTGGAACTATGATAAACGAGATTGTTTATTACAGCGATATGCCATCATTTCTAAAAATGGGAGCAATCTTTTTTGCCGTATCCTGTTTCTCGGCAATTTTATATTATTGGCTGTATGATATTTATGACGTTTTCTGGTGTCAGATTCTGTCCCGTGTGCGGTTTCGTATCTATCAGGTAATGCAGCGGATGGATGCAGAGGAAATGACCAATACAAATACTGGCGATTTACTGGATTTAATTCAAAACCGCGTGTATGAGTGTGTCAATTTTATTGTTCGTGCAATTATACATAATTTAAACAATTTTCTTTCAATAATTGTATGCTTTGTGCTGGTATTTCGGATAAATCCATGGATTGGAATACTGATGGTGACGATTGCTCCTGTATCCGTATTTTTGTCATGGAAATTCGGCAAACGGGAGAGGGAGGAAAAATATCAGAATCAGCTTCGTTATGGAGACTATATCGGGTGGCTTTATGAGATGTTTGCATCGCTGAAAGATATCCGCCTGCTGGGAGCAGAAAATCATGTAGTAAAGCTTTTTCGAAAGCAGCAGAATGATCTGATGAACAGTGATGTGAAGGCAGGTATTACCGCATTAAAGTCGGATCATTTTATTGCCGGTATCAACACCGTCATTCAGATGTGTTTATTTGCCCTGTTAGCTTATTTTTCAGTAAAGGAAAATCTGACAATCGGCTCGGTAGTTGTGGTACTGACCTATTTTGACAAGCTGCGCCATGGTTTTGAAAAGGTCAGCAATACATATATGAATACGCAGTATCAGCTTTCCGTGATTACCAGGATAAAGAAAGCAGTTGAAAAGCCAACCGCTGAAAACTGGCCGGGGACACATGTGCTTGATACAGGTACTAAATCTCTGGGCATTACTTTTGAAAAGATACAGTTTGCATACCGGAACAGGGAACCGGTCGTGCGTGATTTTTCCCTTCCTGTTCGTGCAGGAGAAAAAATCGCTTTAGTGGGAGAATCCGGTTGTGGAAAATCAACGTTGGCGTATTTGCTGCTTGGTTTTTATCAGCCGCAGAAGGGAAAGATTTTTATTGATGGAGTTGATGTTTCCGAGTACACGCTGGCCTCTCTTAGACAAAATATTGGTATTGTCCAACAGGAGGTATTAATTTTTGATGGAACAATACGGGAAAATATTATGTTTGGAAATGAGAATGCATCGGAAGAAGAATTTATAAATGCTTGCAGGGCAGCAGGTGTCTACGATTTTGTTATGGAACTTAAGGAAGGTTTTGACACAGTACTTGGGAAAAGGGGAAGACAGTTGTCCGGTGGACAGAAACAGAGGATTTCAATTGCGAGGGTATATCTGAAAAATCCGGCAATACTCATTTTTGATGAGGCCACCGCTTCTCTTGATAATGAGACTGAAGCCATGATTCATGAGGCATGGAAAAGTGTCCTTAAAAACCGTACAGCGATTATAATTGCTCACAGACAGAGCGCCGTAGAGCTGTGTGACCGTGCGGCTCTGATGCAGGAGGGGAAAATTGTGGAAATGGATACTCCCGAATCTCTCCGGGTAAACAGTGAGAGATACCGGACATTATTTGCAATCTGAAAGGGGAAATGAAAATGTTGCAGAAAATAAAGTACCGCTGTCAGGTTCTCAAAAAACTAGCTCCTCTTGCGGAGGGAATACGCCGTTTGTTTTTGATTGACTGTGTGGCAGCTGTTGCAACTTTGATTTTATCTATGATGTTGCCATACTTTTACAGTATATTTATCGAGCAGGTGGTTTTAGAGGGGAAATTGCGATTGATGGCCGTTGTAGTCTGTGGCTATGTTTTGATACAGCTTGCAGGGACGGGGCTTGCCTTTTTGCGCAATTACTGTCACTACCGTTTGAATAACCGGGTGACGGTAAAAATGAAGGAGACTATTCTGACAAAAGCTCTTAAGCGGAAAATTACAGAATACCAGCATCTGAATCCGGGAGAGGAAAAAATGATTATGGACGATGCGGTTGTAAAATTGTGCGACTTTAGCAGTGTGCAGACAAGTGATTATATAGTAAATTATGGGAAAATGCTTGTGCTGCTTATCATGCTTTTTATTATGGAATGGAAACTGGCCCTGATTCTTGTTGCAGCACTTCCGGTTTCCTTTCTGTTGAATCATTTAAATGGGAAAAAATCGAAGAAAAATAATGATGAAATCTGGGAAAATGACCAGAAATGGAACCAATGGAATTATGATACATCAAAAGCATGGCGGGAAGTAAGGGCAATGAATATGGAGGGTGCCTGTGAAAAGAAATTTCTCAAATATGCAGAAAAATATCGTAAATTAAGAAAAATCTTTATGCGGCACTGGGTGACAAGGCATCTCGTCATCCCTAAGATAAAAGATGAGTTTTTTATGCAGTTTCTGCTTTATTTTCTGGGTGGCATATTTATTTATAGCGGTCATATTACCATTGGCACTCTGCTTGTATTTGCCCAGTATTATTCCATGCTGACGGATGCCCTGCAGGGAGTGGTGCAGGCAGATACAGAACTTCAGGTGAACCGTACATATTACGATAAGGCGTTGAAAGCGTTTTCGGAGAAACTGGTGGAAGAGAAGGGGAAAGAGGAAAACATAACGGACATGGAAATCCATTTTAGGAATGTTTCATTTTGTTACGAAGATGGAGAGCAGGAAATCCTGTCTGATTTTTCCATGCAGATTAAGCCCGGGGAACGGGTGGGAATTGTCGGTGAGAGCGGTAAGGGAAAGACAACGCTTTTACATTTGCTTGTCGGCATTTTAAAACCGACGAAAGGAAAGATTTTTCTGGGACAAAACACTCTGGATGAACTGAACAGCAGGGCACTCTATAAAAAAATCGGTTTTGTGTTGCAGGAAAACATGTTGTTTAACACAACTATCGGTGAAAATCTACTATATGGCAGGGAGGATGCCACAACAGACGAGATGAGGGAGGCATGCAGGAGAGCTTATATTCTGGACTTTATCGAGGGACTGCCCGAGGGATTTGATACCGTAATAGGCGAAAAGGGAATTAAGTTGTCCGGTGGACAAAAACAGAGACTTGTGCTTGCGCGGTTGTTTTTGAGGGATGTTGATTTGTTTATCTTTGATGAGGCGACAAGTGCTTTAGACCAGCACAGCGAGCAGATGGTGCAAAATGCAATCCGTGATATAGGCAGGGATAAAACCATTCTTGTTGTCGCACACCGCAAGAGTTCACTCGATTTGTGCGAGCGCCTGATTTATATTTAAAAATCCGAAAAGAAATTGTAATCTGACAAAAAATTCGTTATACTGATACTAGAGATTTGTATAGCGGATTTTTGTATATTACAGAGGAGATGAGAGAAATGTTGCAAGAATGGAAAACAATTCAGCCTTATTTTGTATTGGGAACATCCAGATTTTTTCAGACGATCTGGCTGAAAGATGGCATATCTCATTTTTTTTCCTTTACATTTGATAAATCTGAAAGTGCTTTGCTGACGGTACCGGATGGTTGTATAGATTTGCTTTTTGAATACAGCGAGACAGGGATGTATGCCAAAGTGCGCGGAACTGTCCTGCAGGCAAAGGAACTTGCAAATGAGCCGGGACATACATATTTTGGAGTTCGTTTCATCCCGGGAGTTGTTCCGTGGTTTCTGACCGGTAAAGCCGGGGATTATGTGGAAAATGAGATTTCACTGAAAGAGTGCGTGCAGGATACGACACTTATTGATATGATGACAGAAATGGAAAACTATGAGGATAGGATTCGCTGTTTTCTGAACTTTTACGAGTCGAAACAACCGGAGAAAAGTGAAATGGAAACAAAAGATGTATCGTTTACCGTCCGGAATCTGATACAGGAAAGTGATGGGAAAATACGGATTGGAGACATAGTGGAGAAGACCGGTTACTCGGCAAGGTATATCAACCGTCTGTTTGATGAAAAGTTTGGCATAAGTCCAAAGACGTACTGTAAAATTGTGCAGTTTCAAAAGTCGCTGAGTGAACTGAATGAAAGTCAGTCACAACGAATCACAGATATTGCTGCGGGGACAGGCTACTATGACCAGGCACAGTTTAGCAGGGATTTCAAACAGTATGCGGGTATGACACCTAAACGCTATTGGAAATGTGTGGAGGAAAAAGGGTATTCCGATCATATTATCAATTTGTGGCAGTCTGTAGAATAAGTTCCGAATTATACAAGAATGAGAGTGCGTTTTTTGCTATATTATTTAAAAAATGCAAAGAAGGCATGTACATGGCAGATAAATTAACAGAAGGACCTGTTTTAACAAAAATTACCCGTTTTGCAGTTCCGATTCTTTTCGGACAAATCTTGCAGCAGTTGTATAATATCGTGGATTCTATTATTGTAGGACGTTTTGTCGGAGTAGGGGGACTGGCAGCTGTCGGAGCTACCTGGTCGCTCACATACATTGTCTGTTTTTTCTGTATCGGCACCTGTAATGGCATAGGGATTCCGATTGCACAGGAGTATGGAGCGGACAATCTATCCGGTATGCGTCGTTTTTTCATGAATGGGATTTATTTCTCCATTGCACTGGCGGTTATTGTAACGGCGATTACATCTGTTTTGAGCCGGAACTTTCTAATATGGCTGCAGACTCCTGAAAACATTTTGGCGGATGCACATGCTTATCTTCTGATTATTTTTTTGGGAATTCCCTTTACTGTCCTGTATAATTTTTGTTTTGGTGTCCTGATGGCACTTGGGAACAGTAGCAAGTCTTCTCTTTTTATGGCGATTTCTACGATTTTGAATCTGATTCTTGACTGGCTGACCGTTGTCGTATTTCAAATGGGTGTTGTGGGAGCGGCTCTTGCCACCATTATTTCCCAGGCGGCGGCAGGACTCTGCAGTCTTTTTTTCATTCTGAAAAAATATAAATTTCTTTATCCGCAGTCGTCTGAGAGAGCATGCGACATGAAGTATATTAAAAGGATTATCACGATGAGCGTTCCGATGGGCTTACAGTATTCGGTGACAGCAGTCGGAGCGATTGTCCTTCAGTACAGTGTAAACAAACTTGGAGATACTGCTATCGCTGCGTTTAGTGCTGGATCTAAGGTAAAGTCCCTGCTGCTGTGTCCATTGAATGCACTGGGAACCGCTCTTTCTACATATGTAGGACAGAACTTTGGTGCACGCAAAATGGAGCGGATAAAGAAAGGCATCCGGGATGTCGTGCTGCTTGGAATTGGTTATTCGCTCGTTATTATCGGTTTGATATGGCTGACAGGAGATAGAATTGCCGGCATCTTTGTCTCTGCGGATAAAGTACAGGTTATTGAATATGTGAAACAATTTATCCTTTATATCAGTGTCTTTCAGATTGAGCTGGCTATTCTGTTCACGGCACGGTACAGTGTACAGGGGATGGGATATGGCAAATATTCGATTGCATCCGGTATTGCCGAGATGCTCGGCCGTGTAGTGTCGGCTTTGGTACTTGTGCCAATCTGGGGATTTGAGGCAGTTTGCTGGAGTGAAGGTCTTACTTTTTTTGCAGGAATCGTTGTTATCGTTCCTGTTTGCCTTGTTTTGCTCCGGCGTCATGATAATAGTTCCGATTTATACAAGCAATGAAAAATAATATCCGTTATACTGTCCAATGACAACGGCGTCGAATGCGGTAAAATCTGCATTCGGCGTCTTTTTTTGAACAAAAGAGAAAGGAAAGGTGATTCGAATGTATCCTCAGGTTGATTTTTTGTATTTAAGTGAGAAAGATATGATAAAAGCAGGTGTCAAGGATATGGCAGGCTGCGTTGATGCGATGGAAGAGATGTTTAAGCTGATGAAAGTGGGTAATTTCCGGATGGGTGGTGCCAATGGCAACTCCCATGGCTGTATGGTGATGTTTCCGGAATCGTCTCCTTTCCCTGAAATGCCGGTTGACGGACCGGACCGCAGATTTATGGCAATGCCGGCTTATCTTGGCGGTAAATTTGATATGGCAGGTATGAAATGGTATGGTTCCAACGTGGAAAATAAAGAGAAAGGACTGCCGCGTTCCATTCTCATGCTTGTTTTAAATGATAAAGATACAGGTGCTCCACTGGCATTTATGTCAGCGAATATATTGTCAGCTTATCGTACCGGTGCAGTGCCGGGAGTAGGATTTAAGTATTTCGCAAAAGAGGATGCCGAGGTGATTGGAATTGTCGGTCCGGGGGTAATGAGCAAGACGGCACTGGCTGCCGCAATGGCAGTTCGTCCGGGACTCAAAAAGGTAAAAGTAAAGGGACGTGGAAAGGATTCCCTGGAACGGTTCATGGAACATGTAAAGAGTGAATATCCGGGTGTTGAGGTGTGCGCTGTAGATACAATCGAAGAGGCGGTAAAGGATTCTGATATCGTGTCAGTTTCGACCTCGTCGCCTACCGGTGATCCGTCCCAGTACCCATATATTGATGAAGCATGGATAAAGCCGGGAGCAATCATTGAGAGTACGGCGGCTCTTCGATTCGATGATGATTTTATTATAAACAGGGCGAGAACTGTCACAGATAATATAAAACTTTATGAGGCGTGGGAGGAGGAAATGAAGCCGGATGCCTACAATACGATTCCGATACCGGCAGTCAGGGTCATGGATCTGATTGCAGAGGGAAAGATGAAGGCAGAGCAGGTGGATGATCTTGGTGATGTTTTGATGGGGAATATTCCGGTTCACCGCAAAGAAGATGAGATTGTGATTTATTCCGTTGGCGGCATGCCGGTAGAAGATGTTGCATGGGGAACTATCGTATATCGGAATGCACTGGAAAAAGGAATAGGCACAAAATTGAATTTGTGGGATATTCCGGAAATGGTTTAAATAGAGAATGGAGGGATACAAGATGAGCACACGTATTGAAGAACATCCGATTCTGGGTAAGCCGGAGAAGGGGAAAAAAGTAACATTCAGTTTTGATGGGAAGCCGGTGGAAGGATATGAAGGCGAGCCGATTGCGGCTGCACTGAAAGCAGCCGGACTCATGGTACATCGCTATACCGCAAAGCAGCATAAGCCAAGAGGTATTTTCTGTGCGATTGGCCGTTGTACGGATTGTGTTATGGTGGTAGACGGAAAACCGAATATCCGGACCTGTGTAACACCGCTCAAAGAAGGAATGGTGGTACAGACACAGTACGGGGTAAGTGCAAAGGAGGCGGAATAGATGAAACGATATGATTTGATTGTAGTCGGTGCAGGCCCTTCGGGTTTATCAGCGGCTATTGAAGCAGCAAAAAAGGGTGTCCATGTAGTTGTTTTCGATGAGAATGCAAAACCGGGCGGACAGTTATTCAAACAGATACATAAATTTTTTGGTTCCAAAGAACATAAGGCAAAAATCCGTGGATATAAAATAGGTGAGGATTTGCTGAAAGAGGCGAGTGAACTTGGTGTGGATGTACAGCTTGATGCTACCGTTATTGGGCTGTATATGGATAAAGAGATTGTAGTGAAAAAAGGAGAGGGTGTCTATCATTACAAAGCAGACTCTATTATAATTGCAACCGGTGCCTCTGAGAATATGGTAACATTTGAGGGATGGACATTACCGGGTGTAATCGGTGCCGGAGCTGCCCAGACAATGATGAATCTGCACGGTGTAAAACCGGGAAATAAAGTACTTATGCTGGGGTCGGGCAATGTCGGACTGGTTGTCAGTTTTCAGCTTATGCAGTGTGGCTGTGATGTCGTCGCACTTGTGGATGCTGCTCCAAAGATTGGCGGTTATGGCGTTCATGCGGCAAAGGTTGCAAGAACAGGTGTCCCATTTTATTTGTCACATACGATTGTGAAGGCAGAGGGAGAAGACTGTGTCACAGGTGTAACCATCGCGGAAGTGGATGATAAATTCCAGTTCATAGAGGGGACAGAAAAACATTTTGATGTGGATACAATCTGTGTTGCTGTCGGATTGTCCCCGATGTCCCAGTTGTTGAAAATGGCTGGTTGTGAGATGGAGGATAATCCGAAACGGGGTGGACAGGTACCGATTTGTGACGAGTATGGTGAAACTTCCGTGCCGGGTATTTTTGTTGCAGGAGATGTATCCGGCATCGAGGAAGCAAGTTCAGCTATGATTGAAGGACGCATTGCCGGATTGTCGGCTGCAAAATATCTTGGTTTTATGGAGCAGGATGAGCTGGAGGAAGCCTTTTCGGCGAATGAGAATGCACTGGACGGACTTCGTCAGGGTATGTTCGCACCGAAAAACCGGGGTAAAGTGATTGAGAAGACGGAAGAGGGGATTGATGTGTCCACAAATCTTCTCAGAAAAGGGTATCTGTCTGAGGATGAAGTGGAAAAATATCCGGGTGTGACACATATGGTCGGTGTTCATCCGGTTATGGAGTGCTCACAGAATATTCCGTGTAATCCCTGTCAGGATGCCTGCCCTAAAGGCTGTATCAGCATAGGTGAAAATATTACTTCTCTTCCGGTTGTGGTACCGGATGCTACTTGTATCGGCTGTGGCATGTGTGTGGCATCCTGTTCGGGTCAGGCAATTTTTCTTGTCAATGAAGATGCCGGTGACCATATGGCAACGGTAACTCTGCCATATGAGTTTTATCCGCTTCCACAGGTAGGTGAAAAAGGAAAAGGGCTGGATCGGAGCGGACAGGAAATCTGTGAAGCTGAGATTGTAGAAGTCAGGACAGCACCAGCTTTTGATCATACCAATCTGGTAACAATGAAGGTTCCAGCAGATATGGCGATGAGAGCCAGATTCTATAAGAAATGATTCAAGGAGGTCGAAAAGTATGGGAAAAATAAATGACAGATCCAGAAATATCGGGGATTTTGTGCCGGCACCGGATGATGATATGTTAGTTTGCCGCTGTGAAGAGATTACAAAAGGAGAAATCCGGAGAGCTGTTCATGACGGAATGTATACAATAACAGAAATGAGACGTTATCTGAGAGCAGGAATGGGACTTCGCCAGGGACAGACCTGTTCCCGTCTTGTCAAGGGAATAATGGCGAGGGAACTTGGAATTTCTCCGGCAGAATTGGAGCCGGCGACATCTCGTGTTCCGATGAGACCGATTGAAATGGAAATATTTGCAAATGAAATTACGGAAGGAGAGGATGAATCATGAGTAACAATGCAGAAGTTATTGTCATCGGCGGTGGTATCATTGGCTGTGCCACAGCGTATTATCTTGCCAAAAAGGGCGTTTCCGTAATTGTTTTGGAAGGAAGTGACCATATCGGGAATGGCGGCTCAAGCCGGAATGGCGGAGGTGTCAGACAGTCCGGTCGTGATCCGAGGGAGCTCCCGCTTGTGATGTACGGTATTCAGAATTACTGGCCGACACTTTCGGAAGAACTGGATACCGATTGCGAATATGTGCAGGGAGGTAATCTTCGTCTCGGCAAGACAGAGAAACATCGGGAAATTCTTCAGGGACTTGCGGACCGGGTTACGAAACTTGGATTGGATGTAAAAATGATTGATGGTGATGAAGTCAGAAGAATTAATCCGTATTTGTCGGATGAAGTAATCTGTGCGAGCTGGTGTCCGACCGATGGTCATGCCAATCCTCTGACGACAACACTTGGATATTATAAAGCAGCAAGACGGCTTGGTGTCCGTTTTATCACAGGAGAGCCTGTTGTAATGCTGCGTAAGATAAAAGGAAAACTGAGGAAGGTTATCACAGAAAACGGCACGGTATATGAGGGGGAGACGATTGTTCTTGCCGCTGGTTATGCCAGCCGGAAGATTGCAGGAACTGTGGGAATCGATATTCCGATGAACCAGGGGCTTTTAGAGTGTCTTGTCACAGAGGCAGAACCGCAGATGTTCCGTCAAATGCTGGGAACAGCAGAAGCGGATTTTTACGGCCATCAGACCAAACACGGATCATTTGTATTTGGCGGTGGTTCAGGATTTGAACCGTTCACCAAGGATAATGGCACACCCGTCAATAACAGTCTGGCAGCTCCTTGTACCTGTCGGGGAATAATCAAATATTTCCCGATTTTGAAGGATGCAAAGATTGTGCGCAGCTGGGCCGGCTGGTGTGACAGTGTCAAAGATGGTGTTCCGGTACTCGGAACAGTTGAGGAGGTTCCGGGACTAGTCATGGAATGTGGATTCTGTGGACACGGTTTTGGTATCGCACCGGGAGTGACAAGCCAGATTGCTGAACTGATCGTGGATGGTAAAACAACGGTCGATATCAGTGCACTGCATTATGACCGGTTTAAGGCAAAAATCTGAAGATACAACTGATATGAGCCTGCGAATCGCAGGCTCATAAACAGGAAATTATTTGAACTGACTCTCTTCAAATAAGGCTCTTTTATCAATAACTCGTACTGCTTTTCCCTCGCTTCGCGGGATTGTTTTCGGAGCTACGAGATGAACTTCTACTACGATTCCAAGCATTGATTTCAAAGCAGATACCAGTTTCTTTTCACGTGCGGCTTTGTCCACATCATCTGCCGGTGGATTGTCAGGAAGCCATTCTACATCGCAGGCAATCGTGTCGTTGTTACCAATGCGGTCAACGGTCAGCTGATAATTCGCCTCATATCCTTTATTCAGCAATACAGTTTCAATCTGGGATGGGAATACGTTTACTCCTTTGACAACCATCATGTCATCGCTTCGTCCCAACGGTTTGCTCATGCGGATGAGGGTACGGCCGCAGGAACATTTTTCACGGGACAGTACACAGATATCGCGGGTGCGGTAACGAAGAAGAGGGAATCCTTTCTTCGTAATACAGGTAAATACCAGTTCACCTTTTTCTCCTTCCGGAAGAACTTCGCCGGTATTTGGATTGATAATTTCTGCTATGAAATGATCTTCATTGATATGCATACCGCGCTGTTCTGCACACTCAAAGGATACGCCCGGGCCGGTTATCTCCGTTAATCCGTAAATATCGTAGGCTTTGATTCCCAGAGACTGTTCGATGTTATGACGCATCTCTTCTGTCCACGCTTCAGCTCCAAAGATTCCCGCTTTCAGTTTAATCTGGTCTTTGACTCCTCGCTCGGCGATGCTCTCTCCAAGAAAAGCGGCATAAGACGGTGTGCAACAGAGAATGGTAGAGCCAAGGTCAGTCATAAATTGGATTTGGCGTTCGGTATTACCGGATGACATAGGCAGTGTCAGACAGCCTACTTTGTGTGAACCGCCGTTTAATCCGGGACCGCCCGTAAACAGGCCGTATCCATAACTGACATGCACGACATCATCTTTTGTTCCGCCGGCAGCTACGATTGCACGGGCACAACATGTATCCCAGATATCAAGATCTTCCTGTGTATAAAAAGCTACAACCCGCCGTCCTGTTGTTCCGCTTGTAGACTGGATACGCACACATTCGGAAAGTGGTACACCTACCAGCCCGTATGGATACTGGTCACGCAAATCGTCCTTATTGATAAATGGAAGTTTATGTAAGTCTTCAATTCCATGGATATCTTCCGGTTTGACTCCGGCTTCATCCATCTTATCATGGTAAAATTTAACATTTTCGTAAACATGCTTTACCTGAGTTACCAGCCGTTCACTTTGAAGTTTTTTGATTTCTTCAACCGGCATTGTTTCGATTTCAGGATTAAAATATTTCCCCATTTTGAATTTTCTCCTGTGTCTTTCATTTTTTTCGAAGGTGGCATGAGTTTTTGCCACCGCATTTTATTATACCATTTGTTGACTTTCAGGACAATAAGTATTTCGCGGAAATTGTATCTTTTTGCTTGTGTATTTTTTTATTATAATTTATAATGAAACAAAAAAGTTGGGAGAAAGAGATGAAGGAAAGAGAAAAATTCGGTTCGCGGCTTGGTTTTATTCTTGTGTCAGCGGGGTGCGCGGTTGGTCTTGGAAATGTGTGGAAGTTCCCATATGTTTGCGGGCAGTATGGCGGAGCTGCATTTATATTGATATATCTTATTTTTCTTGTGATTCTTGGTTTTCCTATCATAGTTTGTGAATTTTCGGTGGGAAGAGGGAGTCAGAAAAGCTGTGCAACCTCCTTTCAGGTGCTGGAAAAAGAAGGAGGCAGATGGCACAACTTTGGATATATCGGAATGGCAGGAAATTATATGTTGATGATGTTTTATACCATGGTGGCGGGCTGGATGATTTACTATTGTTTCCGTTGTGGGCGGGGAGATTTTACCGGTCAGGTTCTAAGTGCCCGGGACATAAGCGAAAAATATTCGGAAATGACAGCCTCACCATTCGGTATGATGTTTTGGACCATTTTGGCAATTCTCATTGCCTTTGGTATCTGCTCGCTGGGGGTTCAAAAGGGTGTGGAAAAAATATCGAAAATTATGATGCTCTGCCTTCTTGGACTGATTGTGGTTCTTGTTGTCCATTCCATCACATTGCCGGGGGCGATGGAGGGGGTAAAATTTTATCTGATTCCAGATTTTCAGGATATGATGGAAAAAGGAATCGGAAATGTCATCTATGCTGCGATGTCCCAGGCATTTTTTACCTTAAGCCTTGGACTCGGTTCCATGGCAGTTTTTGGCAGTTATTTGGATAAGAGCCGTTCACTGACTGGTGAATCTGTAAATATCGCTCTTTTGGATACGTTTGTTGCTTTACTGGCAGGTCTGATTGTTATTCCTGCATGTTTTTCCTTCGGGATTGAGCCGGACTCTGGACCGTCCCTGATTTTTATTACCCTGCCGAATATTTTTAACCAGATGGCAGGTGGCAGAATCTGGGGAACGTTGTTTTTCTTATTCCTGTCCTTTGCCGCGCTTTCTACAGTTGTAGCAGTGTTTGAAAATATCGTTTCTTTTGCGATTGATCTATGGGGGTGGAATCGCAGAAAGGCGGTTATAATCAATATTTTTGTCGTTACGATTTTGTCGGCACCGTGTGTATTTGGATATAATTTGTTATCTGGGATTCAGCCACTGGGACCGGGAAGTAATATTATGGACTTTGAAGATTTTATTGTTTCGGGAAATCTTCTTCCATTGGGTTCTCTGGTTTATCTGTTGTTCTGTACGTCAAAAAACGGCTGGGGATGGGACAACTTTATTCAGGAAGTAAACAGTGGAAAAGGTATGAAATTTCCAGCAAAGATTCGTTGGTATATGAGCACTATTCTTCCCGTAATTGTTATTGTGATTTATTTAAAAGGGTATTATGATATGTTTAAGGATAAGGGAGCAGTATATGTCATTCCATGGTTGTCTTTGGCGGTGATTCTGTTGGGGGGCGCTGGATGGATTACGCATGGAAAGAGGGAAAGAAAATGATGAGAATGAAAAGAGTAAGTATCGGTTTATGTATGTTGTTTTGTGTAGTGGTATTTATGTGTGGATGCCGGGAAACGGCAACAGAGCCAACACAAAAGCTGGAAAGTACCAATGAACAGACAGAAAGTAAACAGGCGGAGATTCAAAGCGGTGAAAACGAGGTGCAGATTCCGGTACAGATTCATGGAGAGGACGCTACGTTAGAAGGGTGTTTGTGGATGCCGGAGCAGATAAAAGAGAAGCCAAAGCTTGTAATTCTTGTGCACGGATCTGGTCAGAGCGATATGAATGAGACAATCGGAGATGCTGGTAATACACCATTCAGGGATATTGCAGAAGGGCTGGCAAAGAAGGGAATTGCGACACTGAGGTATAACAAGAGATATTTTCAATATGCCGACAAGGCAGATGATTATGTGACGATTCAGGATGAGGTTCTTGATGATGTCACGTATGCGATTCAGTTTGTGGAAGCGCTTGACTGTTGTTCCGACATTTACATTGCCGGACACAGCATGGGAGGAATGCTCGCACCGGTGATTGCAAAAGAAAATGAGGAAGTAAAAGGAATTATTCTACTGGCAGGAACACCCCGAACACTGCAGGATATCATATATGACCAGAATGTGGAGGCACTCGACCAGAACCGTTCACTGTCCGGGGCTCAGAGGGAGAACCAGTTAAAGTTAGTAAAATATGCGGTGGATCAGATTAATAAACTGACCGGACAGGAAACGGAAAAGTATCTTGGAGTTCCGGCATGCTACTGGTACAGTCTGAATCAGTTACACCATGATCAGGTCGCAAAGGAATTGAATATTCCCATGCTGATTATGCAGGGAAGTGCGGATTTTCAGGTGTATCCGGATAAGGATTTTAAACAGTGGAAATCCCTGCTTGGAGACAGGAAAAATGTTTCCTTCCGCCTCTATGAAGGACTGAATCACTTATTTATGAAAACTAATGGGAAGCGTGATGTGAGTGAGTACAATGTAAAAGGAAATGTGGCGTCAGAAGTGATTCAGGATATGGCGGACTGGGTGCTTGAGAAGGAATGATTATTTTTGTCTGCAGATATAGGGGGAAGCAGTATTCATGAAAGCGAAAGAACAGCAGGAAATAATACCGCAGGTGATACAGGCAGAATGTGAGGCTGCTCCGGAAGAGCTAGATTATGACCCGGAGCGGCTTCTTGTATTAAATCATCATATACAGCGTCTGATTGACGAAAAAATAATTGTGTCCGGCAGTTACTGCCTGTGGAGAAGGGGAAAGGTTTTTGCGGACGCGGCACTTGGGAATCTTGCCTGTGAGTGGCAGGGGAGAGAGAAATTTATGCCGGATACTTTTTTTGAGATACAGTCAGTGACAAAAGTTTTTATTGCCATAGCAATACTGAAGCTGGCTGAAGACGGAATTTTGTATCTCGACCAGCCGGTATACGAATGGCTGGATGAGTTTCGGAAGGATGATTTCCGGGATATTTCCATTTTACATCTGCTTACCCATACATCGGGACTATGCGCTCTGCCGGGTGCTCTCCCGGAGGATGAGAGAAAATGGTGGGAAGCAATTGATGAAAAACAGGTGAAAAAGACATGGATTTCAGCGGCTGTCCGGGCCGGGCTGCATGCAAAACCCGGAGAGAGCTGGATTTATTCTGCGGTTGGTTATCCGCTTCTTGGAGAAATCATAGAGCGTGCAACAGGGATGAAAGTGGATGAATTTGTCCGGCAGGAGATTCTGCTTCCCTGTGAAATGACAGAAACCCATTGGCGGTCGAACACAAACAAAGACTGGATAAAGAGATACAATATTGCGAACAGTACAGATTTGGAAATGATAAAAGAATACCGGAAAACCGGTATGGCAGCACTTGCACGCCCGTCATACCAGTGGTGGAAAGAAATTCCGGAAACATCCGGAGGAATTATGTCAACAGGGCGTGAAATGGTTAAGTTGGGGGAAATGATGCTGCGAGGTGGCAGATATCGGGGCAAGCGTGTGATTGGAAAAACGGCATTGTCTTTTCTTTGGACAAATCTTGTGGGAGACAATGTACGTGATTTTTGCTGGGGACATCCGGGAAATGTGGTTTTGTATGGGGCAGGTATGCCGATTTCGACTCATAAAACCGATTGCCAGCAGTTGGTTTCCGAGCAGGTGATTTTTCACGAGGGAAGTGGAACCTGTGTATTTCTGGTTGACAAGGAAGAGGACTTTGTGGCGATGTTCCAGACCAGTTTTCCGGATGAGGACGGCTGGTGTCACACGGCAGTTAAGGGAACTGCTTCGATTATATGGTCCGGAATAAAAAATTAGTATGCACCAACTTTACTCATTCATATGTATGACATACAAACTTTACAAAACAGAAAAAATAAGTTATTATATTTGTAGACAACCTGTCGGTAGAGGTGTAAGTGATGCGAATCGTAAAAGAGGCAAATGAACGGAGAAATGAAATACTTGATGTTGCGGAAAGATTATTCTGCATGCGAGGATATGATAATACCAGTACGAACGATATTTTATCGGAGATTGGAATTGCTAGAGGAACTCTATATTATCATTTCAAATCTAAAGAAGATATTTTAGATGCAATGATTGACAGGGTTCTGGATGAAATCATAAAAAGGACAAGCCGTATTGCGTTTGATGAATCCATACCGGTTTTACACCGGCTGACACAAACTGTTCTTGCGGCAAATGTGGATACAAAGACTGGTGACATGATTTTAGAGCAGGTTCATAAACCACAGAATGCCCTGATGCATGCAAAGATGCAGGAGCGGCTGTTGGAGCAACTGATACCGTTGTTTATGAAGATAATAGAGGACGGTATTTCACAGGGACTGATGCAAACTGATTATCCGGAAGATACCATACAGATGCTTCTTCTGTATTCCAATTCCGTATTTGATGATTCCATAGAGTATTCTACGGAAGAAAAAAAGAAAAAGGTTCTTGCGTTTATCAGCAATACGGAAATTTTACTTCATATGGAAAAGGGAAGCCTGCTTGAGGCAATGCTTCCAATGTTCTATAGAGAATAAATTACAGTAACTACTCTGCTTGGAATAGTTACTAAATTTTTAGAATACAACCGACAGACTATCGGTAATCTTGTAGAGGGGGATGGAAAATGCCTAAGAACGAGATGAGGTTCAATTCATGATAAGAGAAATGAGAGTGTCTGATTGGAATGAAATGATGGATATATATAAACAGAGTCTTGAAAGGGGGGACGTTACTTTTCGAACGGAATGTCCGACTTACGAGGAGCGGGATAGAGAACATATTAAGGAATGTAGATTTCTATATAGACTTGTCAAACGAAATGATTTGTATTATAGCAATATTGCAGCCGCAATGGAAATGAGTTAAAATAGGAGGTACCGATGATTTATCAAATAATAGCAATTCTAATATTAGTAACATTTTATGCCTTTTATTTCGCAAAAATCCTGATACAAAAAAGGCAATTTATAAAAACAAATCAGATGGGAACTGGAAATAAACCTAAAAGGGTATTGCTAATCGAGCGAATTATGAGTGTTGCAACTGTCACCGAATTTATTTTGGGGGTATCCAGCATTTTTCTGATGAAGAAATGTCCGATTGTACAAATTAGAGTTATCGGAGTTGTAATAGGTGTTATTGCAGTAATTTTCTTTGCCACAGCAACTATAACAATGAAATCAAGTTGGAGAGTTGGAATTCCGGAAGAAAAAACAGTCTTAATCACAAATGGCATATACAAATGGAGTAGAAACCCAGCATTTGTTGGATTTGATTTACTATATTTTTCTATGTGCCTTATGTTTTTCAATATTCCATTAATGTTAGCGTCTATTTGGGCAATGGTAATGTTACATCTTCAGATTTTACAAGAGGAAGCTCATATGCACAATATGTTTGGAGATGAGTATGAGGAATATAAGAAACATACGTTACGATATTTTGGAAAGAGATAAATGGAAAGATCGTTTGGAGGTTTATATATGGCAGTTTCTAATATCGCACACAAAGAACAGGAGCCTATTTTTATTACCAAAAACGGATATAGCGACTTGGTTGTAATGAGTAGTGAATTATATGATAAATTTGCAAAAATGAACTGCATCGACCAAGCCATATTTGAGTCCGAGCAGGAAATTGCTAACGGTGCAGAAGCAGTTGACGCAGAGATAGTTTTTGCAGAATTGGAGAAAAAACATTTTGGATAAATACAAGGTAAAAGTCAACCCCAGAGCAATCTGCGAATTAGACAATATTTACGAATATATTGCAAGAGATGGGCTACGAAGATGTAGCATACGAAGTGGTTCGTGGAAGAATGTCTTGTGACATTGCTATTATCGAGGTTAAAAAGAGTTTGTAAAATCCAGTTTCGAATGGAGACTGATGAGGAATGCACTCCATATTTTGATAAAAGAACTATTAAAATTCTAATTTTCTTGATTAGGGAGTATAGGCTATGAAAAGAAGAATAACAATACTATTTTATGCCATATTTCTTATGTTGGGGGGCTGTAAAGCGAATGGAAATAATAATGATGCTATAAACACAACCGGATATATGGTACTTATAGGTGAAGATTCAGCTATTGTTGATAAAGTAAGAGATGTAGACATTTTGGTGATAGATGCATCGTATTTTAGCAAGGAAGAAATAGACCGACTAAAGAGTAATAATATTGATAGAATATATTCATACTTAAATATAGGTTCGATTGAAAATTTTAGAAGTTATTATGCAGATTATGAAGAATACACTATTGGAGATTATGAGAACTGGCCAGAGGAAAAGTGGATTGATGTATCGCAGCATGAATGGAAAGAGTTTGTTTTAAAAGAAAGCATTGAACTGTCAGAAAAAGGCATTGATGGTTTTTTTATTGATAATGTAGATGTGTATTATCAGTATCAAAACGACAATATTTATGATGGATTGATAGACATTCTTTATGATATAAAAACACTGAACAAACCAATTATAATTAACGGTGGAGATACATTTATAAAAAAATATCTAGAATCCGGAGATGAAAGAGTTCTTTTTGATGGGGTGAATCAGGAATGTGTTTATACGACATATGATTTTATTAATGGATGTTATAAAAAAAATTCTAAAAAGGAGAAGCAATATTTTACTGAGTATTTGGATATGTTAGTGGAAAACGGGTACTTGGTTTATGTACTTGAATACGCCATAGATTCTAATATTGCGGATAGCGCGTATTTTTATGCAAAGAAACATAATTATATATGTTATGTTTCTGATAATATAGACCTACAGATATGCGAGTAAGTTTATAATGCGTTATGTGATTGAATTTATTGAGGAAAAAGCAAATTAAACCAGATGTTTCGACCTATAAGATTTTTGCATGGATAACAGATGCCTCAATAGGTATGGGTGTTGCGATATATGCAATATATGACATACACAAAGAAATCGTCAGATTCCGGTAATCTGTAGCAACAGCGAGTTGCTTGTCTGAAAAATGAAGAATTGATATAATATTTTTACGGAGAATATTTCTATGTTAAGCATTGGAAATAATAGACATCTGGAACAGCAGAGAATAATAAATAGTATTTCATAAACAAGTGTTGGTCGATTTTTGACCAGCACTTGTTTTATAAAAGTATTCGCCAGTCGGGCGAATCCGGTAACGGGAATAGTTATTGATGAATGAAAACAGTTATGACAAAATAGCAGCAGGAGGTACCGATTTTGACTCAGAAGTTACAGTTGCAAATAAAAGCTTTGAGAAAAGAAAAAAATGTGACCCAAAAGGAATTGGCAAACGCACTTCACGTCTCTTTTCAGACTATAAGCAAGTGGGAAAATGGCATTGCCATGCCGGATATCAGTTATCTTCCGGCGCTTGCTATGTATTTTGAAACAGATGTTGAAGTTATACTCGGAATGCGTCCGCTGGAACAGGAAGAAATATTTACGGATTTCTGCAGCAAAGAGTATTGGGAAAAAGAACTGGAATGTACAAAAAGCTGGAAACAGTTTTATTTTAATGATGATTATCTGGAATTTCTGGTAAAAAATGTCTGGAGATTTGAAAGCCCGGTTCGTATGCTTGACTGTGCCTGTGGATATGGTTATCTTGCAGACAAAATATTTCCGTACTTGCCAGAAGGGAGCACATATACCGGATTTGATGTGAGCGAAATGTATTTGGAAGAAGGACGGAAAAAATTTGGAAAAGAAAATCCGTTGGTTCAGTTTGTGAACGGCAATATTTTTGACTACAAAAGTCCGGAAAAATATGATCTGGTAATTTCACAGATGATATTGTCATATCTCCCTGCTCCGGAAGAGGCGCTCGACCGGATGTTGCAGATGGTAAGTCCGGGAGGAATGTTAGTATCTATGGATATCAGTCTGCCATTAGCCGAAGAGGTTTTTTTTCTTGCAAAAGGAAACGAGCCATATAAAGCAGAAATTCCCAATCCCCAAAAAGTATGGGAGTTTATGGAAGAGAAGGGCGAAATGAATGCAAATATGGGAACAGAGATGGCATTTCTCTTTCGGAAAAAAGGACTGCATCATGTGCAGGCCCGTCTGAGTGACCGCGTTTTTACATACGATGGAAATTCCGTGGAAGCACGCAGGGAAGAAATGATTCAATTCCGGAATGTCATTGAGCATCTGGGACGGGTACAGAAAAAATATGCATTTTATCTGAACCGCGGATGCAGTCTGCCGGAGGCGGAGGCATTTGTCAATTATCAGGAGGAAATTCTGAAAAAATTGCAGGAACCGGATGTCTTTGTATCCAAAGCCAGTGGACTGTATATAACCTGGGGATATCGGGAGGATAAAAATTCAGGAGGTTAGGCAAATTATGAAAAGAAAAGACAGATTCATTATTTTTTCCCAGATGCCATGGCAAATTGCAAAGGCTGAAAAAACGGGGATGTTTTTTCTTGCAGTATTCAGTGGCATCTGTGCAGTTTTACAGGTATATGCGGTATCCGGATTTATTAATGCCGCCCTGCAAGCAATCGGGAATTCTTTGTTTAGTCCCATTCTATTAATCAAATTGTTTTTATTATTTCTGGCTGTAGGTGGTGACTGGCTGGCACCGCGCATCAGCAGCTTTCTCAACGAAAAAGCAAAAATAAAGATGGAACAGCAGTATCGTCCCCTCATGTTGGAAAAATGTGCAGGATTAAAGTATAAGCATGTGGAACAGCCGGAGAGCTGGGATTTGATCGAACGGGTTTTAAAAGAGCCGGAAAAGAGATGGATGGACATTTATCAGTCGATGCTTTCCCTTCTCAAACTTTTTATCAGCATTGCAGGTATTCTGTTTGTGATTGCCGGTTATGTGTGGTGGGCGGCGGCTCTGATCTTACTTTTTTGTATTCCCCTGTTTGTTTTCTCTGTAAAAGGCGGGAAAATAAATTATCAGACCACAAGGGACACTTCCCACTATAGCAGAAAATACTGGTATCTTGATTATGTATTGAACAGCAGGGAATGTCTGAATGAGAGAAAGTTGTTTGGCTATACGGAGAAAGTAAATAAACAATATGCAGACACCTATCAGGAGGCATTTGGAATCGAAACAAAAATGCATGCTTTCTGGGCATTCAAAACAAAAATCAGTGGCGGATTGTCAGCCATAGCGGCACTTTTGATAATCATAACGCTGATTCAGCCAACCTTATCCGGAACCATAAGCATCGGACTTTTTATTTCCCTTGTAAATGCTGTATTTTCTCTGACCAGCCAGATGAGCTGGGGGCTGAGCAGGAACATCGATGCACTGGTAAAGGCAGGTGAATTCTGCCGTGACATGAAGGAATTCTGGGAGTTATCGGAGGAAGAAGACGTTTTGGAGCTCCCGGAGTACATGGAAAAAATAGAGGAAATCGAATTCCGGAAGGTTTCATTTGTCTATCCCGGGACGGAATATCAAGTGCTGAAAGATGTATCATTTACGATGAAATGGGGAGAAAATTATGCGCTGGTGGGCGCAAATGGAGCCGGAAAGACAACCGTTATCAAATTATTAACCGGTTTGTATACCGAATATGAGGGAGAAATACTTATTAACAAAAAAGAACTTCGTGAGTATTCCTCATCCGAACAAAAGGGAATCTTCTCGGTTGTATATCAGGATTTCTGCCGTCATGCCCTGACGTTTAAAGAAAATTGTCAGATCAGTGACCCGTGTCATCCTCTTTCGGAAGAGAAAATGGAGAAGCTGGCGGAGCAGTTTGACATGGATGAGGTTATTACCGACTTACCGGATGGATACGATACCCTGCTGGGGAAAACGAGGGAGGGTGGTGTGGATCTGTCGGGGGGACAGTGGCAGAAACTCGCCATGATCCGTGCTCTTTTGCGTCCGGCAAAAGTTCGCATACTGGATGAACCGACAGCGTCGCTCGATCCGAAAACAGAGAGTGAAATCTATCATCTGTTCCAGCAGATGACGGAGGATACTCTGACAATACTGATCAGCCACCGGCTGGGGTTTGCAAAACTCGCGAATCAGATTCTTGTTTTTCATAACGGTACTATCTGTGAACAGGGTGGATTTGAGGAGTTAATGGAGCAAAGAGGTCTGTTTTATAAGATGTATGAAGAGCAAAGGAGCTGGTATCAATGAAAAAAATAACTTACATAACGGTTATCCGAAAAATTTTTATTACCGCCCTTTTAGCTGCCCCGGGGTGGATTTTATTAGATTGTGCAGCGATGATTTTATCTTCAGTGTGCTATGCTTTCAGCACTGTAGTAAAGCAGTGGCTGTTTGATACCATTACCGATGTGACGGTGGGGAACACAAGCTATCAGACACTTCTTTTTGTCACAGTATGTGTTGTTTTATTTCATATTGGGAACGAGCTTTTGAACGCCGTCTGCAATTTTACCTGGTCACCGGCGATGAAGGCGATTACCGGCAAACTGAAGCAGAAAATTCATCGAGAGATTGCGAAGCTTCCGGGAAATGCGTTTGAAGATGTAAAAACACTGGAGTGCATTGAAAAGGCAAATATGGGAGCGGACAAGTGCTATATGATGTATAATTCCGTGGCGACTATTTTACTTTTTTATCTGCCGTATTTTTGTGTGCTCGGTATTTATCTGTGGAATTTAAAACCAGTCCTTGTTCTTGCCCTGTTGTTTCTTTTGATTCCGCTGCTCATAAACCTGTTCATCCGCCAGAAAATATTTGAAAAACAGGTCGATGAGACAGTGCCATTAAAGCGCGAAAAGGACTATTACGAAACGGAATTGTTCAGTCGTGACACCTGTAAGGAAAATCGTCTTTATGGTTCTTATTCCTTTTTCCGGGGGAAATTTGACGCGGTAAATCAATTGTTTTGCAGAAAGAAGTGGAGAGCGGCAAAAAAAGCGGGAATTGCTGATCTGGCTATGCGGAGTCTTACGCTGGCAGGGTATCTGGGAATCATTGTGCTGCTGTTATTTCTGATGATGAACGGCGAGGTTTCTGTAGGTGCCTTTGCGGCTGTATTTTCCTCCATTACGACAATGATAACTTTTATGAATGATGCGATAGGAAATTACCTTGGCTCCATGTTTGATAATGTGGGACTTTTGAAGAGATATCTGGAATTTTTTGATTTGCCGGAGGAAGTTTCGGACAGGGGGGATATCAACTGGAATAATAAAGCTGAGGTTAAGCATATTTCTTTCTGTTACCCGGGAACCGACAAAAAAGTTTTAGATGATATATCGTTTGAAATCCGCAAAGGAGAAACGATTGCTCTTGTCGGGGAAAATGGAGCCGGTAAATCGACCCTCGTTCGTATTCTGTCCGGTGTGCTGATTCCGGACGAGGGGGAATTAAAGGTGGATGGATGCGATTTGTTTTCTGTGTGCCCGGAGGACCGTTTCCGATATATTTCTGCCGTATTCCAGCCGTTTATCCGCTATCAGATGAGTCTTCGGGAAAATGTCGAGATTTCCGCCGGGGACAGCGATTTTGATAAAATGAAGCAATGTGTGCAAAACAGCGAATTTTTCCTGGATGAACGTTTTGAAAATGGTTATGATACCATGCTTTCCAGAGAGTTTGACGGAATCGACTTGTCGGGCGGCCAGTGGCAGAGGGTGGCACTGGCAAGAGGACTATACAGAGACAGCAGACTTATTCTTCTGGATGAACCCACTTCCGCCATTGACCCGATAGAAGAAGGGAAGCTGTACCGGAAGTTTCAGAACATAATACAGGATAAAATGGGAGTGATTGTGACACACCGGCTTGGCTCTGCCAGGATTGCCGACCGGATACTGGTACTTCATGAAGGAAAAATTGTGGAGCAGGGAACCCACGACGAACTGCTCCGGATGTGCGGGCATTATGCCAGAATGTATGAAGAGCAGGCAAAATGGTACAATAAGAGCTGTTAAAAAATATAAAATGATGGTAAAATGGAAATGTAGCAAAATTGCGTATTAATTTATGCGGATAAAGGAGGACGATTTGTGAAAAAACAAGCATTTAACCCATATTTACCATCATGGGAGTACATTCCGGATGGAGAACCGTATGTATTTAATGGGAGAGTTTATGTATATGGTTCGCATGATTTCTATAATGGACATGTTTTTTGTCTTGGAGATTATGTTTGTTGGTCTGCGCCGGTAGATGATCTGGGGGACTGGCGTTATGAGGGCGTGATTTATACAAAGGATGAAGACCCGTTGAACAAGGAAGGAAAAATGTGTCTGTATGCACCGGATGTGACAGTGGGACCGGATGGCAGATATTATCTTTACTATGTGCTGGATCATGCATCCGTTGTCTCGGTGGCTGTATGCAGTACCCCCGCCGGCAGCTATGAGTTTTATGGATATGTCCACTATGCGGATGGGACGCTTCTTGGAGATCGTGAAGGAGACGAGCCACAATTTGATCCGGGGGTTTTGACAGAAGGCGATAAAACATACTTGTACACCGGTTTTTGTGGAAAAGGTGATAAATCAAGAACAGGTGCCAGAGCAGTAGTTTTGGGAAAGGATATGCTCACCATCGAACAGGAGCCGGTTCTTGTTGCGCCGGGATGCGAATACGCAGAGGGAACCGGATTTGAAGGACATGAGTTCTTTGAGGCTTCTTCCATACGAAAAGTGGGTGACACTTACTACTTTATATATTCTTCTTCTGTAATGCATGAACTGTGTTATGCGACGAGTAAAGATCCGCTTCATGGATTTGAGTATGGGGGAGTCATTGTAAGTAATTGTGACTTACACATTGATACATATAAACCGGCAGAGCTTCCGATGGCTTATGGCGCGAACAACCATGGGAGCATCGTAGAAATTAATGAAAAATGGTATATTTTTTATCATCGTCACACAAATGGAAGCTGGTACAGCAGACAGGGATGTGCCGAAGAAATCGAGATATTACCGGACGGAACGATTCCGCAGGTGGAAATCACTTCCTGTGGCTTAAATGGAGGTGCGCTGGACGGAAAAGGAGTTTATCCGGCTTATCTTGCATGTCATCTGTTTACGAAAGAGCCGTCTGTATATGTTGGTGGAGACAATTTTCCAAAGATTATGCAGGATGGAAGAGATGGCGATGAGGAAAACGGTTACATTGCAAATATGCAGGATACGGCAACCGCAGGTTTTAAATACTTTCAGTGTGAAAATATAACCGGAATCCGAATTACAACAAGGGGATATGCGGACGGTGTTTTTGAAGTGAGAACAAAATGGGATGGAGAGGTGCTTGCCAGCATTCCGATTGAGTATACAAATGTATGGGAAACCTATACGGCGAGTGTTAGAATTCCGGATGGTAAGCATGCAATTTATCTGACCTATCGTGGTGGTGGAAACGCAAGTCTGGCATCTTTTGAGCTGCTGGCATAAATGATTATAATAATTAAAATCAATTTTTTGGAGGGAATGAGCTATGAAGAGGATGAAAGTTGTAGTTGCAGCTACGTTGATTGCTTCCATTATATTCGGTGGAAATTTTTACACGGCTGCAAAAACTGTAAAAAAGACAGAAATCAGTACGAAGAAAGTAATAATGAAAATTGGACAAAAGAAGGCTATTAAATTGAAAAAAGAAAAGAAAAAAGCAAAATATACTTTTAAATCTTCGAAAACAGGAATTGTCAAAGTTTCAAAACAGGGGGTAATGACAGCAATAAAAGCCGGTCGCGCAAAAATAACGGTAAAAGAAAAGCTTGATGGCAAAGTAAAGAAAATAGGAACGGTGACGGTAACAGTAAAAAAAGCTACGGATTCGGGAACGCAGCCAGAGCCTGTTCAGACAGCGACACCAGCACCTATGCAGACGGAACAGCCACAGCCAACCGGGACATCCGAACCGCCGAAAGCTACAGAGTCTCCGGAACCGACAGGAGATTCACAGATTAAAGATACGCCATCCAAATTTACGTCCGTGCAGAGTGGAGTCCGGTACGGAACTGTAAAAAAGGAGCAGTATTATTCAACAACAACAGAACGAAAACGTAACGTTATTGTGATTCTTCCAAATGGTTATACGGAGGAGAAGAAGTATCCGGTGCTTTATTTGTTCCATGGGGGAATGGGAGATGAAAATGACTGGATCAGTGGTGGCGTAAAAAATATGATTGGAAATATGATTGCATCGGGTGAGGCAAAGGAAATGATTCTTGTTCTTCCAAACTGCAGATGCCGTGAGGATGATTCGGTTGCAAATGCGGATGGATTTGCGCTTGGACATGTTCAGTCATTTGACAATTTTCTAAATGATTTTAAAGATAATCTGATGCCATACATAGAAAGTAATTATTCTGTGGCTGCCGGTCGTGAAAATACTGCTATTGCAGGTCTTTCCATGGGGGGGCGCGTGGCACTGAACATCGGTATTTCTCTGCCTGAAAAGGTAGGATATACAGGTGCATTCAGCCCGGCTTATGGCATTTTCCCTTATACAAATATGGGATTGACAGAAGAAGGATTGTTTACAGAGAAAACATTTACCCTGCCGGATGAGTATAAAGATAACACATTTATCATGATAAATAACGGAAATCAGGATAATATGGTGAAAGATGAACCCAAACGTTATCACAACGCACTTGACGCAAATGGAGTAAAACATATTTATTATACGTTAGACGGAATGCATGACTGGAAAGTCTGGAGAAATGGATTTTATAATTACGCACGATACCTGTTTTAAAATCGAGTATGAAAAGCTGCCCCGGCCTGATTGTAGGACGGGTGAAGAGAGGCGATCATTTGTGGAAACCACTGGGATTTTTGATTTTAGCAGTGTATTGGTTTCAGCCGTTATGCTGGCTTGCATATATTTTGCTATGTAAGGATATTGAGCTGGCATGTGACGAACGGGTAATTAGAAAAAAGGATGCTTCGTGGCGGGCAAATTACTGTCAGGTGTTGTTAGATTGCAGTGTGGGAAATCGTAAAATCATTGCAGTTCTTCTTGCTTTTGGCGAGGTGGGAGTAAAAGAAAGGGTCAAACGTGTTTTGAGTTATAAGAGAACAAAACTGGGTGTAGTGATTGTGGCAATCATTATAGTGGCAAATGGAAGCATGTTGATCATGGGTATTGATGAAATGAAAAATCACACTAAGAAAGTTATATAAAAGAACTTTCTTAGTGTGACAACTTATTTTGTCTAATCAGATTCTCTGGTTACGACAGCATTTCGTTCAAACACAAATCCCCGGTCGCTGGTCAGCTTTGAAGGGAAAAGCTCAAAATAAATAACAGCATTTTGAGAAAGCGAAAAATCAACGGTTGCCGGAACTTCGGAAATCACTATCCGTTCTGTTTGTATGGTGGGATTTGCGACATCGCGCAAAAATACAGTTTGTTCTTCTGTGAGATTTGCCGGCTCCCCAATATCGTGCCATACCTTTTGTGGATTACAGGTTGTTTCATCTACAATTTTCCGAATACAGCAGTATTCATCCGAAGCAAGCTGCAAATTAAGATGCATAGTCAGAAGTTCCTCGCCTGTCTCACAGGACAAATTCCACAGAACTCCCCGGATTGTTCCCTCATCTTCGCAGACAACACCATGTTCATTTCGAAAAATACATTTTCCTGTTAAATTTTTGTAAAATTCGAAAGTCCAAAAAGTAGGTTTTGGGATACCGTTATTTGCTAAAAGTCCGAAACCACCATGAAATGGGGTAAAAGGTACACCCTGTTCTTCAAATACATCGCCGAACGTCCAGTAAGAGTAGCCGGTGCAATAATCACCAATCTCTGACAGGATACGGGCAAGGATCGCAGCATTCTGGTTTGTATCATGGAGAGGACAGTTTGGTATATATGCTGTATTAAATTCTGTAATATAAAATGGTAAGCTTTCATATTCTTTAAATTCACTGATTATTTCACGACAGCGTTTCAGGGTACTGAAAGAATACTCACTTGACTGAAGATTTGCATAGCCATAGTGTCCGGAAGGGGCTGGCTGGTGAATCGTATAATGATGGCGGGAGATAAAGTCCAAAGGAACCTGGGTTTTCTCACAATAGGATAAAAATCCACGCATCCAGACCTCATCGTTTCCACCGCAGATTGCCGGTCCACCGACTTTGAAATCAGGATTGACTTCTTTGATAGCATAAGCAGTACACATGTAAAGTTTACAGTACTCGTCCATGTCCGCATTTTCCCAAAAACCGGTCAGATTTGGTTCGTTCCATACTTCGACCGGCCAGTTCAGAACTTCCTGTTCGCCATATCGGGAAAGTAGATGGGTAAGTGTTGCCTGAACTAAAGCACACCATTTGTCATAATCTTTTGGCGGCGTTACGTTTCCTTTCCAGTAAAACTGTGTTTGTGTGCCGGAGGCAAGTTTTTCCGGCATAAAGCCAAGTTCTAGAAATGGACGGATGTTTAGTTTAAGATAGCTGTCAATCACTCTGTCAAGATAGGTAAAGTTATATTCTGACTGTATATTTCCCGCGGAATCCTTATATTCCTGATAGATTGCCATATCATCGCAGAAAAGACCATGTCCGCGGATGTAGGAAAATCCTATTTTTTTCTGTACAAACTCCAGTTGTTCCCAATATTCCTTATGTAGAGCAAGTCCCATGCGGCCAGTCCCCACGCAGTAGGTTACATTGTTGTGAAAGGGAATTGTTTCGTTTCTATTGATCTCATATGTCATTTCCATTGTTTATTTTCCTCCGGAATTCTTTATAAAAATAATATAGCATCATTTGAGTATCCATTGCAACCCTAAAGCATGGAAATACAAATTTTTTTTGCATTTTCAAAAGGATATGCTAAGATATTATAAAAAAGTGCAGAGCAGAAATGAGGGATAAGATTGATAAAAACGAGAAAAATTACAGCAGGTGTTCTTGTATGTGCAATGCTTGGCGGGTGTCTGGCTACAACTGGGGCAGATGCAAAAACATCTGTAAAAGGTTATACGATTTCTAAAGATGCCGGTACCTATTCTGGCAGTGTTTCCGTGAAAGTGAAGGCGAAAAAAGGATATACCGTTTATTATACTACCGGGAAAAAACTTTCCGCCAATAAAAAAATAAAAGCAAAGAAATCAAAATCATTTGTTTTTAAGAAGACAACTGTTTTGAAAATATATGCGGTAAAAGCTTCTAAAAAGATGACAGCAAAAAAATGCAAAGCGGTAAAAGATAAGCAAATGAAAAAATACAGATACCGGATTGTTTCAAAACAGATTTCACCGGATGTGAGTGCGCTGCCGACGGCAACAACTAACCGGGACGCAGACGCTACACCGGGAACGACAGCGGCAGATACAGCAACAACTTCCCCAATTTCTCCGACTGCTACACCGGGTAATACATCGGGAAATGCGGATGATGATTCATCAAAAGATTACATAGAACCATTTCGGATGAGTTATGACACAACAGATACAGACACATCAGGTACAGGTGCAACGAAAATTAATATGCCGGCATCGGCTTCCGACAGCAAAGTGACAGCAGAGAACTATGAAATCAGCAAGAAGAATAAGTTGACGATTACGGCACCGGGAACCTATCTGATTCAACAAAAGGATGGAAAAACGATTGATGGACTGATTGAGGTCGATTATGCGGATGAAAATGCAACGGGAATGGTTCATCTGATTCTTAATGGTATTTCCATGACTTCCTCAAACAACACCGAACCAACTTCGGATACTGGTCTGATTATGATTAAGAGCAGTGTTAGCAGAGCGGTGATTACCGTTGCAGATGGCACTGTCAATACATTGACGGATACCGGAAAGACCGGGATTGATAAAGAAGACGGTGTTTCTGCCACATATACGGGGGGAATCGTCTGTAAAAAAACACCACTGACGATTAACGGTTCAGGAACACTTACGATAGTTTCTACCTATGGAAATGGCATTAAGTGTACGGATGAAATGAAAATAATTGGCACCACTATAGAGGTTGGTGGTCTGAATGGGAAATCCGCGGGTCATAATGGAATCTCTGCCAAACTGAATCTGGCGGTTAAAGATGCCGATTTGTCCATACATTCGGATGGCGACTGTTTAAAAACCAGTCTGGACAAATTAGATGTGGAACAGTATTCTACACTTGTAGATAAAGGAAATATAGAAATTGATGGTGGAAGTGGCACATTTGTTTCTGAAAATGGAGACGGAATCTGTGCCTACCGAACACTTTATTTGAATCCTGCCAAACTGACGATAACCACAAAGAATGCGGCAGGATCTCTGGAAGCTGGAAGTTATAAAGGAGTGAAAGCCGGCACTACGATATTTGTACCGGAGACAGCAGGAACGATGCGGATTGATACAACAGCTACTTACAGTTCTTCCAGAGCCGGAAGAGATAGTAATGATTCTGTGGCAGATGACGCTGTTTCCTGTGATGGTAATATCCGGATAGATGGTGGCTCGATAGAGATTGCAACCGGTGATGATGCCATTCATTCCGACAACACGCTGGAGATTAATGGCGGGAATATACAAATAACGGCATCTTATGAAGGACTCGAAAGCGGGGATATTTCCATAAATGGTGGAGTTATAAATGTCAAAGCGAGAGATGATGGCATGAATGCTGCGGGAGGAAATGATGGTTCCGGAAGTAATGAGTCGGGAATGCCGGGACACTGGTTTAATCCAGGCCAGACAGTGTCGGATACGGATTACCGGATTGTTTTCCGGGGTGGCGAAACTACGATAGATGCAGATGGTGATGGCATTGATTGTAACGGAAGTATTTTTATCATGGGCGGAACGATAACGGTAAACGGACCGACCGATAGTGGTAACGGTGCTCTGGATTATGGAGACGGAGCTAATTGTGTCTGTGAGATTTCAGGAGGAACGCTGATAGCATCCGGTGCGGTTGGCATGGATTCAGCTCCTACGGGAGGTTCTTCACAGCCGGCGGTTGATATCCGGTTATCTTCCACTCAGAGTGCCGGGACTTATGTTGTTTTAAAGGACAATCAAGGCAACGAAGTGCTCCGGGCACAGCCGACCAAAGCATTTCAATCCATAGTGATGTCCTGTGAAAAATTAGAACTTGGCAGCAGTTATACGATTTATTATGGAAAGGATTTGAGTTCTCTCACAAAGGGAGATGCTGTTACTTTTACAAGTGTCAGTATGTCTACCGGAAGTTCTTCCGGTGGCGGCTGGGGACGCCCACCGAAGTTCTAATTTTCAAATCGAAAAACGTGGGATGACGGAATCAGGAAGCTTCAAGAGTTTGTTGGAAGTGATTCCGATGGTATTAAGATATTTAGCACTTATGGAATTTCGGATTGGCTGCCTGGAATATGAGTTTGTAGAAGGTGACACAAACCTGATATCTGTTCATATTCCATCGGATGCTGATTTGAGGAAGAATTCAGTTGAAGATTCAGAAATACTTTACGGTAGAAAATGTTGATTACGAAAGCATAGCAGTTTATTGTTATGCTTCTTTTTTGTGCAATAAGCCGTCATGCAGACATTATGTTTGCACAAAACGATACATAGGTAAAACCTATAACTAATGATAACTTTTTACTATTTTACAAATAACAAACGGTATGATATGATTCATACCATAGTAATCATATATAGACAGTAGGAAATAAAAAACAGAGAGGAGAATTCTGATATGAGTGATAAATTAGGTTTTAATACACAGAGAATCCATGCAGGATATAATTCAGAAGAACATTTTTATTCGGTAAATCCTCCCATTTATCAAACAGCAGCTTTTGATTTGGGAGATATCGACCGGGCAAGGAGACTTTGGACAGGAAGTGAAAGCGGCGGCATTTACACCAGAGTAGGAAATCCGACCGTATCCGTTTTGGAAGAGAGAATCCGGGAACTGGATGGTGGTTCGGCAGCTATCGGAGTGGCATCGGGTATGGCAGCGATTACCTATACGGTGCTTTTGCTGGCTGAGGGAGGCGGAAATATTGTATCAGCGTCGTCCCTTTACGGAGCAGCGCAGGAATCATTGACACATTTCTTCCCGAAATTTGGAATACATACTAAGTTTGTGAAAAACCGCAGTGATGTTTCAGAATATGAGGCCTTAATTGATGAAAATACAAAGGCTGTTTATCTGGAATCCATCAGTAATCCGAATGTTGAGATTTATGATTTTGAGGCGATTGCAGAAGTGGCGCATAAACATGGTGTTCCGGTTGTGGTAGACAACACAATTGCTACCCCGTATCTGTTCCGGCCGTTTGAGCATGGGGCTGACATTATCGTTTACTCAGCGACAAAGGGAATTTCCGGACATGGAAACACAATTGCAGGACTTGTCGTTGAAAATGGAACATTCCAGTATTCCAAAGAAAGATTTCCACAGTTTCATGAGAAATCATACAAAATGAGAGACCTGGATGGAAATCCGAGAACACCTTTGGAACTGGCACCGACAACACCGATAGTTACTTCACTTCGCGTATTTTATCTGGAGTTTATCGGAGCGACATTAGGAGCTTTTGATGCGTACCTGGTTTTGCAGGGACTGAGTACGATTTCAGAGCGTTTGTCAAAGCAGGTTGAGACAACAAAAAAACTTGTCGAGTATCTCGAATCCAAACCGGAAGTGGAGTGGGTGCGTCATCCATTTGCCAAGGGCAATCCGTACAAGGAACTGGCAGATAAATATTTCCCGAAAGGGGCAGGCGCGGTATTTTCCTTTGGATTTGGAGGTACCAATGAACAGTTAAAGGAATTTATCCGTGAATTAAAGATTTTCTCATATCATGTAAATATCGGTGATGTGCGTTCCCTAATTGTAAATCCACCGGGAACGACGCATACTGAGCTGGCGCCGGAGTTACACGAGCTTGCGGACATACCATCAAATCTGGTCCGCATTTCAGTAGGGCTGGAAGATGCCGAAGATTTAATTCGGGATTTGGAACAGGCATTTAGCAAAGTATTCAAATAAAAAGAGGAGGATTATAAAATGGCAAAAGAATTTGAAGGACAGACAATTTTTATTACAGGTGCAGGAAAGGGACAGGGACGGGCAGTAGCGCTCGGATTTGCCAAAGAGGGAGCAAACATTATCGCTTTTGATTTGGGAGAAAAGATTCCTTATCCGGCGTATAACCGTTCATCCAATGATGATCTGGAGCAGTTAAAAGATGATGTGGAAGCTGTTGGAGGTAAAATCGTCATATACGGCGGTGATGTAAGAAAGGCAGAGGATGTCAAAGAGGCGGTAGAACGGGGAATCAAAGAGTTTGGCGGTATTGATATTCTGTTCAGTAATGCCGGTATTGCAGCCTATGGAAATTCCCACGAATTAGAAGAAGATCAGTGGGATGCTATGCTTGATATCAATCTCAAAGGTGGCTGGCTGGTATCCAAATATGTGATTCCACACATGATTGAAAAGAAAAAAGGTGTAATTTTGTATAATTCATCGGTTGCAGGTCTGCGTGGTATGAACCGCATGAGCCATTATTGCGCTTCCAAGCATGGATTGATTGGTCTTGCAAGAGCACAGGCAATCGAATTGGCGCCATATGGAATACGTGTGGTAACGATTCATCCAACCGGAGTGAATACGCCGATGAATGATGGACTGGCAGAGCTGGAGGGAACAACTCCGATTGAGATTGCAGAGCGGTCAGCGGGAAATCTTCTGCCGGTACCGTGGGTGGAAACAGAAGATGTTGTAGAAGCGGTCAAATATCTTGCAAGTGAAAAGGCAAGATTTATTACAGGCAGTCAGTTTGTGCTGGATGCCGGATTATTGACAAGATAAAAACGAGAGGAGACAGAAGAATGAAGAGAAAAATTTTATCATTAATTTTAACAGGAGTATTGGTAGTGGGAGCGTT
Organism: Eubacterium sp.; assembly: GCA_034101395.1. GTDB lineage: Bacteria > Bacillota > Clostridia > Lachnospirales > Lachnospiraceae > Eubacterium_F. Next base: position 63,069 of record JAXEJU010000057.1, on the reverse strand, counting down.
GACAGGATGCGGAAGCGGCAGCAGTTCGGAGACGGCAAATACGTCGAATCCGACGGATTCCGGTTCACAGGCAGAGACCGTTCAGGTTGGAACAATGGGAACTTATAGCCCTTACAGCTTTGAAGACGAGTCAGGAAAGCTGACAGGATATGATCTGGAAGTATTGCGCAAAGTAGAAGAGGTGGATCCATCCTTGCATTTTGAGTTCGTTGCCGGTGAATGGGAAAGTCTTTTCGTCGGACTGGACGCTGACAAATTCCAGATGCTTGCCAACCAGATTACAAGCAACGAGGAGAGACAGGAAAAGTATTATCTGACTGAAAATACCTATTATAACTGCGTGGCTCAGCTTATTGTCAAAAAGGGAAGAACAGATATCAATTCCCTGGAAGATTTGAAGGGAAAGAAAATCGGGCTTACAGTAGGTGATTCGTTTACTCTTCTGGTAGAAAAATGGAACGAAGAACATGATAATATTTTGACGATTGAGTATTACAGTGAAGATATTACTACGATTTTGCAGGATATTGCCAATGGCAGAGTGGATGCCACAGTAAATGATCCGGCGGTAGCAGTTGATAAGGCAGAAACCCAGGGACTGGAAGTGCAGCCGGCAGGAGAGAGACTTTCCTCAGATCCGACCTACTTCATCTTTAAGAAGGATGAAAAGGGAAAAGAATTGAGAGATAAAGTAGACGCAGCACTGGCAAAACTGATTGCTGATGGTGAACTTTCAAAACTGTCAAAAGAGTGGTTTGGAGCCGATTATACAAGCTAGAGAAAAGGTTATAGATTATGAGTAAAATATTTGCCCCCCAATATATGATAGATGCGATTCCCGGTATTTTATCGGGAATCCCGGTATCACTTTCCATTGCACTGGTAGCTTTTGTATTTGGAATACTGATTGGATTTATCGGTGCAATGGCAAGAATTTACAAGATTCCCGTACTCCGCCAGATTACAAAGGTGTATGTATCCTTTGTGAGAGGAACACCGCTAATTGTTCAGATTTTTTTGATATATTATGGGATTCCGGTGGTGCTTCGCATCTGTAATGAAGAGTTCGGAACGACATTTGATGTATCGGACATACCGGCACTTGTATTTATGTTCATTGCATTTTCTCTGAATGCCGGTGCCTATCTGACAGAAACTATCCGGTCAGCGATTCAGGCAGTAGACAAAGGGCAGATGGAGGCGGCATATTCCATCGGTATGAGCACGTCCCAAGCAATGTTTAGAATTGTAATCCCTCAGGCATTGAAAGTAGGACTTCCGAATATTTCAAACTTTTTTATCGGAATGCTGAAAGATACTTCACTTGCTTTCGCCGCTTCCGTAGCGGATATCATGGGGCAGGCAAAGATTATCGCCGGACGGACTTCCCGGTTTTTTGAAGCATACATTGTAGCAGCAATTGTTTTCTGGTTAATCTGTATCCTGTTTGAGTTTGTTGTTTCCCGAGTGGAAGCCAGGGTACGAAGAAATGAAAAAGGTGTATTGGTATGATAGAGGTAAAAAATATACATAAATCGTTTAAAAATACACAGGTTCTAAAAGGGGTTGACCTCGTGGTAGAGGAAGGACAGACCGTTGCCCTGATTGGCTCCAGTGGTTCCGGTAAATCCACGTTATTAAGGTGCATTAATCTTTTAGAAACCCCGGATGAAGGAGAAGTACAAATCGGTGACTTTTCTTTTCAGGCAGAGAATATTAACAAACATATAAAGAAAGAGGCAAGAGAGCGGACGGCGATGGTATTTCAGGGATTTTATCTGTTTGAGAATAAAACCGCACTGGAGAACATAACAGAGGGTCTCCGGGTGGTGCAGAAAATACCAAAGCAAAAGGCTCAGGAGATCGGAGAAAAATATCTGGACAAGGTTGGTCTTTTAGACAAAAAGGACAATTATCCGGCTGCTCTTTCCGGAGGTCAGAAACAACGGGTTGCCATTGCAAGGGCGCTGGCACTGAACCCCAAAATTATTTTGTTTGATGAGCCGACTTCGGCGCTTGATCCTGAACTGGTTCAGGAAGTTCTGAACGTTATAAAAAAGGTTTCAGAAGAAAAGGTTACGATGTTGATTGTAACGCATGAAATGGATTTTGCCAGGGATGTGGCAGATAAAATTGCTTTTATGGATAACGGAAAAATACTCGAAAGTGCTCCGGCAAAAGAATTTTTCCTGAATCCGAAAAACGAGAGGACGAAACAGTTTTTATCCGGTTATTATCAAAGATTTAGTTTTTCTATTTAAGGAGGAAGAAATTATGGCTTATATTTCACAGGTTGAATACGAAACGGCATCGGAAGAGGTAAAAAAAGAAATTGATAAACAGATTAGTGAGCACGGAAGAATTACGAATATGAAGTTGACACTGTTACACTCACTGCCGGCATTCCATGCGCTGATGGAGTGGTTTCCGTTAGAAGAGACGATTGAAAAGTTTCTCGGTGAACGCGCGGTTAATTTTTTCTGCTACGCAATTTCCACAGAAAATGACTGCCTGTTGTGCGGTACCTTTTTCCAGAAAATTCTCGATGATCTGGGAATCGATTTTGATACGTTTGAATTTACAGAAGAAGAGAATCTTCTAATCGAATATGGAAAAGCTATTGTTCGTGATGCAAACCATGTTCCGGCAGAGCTTTTCGATGAGATGAAAAAACACTGGGATGAGGAACAGATTGTAGCGATTACAGCTTTTGCTACGATTATGATAGCGACAAACCTGATTAACAAAGTACTGGATGTAGAACTGGACGATTATCTGCGCCCGTACACCAGAAGCTAAACAGATTGAGAGGAAAAAGATATGGAAGAACTATATCCGGATTTTTTCAATGATGTATTTGGACCGGTTATGCAGCCGGGGTCCAGTTCTCATACAGCCGGTCCCTGCCGGCTTGGATATCTGGCACATAGTCTGCTGTCAGCTCCTCTGAAAAAAATAAAGATCGTTTTAGATGAGAAAGGTTCCTTTGCGGGAACCTTTGGTCATATGAGCGAAGATTTGGGGATGCTGGCGAGTGCGGTGTTTGTTCAGCGATGGCAGCAGCCGGATTGACGGAGATGCTTAATGGAACACCGGAACAGGTGGAGGCAGCTGCTTCCATGGCATTACAGGCATCTGCCGGATGGCCTTGTGATCCGATACCGGGTGGACACAATCAGCCTTGTCTGAGCCGGGTGGTGACGGCTGTTGTTATGGCAATTGTATTTTCCCAGCTGGCTTTGTCAGGAAGAAGCGGTGTGATTCCTTTTCATGAGGTCGTGGATGCTGTCGGCAAACTGGGGGAGAGTATGCCGTCGGAGCTCAAGTGTACCTCCTGCGGTGGTATGTGTGAAACCCCGACCGGCAGGCAATGCAGGGATGAATTTGAAAAATGGAGAAAAGAGTTGTCACCGCTCGAATAATATGTTATTATTTTTTAACCACCCATTGAACAACTTAATATTTTACCTTCGGTATTTTATTGGCAAAAACCAATGAAAACCAGACCGACTTGGCAAGATATGAAAATATAACTACCAGGAGGAAGTAACGATGATTACGATGGAACATGTATGTAAATCGTACAAGGTTGCAAAAAGAAATGCAGGGTTTGGTGAAGCCTGCAAAGCACTATTTCGCCGTGAACATGAGGTGATTCATGCATTATCGGATGTCAGTTTTACGATTCGGGACGGTGAAATGGTTGGGTATATCGGCCCCAACGGAGCCGGAAAAAGTTCTACGATCAAAATTCTAAGTGGAATATTAACACCGGACAGTGGAACCGTGATGGTTGACGGAAGAGTTCCTTATAAAAACCGAATTGAACATGCCCGGGAGATTGGCGTTGTTTTTGGCCAGAGATCTCAGTTATGGTGGGATGTCCCTGTCATAGATTCTTTTGAATTATTAAAAGATATCTATTCTATTCCAAAAGAAAAATATAAAAATAATATGGAAGAACTTTGTGAATTGCTTGATTTGAAGGAATTGCTGCGCTCTCCAACGCGACAGCTGTCGTTAGGTCAGCGAATGAGATGTGAAATCGCAGCATCTTTGCTACACAGTCCCAAAATCTTATTTTTGGATGAGCCTACAATTGGGCTCGATGCTGTTTCCAAAATCGCAGTTCGGGAATTTATTAAAAAGCAAAATAAAATACATAAAACGACGGTTATTCTGACAACTCATGATATGCAGGATATAGAAGCACTATCGGAGAGAATAATAATGATTGCCAAAGGAAGTATCTTATTGGATGGAACGCTTGATGATATCAAAAAGGGCGATACAGGCATTGATGAGACAATCGCTGAATTGTATCGCTCTTATGATGTTTAGGGGGTGAAATGAAATGAGAAAGTACCTTTCTTTTTTTCGCCTCAGATTTTCCATGGGACTACAGTATCGTGCCGCAGCTCTGGCAGGCATTGTGACACAGTTTGCCTGGGGATTTTTGGAAATCATGGTATTTCAGGCATTTTATAAGGATGCACCAGATGCATTTCCTATGACAATGTCAGCAACTGCTTCATATATATGGCTGCAACAGGCTTTTTTGGCATTTTTTGCGACGTGGATGATGGAAAACGAAATATTTGATTCTATCGTAAATGGAAATATTACCTATTCACTATGTCGGCCTGTAAGAATTTACAATATGTGGTTTTCACAGAGTATAGCAAACAGATTATCAAGAGCAGTGCTCAGATGTTTTCCGATATTGGTTGTTGCCGCATTTCTACCGGAGACTTATCGGATGGAAAGACCGGAATCGGCATTGCATTTTCTGTTATTTGTTGTAACTCTGTTACTTGGATTATTCGTAACCGTTGCCTTTTGTATGCTCGTATATGTACTGACTTTTTTTACAATTTCCCCGCAGGGGTTGAGGATTGTCTTTACCGCTATGGTCGAATTTTTTGCTGGTGCTATAATCCCGCTGCCATTTTTCCCGGAAAAATGGAGAATCGTTATGGAATTATTACCTTTTGCGTCCATGCAGAATGTAGCCTTGCGAATCTACAGCGGTAGTATGACAATGCCTGAAATCCAAAAAGCGATTGTTTTGCAGATATTCTGGCTTATTCTGCTGACAGTGTCCGGAAGTCTGCTTTGCAGATTGGCAGAAAAGAAAATAACTATACAGGGGGGCTGAGATTATGAGAGCGAAAGCCAAAGATGCTATTAAGTTATATTGTCATTACATCTCCATAAATATCAGAAGTATGATGCAGTATAAAATATCGTTTTTGCTGACTACGATAGGACAGTTTATCGTATCCTTTAATGTTTTTCTTGGAATTTATTTTATGTTTCAAAGATTTTCCAAGGTAAATGAATTCACCTATAGTGAGGTGCATCTGTGCTTTTCAGTTATGTTATTGGAATTTTCATTAGCGGAAATGTTTGCCAGAGGTTTTGATTCGTTTTCGGGAATGGTTCGCTCCGGAAGTTTTGATCAGGTACTGGTCAGGCCCAGAAATGAAATTTTACAGGTTCTTGGAAGCAAATTTGAATTAACCCGGATTGGAAGAATGTTTCAGGCATTAATTATGTTTGGATACGGAGTCACTCATTGTAATGTCAACTGGAATTTTTATAAAATCATTACGGTGTTATTTATGATTATCGGGGGAACGGCTGTTTTTTCGGGACTGTTCCTGATATATGCCGCCTTATGTTTCTTTACATTAGATGGTCTGGAATTTATGAACGTGCTTACGGATGGTGCCAGAGAATACGGCAGGTATCCAATCAGCATTTACGGAAAAAAGATGTTATTGATCACTACTTTTGTTATACCATATGCACTGATTCAATATTACCCATTGCTATATATACTGGACAAAAACAGTAATCCTTTTTTTATATTTGTTCCTTTATTGGCGACGTGGTTTTTATTGCCGTCATATCTCTTATGGAGAGTAGGAGTGAGACATTATACATCCAGTGGATCATGACGGTAGATGCAATTACATTTTAAACAGGAGCAGTCCCCTAAAAGATAATCATTTTCTTACTTTTACCGCCAAAGCGTGAGCTTTCATTCCTTCCGATTCTGCAAGCTGAATGATAGAATCAGCATTTGTTTTTAATGCGGACTCCGGATATTTTATAACACTATATCCTCTCATAAATTCCTGAACTGACATACCGGAAGAAAATTTAGCAGTACCACATGTTGGAAGAATATGGTTTGTTCCACAGAAATAATCGCCTACCGGTTCGGTACTGTATTCGCCAACAAATACAGCACCCGCATTTGTTAAACGGGCAAGCGCAGATTCGTAATCATTTAATAATAACTCTGCGTGTTCAGGAGCTATTTCATTTACTGCATCTATAGCCTCTTGAATAGAATCAACGACAAAAATATCGCCATAGTTTTCAAAAGTTGTTTTAGTCGCATCTATAAGATTATTTTCTTCACACAAGCGGATGATTTCATTTTTAATAGCTTGCGCCTGTGTTTCGGAAAGGCAGAATGTTGTACTGGCTTCAAAACCTGTTCCATGTTCTGCCTGAGACATCATATCGGCTGCAACAAATGTAGGATTGGCATATTCATCAGCAATAATTGCAATTTCAGAAGGACCGGCGATAGAGTCAATTTTTACTTCACCGAACAGCAATTTTTTAGCCATTTGGGTAAAATTATTTCCCGGACCTGTTATTGCATCAACTTTTCTGACGGTTTCTGTCCCATAAGCAACAGCCGCCAATCCCTGGGAACCGGAAATCTTATAATAATTTTTGACATTCAGGTAGTCTGCTACATATAGTAAATGCTCATCAATCGTTCCATCGATTCGTGGTTTGGTTAGTATGTATATATTTGGAACACCGGCAACTATGGCAGGAATCAGATTCATACATAAAGTAGAAACGAGAGGAGCCATGTTTCCTGGAACAGTTACGGCAACGCTGTTAATAGGCGTGTATTTGCGTTCAAGCACAGCGCCGTCCTCATATTTTTCGGAAAAACCTGCCGGCAATTGTCGTTTGTGAAATCGAAACAGATTATCACAAGCCTTTTTTACTGCCACTTTAAATTCTTCGGATACCTTTTCCTTTGCAGCAGAAAATTCCTCTTCTGACACAAGTAATCCGATTTCGTTAATGTCAACATTATCATATTTTTTCATATAGGAATATAATGCTGCGTCCCCTTTTTCTTTAACATTTTTCAGCACATCCTTAACAGTAGTTTCTACCTCTTCAGGAATGCTGCTTCTTCGTTTTAGCAGATTGACATATCTTGGGTTTTCATAACTAAATTTGCTGATGGTAACCATTGGATTCCCTCCTTCATTTTTTAAAATAAAAAAACGCTTGTTAGAGAAATTTTCCCTAACAAGCGTGGATCAAGCATTTCGCCTAATATCAATTACAAGAATATCAAGACACATATAATTTGTCAAGCAGAAAATTCTTGAGTTTCAGAATACCGTTTTTTAAAATAATCGGAACATCATCACGTATTTCCCTGCTGGTATATGAATTTGCCGTGATTTTATGACCGTTTAAGTCAATGGTTCTATTTCGTTTTTACTGCTTTGACAGAGGACCATGCTCCGAATACTTTTTTATTATTTGCATCCAACTTATAAGCACGGACTTGTATATAATACTTTGTTTTTTTCTTTAAGTCTGTAATCTTTTTGCTAGTGCCTTTTGATAACGCGCTTTTTGTGCCTTTCATTTTTTTGTTCGTAGCATAACGAATTTTATAACCTTTTGCACCACTTATTTTCTTTGCTGTTACAGTAACTGCTTTTTTTGCTCCTTTTACTTTTAGAATGGATGCTTTAGGAACATTCACTGTTTTTATTGGAAAAAATATTTTGAAAAAAACAGCATGCGTAAATCGAACAGAATTGATTACACGATTCAAAAATCACTGATGTTTTAACCGTAGGTTCTTGCCAATCAGGCAAGAGGGTGTTATTCTTTTCATATATTGTGAAACAATCAATCACAATTGAAATAGGAGAGAAAATGAAGGATAAAAAAAATTTTGAAAGAAAAGCATTTGCGCATCCGGAAAAGTTTGGGATTAGATTTCTTTTCAGATTGTCCGAATGAGCTGGGATATTGCTTATATGACGGTTGGTTTTTTATTGGGCGGTCCTGTTGGAATTGTGACCGTTGGGGTTGCCTTCTTTTTAGGTCCCGTTATTGGTGTTATGAAACAAAAAATTGAGAAAATATTGGAGGGAAAAGAAAATGAAAAAATTTGAAAAGGTTGTAGAAAAATATGTAGAAAAGGTAAAAAGCGGTGAATTGACATCGACTGGTATTTGTCTTGCCATAGTTTGTGTTTTTTTGGTGGGTGTATTGTTAGGGATTTTTATTTCTCCGAAAAAGAACCGCGTGTTAGGAAGCTACAACGGCAGCTTTAATGAAGGAAACAGCAGTCATATTGAGGGGAAGAAAAATTGATGTAGTTAGGGAGGAGATCATAATGATTCGTGTAGCAGAAACAGAGAATGGTATGGTGAGGGGAATCGAAGCAGCAGACCCGAGAATTACGGCGTTTAAGGGGATTCCTTTTGCCGCCCCGCCTGTCGGGAAAAATCGTTGGAGAGCACCACAACCTGCAGAAAACTGGAAAGGAGTACTTGAAGCATATCGTTTTGCACCGATTGCTATGCAGAGCACACCAGGATTAGGAACGGATGTCTATTGTCGGGAGTGGCATGTTGACCCGGAAATTCCAATGGATGAAGATTGCCTTTATCTGAATGTGTGGACGAGTGCAAAGGATACAAGCGAACGTCAGCCTGTACTGGTGTGGTTTTTTGGTGGCGGTTTACAATGGGGGTATCCTTCTGAGATGGAGTTTGACGGCGAGAGAATAGCCAGAAGAGGGGTAGTTGTTGTTACCGTGAACTATCGTCTTAATGTCTTTGGTTTTCTGGCACATCCGGAATTGACCAGAGAGGCACCGGAGGCACCAACTAATTTTGGTAATCTTGACCAGCAGGCAGGGCTTCGTTGGGTTTCCCGTAATATTGCAGCCTTTGGTGGTGATCCGGATAATGTAACGATTGCCGGTCAGTCAGCCGGGGGTGGAAGTGTGTTGACACAGATGACTTGTCCGGATAATTTTGGGTTATTTCATAAGGCCGTTATAATGAGTGCAATGATTCGCAGTCCGTACGGTGAGGATTGCGTGGGGATTCCCGAACCATTAGAAAATGCCGAAAAAGTGGGAGAGAAATTCTTTGAATTTCTGGGCGTTAAGACTTTGGAGGAAGCACGAAAGCTGGATGCCGGGTTTATCCGTGACCGCTATGATGAGTTTATGTGGAAACATGGTATGATGTTTACGGTATTGGACAATAACATCTGCGTGGGCGACCCGATTAAACTCTTTGCGGAAGGAAAATATGGTGATGTTCCGGTGATGGCAGGAAATACAGCGGATGAATTTCCTAACTTGATTCGTGTGGAAAAGGAAGAAGAGTTGGAAAAGAGGGCACAGGAATTATTTGGAGACAGAGCAGAAAAATTCCTGCAGTGTCCGGAAGTACATATAAAGTCAGAAGAAGGTTTTGCAGCAGTCAGTGGTATCGAGTGTACAGTCAAAAGTGCTTTTTTGTTAAATCAGGAGAGTGAATGCCCAAGAGATTGCTATTATTATCGTTTTTCACCGGATATTCCCGGAGACGATAATCCCGGAACATTTCACTCTGTCGATTTGTGGTTCTTCTTTGAAACACTTGCCAAATGTTGGCGACCTTTTGTGGGAAGACACTATGACCTTTCCCGTCAGATGTGCAATTATTGGACGAATTTCATAAAGACCGGCAATCCAAACGGTGTGGATTCAGATGGAAGTGAGATGCCGCATTGGGATTCTTATCAGGAAGCACATAGAGCTGAAATGGTGTTTTCTCCGGAGGGTGCCTATTCACAGACAGGATGTGAGTCGGAGTTTGTTCAATTACTCATTGATGATATTATGAAACAACTGAAGAAATAATTAACCGGTGGAGGCTGACAATGAGGGGAATTAAGAAACTGATTGTATCAGACGGTGCATTTTATCGCAAAGTATTATTTCTGGCAACACCGATTGCTTTACAAAGTCTGATAACAATTGGAGTGAATATGTTGGATAATCTTATGGTAGGAAGCTTGGGGGAGGTCAAGCTTTCTGCCGTTTCATTAGCCAATCAGTTTATTACCATCTATCATATTTTATGCATGGGTATTGGAATGGGGGCTTCTGTTTTGGTATCCCGTTATTGGGGGATGAAGGAGAAGGAACCACAGGCTTCGGCACTTGCATTAAAAAAGACGCTTTGTATTATGATTCGTTTAACAGTTGGACTGGCACTGGTGTTTGCGGCGGCTACCTTTTTGTTTCCAGAGGTCATTATGCGGATGTTTACTACAGAGAGTGCGGTTATTCCCATGGGGATACGCTATTTTCGATACTCTATTTTTACATATTTCTTTTTAGGACTGTCTTTAACTTGTACCATTGTATTAAGGAGTGTTGGGCAAGTCAGAATTCCTCTGATTGTTTCAGTCGGTGCTTTTGTTATCAATCTGGGAGCTAATTATATTCTTATATATGGGAAACTGGGACTACCGCGTATGGAGGTTGCCGGAGCTGCTCTGGGAACATTGCTTGCTAGAATTTTTGAAGCCGGTGTAATTTGCGGATATCTTCTCTTCCGAGAACAGCATATTGGTTTCCGACTGAAACATTTGTGCATGAATACAAAGGATTTGTTGAGAGAATATATCCGTATCAGCATTCCGGTACTAATCAGTGATGGAATATTGGCACTTGGAAATGCTGCTGTAGCTATGGTAATCGGAAGACTTGGAGTTACTTTTGTGGCAGCGAATTCGATTACCGGGGTAACACAGCAGATGAGTACCGTTCTGATACAGGGCGTTTCCCAGGCAGGTGCTATTGTTACCGGTCAAACGCTGGGAGAGGGAAATAAAGACAAGGCAATGAAGCAGGGATATGGTTTTCTTGGCATGGGCATTGGGCTTGGTGCCCTGTCAGCGCTGTTTGTTGTCGCAGTCAGTGGATTGATTATCCATTCTTATCGGGTGTCGGATGAGACGATGGAAATTGCTTATCAGCTGATGAATGCCATCAGTTTGATTCTTGTCTTTCAGGCAACTAACAGCATTATGACGAAAGGTGTGCTGCGAGGGGGAGGAGACACGAAACTACTGATGCTGACGGATAATATTTTCCTGTGGGTATTGTCAATTCCTCTTGGGATACTTGCCGGATTTGTTTTTAATCTTCCGGCCTTTGCCATATATATCTGCTTGAAATTTGACCAGATTGCAAAAGCATTTTGGTGTGTGTTTCGCTTGCGGGGGGGGGAAGTGGATTAAGAAGATTAGTGTGGGGAAAAGACAGTGTAAAGAATGAAATGTTATGGAAGGTATGAGAGAGCAGGTGATTTTTTGCAGAAGACAGTGCCAATCGGTTATGAGGATTTTAAGCGAATAAATGGTGGAGCCGGGAGAAGGAGTTGTGGGAAAAGTATTTGCAGAGAGTTCCCCCGTGTTTGAGACAGAGGAGATTGCAAAAGAACTTTATCTCCCTGAGGCAGATAGATAAAATGAAAGTATCTGACCTGAACCGGCTTTCTTATACCAATGTTGTATTAATCTGCGATTGCTGTGTAATTCCCGGGAATCTGCCGCCCCTCCGCATCCATGGTATAATTATCTTTCATAATCAATTCTGAAATCGGTACGAAAGTAAATCCCTTTTGTTTCAATATGGTAATTAATTCGTCAAGTGCCTCTGCGGTGTGCTTTGCACCGTTGTGGCAGAGAATGATAGAGCCGTTTCCGAGGTGTTTGTGTTCCGTGACACGACGGATGATGGTGGCGGCATCGTAGTCCTTCCAGTCGAGGGAGTCCACATCCCACTGAATCGGATAATAATTACATTCTCTGGTTGTCTGAATCAGCGTGTCGTTATAGTCGCCATAAGGCGGGCGGAACAAGAACATATCTTTTCCGGTCAGCTTTTTCACCTTCTCATGAGGCTTCATGATTTCTTCCCGACATTGTTCGGCGGAGAGGGTGGACATGTGTTTATGATTTTCACTGTGATTGCCGAGGTCGTGACCACCGGCAGCTATTGCTTTTACATCATCCGGATATTTTTCAATCCAGCCCCCGGTCATGAAAAATGTGGCTTTTACGTTCTGTTTTTTTAATATTTCCAACAGTTTTTTTGTGTCCTCATTCCCCCATGCGGCATCAAAACTAATAGAGATTAAAGGTTTTTCCTGCTCTACACAATAAATCGGCAGCTCCTTTTCGTGCAAAATGGAATTGCTGAGAGTTTCAGAAGATTCCGGATATACGTGAAGACTGACGGACAATAGAGCCAGTGTGGAAAGGACAATGGCTCCTACTTTTGTAAAAAGAATCAGTTTTTCGCGTTCTTTTTCTATATTCATTATTTTCACCCAGTCGGATTTTGTACAGTATATGAAAAAAGCAAAATAAATATACTTACCTCCCTTGTTTTTCTGAAAACATTATAACACCAATCAGTATTTTTTGTTGACAAATTTGAAATAATAATATATCATGTACATATGAATAATTGTTCATATGAAAGAACCGGAGGTGAACTTATGGCAGGAAATGGATCAGACTGCTGTGATGCGACAGAGATTCACGAAGAACTGTTAAAACGAGTCAATGAAAATATGCCCGAAGAAGATAAATTATACGATTTGGCAGAATTGTTTAAAGTGTTTGGCGATTCTACCAGAATCCGTATTTTATTTGTACTTTTTGAGGCAGAAGTATGTGTGTGTGACCTGGCAGAGGCGCTGAATATGACACAGTCAGCAATTTCACATCAGTTGAAAATTTTGAAACAGTCCAAACTGGTGAAAGCGAGGAGAGAAGGAAAATCAGTTTTTTATTCACTGGCAGATGGTCATGTGAGAACCATTATTGCACAGGGAATGGAACACATTGAAGAATAAAAGAGAATGCGTAAAAGCTTCAGAATGGAGGATATCATGAAAAAGAAATTCAAATTACAGGACTTAGACTGCGCGAATTGCGCAGCAAAAATGGAGGCTGGGATTAAGAAAATCGATGGAGTCAAAGATGCATCCGTCAGTTTTATGATGCAGAAAATGACTATTGAGGCGGAGGATGAACGATTTGAGGAGATTATGAAAGCAGTTGTTAAAGTATGCGAGAAAATAGAACCGGATTGCAAGATTCTTTTCTGATAAAGATGGAGGTTGAAAAATGACAGCAAAGCAAAAGAAAATGTTGGTGCGGATTGGAATTGCATTTATTCTGTTTGTGGTTTTGATGGTTTTGGAACATGGAGGCGTTCTGGAGCCTTTGGAGGGAACGTGGGTGCCCTTTGCCATTTTTTTGGTACCGTATCTGGTAATCGGATATGATATTATCTGGAAAGCAGCAAGAAATATTTGTCACGGACAGATTTTTGATGAGAATTTTCTGATGATGCTGGCAACTTTTGCCGCTTTTGGTGTTGGTGAATATTCAGAGGCAGTCGCAGTCATGCTTTTTTATCAGGTGGGCGAACTGTTTCAGGCATATGCGGTGGGGCGTTCCCGTCAGTCAATCAGCGAGATGATGGATATTTGTCCGGAATATGCGAATATTGAAAAAGACGGCCAGCTTGTGCAGGTTGACCCCGATGATGTGGAAGTGGGAATGACGATAGTGGTAAAGCCTGGGGAGAGAATTCCTCTCGATGGTATCGTTACAGAAGGAGAGTCACTTTTAGATACGGCAGCACTGACTGGTGAGTCTGTACCGCGCAAAGTAAAAGCCGGTGATGAGATATTCAGTGGATGTATCAATGAAAATGCGATGCTGCGTGTACAAGTCACAAAAGAATTTGATGATTCAACAGTTGCAAAAATTCTGGAGCTTGTGGAAAATGCCAGCAGCAAAAAGGCAAAAGTAGAGAATTTTATCACACGTTTTGCACGGTATTATACCCCTGTTGTGACGATGGGGGCGGTACTTCTGGCGATTATTCCGCCACTGTTTCTCGGTGGTGAATGGGGAGACTGGATTCAACGCGCGTGTATTTTCCTTGTAATATCCTGTCCATGTGCACTTGTCATATCTGTTCCGCTGGGATTTTTCGGGGGTATTGGTGCTGCATCAAAGCTTGGTGTATTGGTGAAGGGAAGTAATTTTCTGGAAGCAGTGGCAGAAATGACGACCATTATGTTTGATAAGACAGGAACCCTCACAAAAGGGGAATTTAAAGTGACAGAAATTCGTCCAAGGGGAATAGAAAAAAAGGAACTTTTGGAGCTTACAGCTCATGCAGAAGCGTATTCCACCCACCCGATTGCAGGATCTATCCGCGAGGCCTATGGACAAAAGATAGATACCGACCGTCTGGGGGATGCTGTCGAGATTGCCGGGCAGGGGATACGGATTCCGGTCGATGGCACGGATGTTTTGGTTGGAAATGAGAAACTCATGGAAGCACAGTCAATTGATTATCAAAGTTGTAAAGATGTTGCGGGGACTGTTGTTTATGTGGCGAGAAATTCCGTGTTTGCTGGCGCGGTTATTATCTCAGATGTAATAAAAGAAGGTGCAAAAGAGGCAATCCGGTCGATGAAGGAAGTTGGTGTGAAAAAAACGGTTATGCTGACCGGTGACAGGCAGCAGGCAGCAGAGTATGTGGCAGAGGAACTTGGAATTGATGAAGTTCATGCCGGATTATTGCCCGGGGATAAAGTTGAAAAGGTGGAGCAGTTGCTGTCCACCCAGAAACCGGGGGAAAAACTTGCTTTTGCTGGTGATGGGATTAACGATGCACCGGTTCTCACAAGAGCGGATGTGGGGATTGCGATGGGAAGTCTTGGTTCTGATGCTGCTATTGAGGCGGCTGACATTGTCCTGATGGATGATGATATCGGGAAAATTGCATCGGTTGTTAAACTATCGAGAAAAACGCTTGCTATTGTAAAACAGAATATTGTATTTGCGCTGGCGGTGAAAGCGGTTGTATTGGCGCTGGGAGCGTTTGGTGTGGCAAATATGTGGGAAGCGGTATTTGCGGATGTGGGAGTGTCTGTTATTGCGATAGTAAATGCGATGAGAACACTGAATATGAAGCGAATATAAAAAATAATTTTCAAACGAATAAAAATAGTGTATAATTAATTCGTGTTTTGAAAGAAATAATTACAGAAGATAAAAATGCGGAGCATCCAGCATGAAAGGAGGAATTGTTATGGATAATCATTCCATGATGGAATTGGGAGAAGACTTAAATGGGAAATTCAACGATTTGGTAAATTACTGCATGCTTTCCGGTGTTATTGATCTCGATTTGTACAGTGAGTATGATGTAAAGCGTGGATTGCGTGATTCCAATGGAAAAGGGGTTTTAACCGGACTGACAGAAATTTCAGATGTCATTGGTTATAAAACAAAAAATGGGAAAAAGGTACCATGTGACGGCGAGCTGTATTTTCAGGGATACAATGTGATGGATTTGGTGAACAGTTTTGAAGAGAGACGGTTTGCGTTTGAAGAAATCACGTATCTTCTGTTGTTTGGAGAATTGCCAACGGAAGACCAGCTCAATGATTTTCTGGAAATATTAGCCAGCCTTCAGGAGCTTTCCGGTCAATTTGTCCGTGATGTCATTATGAAAGCACCAAGCGCTAATATTATGAATGCTTTGCAGAAAAGCGTGTTAACGCTGTATTCATATGATGAGAATCCGGACGACATTTCTGTTCCTAATGTATTGCGCCAGTCCTTACAGTTAATTGGCAAACTTCCGATGATAGCAGTATATGCGTATCATTCCTATCGCCACTTTAAATTTGATGACAATCTTTTTATTCGGACACCGGATAAAAAAATGTCTACTGCAGAAAATATATTGCAGATGATCCGACAGGATGGAAAATTCACACAACTGGAAGCAAAAGTGCTGGATATCGCACTTGTACTTCATGCAGAACATGGTGGTGGAAACAATTCTACTTTTACAGATCATGTGGTAACGTCTTCTGGAACAGATACTTACTCTGCAGTTTCCGCCTCGATTGCTTCGCTGAAAGGCCCTCGTCATGGAGGTGCTAACCTCAAAGTTCTGCAAATGTTTGATGATATAAAAGAACATTGTCCGGATTGGAAAAACGGGGAAGAAATAAAAAGTTATCTGGAAAAAATTCTTGCGGGAGAAGCGTTTGATGGTTCTGGCCTTATCTATGGCATGGGACATGCCGTTTATACCGATTCGGATCCGCGTGAGGTGATTTTGAAGCGTTATGCTCAAAAACTGGCAGAAGAAAAGGGAAAGATGGAAGAATTTCATCTATATGAAACGGTAGAAGACGTGTCAAAAGATTTAATTATGCAAAAACACCGCCGTTTTAAACCAGTGTGTGCCAATGTCGATTTTTACAGTGGATTTGTATATACGATGCTCGGAATTCCAAGGGAATTGTTCACGCCGATTTTTGCCATTGCCCGTATTTCCGGGTGGAGTGCTCATCGGCTGGAAGAATTGGTGAACAAAGGGAAAATTATTCGTCCTGCATATAAGTATGTGGGAACACACAGTGCGTTCAAACAGATGGAGGAACGGTAATGGAACAACAGAAAATGTTTCAGGATGAAAAACTGGCGACAGCACCGCTTGGGAAGCTGATTTTCAGTTTGGCTATACCGTCGGTAATCGCACAGCTGATTAACGTTGTTTATAACATGGTTGACAGAATTTATATTGGCCATATACCGGGCGTCGGTTCGCAGGCGTTGACGGGGCTCGGACTATCGTTGCCGGTTGTTCTGCTGATACAGGCATTCAGTGCCCTGGCTGGTATGGGTGGGGCTCCGTTGGCTTCTATTCAACTGGGTAAGGGAAACAGACAGGAGGCAGAGCGTATTCTTGGAAACAGTGTGTCCCTTCTATTGCTGTTTGCTGTCGTGCTTACCGTTGGATTCCATATCGGAAAAACACCACTTTTATATCTTTTTGGAGCCAGTGATGCAACTATTGGGTATGCCGTTGATTACCTGAATATTTATCTTTATGGTACCATATTTGTCATGGCGTATCAGGGGCTAAATATGTTTATCAGTTGTCAGGGGCACGCCAAAACAGCTATGGTGTCGGTTTTGATAGGGGCAGTGCTCAACATCGCACTGGATCCGTTGTTCATCTTTGGATTTCAGATGGGAATAAAAGGAGCTGCTCTTGCGACCGTTATTTCGCAGGGAGTGAGTGCCGTCTGGGTAGTATGTTTTTTGTGTTCAAAAAAGACAGGACTGCATATCCGGCGAAGCAATCTCCGACCGGATTTTGCCATCCTTCCAGGGGTTTTAGCACTGGGCATATCCCCTTTTATTATGCAGTCTACAGAGAGCCTGATTAATATCGTATTAAACCGTGGTCTGCAGCAGTATGGCGGTGACCTTTATGTCGGAACGCTCACGATTCTGCAGAGTGTAATGCAGTTGATACTGATTCCGGTACAGGGATTTTCACAGGGAACACAGCCGATTGTCAGTTACAATTATGGTGCCGGAAATGTTGAGCGGGTGCGCAGAACATTTCAGATTGCCGTTAGTATTATATGGGGCTTCAGTTTTCTTCTTACCGGAAGTATGATGTTGTTTCCACGTTTTTTTGCAGGTGTTTTTACGAGCGACGCAGCATTACTCGAACTTGCAGGAAAACAGATGCCGGTTTTTCTGGCCGGACTTTTGATATTTGGTATTCAGATGACCTGCCAGACAACTTTTATGGGACTTGGAAAGGCAAAAGTTTCCCTTTTTATTGCCCTGTGGCGCAAAGTGATTCTGTTGATTCCACTGGCTTTGATATTTCCGCATTTTTGGGGAGCGGAAGGAATTTACCGCGCAGAACCGGTCGCCGATATTGTATCTGCACTTACGGCAGCGATGTTGTTTTACATAACTGTCTGGCGTAAAGAATTGTCGCCGAAAAGGAAAGCAAAAAATGATTGACAGGGAAAGGTGATATTCAATATGAAAAAGCATATGCTGTTTTTTGATATCGATGGTACACTATTAGATGAAGAGACAGGGATTGTCCCGCAAAGCACGGTAGATGCATTGCATAGAGCCAGAGAAAACGGACATCTTCTGTTTCTTTGTACGGGGCGCTGTAAGGCAATCTGGCCGGAAGAAATTTTATCCATTGGATTTGATGGTGTTGTAGGTGGATGTGGTACGCATATACTGTATCATGATAAGGAAATCTTTCATGCAACACTGGAACCGGCTTTACAGAGGGAAATTGCCGATGATCTCGAAAGGTTTCATATAGATGGAGTACTTGAGGGGAGTACCTGCACGTATTTTCGTAAAGATATCTGGATGCCGGTAGTACAGAAGATATTTGAGGCAAATGGAACTTTTTCGACCGATTGCCAGAAATATTGGGAGGATGACCTGGAGTTTGATAAAATGGCACTCTGGTTTGACGAGACAAGTGATATGGCATCCTTTAAAAAGAAATACGAGGAAGATTTTGATTTTATTTTGCGGGATCCGAGTTTTTATGAGGTTGTCCCAAAGGGATGCAGTAAAGGAACCGGAATTGCTTTTTTATGTGAGTATCTTGGTATAGACCGCGCAGATACAATTGGGTTTGGAGACAGTACCAATGATCTTCCGATGCTTGAGTATACAGGTGTAAGTGTGGCAATGGGAAGCGGAAATCCGGACATATTTTCATCAGTTGATTATGTGACAGCTCCGGTTATGGAAGATGGCATTGAAAAGGCATTGAGAAAATATAAAATAATAGAGTAACAGGAGGGAGTGTGAAAAATAAGTTCGATAACTTATTTTTCACACGGCTGTTTGTGCCGCAGGCGTCACAAACAGCTCTTATCGCAGACGGGAAATCACATTCGTGATTTCCCGCCGCGTCCTCGGCGTATGCGCCTGCGGACAGGAGGGTGTAATGAAACTTAGCAGACTTTTGGAGAGACAGCAGTACGAACTTCTTCAGGGAAGTATAGAAACTGAAATCGCAGATATTGCCTATGATTCCCGGAAAATCAGGCCCGGAATGCTGTTTGTGGCAATCGCCGGAACCGTCGTTGACGGCCACAAATTTATACCGGATGTGATCAACAGGGGTGCTTCTGCTATCGTTGTGGAAAAAGACACGGTAATCGATAACCCGGATGTGACGGTTGTGAAAGTGGACAATGGGCGTGCCGCATTAAGCTATATGTCACAGGCATATTTTGACTATCCGGCAGAGAAAATGATTTCGATTGGAATTACCGGAACAAAAGGAAAATCAACGACAACCTATATGGTGCGCGATATTATTGAAAAATCCGGTAAAACATGTGGTATCGTGGGGACAATCGGCGTGGCAATCAAAGGAACTGTTACACCGACGGAGCATACAACGCCGGAGTCCTATGATCTGCAGAAATATTTTGCGGATATGGTGGAGGCCGGCTGTGATTACATGGTGATGGAAGTCAGCTCGCAGGGAGTAAAAATGGACCGTGTGGCGGGAATGTCATTTGATTATGGCGTATTTACCAATATTTCTCCTGACCATATCGGTCCAAATGAACATAAGGATTTTGACGAGTATCTGATGTGCAAAAGCAGGCTTTTCCAGATGTGTAAGGTAGGAATTGTGAATGCAGATGATCCTCACTGGAAAGATATTGTAAAAGATGCAACCTGTGAGGTAAAGACGTTTGGAACAAGTGAAGCAGATATGGTGGCATCGGATATTGAGCATATTAATGATGCCGGAGACCTTTCGATGAAATTCCACGCAAGCGGGATTCTTGAGGGAGATGTTATTGTTGGGCTGCCGGGACTGTTTAATGTTTACAATGCCATGTGTTCAGCATGTGTCGGGGCACTTTTACAGATGCCGCAGGAAATAATCCTTCATGCACTGGAGCATGTGGAAGTGCGCGGACGTGTGGAAAATATTCCAACAGGGCGAGGATTCTCTGTTCTGATTGATTTTGCGCATAATGGTGTCAGTACAGAGAGCGTGCTGAAAACACTGAGGGGCTACAATCCGGGGCGTATTATCGCTATTTTCGGATGTGGCGGAAACCGCAGTAAACTGCGCCGCTATGAGATGGGAGAGGCAGTCGGAAAACTGGCGGAACTTGCTATCGTAACGAGTGACAATCCAAGAACAGAAGATGTCATGGATATCATTGAAGACATCAAGGTCGGACTTCATAAAACAAATGGTGAGTACGTGGTTATTCCGGACAGACAGGAAGCGGTCAATTATGCGGTCGACCATGCAGAGAATGGCGATATGATTATTTTACTTGGAAAAGGGCATGAGGAGTACCAGGAGATAAATGGGGTTAAGCATCATTATAGTGAGCGTGAGGCAGTAGCCAATGCATTAAACAGAAGAAAATGATTTTTTTGCTAAAGATACAGGTCAAATCAGCCGATAGATTCTATAAGGTAACGGATGACCTGATGAAAATTGATTTCAAAGGAGTGGTTTTGTATGAATAATTTTTACGGTATTGGCTATACAGGTTCCAGTTTTTTTGACACATATTTTGGAACATCAAATAACACAAATTCCAGTAACTCATCTTCATGGATTTCCGGTTTGGGCGATTTGAAGATGATTCAGAGCGGTGTTTATAAGAAGGCACTGAAGGCTTACTATAAAACACAGACAGCAAATAGTGACGAGGAGACCATTTCCGGTTCCGGTCAGGCAGACAGTAACAATAATTTATCACTGGTAAAAGCTGCCTCCGCAAAGCTAAATAAAGCAGCTTCCAATCTGCAGAATAAAGATTACAGTACGGTAAAGGCAGAGGATCTCGTGGATGATGTAAAAGACTTTGTATCCAGTTATAACAGCACACTCAGTGGAACAAAAAATCTGAATTCTTACAGCATTCTTCAGACTGCTGTCTGGACAACAGAGCAGATGAATATCAGCGAGGGGCTGTTGAATAAAGTAGGTATTTCGATAAAAGAGGACAACAGTCTGTCACTGGATGAAGAGAAGTTCAAAAGTGCGAAATCGAGTGATTTGAAAGCGCTGTTTTCCGGCAGCGGTTCTCTTATGTCACAGATTGCGCAGAAGGCATCCACGATGGCAAACCAGAGTGCGAATCAGTTGGCGGTTAATTCCGGTAAAATGTTATATAACCGGTTCGGCACATTAAATTAATTTTTTACAAAAAAGAAATAAGTATAAAGTGGCACAGATGGGGAAACCTGTTTGTGCCTTTCCTTTGAAAAAGAGAAAGGAGACATCCATGTATCGTTTTTTTGTACCGGTTGAAAATATTGAAAACGACAGTATCCGCATTACAGGGGATGATGTAAATCATATCAGAAATGTCCTGCGTATGGAACCGGGGGAAAAAATTGTGGTTTCCTGTGGACAGGGGATTGATTATTATTGTATAATAGATGTCATTCAGGAGAACGGGATAGATTTGAAGATAGAAAAAGAAGAGGCAGCTGTTACGGAATTGCCGGTCTCTATCACGTTATTTCAGGCTCTGCCCAAAATGGACAAAATGGAGCTTGTGATTCAGAAAGCAGTGGAACTGGGAGCAGTAGAAGTTGTTCCTGTGCGAACCAGACGTTGTGTTGTCAAACTCGATGAAAAAAAGGCAGAGAAAAAGCTGGTGCGCTGGCGCATGATAGCAGAGGCGGCAGCAAAGCAGAGTGGCAGAGGAATCGTGCCACAGATTCGCGAGGTGATGGGATATGAACAGGCACTGGAATACGCAAAAATGCTGGATACGGTAATCATACCATATGAACTGTATGACGATATGAAGGGGTCTGTGGATACTATGAACCAAGCGGTAAAAGGTAGCAGCATCGGTGTTTTTATCGGACCGGAAGGCGGGTTTGAACGCGGAGAAATAGAAAGTGCCATGTTGCAGGGCTTTTTCCCGGTTTCCCTCGGCAAGAGAATTCTCAGGACAGAGACGGCAGGACTTGCTGTTTTGTCCATGCTGATGTTTTTGATAGAAGGAAGAAAAGAGGAATTGTAAACGTGGAATGTTATTTGGATAATGCAGCTACAACACAGGCATTGCCTGAAGTGTGCGAGCTTGTTTCAAAGGTGATGTACGAGGATTATGGGAATCCGTCTTCTCTCCACAAAAAGGGTCTGGAGGGGGAGCGGTATGTACGTCAGGCAGCGGAGCGCATCGCAAAAACATTGAAATGCGATGCCAAAAATATTATATTCACTTCGGGAGGTACAGAGAGTAATAATATGGCACTGATTGGAAGTGCACTTGCCAACAGAAGAAGAGGAAAGCATATCATCACGACCTGCTTTGAGCATGCATCCGTACACGAACCGCTGTTATATCTGGAAGAGATGGGATATGAGGTAAGCTATCTGCCGGTGGATGCTAGTGGGCATCTTTTGGCAGAAACCTTGCAGAAGGCTCTTCGTGAAGACACCGTTCTTGTGTCCGTGATGCTTGTGAACAATGAAATCGGTTCTATTTTGGATGTGGAAGCACTAGCAAAAGTGATTCATGAATTTCGTGAGGATATAATTTTTCATGTAGATGCTATCCAGGCATATGGCAAAATGAAACTTTATCCGAAAAAGATGGGAATTGACCTGATGAGTGTCAGTGGTCATAAAATACATGGGCCAAAGGGAACCGGTTTTTTATACCGCGGAGATAAAGTGAAAATGCATGCATTGATTCACGGTGGCGGGCAGCAGTCCGGGATGCGGTCGGGGACAGAAAATGTTCCGGGAATTGCCGGTCTTGGATTAGCAGCGGAAACAATGGACAAGACATTAATCAGCCGAAGGGAACATTTATATAATCTGAAAAAATATTTTATCGAACGGATTGCGGAGGTAGAAGGTGCTGTGGTAAATGCCTGTGAACCACCGGAGATTGCATCAACGGCACCTCATATTGTGAGTGTCAGTTTTAAAAAGGTTCGCAGTGAGGTTCTTCTGCATGCACTGGAGGAACAGGGAATATTTGTATCGTCCGGTTCCGCGTGTTCGTCAAACCATCCGGGAATCAGCGGTACGCTGCGGGCGATAGGACTGCCTGAAGAATATCTGGATTCCACATTGCGGTTCAGTTTTTCATCCTGGACGAAAAAAGAAGAGATTGATTATACCGTGGAGAACCTGAAAAAACTGGTCCCGGTGTTGTCCCGTTATACTAGAAAATAGAGAAAGAGAGAAGAGTAATGGTACAGGCTTTTTTAATAAAATATGCAGAAATAGGTATAAAAGGAAAAAACCGATATGTTTTTGAAAATGCACTGGTAAAGCGAGTTTCGGAACGTCTGGAACGATGCGAGGGCGAATTTCTGGTAGAAAAAGAGCAGGGAAGGATTTATGTAGAGGCAAAAACTGCATTTGACCAGGATGAGGTGATTACCGCGCTTACGCACGTTTTTGGTATCGCTCATATCTGTCCGGTTGTCCTTGTTGAGGACAAAACATTTGAACATGTCTGTGAGGAGCTTGTGGAGCACATGAAAGAAGAACTGGGTGACAAACCGTTTACGTTTAAAGTGTTTGCCAAGAGAAGTGATAAAAAATATCCGATGCAGAGTCCCGAAATCTGTATGGAGGCCGGTGCATACATTCTTGACCACATGGAGAATGCCAGCGTAGATGTCCATAAGCCGGAGGTAAAGGTGTATGTGGAAATCAGACAGCGTGCTTATGTGTATGTGACGAGTATTAAGGGACCGGGGGGGATGCCGGTTGGAACCAGTGATCGCTCGATGCTGTTGCTTTCGGGAGGAATTGACAGTCCGGTAGCCGGATATATGATGGCAAAGCGCGGAGTCAAAATAGAAGCAGTTTATTTTCACGCTCCACCCTACACAAGTGAGCGCGCGAAGCAGAAAGTAGTAGATTTGGCGAGACTCGTATCGGAATATGCCGGACCGATAAAACTTCATGTGGTAAATTTCACGGAAATACAGTTGTACATTTATGACCAGTGCCCGCATGATGAACTGACGATTATTATGCGCCGTTATATGATGCGGATTGCGGAGCGGATAGCAAGGGACAGACATTGTCTGTCATTGATTACCGGTGAGAGTGTGGGACAGGTGGCGAGTCAGACGATGCAGAGCCTTGCCGCTACGGATGCCGTATGCGGAATGCCGGTATTCCGGCCACTCATTGCCTTTGATAAAAACGACATTATTGAAGTTGCTGAGCGGATTCAAACATTTGAGACATCCATCCAGCCATTTGAGGATTGCTGCACAATTTTTGTTGCCAAGCATCCGGTAACCAAACCGGACATAGAAAAAATGGAAGCATCTGAGACAAAACTGTCGGAAAAGATCGACGAGATGGTAGAAAAGGCAATTGCAGAAAAAGAAGTGATTGAAGTTTTACCTGAATAAGGAATATATTTTGGGGCGCTGGCTGATGCTGGCGCTTCTGAAAAAAGAAAAAGAAGCTAGCCGGCGAACCAGCGTAGCCCCATAGTAAGTAACATACCCAATATACAATTACCTAATGTATTATTCCACGATAAATGGTGCAAGTTTTGCAAGAATCTCGTCTATATCACTTTCACTGTGGATGTTCAGGTCGATTGGTTTGGATAAATCAAGACTGAAAATTCCCATGATGGATTTAGCATCAATTACATATCTTCCGGATACAAGATCAAATTCTGCATCATACTTAGTTACTTCATTTACAAAAGCTTTTACTTTGTCAATGGAGTTAAGAGAAATTTTTACTGTTTTCATAATTACATACCTCCTTAAATATTTTTGAAGTTTTCCTTCATGTATTATACTATTATGAACTGGAAATTATGTCAATATCAAATATTTACGAGGTCAAATAAATTTGTCAAGATAATTTGTGCAAAATGACAAAAATCCCTGTGTTTTTTGTGCAAAATGACAGGGGGATAAGAAAAGTTGGGAGGAACAAATACTGTGAAGCTATCAAAAGGGAAGAAACCATTTTCGGTTGCATTTCTTACGCTCGGATGTAAGGTAAACTATTACGAGACTGAAAAAATGATAGAACAGTTTCGGGACAGAGGTTTTGTAATAAAGGATTTTGCTCAAAAGGCAGATGTCTATATCGTGAATACCTGTACGGTAACAAATATTGCAGACCGCAAGTCACGTCAGATGCTGCACCGTGCAAAAAAGAAAAATCCGGAGGCGCTTGTTGTTGCCGTCGGATGCTACGTGGACAGTGCAAAGGAAAAGATACTGGAAGATCAGACGATTGATGCCGCTTTTTCGAATAAAGACAAAAAAAATGTGGCAGAGTATATTGTACAGAGATTTGCATTGCATAGTGATGAGGAAAAACAAGAGACTACTAAAGTAGAAGAAGGCGATTTTACAGAATATGGCACAGGCGCATTGCCGGATGAGAGAACAAGGGCATATCTGAAAATTCAGGACGGCTGTAACCAGTTCTGCAGTTATTGTCTTATTCCGTATGTACGGGGAGAGGGTGTTCTTGTCAGTACACCGCCGGATGAGGTGGTAAACCAGGTGGAAAAACTGGTAGAAAGAGGATACAAAGAGGTTGTGCTGACCGGAATTCATCTGTCTTCTTATGGCGTGGATCTCTCGGATGAAATCAATTTTGTGAAACTTGAGGGGCAGCCGCTATTGAATGTGATTCGAAGCGTGGCAGAAATTCCCGGTCTGGAAAGAATCCGTCTCGGTTCACTGGAACCGCGCATCATAACAGAAAATTTTTTGCAGGGGCTGGTTCAGGTAAAAAAAATATGTCCACATTTTCACCTGTCACTGCAAAGTGGCTGTGATTCTGTTCTCAAACGGATGAATCGACATTACACAACTGTAGAATACAGAGAAAAGGTAGAACTTTTGCGGAAATACTTTTTCAGACCAGCGGTCACAACGGATGTTATTGTAGGATTTCCGGGAGAGACGGATGAGGAATTTGAGCAGACGAGACAGTATCTACAGGAGATACGGTTCTCAGATATTCATGTCTTTAAGTATTCTCCGCGTCAGGGGACAAAAGCAGCAGCCATGGAAAACCAGGTGCCACCGGAGGTGAAAAATAATCGCAGTGACATACTGTTAGCCGATACGGCAGCATATCAAAGGGAATACGCAGAGTATTTTCTCGGAAAAGAAGAAAATGTGTTGTTTGAAGAACTGGCAGAAGAAGATGGAGAAGAATATCTGACCGGTCATAATGAACGGTATGTTAAAATCGGAGTTTTGCGTGATGAGGCAGTGTCCCGTGGATTTGGAGAAAATGAAATCCATAAAGTGACGGTAAAAAAACTTATAAATATGAAAAAATAGTTGCGATTTTTTTACGAATATATTACAATGAAAATAATATAGGCAGTTAAGAGAGTTAACGGAAAGGGACGTGGCACCATGCAGGAAATCAATAACACACAGTATTTCAAAGTAGATACAGATAAGGATTATGATGTACGGGATGTAATCGCCTCTGTTTACGCTGCTTTGACGGAAAAAGGTTACAATCCGGTGAATCAGATTGTTGGTTATCTTATGTCCGGTGACCCGACTTATATTACCAGTCACAAGGGAGCTCGCAGTTTGATTATGCGCGCGGAGCGAGACGAGATTATCGAAGTATTTTTAGAGGATTATATAGAAAATAATTTAAAATAACAGTTCCTGACTTCGGGTATAAAGAAAGGGAACCATTATTTTACAGGGATTTTGTTTTGAAAATTATGGGACTTGATTACGGTTCTGTGACAGTAGGCGTGGCAATTAGTGATTCCATGCTTTTAACTGCACAGCCCGTTGAAGTAATAAAAAGAAAAAGTGAAAATAAACTGCGCCGTACCCTGGCACGGATAGAAGAACTTGTGGCAGAGCATGGAGTAGAGAAAATTGTACTCGGTTTTCCTAAAAATATGAATAATACGGAAGGGGAACGGGTCGAAAGAACTAGAGAATTTATGGACAAACTGGTAGCCAGAACAGGACTGGAGGTCGTGCTGTGGGACGAGCGGCTCAGTACTGTTTCCGCTATGGACGTGTTAAAAGAGGGTGGAGTGCGCTCTGAAAACCGCAAAAGGTATGTGGACAAGATCGCAGCTTCTCTCATTTTACAGGGCTATCTGGATTCCATTCGGAACAAAAGAGAATGAATGGACGGATTCACGCGGCGCGTGCAAAATCGAGTAGGTGTCAGCCTACTCATGTGCGAAAAAAAGGAGGACAGGAATGTCAGAAAATGGCAAAATCATGCTTACCGCTGACGATGGAAGTGAGGAGGCTTTTTTTGTGTTGGAAAAAGCAGAAATAGCCGGTGCTTCTTATTTGCTGGTGGTAGAATCACTGGAAGAGGAAGATTCCGATGCACTGATCTTAAAAGAGCAGATGAGTGATGATATCATGACATATGAGGTAGTAGAGGACGAAAAAGAATTAAAAATCATTTCCAAATACATGGAAGAACTATTAGAAGATGTAGATATAAAGTTAGAATAGAGAGGTGTTATTTTGAAAAAGAAAGTAAAAACGGGGAATGAGTCTGTGAAAATTATTCCACTTGGCGGTTTGGAACAGATTGGAATGAATATTACCGCTTTTGAGACAGAGGAAAGCATTATTGTTGTTGACTGTGGTTTGGCATTTCCGGAGGATGATATGTTGGGAGTGGATCTGGTAATTCCGGATATTTCATATTTGCAGGATCACAGAGAAAAGGTAAAGGGATTTGTTATTACCCATGGACATGAGGATCATATCGGTTCGCTTCCGTATGTTCTGCAGAAACTGAATGTACCGATATATGCGACAAAACTGACGATGGCAATTATTGAAAACAAATTAAAGGAACACAATCTTCTCAATAATGTCAAGCGCAAAGTTGTGACATATGGCCAGTATATTAATCTCGGTGATTTCCGCATCGAGTTTATCCGCACGAATCACAGTATTGCGGATGCGGCGGCACTGGCAATCTACACACCTGCAGGTGTGATTGTGCACACGGGAGACTTTAAGGTGGATTACACGCCGGTATACGGTGATACGATTGATTTGGCGCGTTTTGGAGAGCTTGGGAAAAAAGGTGTACTTGCCCTGATGTGTGACAGTACCAATGTTTTGAAACCAGGCTTTACCATGTCAGAGCGGACGGTCGGAAAAACATTTGACAATATATTTGAAGAAAATGAAAAGAGCCGCATTATTGTAGCAACCTTTGCCTCTAACGTGGACCGTGTCCAGCAGATTATCAACTCGGCAAAGAAGCAGAACCGTAAAGTAGTCATTGAAGGACGAAGCATGGTCAATATTGTTAATACAGCTGTAGAATTAGGATATATACAGGTTCCAGACAATATGATTATCAGTCTGGAGGAAATGAAAAACTACACCGATGACCAGCTTGTACTGATTACAACAGGAAGTCAGGGAGAGGCGATGGCGGCGCTTTCAAGAATTGCTGCCTCTATTCATCGTAAAATTACGATTAAGCCGGGAGATGTCGTGATTTTCAGTTCCCGCCCAATTCCGGGCAATGAAAAGTCGGTATCCAAGGTGATCAATGAGCTGTCCCAGAAGGGAGCAAAGGTAATCATTCAGGATACGCATGTTTCCGGACATGCCTGTGAAGAAGAAGTGAAATTGATTTATTCGCTGGTGAAACCAAAGTACGCAATTCCGGTTCATGGTGAGTACCGCCATCTTATCGGACAGGGCAAGGTTGCAGAGCAGATGGGCGTACCGAAGGAGAATGTACAGATTCTTCAGTCCGGAGATATTCTGGAATTGAAAGAAGACAGTATGAAAATCGTCGGAAAAGCGCAGGCACAGGGTATTATGGTGGATGGTCTCGGCGTTGGAGATGTCGGAAACATCGTGTTGCGTGACCGCCAGCATTTGTCAGAAAACGGACTTTTGGTCGTAGTTTTAACATTGGAAAAAGGTTCCAACATGATTCTTTCCGGACCGGATATTGTATCCCGCGGATTTGTATATGTGCGGGAGTCTGAGAATTTGATGGATGAGTGCCGTGAGGTAGTCAATATTGCACTTGACCGTCTCTACGACAGAGGTGTGACTGACTGGGGAAGAATGAAGACGGAAATCAAAGATTCGCTCAATGATTTCCTCTGGAAGAAAACGAAGAGAAATCCGATGATTCTGCCAATTATAATGGAGGTATAGCGCATCATGCTGAAAACAGTAAGGGCCATTCTGATTGTCTTGTTGAATTTGATATTTTATGGTCTGGTAGTTTTTGGCGGTGTGAAACTCTGTCAGGTCAGTTATTCTTTTGCTTATGAAATACTGGGTGATATGGCTATGGAGATGCCACCGGGTCAGGATAAATTTTTTACCATAACGGAGTCGCAGGATGAGTTTGCTGTCGCGAATAATCTGGAGGAGATGGAATTAGTAAAAAATAAATATTCATTTTATCTTCGTATGCAGTTAAAAAAAACAGATAAGACGGCACTGAAACCTGGTTCCTATACGTTGAATACCAGTATGTCATACGATGAAATTTTACATGCCATCTGGCAGTGAGAATGTAATAATTAAGGTGTCAAAAGAAGAGCTTTTGGCACCTTCACTTATGTATGGAACAGGAGGAACATGTGAAAGAACGGATTGAAGTCTTTCTGGAACAGTTCCGGCAGCCGGTGCCGGGTTATATTTCAGAACTTGAGAGATATGCATGGGAGAATGATGTTCCGGTTATCCGCCGGGGAACCAGGGATTTGCTCCGGTATCTTTTGCGGACAAAATGTCCACAAAAAGTTCTTGAAGTCGGAACAGCGATTGGATATTCTTCGCTGTTCATGAAAGAATGTTTGCCGGAAACAAGCAGGATTACAACTGTAGAAAAAGTAGAAATGAGACTGGTGGAGGCAAGAAAAAACCTGGCGGCCTACGACCCCGAAGGTCATATCCGGCTTCTGGAAGGAGATGCTGCGGATATTTTGCAGAGACTAGTAGAAAGCGGTGAAACTTATGACTTTATATTTATGGATGCCGCCAAAGGACAGTATCTGAATTTTCTTCCCTCCGTGCTGCAGCTGATGACACCGGGATCTGTTCTTGTGTCAGATAACATTTTCCATGAAGGAGATGTGCTTGAGTCCCGCTATGCAGTCTGCAGAAGAGACCGCACGATACATGGCAGAATGAGAGAATACTTAAAAGTGATAACAAACCACGAACAGCTTGAGACTATATGCCTTCCAATCGGAGATGGCATGACATTGAGCACTTTTGTGCAGAAGGGAGAAAATCAGTGAAGAAACCCGAGATTTTAGCTCCGGCAAGTAGCCTGGAGGTTTTGAAAACAGCCATTCATTATGGCGCAGATGCGGTGTATATCGGTGGAGAAATGTATGGACTTCGTGCGAAAGCGAAAAATTTTTCCAAAGAAGATATGAAAGAGGGAATCCGGTTTGCACATGACCACGGCAAAAAAGTATATGTGACAGCAAATATTACCGCGCATGACAGAGATTTATCCGGAGTGGAAGAATATTTTGAGGAATTGAAGGAAATCCGGCCGGATGCCCTGATTATTTCCGATCCGGGTGTATTTACAATTGCAAGGCGTGTGTGTCCGGAAATCGATGTGCATATCAGTACACAGGCAAATAATGTGAATTATATGACTTTTAATTTTTGGAAGGAGCAGGGAGCTACCCGTGTTGTTACAGCCAGAGAACTTTCCATAAAGGAAATTGCAGACATTCATGCACATATTCCGGAGGAACTGGAAATAGAAACATTTGTACACGGAGCCATGTGTATTTCCTATTCGGGACGTTGCCTGTTAAGCCACTATTTTACCGGACGCGACGCTAACCTGGGTGCCTGTACTCATCCATGCCGCTGGAAGTATCATATTGTCGAAGAAAAAAGACCGGGAGAGTATTTGCCGGTAGAGGAAAATGAACGGGGAACCTATATCTTTAATTCAAAAGATTTGTGTATGATAGAGCATATCCCGGAGCTTGTGGAAGCGGGAATTGACAGCTTCAAGATTGAAGGCCGGATGAAGACCGCTCTTTATGTGGCTGTTGTTGCCAGAACTTACCGTCAGGCGGTGGATGATTATTTTGAATCGCCGGAGAAGTACAAAAGCCGTATTCCGTATTATAAAGAGGAAATTGCCAAATGTACCTACCGGCAGTTTACAACCGGATTTTTCTTTGGACCGACTTCCCATGAAACACAGATTTATGACAACAACACCTATGTGAACGAGTTTATTTATCTTGGAATGGTAAAGGAAATAAAAGAAAATGGACTCGTAGTTTTTGAGCAGAAAAACAAGTTTTCGGTCGGAGATGTCATTGAGGTAATGAAGACTTCCGGGGAAAATCTGCATGCTACAGTTGTAGAAATGTATAATGCTGCAGGTGAAGCAATAGAAAACTGTCCGCATCCACAAGAAGAGATATGGATAAAGGTCACAGAGGATTTGGAAGAGGGAGATATCATGCGCATCCACAAAGAGGCAGCCAAAGAGGAGGAATAACAGTGAGCGTCAGGGAAGAAGTAAAAAAACTGTTAGAGGCAAACCGCGATAAAAGTCTTTCCGGACAGGAAATTGCCGAACAGATTGGGGTGACAAGAGCGGCTGTCTGGAAAGCGGTAAATACACTGAAGCAGGAGGGATACCGGATTGAGGCGGTGAATAACCGCGGTTACCGTCTGCTGGAAGAAAGTGATATTCTCTCGCCAGAAGGAATCAAGCTGGAACTGGACGAAAAGTACCGGAATTATAAAATTGATGTCTACAAAACGATTGATTCGACCAATCAGGAAGTGAAGCGTCAGGCGCTTGAAGGCGCCGGGCAGGGACTCGTTGTTCTGGCAGAACAACAGACGATGGGAAAAGGACGCCGCGGACGAAGTTTTTAT
Source organism: Eubacterium sp. (assembly GCA_034101395.1). Classification (GTDB taxonomy): domain Bacteria; phylum Bacillota; class Clostridia; order Lachnospirales; family Lachnospiraceae; genus Eubacterium_F. The sequence continues at coordinate 31,140 of JAXEJU010000057.1, read as the reverse complement.
TCGCCGGCCGGCACCGGTATTTATATGAGCGTATTATTTCGCCCTTCCCCGGAACAGTCAAAGGATGTTGTTCTTGTGACAACAGCGGCATCTGTGGCGATATGCCGGGCAATTCGCAAGGTACTTAATGAAGAACCTCAAATCAAGTGGGTAAATGATGTCTATTTTCGTGGGAAAAAAGTTTGTGGCATTCTCACAGAGGCAGTCTCCGATTTTGAGAGCGGTCAGATTGACACGGTAGTAGTCGGAATCGGTATCAATTATCATGTACCGGAAGATGGTTTTCCGGAGGAAATCCGGGGAATTGCGGGTTCTGTCTGCACCGATGAGAATATGATACCGCGGAATTCTCTTGTAGCGGCGGTATTGAATGAATTATTTGCAATTTATGAGAAATTATCGGAACGAGAATATATGGAAGATTATAGAAGGTGGTCGAACGTGATTGGAAAGGATGTCCGTTTTACCTCCGGAGACGGATGGATGGATGCAAAAGCACTCGATATTGATGACAATGGCGGTCTTCTTGTGCAGCTTGATAATGGGGAAAAGAAGACACTGCGCACAGGGGAAATTACACTACGGGTATATTGAAATTCTCATTTTGGGGAAATATAATGTACGTGAGGAAGGAGGAGACTGTCTATGATAAAAGCGTTTGAGACGGAAGAACAAAGAGAACAGATTATCCTTGTGGCTGTTGATACAGATGAGAAAAAGGATGTCGCAGTTATGACGGTGGAACAGTCTCTGGATGAACTTCAGGAGCTGGCTGAAACCGCCGGGGCACAGACGGTGGGACGGCTGATTCAGAAAAGAGAAGCGGTTCATCCGGGCACTTATATTGGAAAAGGGAAAATAGATGAATTAAAGAATCTAATCTGGGAACAGGAGGCAGATGCGATTGTTTGTGACGATGAACTGTCACCGGCACAGATTACAAACCTCTCCGAGGAACTGCAGGTAAAGGTTATTGACCGGACGGTTATGATTCTTGATATTTTTGCGGCACATGCCAATACGAGCGAAGGTAAACTGCAGGTGGAGCTGGCACAGCTTCGCTACCGGGCTTCCAGACTTATCGGACTTGGGAAATCCCTTTCCCGACTGGGCGGTGGAATCGGGACAAGGGGACCCGGGGAGAAGAAGCTGGAGATGGACAGACGTTTGATCAAAGAGAGGATATCTGTGCTGAACCGTCAGCTCAAAGATGTGGTACAGAACCGCGACACGATGCGTAAGCAGAGAAGCCGCAACCATACGCCGACAGTTGCTATAGTCGGTTATACAAATGCCGGAAAATCGACCCTTTTGAATACACTCACAGATGCCAGAGTGCTTGAGGAGGATAAGCTTTTTGCTACGCTTGATCCGACCACAAGAGCTTTGGAATTGGCAGACGGTCAGAAAATCCTGTTTACGGATACCGTAGGATTTATCAGTAAGCTCCCACATCAGTTAATCCGGGCATTCCAATCGACTCTGGAAGAAGCAAAGTACGCAGATATGATTCTGCATGTAGTAGATGCTTCCAATCCACAGTGCGACAAGCAGATGGCAGTTGTATATGAGACACTCAAAGAATTGGGAATTGCGGATAAACCGGTTTTAACCGCATTCAATAAAACAGACCGGATTGCGCCATCTGAGCTGGAAGGATTAAAGGATTTGAGAAGTGATGATACGGTGCAGATTTCTGCAAAAGAAGCGACCGGACTTGACACGATGCTGGAAAAAATCGACAGACTGCTGAATACCGGCCTTGTACAGATAGAGGAGATCATTCCCTATGATCAGGCGGGAAAAATCCAGAAAATACGACAGTACGGAAAACTTGAAGCAGAAGAATACCGCGAAAACGGAATTTTTGTAAAAGCTTCTGTGCCACCATTTTTATTATGATTTTGGAACGATGTTACGTTTTTTGCATAGAATAGAATAAGTGAGTAGTCCGAGGTGCCGGCGATGCGAAAGACGATGTACATCCTTTGCCTTTGTTTGCTGGGAGTTCTGATTGTGAACGAGGCAGTCCAGATTTATAAAAGTGATTTTCAAACAGCAGAAGAGACGAGCAGTGGGACATATGTTCCCACTGCTCGTTTTGCCAGCCAGATAAAAAAAGAAAATGAAACGGTAAAAAAGACGGCCTATCTGACATTTGATGATGGCCCGAGCGAGAATACGAAAAAAATACTCAAAACATTAAAAGATAAAGATGCAGTAGCTACTTTCTTTCTGATTGGAAATGAGATTACAGAGGATCGCGAGTCTATTGTCAAAAAAGAAATCAAACAGGGAAATGCGGTTGGCGTTCATACATTTTGCCATCAGCAGAATAAAATATACTGCGATGAGTCCTGTTTTTTTGAAGATTTTCAAAAAACATCCGAGTGTATTGAAAAAATCACCGGAACTGTGCCCAAACTCCATCGTTTTCCATGGGGCAGCAATAACGGATATGTCAGCGCCTATGTGGATGATCTTCATAAAAAACTGCAGGGGATGGGCGTGAAAAGTTTTGACTGGAATGTATCCGGTGAAGATTCTGTCGGCGGTGTTGTTGCCCAGGAGACCATTTTTCAAAATGTAAAAAAAGATTTATGTAAATATGATGAGCCGATTATTCTGCTCCATGATTCCGGCGCGATGAACAACACGGCAGCCGTTCTTGAACGGATCATTGACTATATCCGCAGTGAAGGTTATGCATTTGGCACGTTGGATAACCGGGAGGAGTATATGTTTCCGGCAAGCTGGCGATGAAAAAGCGGCGGCTGAGAGCTCCGCAAAAGTCGAACTTTCCTATACGATGATAAGCACTGATAAAAAAACAGGGTCACACCTTACCGGTGCGACCCTGTCCTTTCAATCGGAGATTATTTCATAGACTCTTCCTGTTTCTTAATCATCTGACGAACCATTTCGCCACCGATAGATCCTGCTTCACGGGAAGTCAAGTCACCATTGTATCCCTCTTTCAGGTTTACACCAAGTTCACCGGCAACCTCCATTTTGAATCTGTTCATTGCTTCCTTAGCCTGTGGTACTTCCATTTTGGATGCTCTGTTTGTCATAACTTTTCACCTCCATAATTTTGTGGTTTGTTTTTTTCGGTTTATTACCGTTTATATGATGAAGATAAAGGAATGAAGGGTTCGTATCGACATTCCTTTATCCTGCGCGTAATGTGCCGGTGGAATGAAGATTCGATTTCATTCGTTTATCTTGATACTATTGTTTCCACAGATAAAAAAAATATAAATGGAACTTTATGGGAAAAAATCCACGTAAAAAAATGAAAAAAATGGAGACAAAGGAGGGTATTGTCTCTATTTAGTGTTTTGTGGTACAATGAGTGCAGGTCGGCGGGAGTTATTTATCGTGAGCGGTAATTTGGTATCGCGAATTTTGGGGGCACTTTTGATGAGAGCGGGAAAGCATATTGTATGGATTATTATACTGAGTCTGTTTTTTCAAATAGCAGCGCTGCCAGTGGACGGAAAGGCAGCACAGAAGTCAATTACAATCACGGAATTTTATAATGACGGTGTTTTAGGAGAGAGCTATTATAAGGCAATTGCAGGAGCAGTTGTTACCATTTCCAATGCAGAAGAAATGAAAATTTTTTTTCATTGTCTAGATGATAAGAAATGGACGGATGGGATTTCATTTCGACAGGAGGCTGATATCTCATTTGGCAATTATTCCTATTCATATGATAAAGAAAATGATTGGATAAATATTTATAAAGATGGCGGACTGTTTTGTGTGTCATATCGCAGTGGAAGCATATACCGGAATAATAAACTGACGAGTCTGGATAAGGTGGGATTATCCGAAGCATGCATACAGAGGGATATGCAGCTTTTTTCCGGAGAGTACGATGGACAGGGCTATTCGGTCAGTGGATTTATTGTTCAGGGACGGGACACGATGCACAACGGAATATTTGGCTATCTTACAGAAAATGCGTCTGTTCATGATGTCAATATTAAGAACTGTTTTATCTTAAAAGCCTGTGGAACAATTTGCGGACTAAATGACGGCATTATTACGAATTGTTCCGCTCAATCAGTCGTTGGAATGGGATGGTGTGTTGGCGGAATTGCCGAGAGTAGCTGCGGTACGATGCAGCGTTGCTACTTAAAGGATGCAACACTGCTGAATGATTCAGATTTTAGTCCATTTGCATTGCGTTTTGGAGGTATTGCTTCCGCTGTTTATATTGGAAAAATATCAGATTGTGCTGTGGAAAATCTGAATATCTATGTGGATCAATCCCAGAAAACATATGCCGGTGGAGTTGTCGGTTATCAGTCTATGGGCGATGTGAAGAATTGTTCCTTTTTTGGCAGCTGCGCTGTTCCTTTCGATGGGCAGGACAATAATGTCGGAGGAATCGTCGGGTACATAGACAACTATAGACATTCCAGTGTTTATAATTGTATCTCTGCAGGGGACATATCCGGAGGAACTGCCGGAGGTCTGGTAGGAAAGAGCGGGAAGAAAGAGGAAAATTCGGACACGACAGGGCGCATCGAAAACTGTGTCAGTTTTTCCAAAGTGAGCGGAAATACGGAGGGGGCTCTTGTCGGAGCACTGGGAGATTGCGCACTCTGCACCTGTTATTCTTATAACCAAACGGCGAAGGAGGCAGTAGGTAATCAGACAGAGGGTACACAGGCTGACTGCCATGTCGTGAACCGGGAGCAAGTGTATGGGATGACAGAGGCATCCGTTATTGACAATGATGGCTGGTACAGTAAAACGAATCATCTTCTGGAAGCACTCAATGACTGGGTGCGTGCACAGACGGGATATTTGATGTGGGAAACCGGAGAGTGGGGATATCCCATTCTGTCGTCCGGGATGGACAGAGCACCGTCCGGAGATTATGAACTTGGGGACGGTGTGGAAATAACGCCGTCGAATACGCCGGAAGTGTCGGAATCGCCGGAACAGACGACTATGCCGTCAGTGACAGACATACCGGATATTACAGAAGCACCGTCAGCGACGGAGAGACCGGATGTGACAGAATCACCGGAAACGTCGGAGAAACCGGATGTGACAGAATCACCGGAATCGTCGGAGAAACCAGATGCGACGACAACTCCGGATATTACAGAACTACCGTCAGCGACGGAGAGACCGGATATTACACAACCGCCGGCGGCGACGAAGACGCCCGATATCTCACTGTTGCAAATAAAGAAATTAAAGGCGAAGCTGACGAAAGACCTGAGAGTGAACATTACCTGGAAGAAAACAAAAAAGGCAGATGGATATCTGGTTTACCGCTCAGATAAAAAATCGTCCGGTTATAAAACAATAGCAGATGTTACAAAAAACTCATATGTAGACAAAAAAGCAAAACGTGGTCAGTTTTGTTATTATATGGTCAGGCCATATGTGAAAAATGCCGGGAAAGTAGTTTGCGGAAAAGGGAAGAAACAGAAAATCAGAGTCTTGCATTTCCCGGCTCCGGTGCTGCATTTAAGCAAAGGTTTGACATCAGACGGAAAAACCTATATGCAGGCTGCCCTGGGAAAACATTCCGGTTCTTATATCGAGGTGTATTTCAGAACCAATGGCAAAACGTATGTCAGGGCACCGTTAAGGACGGAGAAAATATCTTTTTATAAGGGGAAACTGCGCTTTACCTATAAAAACAGGAACACTTTATACTGCAAAGTACGGACTTATCAGATAAAACAGGGGAGAAAATGTTACAGTCTGTTTTCGAAGGAGAAAAAAATCCGGCTGTAGAAGGAGGAAACCATGGGATTACATGATAAAGAGCGTTGTATGGGATGTATGCAGCCTTTAAATTGGGACGGCAGATGCCTGAATTGCGGCTTTGAGAAAGATAAATACCCATTTGATTCCCATTGCCTTCCTCTGGGAACTCTTCTAAAAAATGGAGATTATATGGTGGGAAAAGTTCTGGGCGAAGGTGGCTTTGGCATCACCTATATCGGCTTTGACCGAAATCTTCTCAACCGGGTGGCGATAAAAGAATACTATCCAACCGGATTTGCCGGAAGAGATGTTTCAGACGGGAATTATACTCTTCATGTATATGGAAGAGAAGCAGAAAGTGATTATCGGAAAGGTCTGGAGGCTTTTCTTGAAGAGGCAAGAATTCTTGCCAGATTCAGTGGAATGGAAGGTATCGTCAATGTACGGAGTCTTTTCGAGGAAAATGGAACCGCTTATATTGTCATGGAATATGTTGACGGAATCAGCGTGAAACACTATGTGCAGGAGCATGGAAGGATAGCTCCGGATCTTGTTCTGCAGATGATGAAACAACCGATGCGCGCACTGCAGGCGATTCACGAGGAACAGCTTGTACACCGGGATGTGAGCGCAGATAATTTCATGATTGGGCAAAATGGAAAGGTCACACTGATTGATTTTGGTGCGGCACGTTATTCCAATGTACTGGACGAAAGAACGAGGACAATGATATGTAAGCAGGGATTTTCCGCGCTTGAGCAGTACAGCAAAGATGGAAAACAGGGACCATGGACGGACGTGTACAGTATTTGTGCCACGATGTACTATATGCTGACCGGAATTGTTCCTAAAAATTCAACCGAACGTATAGTAGATGACACTGTTGTTCCTCTTGATCAGATGAAAGATATCCCGCTTGGTATCGAAAAGAAACGTTCCATCATGACAGGAATGGCAGTGAAGAGGACAGACCGTTTTCAAAATATGGAGATATTGTATCTTGCTGTTTACGGGAAGCCACTTGTGAGTGATACGCAGAATAACCGTATGTTTTCGCAAGTGCAGTCAGAGAAGCCGCCGATGGAGAAAAAAATACCCAGACAGCAGGGCATTTCGCCGACCGGGTTATTGCGGGAATTATCGCAGGCATCGGCAGAACGGAAAACCAGAGAGAATAGAAAAAAGGCAGTTCGAATTGTTGGATGCATCGGGGTGGTGGCAGTCATTGTCCTGCTGTTCTGGAATTTGTGGGGAAAAAGAGACTCCAGTGTACCGGTGAATACACAGCAGCCTGCTGCTTCATCCGAAAACGCTTATACAGAGAGCACACCGGAGCCCACAGCAGAGCCTGTGGTGTCGAATGAACCGAAAGCGACAAAAAAGCCGGTTATGACGAAAAAGCCGGTTGCAACAAAAAAGCCGGTTGCAACAAAGAAACCGGTGGCAACGAAAAAGCCGACGGTAACAAAGAAACCGGTTGTAACAAAGAAACCGGTGGCAACGAAAAAACCAACAGTAACGAAAAAACCGGCAGCTAAAAAGAAGGATAAACTGGCCGGTGATCTGGATTCGATTATTCCATAATACACAGGTTGTGGTAAAAGATACGGGAGAGGAAATGAGAAAATGTGGAAAGAACGCATGGTAAATGTCAATGATTCAATACTGATACGCAAGAAACTGTACAAATTAAATGATTCGGAGGATTTTGAGGATTTTGATCGTTTTCTGATGAAAAAAGTACTCGGCAAAGAACAGATACAGGAACTTCTGAGTGAAAAGACAACGGATAAAAGAATACAACAACTGCGGGAAGAAGCCTACCTGATTTTTTATAAGGAAGTAAAAGCGGACAAGGTAGCCTCCCGCACGACAATCAAACGGTGGTTTGGTCTGAACGGTTATGGCAGACCAAAAAGAAAGCAGATTTTTAAACTTGCCTTTGCGCTGAAAATGGCAGAAGAGGAACTTGAGGAATATCTTGTTCAGGGTATTTTACAACCGGGAGTACAGATTAATGATTACCGGGAGATGATTTATCGGTATGGTATTGACCGCTGTCTCTCCTACGAAGAATGTGTGGACATGATCCGGGTTTTTGAAAAACATGTATATAAGGATACGGTAATAGAGCAGAATACGCACACGGCGCTGCTGTGGGAAATGTACCGCGCAAACTGCACAAAGCCAAAGGAAGAATTTTTGCTGTGGATGTGTAGCAACGCAGGATTTTTTAAGGGCTACAGCAAAGTTGCCCTTCGGCATTTTATGGAAATGAAAAGCCAGATGCTTACATATATCCGGCAAAATGCGCAGGAACAGCTGTTTATTCTTCTGGAGGAGACCGATTTCCGGGAATGGGCAGTGGAAAATGGACTGTCAAAGGAAGACTATGGAGATAATATTTACCGGTACATAAAGAATGTCAGCCGTCGCAAGGGACAGGGAAATCTCGACCCGGATTTAAAAGAGGCGATTCTGGAATGCAACTGGGTGGCTTACTCTTCGCGGGATAAAACGACGGATTTGCTTGCGGAATTATATGCTTCTGCTATAGAGACCGGAGAGGGAAAGATTCGACCGCAAAAGCGGATTTCCTATAAGGGCAGGAACGAGTTTATGCTTCCGGACCAGATTCATTTTATGACGGATAAACACATCTCCCAGATTATTGGAATCGCACAGCAGAAAGAAAAAGAAATCCGGCTGTCACAGGCGCTTGGCAGTTTGGAAGATGCGGAGGGTTCCTGCCCGGAATGGATTGGAAAAATGCTTGAGGAGTACGGGATTACACCGCCTGCAGACGTTGCTGGTACAAGAAATCTTCTCCGCAAACTTTTGACTATGCAGGAACAGCGATGTCATATTGTACAGCGGGACGATCTTCTGCCGCTGATTCACTATGTGGCGCAGAGAAAATACGAACAGCTTATTCAGGAACAAAATCAGTCCTATCATTCGGAAAATGCCAAAATTTTCTTTATACAGATGGCAGATACCATTCTCTTGGAGTGCAGGATGGCACCGATTAGTGAAAAATATCATCTGGACTATTTGCTTTTGTCCTGCTATGGCGAGGACTATATGTACTCGCTGGCAGATGTCATAGAAGAGGCAGGGATGCTGGAGTAAAATATAATTCAATCAAGAGCTGATGCCGGAATGTATTGCCATGAATGTTGGCGGATATGTTCCGGCATCAGCTCTTTTGTCGGGCGAGAAAAAAATTGAAATTAGTTTGGACAAGAGGGGTGTATAGTATTTTTAGCAAGTGTAGACGGGTGGGAGTGGAAGTCAGAATGGAGGAGATACGAATGAATAGTTTGAAGGGAAAATCAGTGATTGTTTCGCTGGTCTGCTTATTTACAGTGTTTTTTCTGAGCGCGTGTACCGTAAACAGTCCGAGTGATGTTTTTAACAATGCGGCATCTTTTTTGGATCAAAAAGCGGATGCTTATCGTGCGGCATGTGACACGTTGAGGGAACAGTTGGATGCACCATCAAAAGCGGTATTCCCGACGTATGACTCTTCTTTTGTAGAGAAAAGAACTTCGGATAGGGAAGGCTATGATACCATGTACAGGATAAAAGCATATGTAGATGCCGGAAACGCATTTGGAGGCACGATGAGGAGTGACTGGAGCGCAACGGTGTATTCTGATGAAAGTACGAAAAAGTTTTATGTTGTTATAGATCAATTTGGCGGTATAAGCACCGGAAGTTACGATGCAGAAAGTGACAACAGTGGTGACACCGGCAGCAGTTATGGCAGTGACAGTTCCAGCAGTTCCGGCAGCTACAGCACGAATAATAACAGTAATTATAGCAGTGGTTATGGCAGCAGTTCGGATAACAGTTACTCTAATAATTATTCCGACAGTTATGATGATTTTTATGATGAGGATGAAGATGACTACTACGACTATGAGGACGAAGATGACTATTATGATTATGAGGACGAATACGAAGACGATTATGACTATGAGGACAGCACTTCCGAATATATTCTTCCTGAGAGTGATTCCAGAAAACTGACAAAAAGTGACTTATATGGTCTGTCGAAAGAAGAATTGCGAATCGCGAGAAACGAAATTTATGCCCGACATGGGCGCAGATTTCAGGATGAGGAGCTGCAGGAATATTTTGATGAACAGGACTGGTATGACGGCTATATTGACCCGGAAGATTTTGTGGACAGCCAGATGCTTTCAAAACTGGAACGAAGAAATGCCAAATTTATTTTGAAATTTGAATAACGATACCGGAGGGGGATAAATGAAAGAGAAATATATAATTAATGGCTCTAATACTACGTATAAAGTGTGGGGAGTTTTGGTATCGATATTTGGAATTTTTGCAGCGATTTTATGGCTGGGGAGTTTGATGGTTATATTTTATAATATTAATATTATTGATAATATTATGGATAAATTTAAGCTTAATCTTTTGGATTCATTTATATTTTATGGTGTTTCATATATCATAATTATTATAAAAGTACAAACCGGAACTATGTTAGAGAGGAACTTTATAAGTTCAAAGGGTGAAGTTATATTTTGTGCGGTACTTTATTTTTTGTCTGCGGTTGCATGGCTTATAATGATAGTTTTGTTAGGCCTTAAGTTGTGTGTGGATAAGTGGATTTTTTTGGATGTATGCTTTTTTTTGGTAAGTATATTTAAGCTGGCCTGGAATATCACGACTGGAGTTCTTTTGATTTCCAAACAAAATAAAGCAGTACCAAATGTTTCAAAACCAACGGTATTGCCCCCAATTAAAACTGAGAATGATAATTTATAAGTGGTTTTTGCAATGGAATCTTAATATATACTTTGTTGGATAAAAATGACATAATTTAAGTATTGAAGAGGTGATGTTTTTTGAAGGATTTACTTATCGATGAAGTTTCGAATAGGGATTTGGCGGGCGTTTATTCGGAGGTTGCAGAACAGATCGGAATTGAAAATGCTTATCGGCTTTTTTGTCATTTTAAGGGACAGCAGCTGACCTTCCCAATCAAATTTTTATCCAGCGAGTGTATAGCGGGCAAAATCCGGAGTGAATACGATGGGACGAATGTGCGGGAACTGGCAAGGAAGTTTGAGTACTCGGAGAGCAGGGTAAGGCAGATTTTGAGGGAGAAATGAAGGAGGAAATAAGAATGGCTACAGAAAAAAGAATGGTACAGTGGATTTGTAGAAAATGTGGAAGGAAAACAATGGCAAAAGAAAAACCGGGAGCATTATGTGGTGGAAAGTGCAAAGGATCACCGGCAGGTACACATAGTTATGTGAAGGCGTAGGAAGAGAGGAATGAAAATGGAGAAGAAATTTGAAGAAAAATTGCGGGAATATTTAGATTCCGGTTTTCCAATTTTATATATCAAGAGTTTTGAAGAAACCAGAGTAGATGAAATTATACGATCTGTTGCTGCTAACCGAGAAATTGTGGAATGGAATGAAGCCAGAGGGTTTGTGGATTTTGAACATAAAAAGCCTTTGGTTAAAAAGAATACATCATTGGCTGAAACACTTGATTATCTTGATACGAATGAAGAAATTGACCGCAAGATTTTTGTGATAAAAGATGCAGTTTCTTATTTACAGCAACCTGAGATTATAGGAAGAATAAAGCAACTTGCGATAGATATTGTGAATGAATTGGACGGAACCATTGTTATTGTATCTTCAGTGCTACAGATTCCAAGAGAAATTGAAAAATTTGTGACGATTTTTACAATGGACGAGCTTGAGTTGGAGGAAATCAAAGATGTTATTCGTGAATTTCAAAAAGAGCAGTATCTTGATCCGATTACAGAAAACTTGCTGGAGGAAATGGCAAATGCCTTTAAAGGACTGTCCCGATATGAAATCAATAATATCCTTGCTCTAGCGGTGGCCAATCATAGTCAGTTGTCTAGAAATGACTTGCAGTATATATTTGAACAGAAACAACAAATGATAATGAAGTCCGGTATTTTGGAAATGATTCCAGTAAAGGAACGGGTGGAGGATATTGGTGGTCTGGAAAACCTGAAATTTTGGCTTTCAAAGAAAGCAACCGTACTTAAAAATATGAATAAAGCTTTGGAATATGGTGTGGATATTCCAAAGGGTATGCTGATAGCAGGGATGCCGGGATGTGGAAAATCGCTGACAGCGAAAGCAGCAGCAAATCAGTTTGATATTCCGTTACTCCGCTTGGATATGGGAAAACTTATGGGGAAATATGTGGGTGAGTCTGAGGAAAATATGCGTCGTGCAATTGCACTGGCAGAGGCTATCTCCCCATGTGTACTTTGGATTGATGAGTTAGAGAAGGCCTTTGCGGGAATCGGAGACGGACAGAATGGCTCTGAGGTGACAACCAGATTGTTCGGTACGTTCCTAACGTGGATGCAGGATAAAAAGACGATGGCATTTGTGATTGCGACCGCAAATAACATCAAAAAACTCCCACCGGAACTTTTGAGAAAAGGGCGTTTTGATGAAATTTTTTATGTATCACTACCAAATCGAAGTGAGCGGAGAAAAATATTTGAATTGCATGTATCAAAAAGGAGAAAAGTGGATGCCGATAAAATTGATTATGGCAAGTTGGTAGATGAAACGGATGGATACAGTGGAGCGGATATTGAAGGTGTGGTAAAAGAGAGTATTGAGAAAGCGTTTGTTGAGGAAGCTGCAGGACTAACAACAGAGCATATTCTTCAGACAATCAGGAATACCCATTCTTTGTCCGAGATTATGGGTGATGAATTAGACAATATGGCAAAACACTATGAGGAACGTAAATTTAAGCGTGCTTCCAGAGAGGGGTGATGAAGTGGAAAATAATGTTTTGGGAAATGCATTTTCAGACACATTAAAAAACTGGGTCAGCGATTTTGACACGCACAAGGAAATGGGTGTTGATAACTGGCTTAGCAAAAAGTTAGGGGAAGCATTTTCGGATAAAAATGTTTCCGAAGTTGAAAATATAAAAATAGAAATTTTTGAGAATATCGAAAAGTACGAACGAAATAAAGAAGAAATCCAACAGGCTTATGAACAGGGACAATCAAAGGAAGAATGGTTAGCAGAAAAACTGGAAACGTCAACAGAAGAACTGGATAAGTCAGAACAAATGGAAGTGCTTGGTACTGTACATAACGGTTTACTGGATGCATTGGGAGAGATTGATTCCAATCAAAGTGTAGAGGTAGAAGAAACCGCTGAACTGGAGAGTAAACGAGTGGCAAACTCCGTAGGAGAGATTGCTACGGTAAGAATTATGCAGGTACTTGGAGAGGAAGAAGATGATGAAAGTGACAAGGTTGAACCATCAGAATTTATAGAGGAATCATTAAAAAATCACAGTGAGATCGCCTTGAAAAAAATGGCATCCGGTGCTTTGGTTAGTTTGGTTAAGAAAGGGCGTATCCCACTGATACCCCCAACTACTCCGGTAGGCATAATTACACACATTGCGTGTTTTGGAATTGACCATGCAAAAACCATTGTGCAGATGGCTAGAAAAGAAATTTCGTTGACAGAGGGATTGCGACGGATAACACAGGGAGCTGTATCTACTATCTTTGGAATGCTGTCTGATGCCAAGGGTAAAATTGGAAAAGGTGGTTTGTCTGGACTGGTGTCAGCTTTTCAAAAGCCTTTGTCATATGTCAGTAAAGTTTCAAATAGTGTATTGAAGTTTATTGGTGGTGAGGAATTGAAAGCTAAGGTGCAGGAGGTAAAGAAAAGGCTTATGCCGGTAGCACAAAACTTTGTACGAGAATTTGTGAGCACTGCGGCGAGTAAGGTAAGGTCGATTGCGTCGAGAATTAAGCGTTTTTTGTTTGGATAAGAGCATAAAAAGTCTGAAAATACCCTTGTGATAAAGTGGGATTGCATCATACAAATAATGTAGAATTTTGTGAAAGAAAGGATGTTAACATGGTTAACGTACGTTGTAGTGAACATGTAAAGGATGATTATTTTGTTATGGTATGTAATAAAACGGAGGAAAGAGACTTTGATAGAGTGATTCTAGAATATGAAACCTTGGGGTATATCAATTTAGGAGAAATCATAGATTCTGATAATAAGATAATTATTTTAAAACAGGAATAAATAGCCCATTGTAAGGAGGATGTCCTATTGGACATCAGAGATGAACTATCATATAGGGATGAATATATATCGATACCATTTAGAACAAATGGTATTGAGTTTTTTTTATCCGATTGCCAAGGTCTGTCAAAGAAATCGTAGAAAGTACCAATGCCGGGCGCTGAGAATGGTATACAATGGAGTAATATGAAGTAGTTCACATCATTTGGTAAGAGAAGAGACTTTGAGTTTGACAGATAGAAGGTAAGAGCGTAGTAAATAGGAAGAAAATCATGAAACCGGTTTTCTGGAAGAATAAAAGAACTAAAATAGTATCGGTTCCAGAAAGATTTAGACACCCAAATTTCGCAATAGCATCTCAGGTATGTTTTGGAATTACAAAAGGATTGGAATGAAGTTTAAGAAATTCAGAAATAAAAGTATTTTGATAGGCGATATGACCGTGCGGAGCGTCGACTTTTTTGATGCACCTTTAAGTGTTATTGGCAAAAAAGTATATACATTTATTGAAGTTATAGGCATTAATTCCAAAGTAATATTCGAAAGGAGTACAGAACTATGGCAAAAAAGATTAAGTTTCCATTGGAAATGAAAGATGGAGTACAAGTACGAACAATTGAGGAACTAAAAGAGAATTTTGATATCGAGAAAGCAATGGAGTATTTGCTTGATGGCAAGCTGCAGACATGGCTTTCTGACCGTTATTACATACAGGAAGCCGAAGAAGTCGGAAAATTGGATGCTTATGCAGCAGAAACAAAAAACAAACTGTATACGCTGCTTGACATTGAAAAACAAGAAGAGGATATGGAAAATGTAGATGTCGAAGCAATTGAACATCGTAAACAAAAACTACTGAAATTGAAACAGTACACCGATGATGAGGCAATATGGGATAAAGTCGAATTTGTGGCATTTGACCAAGAAGAATTAGCAGACTTATTAGATGAAGAATGCAAAACAATTTATCTCTGTGGAGAAAAGTTTCAAGTGCCATACTCTATAGGTGGTGTGGCTTATATCGGTGTCAATCAGCCGGAAGTATTTGTTAATGGAGTCGGAAAAATTGATTTAAAAGAGCAAGGAATCTCCTTTGATGGGGTGAAAATATTAAATGAAAATATTGATACTGGAGAGGAGTTGTATCAGTTAGGTCTTTCTTATCTGAGAGAGACTTATGATAATGACTTTGATGAATGTGAAAAATGGGAAGAATTGACAGATAAAGGGCAGGAATGCCTTAAAAAGGCTGCTGAAAAGGGAAATGTAGATGCATTGTATCAGTTAGGCCTTTCTTATTTGAGAAAACATTACGAAATCATTGACTTCGATTACGATTACAAAGAAAAAGGTCTGGAATACATTAAAAAGGCTGCTGAAAAAGGAGATACAAATGCTATGGGGTATTACTGTGTATCGATATTTCGATATGGTGAAATACAAGAAAAATACAATATAACTGAAGGGGAATATGTTGAAATGCTTAATAATTCCGTGAAACTTGGTTCCGGCATAGGAACTGCATGGAAGGGGTGGTTAATTTATAAAGGTGTGCTTTACGAAAAAGATGAAGAAGAGGGAAAACGATTGATGAAAAAATCTTTAGATGATGAAACACCGATTGCTGCGTGGTTGCTATTTCATGCTACAGATATAGAGGAAGAACAAAGATTGTATTTGGAAAAGGGGGTGTTTTTAAAAAATTCGGCTTGTGCTTATGAATTGGCCTATGCGTATTTAAGTGGAAAATATGGGATAGATATCAATAAACATAAGGCAGGCGAGTATGCTAATTTGTTTAATGAATTTGAGAAGTTTGGTTGGCCACATTGCCTTGAGCCAAGCCTGACAATGAAGCCAGAGATACATATCCTCTCAGAAATTGATGAAGAAATTAGAAAGAACTGGGGATGCAGAAGATAAATATGTTTTGCTTAAATGGGGATAGAGGGGATATTACGCAAAATTGGCAATGAAATTTATTGACAAGGGAAACTTTTGGAGTAAGATTTATTATTGTGAGGTGCGCTTTAGATATGTTAGTTTAGTTCTTTTAGGTAGGGATGGAAAGGAACGGGATGTACAAAAAGCGATTAGTATGTGTAAAGAAACATGTAATGAATACTTTAAAGACGGACCTGCAGATGCAACACTAGCTAATCTATATTATGAGGGAAAAGATGTTGAATGTAATCATGATTTGGCTTATAAATATGCTAAAATGGCGAGAGGATGGATAAATGGAGCACATTACTTGAAATTTTGATAGGTAGAAGGTTTCAAAAATTTGTAATGATGATTAAAATATTGACAGCATGAACCCGGATATTCCATGCTACAACAGGCTTGGAAACAGGCTCTGCATCCTGCCTAATCGAAGCAGGGCAGGACACAAAGCCTGTTGGCGCAGTGCGCCAGCCTAGCATAGATGCCCCTACTGTAAATAAATGAAGCACATTGGTTATAAAGGGGATTATCGATAAATATATTGTAGTAGTCATCGTTGGCAATTATTTCATGTAAAATCACCAACAAGATTTTACCGCAAGTTAAGGAGTGGCAGTCGCGTCACATTAACAAGTCAGTTCATAGACTGACTATTTTCAAGATTATTTTAGGCGTTGAAAAGCGAGAACTGTTTTAGACTAATTAATTAAGAAAAACACTCAAGTGCCGTTGAGTGTTTTCTTCCAAATTTCCCCAAATCCCGCTAACTAAATAGCTTCATTTTTTCGTAGAAATAATTATATGTGCGGCACCACAACATTTAAAAAAAAAATCATCTACAATTTAGGTTATGGTTCCTTTTTTATGCCACGCTGTAGATTGTTAAGGATTTAGGTGCGGGCAAATTCAAAACCGCTTTCATGGTTTAGTACCTCCTTAAGTTTTGAATTTGCCAAATGGCAAATTCTATTATAACATATTTTGAAAAAAAGTAAATACAAATTTAGATGATATTACATGATTTTCTCAGAATTTCGAGTGATAATGTCGGAGAATGGAGATTTTGCCGGAGGAACAGCTTCAGTTATTGCAGTATGATTGTATTGTGATGGATGAAGGTCAGGATATTCTGAAACCACTTTATATGTACTCATTGGATTATCTGCTTAAGGGAGGATTTGAACACGGTCACTGGGCGGTATTTTATGATGAGAAACAAAATATCTATAATCCGGATTATCAGGACGGTATGGATATTTTGAGATCTTATTCGTGTACACAGTTTAAATTGTTTGTAAATTGCAGAAATACGATTCAGATTGGTACATACAGTTCAAAGATGAGCGGAGTGGAATTGGGTGAGTTTCTCAGAGAAAATGGTGAAGAGGTTCAGAAGATTTCCTATACGGATGACACGGATTTTAATAGGCAGATAAAGGATGTGTTAAAGCATCTGAAGAAAGAGAAAGTTGCTGGCAGGGATATCGCTTTTCTGGCTCCCAGGCGATATAAAAATTCTATGCTCAGTGCTGCCGGTATTCCGGTAAATGAGATGGGAGATGATTTTGATGCGAGCATTGATTTACCTGTTTATGCGACGATTCAGGGATTTAAGGGTCTTGACTCAAAAGTAGTTATACTTACGGATGTTGAGCATATTCGAGAAGAGAATTTTTCACGATTT
Organism: Eubacterium sp.; assembly: GCA_034101395.1. Classification (GTDB taxonomy): domain Bacteria; phylum Bacillota; class Clostridia; order Lachnospirales; family Lachnospiraceae; genus Eubacterium_F. Next base: position 13,656 of record JAXEJU010000057.1, on the reverse strand, counting down.
TTATATATCGCCGGTACAAGAGCAAGAACGTTATTATACATAGCAGCGTCAGAAAAATTCTGGTCTGACCATGAATTTTAGAATGGAGGTGTTCACGATGAGAATGGTTAATATAAAATCAGTTAAGAAATGTGCGTTCTGCAAATATTGGAACGACCCGGCAAATTGTGCGATAGCTCCCAAATCCCCCAAAATAAATCAATGGGAATTTGATGAGAAGGCTAGAAATAAGTGCTTATTGAAAAATTATGATATGAGTGCAAATGCTCTTTGCAGCAGGTACGAATGTAAACTGGAGATTATAAAATCGTAGTGATATTTGATGCCTTATAGTTATTTCCCTTCTTGCTGACTGACATGAGATATGTTATATTTATCACATGACGTTGCCGGATGATGAGAACCAGCGAGAAGTTTGGCCTTGAAGCAACCGAGGCAGAAACAATGGTAAACAAATACTGGAAGTAACAACAGGTGAAAAGCCGGAATGATTCATTATAAAAAAGCTTTTGGATTTGATATATCCGAAAGCTTTTTTTGCGAGTAAAAAGTTGAAATTATTATGGACATGGGCATGATAAAATCTAACAAAACTATAGAATGGCGAGGAGAAAACAATGAGAAAAATAATTAAAAAAATTTTATTGGTGGGAATGTTTTGCTTGATTGGAATGCTTTTATGTGCTCCACAGGGAGCGGCAAAGACTTATAAGAATGCTGCTCAGATAAAAGCGGATATCAAAGTAAATGTAAAGAAAATGAATAAGATTAATAAAGCATACGGAAAAGCTTGGTCTGCTTATCGGAAATATAGCAAACTGGATAAAAAGGCTACCAAAGGCTGCAGTGCCTTAATACTGGCTACAATAGAGTGCAGGGATCCATTTATTATTTCCTGGGGTGGTGCATGGTTCCGTGTATTGAATCCTAAAAAGGGTACTGAGTTGCTTGGAACTTATACAGTAGTATATCGTCCGGCGAAAGGATATTATGACTATTTGGGCTATCGCTGTGAAAATATCCGTGCAGTAAGAAGTCCTTATAGTAAAAAAATGTCTGTTGCAAAGAAGAAGATGGATGCAGAGCAAAAGAAGGCGGTTAAGGTTGGTAATAAAATAACAAAGTTAAAGAAAACACTGAGTTATAAATATAAAAATACTTTGAAAAGTATTTATGTAAATCAGACGGTGTCTATTAAACCGAAAACATCATATTATAATAAGCTGAGTTATTCTTCATCTAATACTTCCGTGGCGACAGTAACAAAAAATGGGGAGTTGAAAGGAAAGTCAGTGGGGGTAACAACAATTACTATCAAGCCGTCTATTTCCAAAAAGGTAACAAAGTTAAAAGTGTCGGTCAACAAGAAATTAGATTTATCAATGGAGCCAATTACAGTAGAGTGGTACCCAGAAGATGATGAGCGCGAGTTGAATTTAGAAGTTCCATCAAGTTTACGAACAAGCGGAAAAATCAGTTGGTCATCTTCCGATGAGTCTATAGCTGATATATGTGATGTCGATGATGGTGATGCGTATGTGGAAATATTGAATAGTGGCACGGTTACGATAACCTGTACAACCTCTATTGGTACTGCAAAATGGAAAATTACTATAGTGAAAATGTCAGATGAATACGATTCGGACAGTGCAGAGGATGATGAAGACGAGGAATATGATGAAGAATACGATGATGAATACGATGAAGATGAGGCCTGGTAAAAATACTGGAAATAACAGCAGGTGAAACAGGAATGCTTCATTATAAACGGTAACAGGAAGGAGAATGCAGAAGTGAATGGGATACGCAAATATTTGATATGGGTTATTGCCGGAATTTTTGTGGTTTTTGCTGCTGTTTGCATCATTGTGGCATACAATGTCGGCATATCTTTACATATGCATGATTATGGGATTGAAGGTGACAAGGCTCTACAGGAAGAAAATTATTTTCGTGCAGAGGAGTATTTTGAACGGGCAAGGAATGTAGACAGCGATAAAAATACGAAATGCCAATACCAGATGGCGGTTGAGTATTGTAATACGGGACAGTTGGATAAGGCTGAGGAATTATTATACAGTTTGGATGGAAAGCAGAAAGATGTAATTGAAGACATGATTTTCCGTATGTATCTTGAAAAAGATCAGCTATACGATGCGGAAGGTTTGTTTCGGAAAGTTTCTAAACAAATGAGCGAAAAAATGAGAAGGAAACTTGAAGAAGTAAAATATGAAAAGGCGGTAAAAGCTTATAAAGAAGGATTTTATTCAGATGCAGAAAAGTTGTTAGGTGAAATTGAAGATAATTATAAAGAAAAAAACAGTTATATGAAAAAGATATCGAAAATACAGAATAAAATTTCAAAAATAACAAATAGAAAACTGATTTCAGTGTCAGGGAATACAAACGTACGAAATGACACGTTGCTTTTTATTACATCAGAGGAGGATGCATTAGAAGAAATTAAAAAAGCCGAAGAAAAACAATATACGATACATCTTTTTACCATTTTATCGAAAGAAAAAAAGAAAATGCAAGCTAAATCCATATACGATGGCAACATTAAACAGATAAGTATTGAAGAGAAGCACGATGTCATATATACAATTGGATATAATGGAGCATATTGGATTTTTGGCTGATACAAAGAGGAGAAGATTATGGAAAAAAGAAGAATTGTTTGGGCAATTAAAATACTTGTTTTGAGTGTAATGGTAATGATTGGGTGTGGACTGTATTGTTTGTTTGGTTATTCTGATAATAGAGCACTTAATGCATTCATAAAATTTTATCAAGGCTTTTATGAAACAAAATATGATTGCGATTTTGGAGAAGAATATCGTATGTATGATTGTGGTGCTCGTCTGATAAAAACAGACACCGACAGATATCAACTGGCAATATTTGACATCCGTGAGTCAGATGCGGATGGGTATTGTTATGTAGGAGATTTACATATATATCAGTATATTTGTGGGCTTGTCATCGAAACAGGATGTTTGGGGGATGTGGAGTTACAAAATGTTGAGATGGGAATTCAGGCAACAGTATCGTACATAGACGGAAAAACATATTTTGATTATTATGATGAGAACAGAAACGCAAAAGAATATAGTTTAAATTATTTTTCATTTTTGGAAAGTACGGAAAAAGAGAAAAAAGCTGTCTTTATGCAGTCGGAAGCTTCTTCTGTGACCTTACTTTCAGGGGGTAATTTTTTGGAATATCTGAAATCTATTTTTGATTATTCCTTTTTGGATAACACAGATTTACAGATTGATCAGATCAAGTATTTGAACAAGATAAATTTGGTTCAGTTTGGTAATAAGACAAAGATTACCGGTTTACAGACAGAAAATGCACGTTATGATGTACTGCCCAATGGAAATCTGATTCTTTCAGAGATCTTGAACAAAGAAATAACTAATGAAGAGCTCTCAAATATTTTAGAACAACAGGGATACAGACAGGTGGTGGGAATTGGAAATGATTTGTTTGATTCCTGCTATAATATGACACAAGTTATAATTCCAAATGGAATACAACGTATTGGAACAAATCTTATAAACTCAGATACATGTAACATAAATAAGATAGAACTACCTGATTCTGTAAGAGTAATAGATGATAATGCCTTTAGGGAAGCAAAGAATTTGACCGTATATTCATGCTCGGATAAAGTGAAAAATTATGCGATAAAAAAACAAATTAGCTTTATAAAAGGGAAAATGGATGAATATTCAATAGAGGAAATGCAAAAAAATAGAAAACGGAAGTGTATTATAGAAGCATATCAGGCATATAAGACATCATCTGAAATTAAAAATAGCAGTGCCAGTGACTTCTTTATGGTATATTTGGACGAAGACGAATATCCGGAACTTCTTCGGTATCATGGAGATACAATAACTCTTTTCACTTACAAAGATGGAAACGCAATTAATGTGGAGAGTATAGATGCAGATTTGATTACAGTGATGAAGAAAAAGGGATATTTGTGTACAGTCTACAAGGACTATAATGATGTTACATATGAAAGAATTGATCACTTGCTGAAAGGTTTCGATAAACCAGAACTTTTTAATGATTTTTTTCATGCGTGGACATATTGGGAAGAGATATTTTATTTGAACTACGGGGAACTGGGACAAATGCAAATTACTTACGACCGGGCTCTGGATGAAATGAAAGAAATCGCTAAAAAAGGAACTTTTATAAAACCAACATTCAAAGCATTGCAATATACCTATGAAGACCTTTCTAAGAGTTTAGGATAAGGGAAAAAGTTCGAAACTTCAATGTTTTTATTCCCCTCTTGCCAACTGACATGAGATATGTTATATTTGGAAACAATAAACTCTGCGCGCAAGTTTTTGAATGATTACCTGTACAACTCAACCTTATACAGATGGATGTTTGCCTGGCTGTCCTGATAAATCAGATAAAGTCTGTTGTCACGCGCAGCGAAAAGTTTGCTGATGCGTCCACCGGCTGGAAGGTGCAGGTCGGAAAAATCAGCGGTGGCAGTAAATGAGGAGGGTTCCGTGGTCCCTGTATATAAAGCGTTTTTGGTAAGCATATAAAGGGTTTCACGGTAATTTGCGAGAAAAAGGATGTCCTCTGTCTGACAGGAGTCGATTTTTTCTCCGGTTCGGATATCAAAATAGTTTAGTATGCATTCATATCCCGAAGTCAGGCCGGTTGTTACAAAAATATTGTTGTAGAAAACATTGTGTCCGGCGGTTCCTGTGATTTTTGTGTCACCGAGAGACAGACCCTCTGCAATATTGTAGAATTTGACTGCATAGTTACTGTATGTGATGGAGAGGGCAGTTCCGCTGAATTGTACATCGGTTATGCTGTGATCAGCAGTACCTCCTTTTTTTCGCACAAAAGAATCCAGTTTTGTCATGGGAACATCATCCAGACCTTTCAGCTTTACCGTTTTATAGGTGCCATTGTTTTGCAGCTTCACAAAAGATTGTCTGGTCCGGCCCTTTTTATCATAATGTTTCAATACCCCATAAAAGGAACCATCTGAGCCATAGACGAAATTATCGAGAAAATGCTCTGCGGGAATTTTCCATTTTATACCGGGACTCTGAATAGTTCCGTCTGCCAGAAGACGATGCAGAGTATAAGTGTCTTCAGAGCGTTCAATCAGGGTCAGAGAATTGGATGCCATATTGTAGGCAAAATATTCCGGTGTTATTCCATGAAATGGAATCTCAGAAGAGAGGATGGATTCACCTGAGAATATCTCATCTTTTATGGCTGCCTGTGTAACGACGGTTTCTGTTTCGGCAGAGCTTGTCTGCCGGACATTTGCCTGACAGCCTGTACAAATAAAAAGCAATAAAAGAAAAATAGTGCCTGTTCTGAAATGTTTCATTTATGTACCTCCATTCCTGCATATTGCATGTATGCATCATTACTAATATATGCAGGAAGGAGAGAAATTATGCCATACCGTTGGCTGTTTTGTATTTATAAATCATTTCTGCGTGATTTTGTTCCTCGGTCTGGATGTGATTTAACAGTTTGCGCACATTTGTTGCAGCAAAACGGAAAAGGTCATCATTATAGGTAGAGGATACGAGTTTTTCCGTTGCAATGGAGTCTGTGCACAGAAACTGGTCATGGCGTTTCTCTTCTGAATTGTCTCCGGAAGAATAGGTGACTTCTGGACGGTAGCCTTCCATACCGGATTTTGCGGCGGCAACATTTGGAACTTCACCTCGCAGTACCTGTCCCAGAGAGTCAAAATGTTCCTGCTCTTCATCACCGATACGGTGGAACAGTTCCTTTAAGCGGCTGTCGTTTGCAGACTGCTCATAGAAGCAATACTTTTCAATGCAGGTTTTTTCCTGTGTCTGCAAGTCTTTGATTACATTGGTTTCCTGTTCTGTCAATTGCATGATTAATCTCCTTTTCTTTCATTTGTTAGGTAGTATTTCCAAAGATAGCGAAATTATACAAAAGTAATGGTTTTTATTTTCATAAAATAATGGTATACTTTTTATATAAATAAATGAAAGGGGTATATACATATGAAATACTCAATTGAAGGAACTCCATTGCCGGTTGTAATCTGTGATCTGGAAGCCGGTGAGAAAATGATCACGGAGAAAGGTGCCATGTCATGGATGACACCAAATATGAAAATGGAGACGGTTGGTGGTGGGGCCGGTCAGATGTTTGGACGTATGTTCAGCGGAGAGTCGATGTTCCAGAACCACTACACAGCACAGGGTGGACCGGGACAGATTGCCTATGCTTCGAGTTTTCCGGGTTCAATACTTGCGTTTGAAATTGGTCCGGGCAAGGAGATTATTGCCCAGAAGAGTGCATTTCTCGCTTCAACAGATGGTGTAACTCTTTCTGTTGCTTTCCAGAAGAAACTGGGTGGCGGTTTGTTCGGCGGCGAAGGTTTTATTATGCAGAAGCTTTCCGGACAGGGTACTGCATTTGTGGAAATCGACGGATACGTAAAGGAATATGAACTGCAGGCTGGAGAATCACTGCTTATTGATACCGGATATCTGGCAGCCATGGATGTTACATGTACGATGGATATCCAGTCAGTAAAAGGATTGAAAAACAAGCTGCTTGGCGGAGAGGGCTTCTTTAATACAATCGTGAATGGCCCGGGTAAGATTTATTTGCAGTCTATGCCGATTAATCAGATGGCAGGTGCGATCAATCCTTATATAGTGACCAGTAAATAGGCATTACGATATAAAAAAGGGGGGACCGTTTTGAACGAAGGGAATATCCTGCGTATCAGTAAAACGATATGGAAAGCTCCACTGCGAATCGTATCAATTTTAGCGTTTTTTTTAGGCGCGTGTTCGCTTGTGCAGTGTGTGTTGATGATGATGACATATTATGAGCAGCAGAATTTATCGATGCTTGTCGTGTTTATCTTTTTGGCAGTGACACCATTTACATTTGGAGCAAGTTTGTTCTTTGCATTTGGAATTCACAGGATTGCGGGTGGTATAGGAGCAGACAGGCAGATTGTATTGGGCTTTGCGATGATGATACTTGCTGCCGTGGACAATCTGATTTACATTTCCATACATCATAGCGGGGATTCACTGAGTTTTTATCTGCTCGGTGGAATTGAAATCATCTGTTATGTAATCGGTTTTCTGTATTATCAGGATTTGGGAACGTTTCCACTTGCCTTGTGTGGTGCCATTTTACTTGTTGCGTGTGCCGTACTGGAAACAGAAGAGGCGGTTCGGTATATTTTTTCTATCGATTTGATCGAGTTGCCGGATTTATATTATCTTGTAAAGAATGTGCTGAATGCTATTATTGCAGCGGAGAGTATTTTATTCCTGTTTGGTCTGAATAAGGGAATCCGTGTGAAAGATTGACACGGTGAGATAAAATTTCTTATAAGGAAATAGTCAGCTTTGCTTTCATGGAGAGAGCATAGCTGGCTATTTTTTTCATGTGTTCTTCATCCATGCGGTGAATGGGAGCGGATACACTGAATGCATAACGGGATATTCCGTCCGGTTCTTTCAGTGATGCGGCTATACAACGCACACCCAGTTCATTTTCTTCATTGTCCATGGCATAGCCCCGGATGCGTGTTGCCTGGATTTCTTCCATAAAAGCGGTAAAATCCGTTATGGTGTGATCGGTCAGTTTTTTACAATCACTTTGATTCCAGATTTGACGGATAGTTTCATCCGGCATATCGGCGAGCAGAGCTTTGCCGACACCGGAGCAGTAGAGAGGAATACTTTTTCCGACCATGGATACCAAACGGACGGAGTTTTCGGACTCTACTTTTTCAATGTAGACGGCATGAATACCATCGAGCTGTACGAGATGAACGGTTTCGCCGGTGATGGCAGCCAGTTCGCGCAGATGAGGACGCACTTCTGAGACAATGTCAAGACGGTTGATGAGCCGATTTGCAATTTCCCATATTTTTAATGTAAGGCTGTAATGGGAGGTGATGGTGTCCTGACGCACATATCCCATATAAATCAGTGAATTTAACACTCGGTGTACGGTGGTCTTATTCAGATTCAGGGATTTGCTGAGATCGGTCAGACTGACCGGACCGTCTGTGGCCAGAGCTTCCAGAACAAGAAAAAGTTTGTCTGCTACCTGAATCGGATTTTTATCATTTTTTGATGTATTCACTGGAAAACCTCCTAAAAAGCTTCTTGACATTATGGTATAAACTAGTATAATAAAAATGTAAATTTCACAATGCGAAACATAGTTTCACGATGTGAAACAATATGAGGATAACATAAACATAAAAAAATGTAAAGAGGAAATGAGGGTAAACATGAACACAGTGTTAGAACAGATTGAAAAAATAGGCATTGTACCGGTAGTGGTACTCAATGATGCAAAGGACGCAGAGCCACTTGCAAAGGCATTAGTAAATGGAGGACTGCCTTGTGCAGAGGTGACGTTCCGTACAGAAGCAGCAGAAGAGTCCATCCGTATTATGTCCGAGAAATATCCGGAAATGCTTGTAGGAGCAGGAACAGTCCTTACGACGGAGCAGGTTGACCGCGCAGTGGCAGCAGGTGCCAAATTTATCGTGAGCCCGGGACTTAATCCGAAAGTTGTAACATACTGTCTGGAAAAAAATATTCCGGTGACACCGGGAACACAGACTCCAAGTGAGATGGAACAGGCGCTGGAACTTGGTCTGGATGTTGTCAAGTTTTTCCCGGCAGAGCCGGCAGGAGGTCTGAAAATGATCAAAGCAGTGGCAGCACCGTATACGACATTAAAATTCATGCCAACCGGCGGAATCAATCTGGATAATGTGGAGGAATATCTCAAATATGACCGCATTCTTGCCTGCGGAGGAAGCTGGATGGTAAAGGGAGAGCTGGTTAGTGCCGGTAAATTCGATGAGATTGAAAAAATGACAAGAGATGCGGCAGATATGGTAAAGAGAATTCGTGGATAAAAGTGGGAAAATGGAGGAAAAAGAGATGGCAAAGAAAGTAGTAACATTTGGAGAATTGATGTTGAGACTGGCACCGGAGGGATATTACCGTTTTGTGCAGGCAGATACCTTTGGTGCAACGTATGGCGGCGGTGAGGCCAATGTGGCGGTATCACTTGCTAATTATGGACTGGATGCAAAATTCGTGACAAAACTTCCGGCACATGAGATTGGACAGGCGGCTGTGAACTCTTTGAGAAAATATGGTGTTGATACAACGGATATTGTGCGGGGGGGAGACCGCGTCGGGATTTATTTTCTGGAAAAAGGAGCTTCCCAGAGACCATCCAAAGTAATCTATGACCGTGCCGGTTCTTCCATAGCAACTGCATCAAAAGATGATTTTGACTGGAAGAAGATTTTTGATGGTGTTGACTGGTTCCATTTTACCGGAATTACCCCGGCGCTCAATGATGAGGTGGCAGCTATTTGTCTGGAAGCCTGCAAGGCAGCGAAAGAAGCGGGAATTACGATTTCCTGCGACCTGAATTACCGAAATAAGCTGTGGAGTAAGGAAAAAGCCGGAAAAGTGATGGCAGAGCTCTGTGAATATGTGGATGTGTGCATTGCCAATGAAGAGGATGCGGCAGACGTGTTTGGCATTACTTCAAAGGGAACAGATGTGACATCCGGTACGGTAAACCATGAGGGATACAAAGATGTGGCAAAACAGCTGGCAGACCGTTTTGGATTCTCCAAGGTGGCCATTACACTTCGTGAAAGTCTGTCTGCAAATGACAATAACTGGTCAGCTATGCTCTATGATGGTAACGAATATTACTTCAGCAAAAAATACAAGATGCATATTGTGGACCGCGTCGGTGGTGGTGACAGCTTTGGCGGTGGCCTGATCTGTGCCTGCCTGAATGGGTATGAACCACAGGAGACAATCGAATTTGCAGTGGCTGCTTCCTGCCTGAAGCACTCTATCGAGGGAGATTACAACATGGTTTCGATGGATGAGGTTCTCAAGCTTGCCGGCGGCGATGGATCCGGTCGCGTACAGAGATAAGATACACAGGTATATCATAGGTTTTTAAGGAGATTAGGATGAAGTTTCGGTCAACAGATGAAATGAATGAGTTTTCCTTTGAAAATTCGATAATAGAAGAACTGCAGATACAGGATGGATTGATAACCTTTACCTTTAACGGGGCGACGGTTAAGGCAAAAAATTCACAGAACGCAAGATTTCAGGACATGTATTGTGGAACCATTGTTTTGCAGTTGAAAGGGGCTCGTATTGCAAGACTTGTAAAAGAAGGAATGAAATATTATGACGCCGATGGAAATCTTCAAAAGGAGGTACCGGATGAAGATGTTCCGGCACCGGCTGAACCGGAAGTGCTCCGCCGTCTGGGAAAAGGAACCGTGTTTACGACTGTTGAGGACGAAGTAGAAGAAGGCTATGCCTATGAGTTTGGGATTGATGTTCCACAGACAGATGATGAAGAAGAAGTGGACACATTCTGGCTGTGTGTATTATTTGAACAATCGGTAGCAACGTGGGATCGATATTGCAGTCCGGCAGAAGAAGAAAAAGGTACGCTGTAAAAAGATTACGGAGTATTGTCCAGCCGGTACAGGCAGAATCGTTCTCTCCGGTCGTTCCGAATGTTATCACAGGCGGCAATTTCGTCAATGAGCCGGAATGTGGTATGTTTTTCGAGATAGAATACGGTATCATCTTCCGGATAGTACAGAATCAGTGTAACTGCTCGTGGATGTTCATTTACGGAACAGAGAATCCGGTTTATAACACGACGGAAAATATCAACGGAAAAAGGATTAAAAAAATAAAAAATTGTAGTATCAGAAGAGACAGCGTAATCTTCTGCCTTAGAGTGGCAGAAGACTATGTTGTCTTTTTTTCCTTTATATGATGCGAGATTTATCATCGCTCTTTTATAATATTCATCAGCCATTTCGACACCAACAGAGCGAATACCGAAGCGATGTTCCAGATAAAAATTCAGTCTGCCAAGCCCGCATCCATAATCAACAAGAACGTCGTCTTTGTTTGGCGTAAACACATCAAAAAGGGCATCCATGACATCATATGGTGTCGGCTCATAGCGGTGAAAATGATAGTTGTCTTTCCCGTCTTTTTGGATTTCTTCTGTTAGGATTCCAAGAATAGAATCCTCTTTAGATGCATTCATCGTATACCTCCGTGTCAGATAAAAAATGTTATAACAAAGAAAATCAAGGCAAAGATGCCAATGAGTGCCATCACAGGGAGAACCGTCCGTGCCGTACCCAGATGGACGTTGTTCTGCCTCATAAAGGCGTGACGACGAAGAGTAAATAAAAGGCAGTGGATACAGAAGACAATGGCAAACAGGGTCATCGTTGAAAGATTATCTCTGGTAGAAAAGAAGGAGAACAATGCCCATTCAAAAGCAAGAATTGCACCCTGAAACGGCATTGTCAGCCAGTAAGGAATTCTGGCTGCGTCGTCCGAATCTGTCGTCTCAACTTCATGGGTTTTGGCATATTCCATTTCTTCTTTCATCTCTTCCATACTTGTGTACTGTTTTTCCGGATTCTTTTCCATACATTTGCGGATAACCGGTGCATAGCGCCCTTGGTATGTACATTTGCCATTTTTCGGTGGCTTTCCGGTCAGCATCTCATGAAAGATGGCACCCAGTGTATCTAAAATATTGTGAAAGGAAAATTTCTTTTTGCCTGCATACTCCGGTACAAAATCAAGTAATTTTACGGCGCCGGAACGGGTGACAAATATATTGCTTGGCCGCAGATCATGGTGAATGATAGGGGGCTGTAATTTTAAAAGCTCGGCGATGTTTTCACTTAATTTATCCATAATGGCATAAGCCTGTTCTTCTGACATGGTTATGCCCTGGCTTTTGTTCTGCTCGATCATTTCGGCAAGTGTACAGCCATTTAAAAATTCTTCCACAACCAGTGTGTTTTCATCAAAATATTTTACATTATAAATATGAGGCCATTCACTGTAATTCAGTTGCCAGAGCCTGGTGTAAAGATTTTTGATGTTTTTGTGCCGATACATTTTCAAAATACCTTCCGGTGAACCTTTTTCGGCAATACATTTTACTTTATAGACAATGGTATGTTCGTTCTGGGACAGTGGTTTTCCAATCGGGACATACTGTTTGGTGACAAAAAGTTCTTTTTCCGAAGCCATAAAAAACCTCCATTTTTTCGACTTTTGTAACATTCTAATGTAAGTATACACATTTTTTGTGAAAGATGCCATCTTTTTTGCGCATTTGAAAAAAATCTGTTATACTTTAGCAGAATAGAAAGTAACATGGATGAAATGGAGGACAGATATGATTTTTCGATATCCGGTGTATTATGATTCGTTTCATTGTATTGCGGATCGTTGTGAGGATACCTGCTGTGCGGGGTGGGAAATTGATATAGATGATGAAAGTTATGATTATTACATGAGTGTTCCCGGCGAATTTGGCGAGCGGCTGAGAAAAAGCATCCGGGAGTATAAGAGTGAGGATGAGGATGCTTATGAGAGTCACGGATTTATTCTGAAAGAGGACAAGCGATGTCCGTTTTTAAATGAACAGGGACTGTGTGATATGTACCGTGAACTGGGGGAAGGGGCGCTTTGCGATGTCTGCACGAACACACCGCGAAATATTCTGGAATATGGGAGAGAGCGCGAACTTGCAATCAGTGCCAGCTGTCCGGAAGCCGGACGGCTGATTTATGGTTCTGAAAAACCGATAGCAGTTATTGAGCGGGAAATAGATGAGGAACTCGATTTTGAGGAAACGGATGAGGAAGTGGAATTTGCTCATGCAATCCGCGAGGCGAGAGACAGCGCAATCCGTATTCTTCAAAACCGCAGTTACTCCATTTTGGAACGGGCATCCGTTTTTTTGAAATATGCGGAGAAAATTCAGGACTGCTTAAACAGCAATGATGTGCCGGGAATGGCAGCGGTTGAACCGAATTGGGAGAGTATCGGCGTGCCGCTCACTGATCCGATAAAACGTCATGAACTATTTCTAAAGAGAATGCTTACCTTTACTGCACTTGAGAGCATACGCGAAGACTGGAATGAGATGCTCATTGCGTTGCAGACACGCTATGTGACACCTGAGAATGGAGCGGACGTATACAACAGTGATTATGAATCGTGGATGAACGCTGTTAAATCAGAGCATAGAGAGTACGAATACGAACATCTTCTTGTATACTATGCTTTTATGTGTCTGGCAAGGTGTGTAGATGATTATGATTTTATTGGTAAGGCAAAGCTGTGTGTGGTAAGTTTTCTGATGGTCAGGGATATGGATATGGTCCGGTATCATACGAATCATTTTTACAGGAAGGAAGACAGATTGCTTATAACACGGATTTATGCAAAAGAGGTGGAACACTCGGAAGAAAATCTGGATTACCTTTCGGATGAGTTTTTGTTTGAGGACACATATCAGGTAGAGAAGCTGCTTCTGTCGCTGTAAGGGAGGATAGTGTTCGATGGCAGTAGAATCCCTTGACAAAATTCCTGTCTTTGACAGTTGTGAAAAAGCAAAAGTCTCGCAACCAGCGTAAATACGACGTTTGCGAGACTTTCTTGTTTAAAAAGTATGTGGTAATATTTATTTCTTTTTCGTCTGATTTAAAATTTTTCTCATATTTTTCTG
>JAXEJU010000056.1:0-25324 GCA_034101395.1 Eubacterium sp. | reverse complement strand
GTTTCGTTCACGAAACTTTCTTACTTTATTATAAGAAATTGAATCGGGAATGGTTCTTACCATTCGTCGTTCTTTATCTGAATCTTTTCGATTCTTTTTTCAGAACTTTTCAAGGTTGTTTCACTGTTCAGTTATCAAGGTCCGTTCCTGACGCTTGTCCTTAAGAAGCTGTTCTTTGGTGCGTCAGCGAATACTATCTTACCAAAGATATTTGTTATTGTCAACACTTTTTTTGAATTTTTTTAAAAAGTTTTTTTGACACAATATCTTGGTGTTTTTTGTCTGTATTTACCACAAGATTACGCAACTTTAATCTTCATGATGAAAGATTCAGACAGAAAGACAACCCTGTCAAGAACAGGATTGTCTTTAAACGGAGAAGGAGGGATTTGAACCCTCGCGCCGCGCAAACGACCTACACCCTTAGCAGGGGCGCCTCTTCAGCCACTTGAGTACTTCTCCAGCTGAATATGCTAAACAATATTCAATTCACTGAAATATTTCAGTGCAAGCAATATAATATCAAATATTTATATTTTTGTCAATAACTTTTTTCCAGCACTTTTATAGCAATATTTATGTCCTGTTCATTTCTTATTTCATCCTATATTCTTCTGCAGCCGTTTCATACAAATTATTCCCGTCACAGTCGATTACGGTTATGACCGGTAGATTTTCTACATATAGCCTGCGTATTGCCTCTGTACCGAGGTCATCATACGCAATTACTTCACTTTCTTTTATGCACTGGGACAAGAGCGCACCTGCACCACCGACAGCTGCAAAATATACGGCGGTATTATCTTTCATAGAAGATATTACATCATTATTTCTCTTTCCCTTGCCGATCATTCCTGTCAAACCTTTTTCTAAGAGTGTTGGAGCGTACTTATCCATGCGGCTGCTTGTTGTGGGACCGGCTGAACCAATTACCTGTCCCTCGCGGTTTGGTGTGGGACCCAGATAATAAATAATCTGATTTTCCATGTCAAATGGAAGCTCTTTCCCCTCGGAGAGCTGTTCTGTCATTCTTTTGTGGGCAGCATCTCTTGCGGTATATATAACTCCGGTAATATATACGTAATCACCTGCTTTTAATGTTTTGACCTGTTCTTTTGTAAGTGGTGTCTGAATATGTTTTTCCATTATTTTCCTCATTTCTGTGCTGCTTTCTTCATTAAAAGTGTTCACCATCAATGCTTCCTTATAATACACGATGAATATGACGATTCACATGGCAGCATATATTTACCGCAACCGGAAGTCCTGCTATATGGGTTGGGTAAGTTTCTATATTTAATCCGATTGCCGTAACCCGTCCACCAAGACCGCCTGGACCGATTCCCAGCTTATTTACCTGTTCAAGCATCTCTTCTTCCAGTTCTTTTATATATGGAATCGGAGAGTGGCTGTTTAAATCTCTTGTGAGGGCTTTTTTAGCAAGAATCGCACATTTTTCAAATGTTCCACCGATTCCTACCCCGATTACCATCGGAGGACAGGCATTTGGCCCTGCTGCCTCTACGGATTCCAGAATTGCTTTCTTTACTCCCTCAATTCCATCCGCAGGCTTCAACATGAACAGGCGGCTCATATTTTCACTACCAAATCCTTTGGGAGCTACTGTTATTTCAATCTTATCGCCGGGAATGATTTCATAATGGATGACACCAGGCGTGTTGTCCTTTGTGTTTTCCCGGATTAATGGATCTCCCACAACAGATTTGCGCAGATACCCTTGTTCATACCCCTGACGGATTCCCTCATTGACGGCATCTTCGATATATCCACCCTCTATGTGAACATCCTGACCGATTTTAAGAAATACAACCGTCATTCCGGTATCCTGACAGATCGGAATCTGGCTTTCCTTTGCAATCTCCATATTTTCTTCCAACTGATTTAAAATCTGTCTGCCAATCGGAGACTCCTCTTTTTCTTTACTGGAAAGAAGAGCCTCTTTGACATCATCCGAGAGACATACATTCACCTGCATGCACATTTCTTTTATTGTTTCTGTAATTTTGTCGGTATTAATTGTCCTCATTTTCTACCTCTGTTTCTTCTTCGGATTCTTCCTCTTTGATATCGTCTTCCCGCACTTTGGCAATACTTGCAACACGAATATTATTCGCGCTGTCAAGATTCATCAGTTTGACACCGGAAGTAACTCTTCCGAGTTTTGATATATCATCAACACCTATGCGGATAATAATACCTTCATTGGTAATCAGCATAATTTCTTTGCCATTCTGCACTGCCTTTGCTCCGACTACATTTCCGGTTTTTTCTGTAATCTTATAGCACTTGACTCCTTTTCCGCCACGGCGCTGTACCGTGAATTCATCAATATCGGTTCGTTTGCCCATGCCAAATTCAGATACAAGTAATAAATTTTCTCCCTGTGTATTTAACTGCATTGCCACTACTTCATCATCAAATCCAAGATTAATGCCGCGTACACCAATAGAGGTACGACCGGTTGGCCGGACATCGGTTTCGTTGAACCGGATACATTGTCCGTGTCTTGTGATAATTATTATATCATCTGTGTTGTCTGTTACTTTAACTTCAATGAGTTCATCTTCTTCTCTGAGATTTATCGCCTGTAAACCGGTTTTCCGGATATTGGCATATTCCGTGATCGGTGTTTTCTTTACAATACCGCTTTTTGTTGCCATGAAAAGATAGGATTCTTCATCGTATTCTTTAAGGGAAATCACTGCCGATATCTTTTCTTCCGGCATCAGCTGTAAAAGATTTACAATTGCTGTACCGCGGGATGTGCGGCTTGCCTCCGGAATTTCGTATGCCTTCATCCGGTAAACACGTCCTTTATTGGTAAAGAACATCAGGTAATGATGTGTCGTCGCCATAAAGAGATTTTCAATGTAATCGTCTTCTATGGTCTGCATTCCCTTTATTCCTTTACCGCCGCGGTGCTGGTTTTTGAAATTATCGCTTGTCATTCGTTTGATATAACCGAGATGTGTCATTGTGATAACGGTATTTTCTACCGGTATCAAATCTTCCATGGAAATATCAAACTCATCAAAGCCAATCTGGGTTCTTCTTTCGTCCCCGTACTTGTCGCGAATTACACTGATTTCCTTTTTGATTACGCCGAGCAGTAGTTTGCGGTCGGCAAGGATAGCTCTGTATTCTGCTATTTTTTTCTGGAGCTCTGCAAATTCATTTTCAAGTTTCTCACGTTCCAATCCGGTGAGAGCACGCAGACGCATATCAATAATACTCTGTGCCTGAACGTCATCCAGTTCAAATCTCTCCATCAAACGTTCTTTGGCAAGAGCAGCACTTTCGGAACCGCGGATAATGCGAATCACTTCGTCTATATTGTCTAAGGCTATTAACAGACCTTTTACGATATGAGCACGCTCTTCTGCTTTGTTCAGATCATACTGGGTACGACGGGTAACTACTTCTTCCTGATGACTG
The DNA here is from genome assembly GCA_034101395.1 of Eubacterium sp. Classification (GTDB taxonomy): domain Bacteria; phylum Bacillota; class Clostridia; order Lachnospirales; family Lachnospiraceae; genus Eubacterium_F. The sequence goes on along the minus strand of JAXEJU010000056.1, from coordinate 21,868 downwards.
AGATAATATTTTAACATCTGCAGTAGATTCATTACCACCGGCTCGTTATTTACCAGTGCCAGCATATTTACACCAAAGGTATCCTGAAGCTGGGTGTGCTTGTAAAGCTGGTTCAGAATTACATTGGCGTTTACATCTTTGCGCAGTTCTATGCATATACGCATTCCCTCGCGGCTGGATTCATCGCGAAGTTCAGTAATTCCGTCAATTCTTTTCTCTTTATGGAGTTCTGCTATTTTTTCGATTAGTCTCGCTTTATTTACCATAAATGGCAGTTCTGTGACTATAATGCGGTTTTTTCCACCTGCCATTGGCTCTATATTTGTCACCGCACGTACACGGATTTTTCCGTGACCGGTACGGTATGCCTCTTCTATTCCCCGGCGGCCGAGAATGGTTGCACCGGTAGGAAAATCAGGTCCTTTTATGATTTCCATAATTTCTTCCAGTGTGGTTTCTTTATCTTCTTCCACCTGGTCATCAATAATTTTTATTACTCCGTTGATTACTTCTGTCAGATTGTGTGGAGGAATGTTTGTTGCCATACCAACGGCAATTCCCGAAGTTCCATTTACCAGAAGATTCGGAAAACGGGATGGAAGTATCGTAGGTTCTTTTTCTGTCTCATCAAAGTTTGGTACGAAATCTACGGTATCTTTATTGATATCTGCCAAAAGCTCCATCGAGATTTTGCTGAGCCTTGCCTCTGTGTATCGCATGGCAGCGGCACCGTCTCCATCGACAGAACCAAAGTTTCCGTGGCCATCTACGAGTGGATAACGGGTGGACCATTCCTGCGCCATATTTACAAGGGCACCATAAATAGAGCTGTCACCGTGAGGGTGATATTTACCCATGGCATCACCGACGATACGGGCACATTTTCGATGTGGCTTGTCCGGTCCATTATTCAGTTCTATCATGGCGTACAAAATACGTCTCTGTACCGGTTTCAGACCATCCCTGACATCCGGCAGTGCACGGGCAGCAATAACGGACATGGCATAATTGATATACGATGTTTCCATCGTTTTTTTCAAATCTGCCGGTTTGATCACATCATATCCGTCTTTGTCAAAGATATTTTCATCCATTTCTTTTCCTCCATTTTAAATATCCAGATTCCGCACATACTTGGCATTTGCCTCAATAAATTCGCGGCGCGGTTCTACTTTATCCCCCATTAATGTAGTAAAGGTCAGATCAATCTCTGATGACTCTTCCTCATTCATCGTTACTTTAAGGAGAATACGCTTTTCAGGATCCATCGTAGTATCCCAGAGCTGTTCCGCATCCATTTCTCCGAGTCCTTTGTAACGCTGTATGCTGTTGTTGCCATCACGCCCAATCTCTTCAAGAATCTGATTTAATTCCTCATCGGTATAGGCGTAATATGTCTTTTTGTTTTTATCTATTTTATACAGTGGCGGCTGGGCAAGATACACATATCCCTCTTTGATAAGATCCGGCATAAACCGGTACAAAAATGTCAGAAGCAGGGTATCGATATGCGCACCGTCTACATCGGCATCTGTCATAATGATTATTTTGTGATACCGTAATTTTGATATATCAAAGTCATCTGATATTCCTGTTCCGAATGCCGTTATCATTGCTTTGATTTCCGCATTGACAAGAATTTTATCAAGACGCGCTTTCTCCACATTCAGTATTTTACCGCGAAGTGGCAGGATTGCCTGAGTCGCCCGGTCGCGTGCCGTCTTTGCACTTCCTCCCGCGGAGTCTCCCTCTACGATATAAATCTCGCAGTTTTCCGGATTTTTATCACTACAGTCTGCCAGTTTTCCCGGAAGGCTCGTGCCGTCAAGAGCTGTTTTCCGACGGGTTAAGTCACGCGCTTTTCTTGCTGCATCTCTTGCACGCTGCGCAAGCAGTGCCTTTTCACATATCAGTTTGGCAACTGTAGGATTCTGCTCCAGATAATAAGTAAGCTGTTCGCTCACAACATTGTCAACTGCACCACGTGCCTCGGTATTTCCGAGTTTCTGCTTTGTCTGTCCCTCAAACTGCGGTTCCGGAATTTTGATGCTGATAATTGCTGTCAGACCTTCCCGTATATCTTCTCCGCTCAAATTCGGGTCGCTGTCCTTTAAAACTTTCTGTGTTCTCGCATATTCATTAAATGTTTTTGTCAGTGCATTTTTAAATCCGGCAAGATGAGTTCCACCCTCAGGCGTTGTAATATTGTTTACAAAACTGTAACAGCCCTCCGTATAGGCAGAATTGTGCTGGAATGCCACTTCTACAAAAACATCACCTTTTTGTCCTTCACAATAAATGACATCTTCATACAAAGGTTCTTTATGTTTATTCAGATACTGTACATATTCTTTTATTCCACCTTCGTAATGAAATGTTTCGCTTTTCTTTTCTTCTTCCCTCAAATCAGTGAGAATTATTTTAATTCCCTTTGTCAGAAACGCCATTTCCCGCAGACGCTGTCTCAGAATACTGTAATCGTAAACAGTCGTCTCTGTAAAAATGGTCTTATCCGGAAGAAATGTAACGGTTGTTCCCCTTTTATCAGTAGTGCCCGCTTCCTTCAAAGGAAACATGGTTTTTCCGCGCTCATACCGCTGCACATATTTTTTTCCATCTTTGCATATTTCAACTTCAAGCCAGTCTGAAAGGGCATTTACTACGGAGGCACCTACTCCGTGAAGACCTCCGGATACTTTGTATCCTCCACCTCCGAATTTTCCGCCGGCATGAAGAACGGTAAACACTACTTCAACAGCAGGTTTTCCTGCTTTTTTATTAATGCCTACCGGAATTCCACGCCCGTTGTCAACAACAGTAATTGAATTGTCCTTGTTAATAAATACATTAATCTCATCACAATATCCAGCCAGTGCCTCATCGATGGCATTATCTACTATTTCATATACCAGATGATGAAGTCCCTTTTCTGATGTACTTCCGATGTACATACCGGGTCTTTTCCGAACTGCTTCCAGACCTTCCAGTATCTGAATCTGGTCTGCGCCGTATTCAATTTCTTTTTCGTTATCCATTGATGAACCTCCATTTATTGTGTGCTATAATTGATCCGCGCCCGAAGGGCGCGGTGCGCTTTCTGAAATTTTTCTGCCATTTATAATTTCAAATGTCCGGTCTATATTGATTCCATTTTTTACAAACTCTTCAAGACCGGTACATGTAATAATGGTCTGGATTCCTTTTATATTTTCCAAAAGATAGTTCTGCCTGTTGCGGTCAAGCTCCGACAAAACATCATCAAGAAGAAGAATCGGCTTTTCTCCTATTGTTTTTTCGACAATTTCTATTTCTGCCATCTTCAGTGACAATGCAGCTGTTCTTTTTTGTCCCTGGGAACCGTATTTTCTTAAATCTTTATCCTCTATCTCAAAGACCATGTCATCCCGGTGAGGACCGACAGAAGTTGTACCTAAGAATATATCTCTTTCTTCTTCTAAAAATAGTCTGTCAGCCATAGTTTCCGCCGGACAATTTGGCTTGTATGAAACTTCAATGCTCTCTTTGTCTCCGGTAAGACTCCTGTGTTTTTTCTTCATAATCTCATTGAGATTGTCTATAAACTCCTGCCGGAGGGCAATTATTTTTTTTCCGTGTTCAATAAGCTGGCTGTTCCATATTTCCAGTGTATCTTTCAGCCCTCTGTTTTCCTGTATCTGTTTGAGCAGAGCATTTCTCTGTTTCAAAATCTTTTTATACTGTGTCAGATAATACAGATAGGCCTTATTTAACTGACACATTTCCATATCAATAAATCTTCTTCTCTCTTCCGGTCCATCTTTTATGATACTCAGATCTTCCGGTGAAAAAAAGATAATGTTGGACAAACCTAAAAGTTCATTACTGTTTTTAATAGGCAGACCATCTATGGCAATTCCTTTTGAACTGCCTCTCTTTAAATGTATTTCCACCTTTGATGTCCGCTGCCTCTTTTCGATAAAATAGCGAAGATGTGCTTCCTTTTCTCCATTTCGGATCATTTCCAAATCTTTGCTTCCTTTGTGGGACTTTGTTGTACCTCCAACAAAAATTGCCTCTAAAACATTGGTTTTTCCCTGTGCATTATCACCATACAGTACATTGGTCCCTTCATGAAATTCAAATTCTTCTCTCTCATAATTACGAAAGTTGCAAAGTTCTATGGATTTTAAAATCATAAAGCAACAACCTTTACTTCATTTCCTTCCAGTTCAAATACATCACCCGGATAAAGTTTTCTTCCTCTTCGTACGTCTACCTCTCCATTTACACGGACAAGACCATCCTGAATCAGAATCTTTGCTTCTACACCGGATGACACAAGAGCTGCCAGCTTGAGTGCCTGTCCAAGTTTGATATATTCATCATGAATTGTTATTTCCTGCATTCTATTCCTCCGATTAATTCAAATTTACCGGCAATATAAGATAAATATAGGACTCCTCATTATTTTTGATAAAACATGGTGCATTAGAATTAAACAGATAAAGATATACATCTTCATCATCAATTACCTTTAACACATCAATAATATATTTCGGATTAAATGCAATCCTCAAATCTTTACCTTCCTTCTCTGCTGTCACTTCTTCATCCATGGAACCTATTTTGGTGTTCATTTCCATCTGAATTTCATTATCTCTTATATTCAGTATAACCGGTTTCTTTTCTGCTTCGCGAAGAAGAAGAGTGGCGCGGTCAATACAACCGAAAAATTCATTTTTATTTAACTTGACTTTTGTCTCATAATTATTCTTTAACATCTGCTCTATGTTATAGAAATTTCCCTCAATCAGACGGGAAATAACTAACGTCTCATCAAATTCAAACAGAACATGATTTTTTGAGAAAGATATCGTAACTTCATCTTCCATATCCCCGGTCAGTATTTTACTGATTTCATTTAAGGTCTTTCCCGGAATGACAACCTTAATGTGATCATAGCTTTCTTTTAATTTTATTTTACGGATGGAAACTCGAACCAGATCAAGCGAAGCAATCTTAAATTCATCTTCATTGATTTCAAAGAGCTCGCCGGTCAGTATCTTGTTGCTCTCATTATCTGAAATAGAAAAAATCGTCTGTCTGATCATTTCCTTTAACGTAAACTGGGAGAGAGAAATCTTTTTCTCAATATCAATTTTGGGAAGCATCGGAAATTCTTCCGAGCCAAGTCCCGGTATATTGAATTTTGACTTTCCACAGAAAAGGAGAATATTGTTATTCTCATCAACTTCAAAATTTACATCTTCATCCGGAAGTCTCCGTACGATATCAGCAATCATTTTCGCATTTACAAGAATTATACCATCCTGGTCTACCTGTGCCGGTACTTTTGTCTCAATGCCAAGTTGCATATCATTTGTTGTAAGTTTAATACAGTCATTTTTTGCTTCAATGACTACACATTCAAGGATAGGCATTGTAGTCTTGCCTGGAATTGCTTTTAAAGCAATGTTAATTCCATTATTAAAATTATTTTTTGTACAGGTAAATTTCATAATGTGAATAACTCCTTTCCGTTTCTAAATATAGATAAATAATGTTAAAGTTAGTATATAGTATATAGGGGCTGTGGAATTGTGTTTAAGTCTCTAACCCCTTTTATTCAGCCTGCTTGAGCACAATTTCTTTATATGGATAAAATGTAATCTTTCGTGGATGAATCTGGATTTAACATCATCTCTTTAAGGGTTCAGTTTCTTTTTAATAACCTCAATGGTATTTTCCAGTTCTTTATCCACAGTCATTTCATTGTTAATTTTGTTGACAGCGTGGATAACTGTTGTATGGTTCCTTCTTTTCAGCTTTTCGGCTATTTCTTTTTGTGTAAGACTTGTCAATTCATTGCACAGATACATACATATCTGTCTTGGAAGAGACAAATTCTGTGTTTTCTTCTCTGAGAGAATCGCATCTTTATCCAGATTGAAATGATCCGCTACAATTTCAATAATATATTCGGCGGTAATATTAATCTTTTCATCCGGAGAGATAAAATCTTTCAGTGCCCGTTCTGCCATGTCCAGGGTAATTTTTTTGTTCTGTCCGGTAAATCGTGCAAACAGGATGATTTTATTATAAGCTCCTTCCAGGTCACGGATATTTGATTTAATATTCGTGGCTATGTAGCTTAATATGGCATCATCCAGATGAATATCTCCCTGTTCCTGTTTGTTGCGGAGAATAGCCATGCTTGTCTCATAGTCAGGCGGCTGGATATCAATCGTCATGCCTGAATTGAACCGGGAGCGGTAACGCATGTCCAGTTCTACCATCTGGCTTGGTGGCCGGTCGCTGGAAATAACCAGTTGTTTACCGGACTGGTAAAGAGCTTCAAATGTATTAAAGAACTCAATCTGTGTGCTGTCTTTTCCGATAATAAACTGAATATCATCGATAAGAAGAACATCCACGTTCCGGTATTTTTTACGGAGACTGGCTGTAGCGGCAGTATCTCCTTTTTGTTTGTTTGTACGGATTGCCTCGACAACTGCATTCATAAAATCTTCACTGGTTGTATAATTTACCGTATATTCCGGATGATTTTCAATGATATATCTGGCGATGGAGTGCATCAGATGTGTTTTTCCAAGTCCCGGACCACTGTAAAGGAAAAGCGGATTGTAAACTTCACCATTTGGATTTTCCGCTACCGCCAGTGCTGCAGCATGAGCAAAATTATTGCTGCTGCTTACAACAAAACTTTCAAAAGAGTGGCCGGATTTTAGAAAAGGATATTTTTCTTCCAAAATATCTGCTTTATTATAGGAAGAAACTCCTTCATTTTCTATTTCACTTTTATATTTAAACAGAATATCTGCCTGTACTCCTGTCTTAACTTCAATGGCAACCTGAAGTGGAATTTTATATTTCTTTTTTATTAACTCGAGAATATCTCCCTGTTTGGACTCATCAATTGCAACCACTAAAGTTCCATTTTCATAAGAAATAACTTCCAGTGGTTCAATCCATGTACGAAAAAGAACACCGTTAATGAGATATTCATCCCTCAGATAATCGATTATTTCATTCCATTTGTCCTTAATTTCGTTTTTCATTCAAATTTCCTACCTATCTATAAAAAAATTAAATTTGGAAAAAAACATTCGATTTTATTATACTACGAAATGTTGATAAATTCCAGTTATTTGTAAGGAATTTATTGAAAAATGTGGATAAATAAAAAAGATACGCTTGACTATTGGTAAATTCGCTATTATAATTATGCTTGATACGTTCGTATCAAAAAAATGTAAGGAGGTGTAAACGATATGAAAATGACATTTCAGCCAAAAAAGAGAACCAGATCTAAAGTTCATGGATTCCGTAAAAGAATGAGTACTTCCAATGGTAGAAAAGTAATTGCGAGAAGAAGAGCAAAGGGAAGAAAAAAACTGACTGCTTAGTTATGAGGGAAAAAGCGTGTTTGCAAAGTTAGGAAAAAATCCCGAATTTCAAAAGGTTTACAAAAAAGGTAAATCAAAAGCGAATAAATATCTGGTCATGTATGTTGTAACTGGGGAGAGTGGTCCCAATCGTTATGGCTTTTCTGTTAGTAAGAAAGTTGGTAACAGTGTTGTGCGTCATCGCATTACCAGATTATTGAGAGAATCCGTTCGAAAGAATGACGCATTGATTTCAGAGGGCAACCGGATTATTATCGTTGCCAGACGTAATATTAAAGACAAAAATTTTGATGATGTAAACGGCGCAGTCTTTCATTTATTGAAGTTGCATAAGTTATTGAAAGATGTGATGGATTGAAGAAAATTTTTTTGGCATTATTACACATATATCAAAGGTATATATCACCACTAAAAAGAACACCGACTTGTATCTATACTCCGTGCTGTTCCGAATATGCAATTCAGGCAATCCGGAAGTATGGTGCAGGTAAAGGTGGTTTTTTAGCTGTAAAAAGAATTTTGAGATGCCATCCTTTTCATAAGGGAGGTTATGATCCTGTGCCGTAATTAACAGGAGGAAATTATCTTGTTTGATTGGTTATATTGGATTTTTGGTAAAATCCTTTTTGGAATTGACTGGGCAGTATATCATACATTAGGTATTCACAATACTGGTCTCTGTATCATTCTATTGACGATTGTGATCTATCTGATTATGTATCCACTCAACTCCAAACAGCAAAAATCATCCCGATTGATGAGTAAGATTAATCCGGAAATTCAGGCAATTCAAAAGAAGTATCGTGGGAAAAAGGATCAGGCTTCCCAGATGAAAATGAATGAAGAGACACAGGCCATATATGCAAAATACGGAATCAGTCCGTTTGGCGGATGTCTTCCTTTGTTGATTACGATGCCAATTTTGTTCTGTCTCTATCGTGTCATGTATGACATTAAAAATTATGTTCCAGGTCTGAGTGAACCGAGTGCAAGATATTTTCTTGGGCTTGATGTAGATATGAGTCCACTTGGTTTCTTTGGTGATAAAGTGAATCATCCATATGGATGGGTTGCGTTTATTATTCCTGTCCTTGCAGTATTGCTTCAGTTTATCAACTCAAAGCTTCTCCAGACAAATAATAATAACGACAATGCAGACAGTATGGCTCAGTCCATGAAGATGATGAACTACTTTATGCCTTTTATGTCCGGTTTCTTCTGTCTGAGTCTGAATATGGGAATCGGTCTTTACTGGATTACCGGTAGTCTTTTCCGAATTGTCCAGGCAATAATTGTGAATAAGAAAATGGACAAGGTGTCCATGGAAGAATTGATTGAGAAAAATAAAGATAAAGCTGCTAAGAAAAATAAAAAAAGAGAAGAAATGAACCGTCAGATGGAGCAGTATTCCAAAACAAAGACGGCTTCTATTAAGACAGCATCTTCCTATCAAAATAAACCGGATAATACAACAGACAGAAAAGTGAATGTAAACAAAGATATACAACCGGGAAGTATTTCAGGTTATGCAAATATGCTTTCCGGAAACAAGGATAAGAATTGACATCTTAATCCTGAGGAGGCCTATGTGAAATGGAAGAATGGAAAGAATTTTCTGCGAAAACGGCAGATGAAGCATTGACAAATGCATTGATTCAGTTGGAAACGACAAGTGACCAGATTGAATATGAGGTAATCGAAGAAGAAAAAAGCGGTATTCTTGGACTTTTCAGTAAACCGGCAAGAATTCGTGTCCGCAAAAAAGAGGATATTATAGATATAGTTCGTAATTTTCTCACCAAAACCTTTGAGGCTATGAAACTTGATGTTGAGATTGAACTAGAGTATGATGAGGAAGAAAGTCAGATTAACATTGAGCTTAAAGGCAATGAAATGGGAATGCTCATTGGTAAGCGTGGCCAGACACTGGATTCTTTGCAGTATCTGACTTCTCTCGTAGCAAATAAAAAAACAGAGAAGTATGTCAAGATTAAGATTGATACGGAGAATTATCGTCAGAGAAGAAAAGAGACCATCGAAAATTTGGCAAGAAATGTGGCAAATAAAGTAAAGAAGACCGGAAGACCGGCATTTCTTGAACCAATGAACCCATACGAAAGACGTATTATACATGCTGCTTTGCAGAGTGACAAATATGTAGATACACATAGCGAAGGCGATGAACCACATCGTAAAGTTGTTGTGACACTCAACAAAGAATTTGCATCGGAATTAAATATTCCAAGAAGAAATCATTATCATAAGCGTGGAAATGGAAATTATTCCAGAGACCACAAAAAAAATTATGACCACAGGAACAATTATTCAGAAAATAGCAGTGTTCCGGAAAAAGAAGAATAAGAAATGTAAAAAAGGCTGGATTTTTGGATTCAGCCTTTTCTTCACGAGATAAAATAATTGATTAGGAAAAAAGAGTGACAATTATGTTTTATAAAGATACTGTTGCAGCAATCGCAACATCATCCAAAAATGGAAGTATAAGTGTAATCCGCGTCAGTGGGGAAGAGTCACTGAAATGTGTCAGCAAAATTTTTTATAATGATAAAAAGAAAAATATAAATCTGACTTCGTATGAAACCCATACCATTCACTATGGGTTTATTTGCGATGAAAATTTTGAAATAATAGATGAAGTAATCGTTTTAATAATGAAATCACCTCGCAGTTATACAGCGGAAGATGTCGTTGAAATACAATGTCACGGCGGTTCAATGATATGTCAGCTGGTTTTAAAAACTTTGATGAAGACAGGGGTTCGAATTGCGGAACCGGGAGAATTTACGAAACGAGCATTCTTAAATGGCAGACTGGATCTGTCACAGGCGGAATCAGTCATGGATATTATTCAGGCTGACAGTCAGTTAGCTTTAGGAAATTCTCTGTCACAGTTAAGAGGAAATGTGAAAGAAAAAATAAAAAATATGAGGGAAATGCTTTTGACAGACATTGCATTTCTAGAGGCAGCTCTTGATGATCCGGAACACCTTTCACTGGACAACTTTTCAGAAACTATTTATTCTCATACAGATATATTAAAAAAAGAAATCAGTCATTTAATAAAAAACGGAGAGAACGGACGTATCATAAAAGAAGGAATAAAAACAGTTATTGTAGGAAAACCAAATGTAGGAAAATCATCTTTTATGAATTGTATTCTTCGTGAGGAAAGAGCAATCGTTACTGACATTCCGGGAACGACCAGAGATACACTGGAAGAAGAATTACAAATCGGTTCAACATTATTACGGCTCATCGATACGGCAGGAATTCATTCGACAGATGATATCGTAGAAAATATCGGAATCGAGAAAGCAGAGAAGTCTATTGAAGAAGCAGATCTTGTGTTGTGTATATTGGATGCAAGTCTTTCACTTGCAGAAGAAGATATCCGGATATTGGAAAAGTGTAAAGATAAAGCGGGAATCATTCTTTTAAATAAATCAGATTTAAAATCCGCCATAACAGAACAGGAATTAAAAAAATACGAACCACTTATACAATCAAAGAAAATACTGCAATTTTCTGCAGTAACAGGTGAGGGTCTCGAAAATCTGGAGCAGGAAATTCAAAATATGATATTTAAAGACACAATAGATTATAACAGAGAAATATATATTACAAATTTGCGTCAGAAACAGGCACTTTTAGATACACAGGATAGTTTGCAGAGAGTATTTGAGAGCATAGAACTTGGTATGCCGGAAGACCTGTATAGTATAGACCTGACAGATGCATATGAGTCACTCGGTAAGATTATAGGTGAAACAGTAGAAGAGGATATTATAGATAAAATCTTTAAAGATTTTTGCATGGGAAAGTGAGGTTATTTTCATGAGCGATACAATACGCAATGAAAACTATGATGCTGTTGTAGTAGGTGCCGGTCATGCGGGGTGTGAAGCGGCGCTGGCATTGGCACGTCTTTCAATAAAAACAATCCTTTTTACAGTCAGTGTAGACAGTATTGCCATGATGCCATGTAATCCAAATGTGGGTGGAACATCAAAAGGTCATCTTGTCCGTGAAGTAGATGCCCTTGGTGGAGAGATGGGAAAAAATATTGACCGTACATTTATTCAGTCAAAAATGTTGAATAAATCAAAAGGTCCGGCGGTACATTCTCTCCGGGCTCAGGCAGATAAAAAAGAATACAGCGCTTCAATGCGTAAAGTATTGGAGAATACAGAAAATCTAACTATTCGTCAGGGAGAGGTAACAGAACTACTTGTGGAAAATGGAAGTATAACCGGTGTAAAGACAAATACCGGAACTGTTTATTCCTGTCAGGTATGTGTGCTCTGTACCGGTACTTATCTCAAAGCACGCTGTATTACAGGTAATGTATCAACATACACAGGACCAAATGGTCTGCAGGCAGCAAACTATTTATCCGATTCATTGCAAAATCTCGGTATAGAACTGCGTCGTTTTAAAACAGGAACACCAGCGCGCATCGATGGTAATACTATCGATTATTCCAAAATGGAGCCGCAGTATGGAGATGATACCATAGTTCCCTTTTCTTTCACGAACAAACCAGAAGATCTTGAGAGGGAACAGGTCAAATGCTGGCTGACCTATACAAATGAAAAGACGCATGAAATTATCCGTGAAAATTTAGATCGTTCCCCACTTTATTCCGGATATATACAGGGGACAGGCCCGAGATACTGCCCATCCATAGAAGATAAAGTAGTACGTTTTGCAGATAAAAACCGTCATCAGGTATTCATAGAGCCGGAAGGAAATTATACAAATGAAATGTATATCGGAGGAATGTCAAGTTCTCTTCCGGAAGATGTACAGGAAAAAATGTATACTTCAGTACCTGGACTGGAACATGCAAAGATAGTACGGAATGCTTATGCAATAGAATATGACTGCATCAACTCTTTGGAACTAATGTCATCTCTGGAATTAAAAAAAGTAAAAGGACTATTCAGTGCGGGTCAGGCAAATGGAAGTTCCGGTTATGAAGAAGCAGCCGGTCAGGGTCTTATTGCTGGAATCAATGCGGCAATGAAAATAAAAGAAAAAGAACCGGTTATCATTGATCGTTCCCAAGGATATATCGGAGTATTGATTGATGACCTCGTGACAAAAGGAACTAATGAGCCATATCGTATGATGACATCCCGCGCAGAGTATCGTCTTCTTCTTCGACAAGATAATGCAGATGAACGATTAACAGAAATCGGATATCAGGTTGGACTGATTTCTGAAGAAAGATATAAGCAATTCAAAGAGAAAATGATTTTGATAGAAGAAGAGACAGAAAGAGTTAAAAATACTTATATCGGAAATACGCAAGAAACTCAGAAGCTTCTTGCCGGATATAAAAGTACGGCACTTGTAAGTGGCATATCATTAGCAGAACTGATACGTCGTCCGGAACTCAGTTATGAAATTCTAAAACCATTGGATAAAGAACGACCGGACCTGCCGGCAGAAGTTCAGGAAGAAGTAAATATTCATTTGAAATATGAAGGATATATCAAAAGACAAAAAAAACAGGTGGAACAATTCCATAAACTGGAAAAAAAGAAAATTCCAAAAGAAATTGATTACCATGATGTGACAAGTCTTCGATTGGAAGCAATACAGAAATTATCAGATGTCAGACCTGAATCGGTTGGACAAGCTGCTAGAATCAGTGGAGTTTCTCCATCCGATATATCAGTACTTTTAGTTTATCTGGAACAGTTTAAAAAGTAAAAATATGGATAGAGGTAGTGTGAAAAAATCGCTTGATAGCGTTTTTTTTACACGGCTATTTGTTTCTGAGCGAAAGCAAATAGCTTTGATGGCAGACGAGAAATCGCATACGCGAGTTTCTCGTCGCCTCTTCGCGACAAGTCGCTCAGAAATAGAGGTAAATATGAAAAAAGAATTTTTAAAATATGGAATTGAGTTAACAGATAAACAGGAGAGGCAGTTTCGAAAATATTATGATTTACTGTTTCGATGGAATGAAAAGATAAACCTAACAGCAATTACAGAATATGATATGGTTGTTAGAAAACATTTTATTGATTCTGCATTGTTAGTAAAGTGTGAAAAATACAAACATAACAAGGTAAATAAAGTTCTTGATTTGGGGACTGGTGCCGGTTTTCCCGGAATCGTTCTGGCTATACTAAGACCGGAAGATTCTTTTACACTGATAGATTCATTGAGCAAGAGAATCGAATTTTTAAAAATTGTAATATCAGATTTAGAATTAACGAATGTCCAGTTGTTTCACGGAAGAGCAGAGGATTATGGACAAAATTTGAATTTCAGAAACCAATACGATTTTGTTGTTTCCCGAGCAGTAGCAGAGTTACCGTTATTACTTGAGTATTGCATACCTTTTGTGAAAAAAGATGGTTATTTTGTTTCATATAAAGGTCCAAAATATGAAAAAGAAATAGAGGATTCATCAAATGCATTAAATGAATTAGATGCCGTGATGGATAGTGTTGAAATATTCGAAATATCAGAAGAAGAAAAAAGATATTTGTTATTTGTTCAAAACACTCAGTTGACAAAAGAAAAATATCCAAGACGTGCAGGAAAACCAAAAAAGAAACCTCTTTAAAATATAAATGTTTCACGTGAAACATTTATAACAAAACTGAAAATATGTTTCACGTGAAACATATTAAATTTCTTATAAATTCTATAGTCAAATATATAAGAAAGTGTTATAATAGAAATACTTAATAAAACAAATGGAGGAGTAAAATAAATGTGCGAAATTATGGCAATTGCAAATCAGAAAGGTGGAGTGGGTAAAACCACAACAACAATTAATCTTTCTGCTGCATTGGCTGAAAAAGGAAAAAAAATTCTTGTTATTGACATGGATCCTCAGGGAAATACATCCAGTGGATTAGGAATTGATAAAGACGAATTAGAAAAAACAGTTTATCAGCTCATGATAGGTAAAAATACATTTGATGAATGTGTACAGAAAAATGTATTTGATAACTTAGATGTGTTGGCTGCTAATGTTAATCTTGCCGGAATTGAAATTGAAACTATGGATATGGAAGATCGAAATTATATATTAAGTAATATTATTTCTGAAATAAGAGATAGATACGATTTTATTATTATCGATTGTCCACCATCCTTGAATACGCTAACTATTAATTCAATGACAACTGCAGACTCTGTCCTTGTTCCTATTCAATGTGAATACTATGCGTTGGAGGGATTGAGCCAGTTGATATATACAATCAGTCTGGTAAAAGAACGTCTGAATTCAAAACTGACAATCAATGGTGTTGTGTTTACTATGTATGACGGAAGAACTAACCTTTCCATGCAGGTTATTGATAGTGTAAGAAAAAATTTAAACCAACATATTTATAATACAATTATCCCAAGAGGTGTACGACTTGCAGAGGCACCAAGCCATGGTTTGCCAATTACCAAGTATGATAACCGGTCAACCGGTGCAAAAGCATATATGGCATTAGCAGAAGAAATTATTGAAGGGAGTGCAAAATAATGGCTGGAAAAAAAATGGGGCTAGGCAAAGGTCTTGATGCGATGATTCCTGCAAAAACAACAGGAAGTAAACTGGCATCGGATACTTCTTTGGATAAAGGAACAGTGAAAGGAAATGGTGAGACAATATTAAAAATTAATGAAATCGAGCCAAATAAAAATCAGCCACGTAAAAATTTCAATGAAGATTCTCTTCTTGAATTGAGTGAGTCTATAAAATTACATGGTATTGTACAGCCACTAGTTGTAGCTAAGCAAAAGGATTATTATGAGATTATAGCTGGTGAGAGAAGATGGCGTGCTGCAAAGATGGCAGGTCTGAAAGAAGTGCCGGTTGTAATCAAAGATTATTCTCCACAGGAAATTATGGAAGTTGCATTAATTGAAAATATCCAGCGAGAGGATTTGAATCCGGTTGAGGAGGCGAGAGCTTATCAGGGACTGATTAAAGAATATAATCTCAAACAGGATGAGGTTGCTGAGAAAGTTTCCAAAAGCCGTACAGCGATTACCAATTCACTTCGTCTTCTAAAATTGGATGAAAGGGTGCTGGATATGCTGGTTGATGAAAATATATCCAGTGGACATGCAAGAGCTCTTTTGGGACTTACGGATAAAGACGAACAGTATAAGGTTGCTTTGACTATTTTTGATGAAAAATTAAGTGTACGCGAAACGGAAAAGATGGTTAAAAGCATAAATAACCCTGTAAAAAAGGCTCCTAAAAAGGAACTAAAAAATGACTTTGTGTACCGTGACCTGGAGGAGCAGTTACAACAGAAAATTGGTACAAAAGTCCGCATCAATCGTAAAACAGAGCAAAAGGGAAAAATTGAAATAGAATATTATACACCAGAAGAATTGGAAAAAATATTAGCTTATTTTAAATAAAAAACATCAAGAACATATGTTTGAATGAAAGGGGTAGATCAGATGTTCCACTTTAGTGATTTTGGTTTGGATACAGATTTAGTAGTAATCATATGTGCCGTATTTATTGTCGCGCTGTTGATTTTATATATTGTGCAGCTTGCAAAGACAAGCAGTCTACGCAGAAAATATGAAGCGTTTATGACAGATTCAGAGGGAAAGAGTCTCGAATCTGCATTTCAGAAAAAATTTGAAAACATGGATTTTATCAATGAAAAATTGAAAGAAGTAGATGTCAGACTGAATGGGATTGATAATAATCTGATACATACTTACCAGAAAATGGGGCTTGTCAAATATGACGCTTTTAAGGAAATTGGCGGTACACTCAGCTTTGTGCTTACTCTTTTAACAAAAGATAATGATGGATTTATATTAAACTCCATGCACAGCAATACAGAAGGCTGTTATACCTATATCAAAGAGGTAAAAGGCGGAGAAGTGTATGTGACATTGTCAGACGAAGAAAGTCAGTCACTGGAAGAAGCAAAAAGAGCGATTTATTAAATCGCTCTCCATTGTTTCTATTTTTATAGAAAAGTTTTGCGTGTATACTTTGCAAAGGAAGAACTCTCCTTTACAATAAAAAAAAGCCCTCACCCAGCAGTTGCAGGTCTGCCAAACAAGGACTCGGGAGTACGCCATTGGGGGCTCGAACCCCAGACACCCTGATTAAGAGTCAGGTGCTCTACCAACTGAGCTAATGGCGCTTAAATTATCACGCAAAAAGTATTATATAACATAATATGATAAAATGCAAGCATTAATTTAAAAATAATAGTAGGAGTGAGGAAAAATGAAAAATAAGGACAAATTTTTAGAAGCATTTAAAAGTTCTGTTTCCAATATATGGTATATAATTTTACTGGTGGCAATCTGTACAACTGTAATTGTAATTATCTGCAACTGGTCAGAAACATGTGTCGTTCTCGAAAAGGGAATTGCCATTTTGATGCCATTTATCATCGGATTTTTCTTTGCCTATCTAATATATCCTTTAGTAAAAACAATAAGAAATGGATTAAATATTATCAAGAAAGACAAAGGAATGAAAATAAAAAGAATTATAAGTATATTATTAGCTTATATAATTGTTATTGGAATTTTATCGATTATTATAATTTATATTTTTCCACAGCTGCGTGACAGCGGAAAAGAAATGGGAAATACTGTGCGGGATGGCTATGATTATATGATTACTCATGAGCAGGAAATAAATTCACAGATTCCTTTTCTTGATATGGCAGATATTATCGAGTATGTTAAGAAAAATGTACCGAATCAGCTCATGAACTACAGTTCTGATATTGTACCATATGTGTACCGGTTGTCGTCATCCCTGTTTTCTTCTGTTTATAACATAATCATCGGACTAGTGGTATCCATATATCTCGTTATAGACGGACGCAACCTGATGAATCAGCTGAAAAGAATCGTTTATGCGATAACACCCAAAGGAAAAGAAAAAAAGACATGGAGTGTACTTTTACAGTGTAATCATATTTTCAACGGATTTCTGGTTGGAAAAATGATTGATTCACTCATTATCGGAATTTTGTGTCTGATAATAATGTCAATTCTCCGTCTGCCATATGCATTGTTAATGAGTGTAATTGTCGGTATCACAAATATGATTCCATACTTTGGACCATTTATAGGTGCCATACCGGGTGTTGTCATGTTTTTATTTATCAATCCGAAGCTATCCCTAATTTTTGCAATCATGATTCTTGTATTGCAACAGTTTGACGGATTGTATCTCGGACCAAAAATTCTCGGAGATTTAACAGGTATCAAGCCGCTCTGGGTAATTTTTGGAGTGACCGTGGGGGGTGCACTGTTCGGTGTTATGGGAATGTTCCTTGGTGTGCCAACAGTAGCAGTACTGTCTTATCTGCTTGGGCTCATACTCGATAAAAAATTAAAGGGTAAAGGTCTGACTTCATCGGATGTTTAGCAGACTCATTACTTCTTTTATACAATGACAGATATGCTTTAGTTTTTTAGAAGTTTTTCCGGTGTTCAGAAATTGGATTAATTTGTTTTTAACAGATTGGCTCATAAAAAAGAAACATCCTTTTCATAAACAACAGTTGTGAAAAGGATTTTCTTTTATTATATGATTTGGATGTAAGAATGGTGCCTGACAACAACCACACAAATTATCTGGAGATGACAAACCGGCAGATCGGTTTCCCTTCTGCAACAAATCGACTCTCAT
The DNA here is from genome assembly GCA_034101395.1 of Eubacterium sp. Lineage (GTDB taxonomy): Bacteria > Bacillota > Clostridia > Lachnospirales > Lachnospiraceae > Eubacterium_F. The sequence goes on along the minus strand of JAXEJU010000056.1, from coordinate 3,793 downwards.
ATTCAGTCATGACATTTTCGTGAAGAAATTCACTGTGATGAAGATCATAGGTGATTTCATCTATATGCCAGTTACCGGATTGTGCAACCGACTCCACCGAGAAATCAAAGAGAGGGCGGTTGTCCGTTTTGAACTGGATATTTCCGTTTTTAGAAAGAATACGGTCATACAGGGCAAGAAAATAAGGGCTTGTCAGACGACGCTTTGCATGGCGGTCTTTAGGCCATGGATCGGAAAAATTCAGATAAATTTTATCAACCTCATGAATATCAAAAACAGTATCCAGATATTTTGCATCAAAGCGAAGGAAATAAAGATTATCCAAATCCGTTTCCATGCGTCGTTCCAGGGCACGGTATAGAACACTGGAATACATTTCGATACCTATATAGTTGATGTCCGGGTGGGCAGCTGCCAGAGTATGAATAAACTGTCCTTTCCCCATACCGATTTCAACATGAAGAGGATTATTGTTTCCGAAAAATGAATGCCAGTGTCCTTTTTGAACCTCAGGTTCATGTACAACAAACGGGCTGGCTTCGATAAATTCTTTTGAACCTTTAATGTTACGTAAACGCATAAAATATACCTGCCTTTAAAAGAATAAAAAAATTTTAACATATTGGCACATAAAATAAAATAGGTTATTGGAAATTTTGGAAAAATATTGTATTATAGTATTATACTAAAGGAGGTGTGCATTTCTATGGAAGGAAAGAAGATTATAACGATTCCGGTCTCTGAGCTGACACCAGGAATGATTGCAGCCAGAGATGTATATTCCAAGAATGACCAGTTATTAATAGGGGCGAACAATGAATTCGATGCAAATTCAATTGCCAAAGTTACTTTTTTTGATATCATGTCAATTGAGATTATTGTGGATGAGAATGAGACACTGGAAGAAGAAAAAAGTGAAATCACTTTTGCGAATGAAGCAGAGAAAGAAACTTTTGAAAAATTCAATGCACAATATCAGGAATCAATGGTGGATATCAAAGACAGCATGAACCAGCTTCTGACAGTGGGAGAAGACATCAACGAGGAAAAACTGATTCAGAATGTAAAGGATATTGTTACTTCAACTGGGAATAATTATCATGTATTCGACATGCTTGCCAATATCAAAGATTTTGATGATGAGACATTTAACCACAGTGTAAATGTTTCGATGATCTGCACCGTTTTTGGAGAATGGCTTGGCATGAGTGAAGAAGAGAAAAAAGAACTCACGCTGTGTGGACTTCTGCATGACTTTGGAAAACTTCTCATTTCAAAAGATATCCTCAAAAAGCCAGGAAAACTTACCGACGAAGAGTACGAGGTTATCAAGGGACATCCTCAGAAAGGATACGATTTTCTGAAAGATAAGAACGTGAGTGAAAACGTAAAGCTTTCTTCCCTGCAGCATCATGAGAGATGTGATGGAAGCGGATATCCGTCTAAACTTACAATAAATGAGATTAATAAATATGCGGCAATTGTTTCAATTGCAGATGTATATGATGCAATGACAAGTACCCGTGTCTATCGTCAGGGGTTAAGTCCATTTCGTGTGATTAAACTCTTTGAAGAAGAAGGTCGTCAGCAGTTCAATCCAAAATATCTGATGCCGATTCTGACCAATCTGACAGAAACTTATCTTCGCCATGAAGTGCTACTCAGCGATGGCAGAAAAGGAACGATGGTTATGCTCAACCGCAACGAGCTTTCCAAACCAATCGTAATGGTTGGAAATGATGTTGTAGATCTCACAAAAAACAGAAATTTATCAATAGAAGCTGTTTATTAACAGTTTCCGGAGGAAAATGATGCGCTATCGAATTGCTATTTTTGCTGTACTTGCTTTATGTCTGACAACAGTGAGTGGTGTGAACAGTGTACCGGATAAAGCAGAAGCAAAAGTCAATGTATCTGCTGAATCAGCCATAGTTATGGATGTACAGTCAGGTATCATATTGTATGAAAAAAATATAGATAAAAGGGAATATCCGGCGAGTATAACAAAAATAATGACAGCACTTGTTGCCATTGAAAATTCATCCCTGTCGGAGACTGTAACCTATTCAAAAGAGGCAGTGACAAATCTGGAATCCGGAGCTTCCAATATAGAAATACAGACCGGAGAAAAACTCAGTATGGAAGACAGTCTGTACGGCATTCTTATGATGTCTGCCAACGAGGCATGCAACGGGGTTGCCGAACATGTTGCCGGCAGCATAGAGGCATTTGTAAAAATGATGAATACCCGGGCAAAAGAACTTGGCTGTACAGGAACACATTTTGCCAATTCCAATGGTCTCTGGATGAAAAATCATTATACAACTGCCCATGATATGGCAATAATTGCGCGCGCAGCATACAAAAATCCTACATTTGCTAAAATTACCGGAACAAAAACTTACAGCATTCCGAGAACGAATAAACATCTTGCACGTTCCATCTATAATCATCACGGGATGCTTTATGCTTACAAATTTCCACAGTATCTCTACGAATATTGTGTGGGAGGAAAAACCGGTTATACCGAAAGATGCCGGTACACACTTGTGACGTATGCGAAAAAAAATGGAATGACACTTCTTTCTGTTGTCATGAAAGTCCCGAAATCTCCGTATGAAGAGCCAAATGAATACACTGATTCAACAAGACTTCTGAATTACTGTTTCAATCACTACAAACGAGTCAGTATTCAGGACAAAGCGCTGGAAGAAGTCAAAAACGCACATTTGTTTACCAAATTCAGTCCATTTTTTGATAAAAGTACAAGTTCCCTGACAATCGATGATAATGCAGGAGTGATTATTCCAAAGAAGGCAGACTTATCACAGACAAAGAAAAGTGTTGAATTTTATGATACTCCGCAAAAAAGTGTGGCAGAATCTGATTCCTCGAAAATGGTAATCGGAAAACTTACTTATAAGTATAAAGGTTCTGATGCAGGGGGGTCGGATATTTACTATGATACTGCCAACACAGCCTCCCAGATTGCGCTTGCAGACAGTTTCGATATGTCGGAATGGTTTAATGATGCTGTTGAAGAGGCTAATAAAGAGCCATTTCCATGGAAAACATTTTTTGTAATTACCGGAATTGCTCTTGTACTGATCGCACTTTCCATTTTCCTGGTATTGCGTCTGCGGGAACAGCGAGAAGTGAGAGCGAGGAGAAACCGGTATAAAAAATCCCGTCATAATATGAACTATAACAGTCAGGGATTATATTACCGGAGAAAATGGAAAAAGTAAAAAAATATAGTGCCGTTTAGATGAGATGATTTGTCTGGACGGCATTCCTTTTGTATTAATGTCAAAAATATGTCATCTAATAATAGGAAGAAAAGGTATACATCATTTGCCATAATATACATTTTTTACCGATTGTAAATGAATAATTTCTATCATATAATAAACGAGACCTACATAATTATCACGTGGAGGTAAGCTGTAACATAGATTATGTTTTAATGTTATATTGGAAACAATGCACAACAAAAATATGTTTCAGGCTGTATTTTATCACAAAATAGCCAACGATTTTGAAAAAATCAGAAAAAAATTTAAATAAATTTTAATTTTCAAAAAAAAATGTTGCGTTTTTTTCACTATGGTGGTAGAATAGTTGCGTGCATAACTATGTGTTGGTCTTTGTATTTCCACAAAACCATTTCATTTTTTAAGGAGGAATTCATGATGAAACTTACGAAATCATCTAGAGCATTCAGACGCGCAACTGCCCTTGTGCTGGCAGCCGCACTGACTCTCTCAGCTCCGGTTGCTACAAATGCATCCGC
>JAXEJU010000055.1:0-22335 GCA_034101395.1 Eubacterium sp. | reverse complement strand
TTATTAAAGAGTTTGCAAAAATCACAAACTTACCATTAACGTCATATTTTTTGAACGATGGAGAGATTAAAAAAATGCTAAGCCACAGGTTTTAACCTTTGGCTTAGCACCATATTTTAATGTTCAACTCTCAAAGTCAGGTTTTATATTATCTGCCTGTATTTTTCAAGTGAAAGTTTTGAGGAAGCCATTAAATGGTGTATCTTAAGGTGTACTTACCTCAACCTTAACTTTTTTCAAATCGTAACCATAGTAATAAGCGTTCTTTAATACCGAGAGTGCCTTCGCTTTCCAAGAATCCGTACACTTCCTGCTCCGGTGTTCACCTTTGAGGAAAATGTTTTCACTTTCTTTCCTACTGTTATCACGGAATTTGGACAAAGCATAAACCATCCATCCTCAACTTTTTAGAGACTCGGGCAAAGTAATTTTTTTGTTCTTATACCGGGTAATGCATTTTTGTGAATAACTTTTACCCCATTTTCAACCTGCAAAGAATTCAAAACCGGTAACGCTTTCTCCTTATCCGTACCAGCATAAATGTTCAGATAGATGATTATGATTTTAGTGTAATTCTTGGCAATCTTATGGACAACAGTCTGGAAGCGTGTCAGAAAATCCTGTCGCCCGCACCGCGCCGGATTATGGTCGAAATACGTACAACAAGCAAGGAACTTCTGATTCACATTTCCAATACCGTTACCCATAACTATAATGAAAATGTCCCGGATGAGCTCTCTCATGGATATGGAACCGCAAACATAAATGCCATTACGTTAAAATATTATGGAACATATACCCATTACATCGAAAAAGACTGGTATCATGCGATTGTCGCTATTCCGTGCAACATCTGACAGTTTCCAGTATCTCTTTTGCGATTGCCAGGGCATCCCGTCCGTCCGTGGCAACCGTAACGGAAGCAGCTTTCTCGTAAAACGGACGGCGCTTTTCCATCAGTTCGCGGATATATGAAACATTCATATTGCCATTCAGTATCGGACGTGTCGTACTGCCTTTGACTCTCTCAAAAATCGTCTCCGGTTCTGCTGTCAGTAAAACTACCGTTCCGACTGCCTGCAGTTTTTTCACATTCAGATCCCGCAGTGCCATTCCCCCGCCACACGATATGATGGCAGGTGGCAATGCAGCGAGTTCATCGATGAGATCTGTCTCCTTTTGACGGAAATAAGATTCCCCCTCATCAGCAAAAATATCGGAAATCTTTTTTCCCTCCTGCCTTTCAATCCACTCATCCGTGTCCACTTCCTGTCGTCCGGATAATTCCTGAAGTTTCCGTGAAACAGTCGATTTGCCGACCCCCATAAATCCAATGAGTACAATGTGTTTGCGTCCACTGTAAATTCGGTCAAAAACCTCGTTCATTTTTTCATAGGAAATCTGTCCCGGAGCTGATGTCTGCTCCATACAGCCAAAGGAAACCTCTGAGCCATACAGACCGCCATACAGCCGCGAGCGTACTCCCATTCCACTCATGGACATCGTGATTAAGGGAAGTTCCGGATTCTTCTCCTTTGTCTCGGCAGTTGCCGCAAGCAGCCGGTCTACATCCTCTTCCGCCTGTGGCATGCAGGCAAACTTTGCAATCTGACAGCCAGACTTCCCTACTTTTTCGAGCATTTCACAGATAAATGCACGGTCCGGAGTTTTTTCAAAGTCATGATACGAACCTATGATTTTTGTTTTCGCGTTTTTTTGTTCTGCAAGAACCCGTTTGAGAGCCGTCTCATCCCTCATAATCTCCACATCAACATAATCCGCCACATCCTGCTCAAGGATTTGCTGTATCAGGGAAAAATAGTCAAAACGGGAACCATTTTTCTCTCCCCCCTCATATTCGGTGCGGAGAGTCACGATCAATTCTTTATTCTTTAAAATCTTTTTCAATTCCTCTATGACACTTGGAATTTCTTTTTCATAGCCGGAGAAAAAATCCACCCGCCATTCAACCATCTGAACCGGGAGTCGTGCAGCTTTCCCCGCCTCCGCAATAATCGTGTCACGAAAGGGTGCCACGACCGGCACGCATATTTTTGGTCTCATCTCAATCCTCATTTCTATGCTGTAATTTCCATCAGTTCTTTCGGTGAGTGCGTCAGGTTTTTGCACCCGTCCTCTGTAATCACAACGACATCTTCAATCCTGACTCCTCCCAAATCCTCTATATAGATTCCCGGCTCTACAGTAATAACCATACCCGGTTTAATAACCGATTCATCCCCTGGCGAAAAACACGGTTTTTCATGGATTTCCAGTCCGACCGAATGACCTAATGAATGCCCGAAATAACTGCCAAATCCATTTTCTGTGATCACATTTCTTGCCAGCGCATCAATTTCCTTTCCGGTCATTCCCGGACGGATTCCCTCAAGTGCTGCCCTCTGTGCAGCAAGAACAGTTTCGTACACATTCCTCTGCCTGTCATTCGCATGCCCGATTATGACCGTTCTTGTCATATCCGAGCAGTACCCTTGATGGATACAGCCAAAATCCATTGTGAGAAAATCTCCCTCTTCGAGTTTTTTATCCGTCGGCACTGCATGGGGCATCGCTGAATTTAGTCCGGATGCTGCAATCGTATCAAAGCTGAAGCCTTCTGCCCCCTCTTCTTTCATGAAAAATTCCAGCCATGCAGCCACCTGTTTTTCTGTCATTCCCGCTTTCAAAACAGTAAGAAGCTTCGAAAAGGCACGGTCACCGATTGCCTCCGCCTCCTCAATAAACCGTATTTCCTGTGCTGTTTTTATCTGGCGGCACTCTGTCACAGACAAGCCGAGTTCATCTGTCTGCACCTCTGTCAGACCGGCATCTGCCAGAGATGAAGCAAGACGGTTCTTTCCTGCCACCGTCATCACCTCATCCTCTATGCCGAGCCTTCTGACACCGTCCTCTTTTATCGCATGCTGCAGGGCAGCATAATACCCTTTTGATTTCCACTCCACCACGGCAAAGCCCGGACATTCCTTCTTCGCAGCAATCGTGTACCGGGAATCGGTCACGACAATCGCCTGCTTATCGGAGATATACACATAGCCCTCACCGGTAAATCCCGCCACATATCTCATATTGGCGGAATCCGTCAAAAGAAGTGCATCTACTTTACCGGTCTGAAGTATTTTTTTGCATGTCTCTTTTCCCACTTCTTTCTCCTCTTTTCTTCACGCCTCTTTGTGCGGTATTCTTTTAATACAATGCGTTCTAATTTTCTTTTCAGAACAATCTGAATCTCTTCTTTTTCATTAATCGGCTTTACCAGAAAGTTTTTCATTCCGATGCGTTTGGCTCCAAAAATATCGGTAAAGAGCTGGTCTCCAACAAAAACCGTATTCTCCGGTCTGGTTCCCATGAGTTCCATCGCATAATAATATCCTTTTTTGGCAGGTTTATGGGCATTAAATACGAAATGAACACCGATTTTTTCATTGAATGTATACACCCGTTTTTTCTTGTTGTTCGAAATCAGACAACACTCAAACCCTATTTTTTTCAGTCTGCGAAACAATTTTTTTGCCTTTTCATTTGCCTCTTTTCCGTGTTCAACGAGAGTATTATCAATATCAAAGAGAATCCCCCGGTAACCATGCCGGAAAAGTTTTTCGTAGTCAATAGCATACGTGGATGTGACAGTGACATCCGGAAAAAAACGTTCAAACATAATGTTGTCGGCTTCCTTTCTGTTTTATTGGGCAATTGATTTCAGATGAATGATAAACTGTTCTGCCACACGTCCGGAATATCCTCCATTGCGGATACTCCAGGCATTTGCCTGCATCAGAAGCTCATCTCCGGATAAGGTAATGTCCGGATTTTCTGCAGCAAGCCCAAGAACGATTTCTTCAAATTCTTTCTTCTGCGGACGGCTGAAATTGATGCTGACGCCAAATCTTGCCACAAGTGACAATTTTTCCTGCATCGTGTCAGAGCGGTGCAGCTCGTCCTGTGACATATCGGAACGGTCGCTCCATGTCTCCCGGATGAGATGCCGTCTGTTAGAGGTAGCATAAATCAGAACATTATCCGGTTTTACTTCCAGCCCGCCCTCTATCACGGCCTTCAGATATTTATACTCAATCTCAAATTCCTCAAAAGAGAGGTCATCCATGTATATAATAAATTTATAATTACGGTTTTTCACCTGTTCAATAATTTCTGACAAATCCTGAAACTGGTGTTTATACACTTCTATCAAACGCAGTCCTCTGTCATAATACTGGTTCAGAATAGCCTTGATACAGGTCGATTTGCCGGTTCCGCTGTCTCCAAACAAAAGACAGTTATTCGCCTTTCTGCCCTCGACAAAAGCCTCTGTATTATCAATGAGTTGTTTTTTCTGAAGTTCATATCCAACCAGATGAGAAAGCGTCACATCACTTGTATGAGTAATCGGAGAAAGCTGCATCTGTTCCCCTTTATGTACGACACGAAAAGCCTTGTTAAGACCGAATTTTCCGACTCCATAGCGCTTGTAAAAATCGGTCACAATCGTAAACATATCATCCGCATTCTGAGCCTTCTTAAGTTGTGCAGCAAGAGAACGGACTTTCTCACTGACGCTCTTATTATATGTATTTTCTGCTTTTGCCATCGAGTGATAATTGGTCAGAATCGTGAAGCATTGAATCGACAGTTCTTTTTCTACCGCCGAGAAATCGTAGTGAAACAGATGATAAAAACATTCCATATCCTGACGGACAATGGTATTTACCGTTCCGTCTTTCGAAGCACCTACTGTCTCACAGATAATACTAAACGGATTTTCATTCATTGCCAGAATATAAGCAATATAACACTGCCACAGATTTTCGTCAAATCCATAGCGGGTCGACAAATCAAGCAGACGGTACACCTGGTCGTACAATTCTCTCACAATTTCTTCCCTGCCTGTTTCTCTATCCATTCGTTCCAGCTTTTCGAAAATTTTCCCAAGGCGCATGAGAATGCTGTCCTCTCCCAGATTACCATACATAATAAGACGTGATATTTCCCGATACATAGTCTTCCTCCAATCCGGCGTGTTTCCCGCCGCTCATTCTACATCTGTTCCAGTTCAATACTCTTGATATTATCCATATTCCGTGCCATAGCAGCAAGTTCTGTTGTGAATCCACTCTTTGAAAACAGATAATAATAATCTGCTTCTTTTCCTATCTGGTCAATATTATTTAGCAGTGCCTCAAAATCCGCCATCCCCATCGGTTTGTCCGACCACAGACACATTCCAACTAAAAGTTCTCCGTTATCACCGCTGGCAATAAGCGGCACATATCCGGCTTTCCCATACAGACTGGCAAATGCTCCAAAATGTACCGGAAGACGGTTATACTGATTCATTAACTCCATAAATTCACGGCAAACCTTGATATAGGTGCGCTCTGCTACACTCTGCAGTTGTTTGCGGATAAATGTATTGTAAAAATCTTCCGGTTCCATCATGCTCAGTTCCGACAAATTCGGATAAATCAGTTTATACCAGAATTCCAGAAAAGAATCTGTTATACAATACAGACCTTTCTGGACACTGTTTTTCTTTTCCGGTTCATATGAAAAAATCTTTGCCGCCACATCGAGTTGAATCAGGTTTTTAATGTATACGGAAATTTTGGCGCGGCTGAAATGTGTCCGGTTATACAGATAATTGAGCTTTGGTTCATCCTCCGCAAGAACAGCAAGAATTGTACTGTAATACGGCAATTCCCGCAGCGCCGTTTTCAAAAAGCGCTGTGCCTCCCTGTGAAGTGCTCCTTTGTCATCAAGAATCAGCCGCAGAATATTGCGGCGCGCGGTTTCCTTTGGATTCCAAAGGTTCAGATAAGCAGGCACACCGCCAAGAATGGAATAAATCATAATACATTCTTCTGTTGTACAATTCGGAAAACGATCCACCATTTCCATAAAGGTAAATTCCTTTATTTTGATAAACGATGTAATCGAACCCGCCAGTGAGCCCATATCATCTACCATGGAATTTTCTACCCACTGGATAGACGAACTGACTAAAAGTACAAGGACGCGTCCTTCCGGGATGGATTGCAGAAATTCTTCAAATTCTTTAAAAAAAGTCTTGTATGCTTTCTGCATCAAATCAAATTCGTCGAGTATGAGACAGACCCTGCCGGCATCTGCCTTTTCCAACAGTTCTTCTTTTTTCCTGTCAAAATACCGCTTCTGTTCCTCCTCGGAAAACTCTCTTGCCTGATAGTAGACATATTCTTTTTCCTGTACAAACTGCCGAATCAGACTTGTTTTTCCGATACCTTCCCTGCCATATACAACGACCAGGGCATTCGTTCGAAGCTGATATGACTGGTTCAGAAGCGCCAGTTCTTTTTCCCGTCCCACAAACATGGGCTCACAACCTTTCCTTAACCGATATTCTGTGATATCGTTACATTTTTTCCGGTGCAGAAAATCCGAGCAGCTCGATGCACTGTGTCAATACGCGCTGCACAAGAGCAATCAATTTCAGATAAGAATTTTTCCGCTCTTCATTTTCTTCTGTCAATATCTTTGTTTCATGATAAAAATGGTTAAATGCCTCCGACAACTCATAAATATACTGGCATACTTTATGTGGTGCTTTCTCGGCATATGCATTTTCCATAGCATCCGCAAACCGGTTCAGAGTCAGATAAAGAGCTGTCTCACTCTCACTCACCGGAGCTAAAAGTGTTTTTTCTTTCCATTCTGTGCATCCCTCTTCACGCGCTTTTGCAAGCAGTGACCGGATACGCACAATCGTGTACAGAATATATGGACCGGTATTTCCCTCAAACGAGGCAAAACGCTCGATATCAAAAATATAATCTTTGGATGCCTGATTCGACAAATCCCCATACTTCAATGCCGCCAGACCGACTTTTTCCGATATCTCCCGCGCTTCCTGTTCCGGATAATCCCGGTTTTCCTGCATTTTTTTGAACACTTCATTGTTTATCTGCTCACGAAGCGCCTGCAGACGAAGCACACCGCCATCCCTTGTCTTAAACGGCTTGCCGTCTTTCCCGTTCATGGTTCCAAAACCGATAAAAGTAAGCTTTGTCTCCGGTCTTGCCAGACCACTCTTTTTAACCACACGGAACACCTGTGTAAAATGCAGTTCCTGACGTTTGTCCACCACATACACAATCTCATCCGGTGCAAATAACTTTTCTCTCTCGACGATTGTTGCAATATCTGTTGTCGCATACAATGTGGCGCCATTTGATTTGACGATCAGACACGGTGGCAGTTCCTTTTTATCTCCCTCTTCTTTTACATCCACGACGAGGGCACCTTCACTGATATGGGCATATCCTTCATCCTTTAATTTCTGAATCATGCCCGGAATATACTCCTGAACATCACTTTCTTTTTTCCAGAGATCAAATTCCACATCGAGTTTTTCATAATTCTTTTTCAAATCAGCTATCGAAACATTCAGAACATGCTGCCAGAGTGCGCGGTATCCGGCATGTCCGTCCTGAAGCATCGCCGTTGCCTCCTGAGCCTGTTGCAGATAATCCTCATGCTCCTTCGAATATGCACTGGCATAGGGATATATTTCCTCCAGATCGCCGATAGTAAATGGCGCCTCCTGCGGATAATCCCCTGAAAAGCTGTCATCAAAATACGGCAGATCCGGCTGGCGTTTTTTCAGTTCCGTGATGATAAGACCAATCTGCAATCCCCAGTCTCCGAGATGTACATCACCGATAACCTTATCACCCATAAAACGGCAGATTCTCTTCACACTCTCACCGATAATAGCCGGACGGAGATGTCCGACATGAAGTGGTTTTGCTACATTTGGCCCGCCATAATCTATAACGATTGTTTTCTGCTTTTCCGGAAGTTCCACTCCAAAGCGTTCCTCCACATTCATTTTCTCTGCCTGTGACGCGAGAAAAGTGCCGCTCACGGTAATATTGATAAAACCCGGATTGACAGCCTCGATTTTTTCAAACAGTTTATCTCCGGCAAGAACAGCCACTACATCTCCGGCAATTACCGCCGGTGCTTTTTTATATTCTTTCGCTGCTGCCATTGCCCCATTGCATTGGTACTGGCACAAATCCGGCCGGTTTGATACAGAAATGAATCCATATTTTGCATCGTATCCGGCTTTTTCAAAAGCCTCTGTCATTTTGTCTTTCAACACATCTACTATTTTCTTCACTTTTCTCTACCTTTCCTCTTCCTATACATAAGTATTCCTTTTTCTCTACGTTCTATTCTAAACTTAAATCTAGATTTGTCAATACTTCAAAATATTTCTCGAATGTTTTTCGACAACAGGACGGATTTTCGATAATAATTCCCGGCACTTTCGTACCAATTACTGCAAATGCCATCGCCATCCGGTGATCGTCATACGTGTGTACAATCCCCTCTTTTACTTCACCTGGTTCGATTCTGACACCGTCCGGAAGTTCTTCACAGCAAATTCCAAGTCCTGTCAGCTCTGTCACAATTGCCTGAATCCGATTTGATTCCTGCCCCCTTATATGCGCTACTCCCCGGATCGTAACCGGAGAATCTGCAAAAGGAGCGATAGCGGCAAGTGTCATTGTCTGATCTGAAAAATCACTCATCGTAACGTCAACTCCGGATAGTCTTCCATTCTGGGGACCAGAAACGACAATCCCCTCCGGTTCATCCTGCCACATACATCCCATCTGCTGCAAAACATCCAGAAAACGGATATCCCCCTGACTGCTGTCGGGATGCACATGCCTTACCCTTGCACTCCCTCCATGAATGGCCACCATCGCATAGAAGTAGCAGGCAGCCGATACATCCGGCTCAATCTGATACTCTCCTGCCCGGTAGTGCTGTCCCGGCAGTATCTCATATTCATTTTCTCCATGTACATTCATCTCACACCCAAATTCCCGCATCATTTTCATGGAAATCCGGACATAGGATCTGGCATCCCGTTTGCCTGTAAGGCGAATCCGGAATCCCCGGTCGCACAGAACTCCTGCCAGAAGAAGTGCACTCAGAAACTGGCTGCTCTTATCTATATCTAAAGGAATCTCCGTCTCACTGCTTTCTTCTTTCCCTTTGATGGTAAATGGAAAGGCATACGGTTCTTCCTTGTATTCAAATACCACGCCAAGCATCTCCAAAGCCTCCAAAAGAGGACGCATGGGTCTTGCTTTCATCTGCTCGGAGGAAGTAAGCTCATAAGTTCCCCCGGACAGGGCAAGCATAGCCGTCAGAAAGCGCGCCGCTGTACCGGCACTTCCCACATAGACAGCAGCCTCTTTTTTCGGTATCTGCTTTCCATATCCCTCCACGGTTACGGTGGCATTCTCCTCATCTATCACAAGCGGATATCCGAGTGTCTGCAGCGCCTTCATAAAAACCCGCGAGTCATCGCTGAACAAAACCCCTCGCAATACACTTTTCCCTTCTGCCAGCGCCGCAATCAAAAGTGCCCGGTTCGTTATGCTTTTTGAACCCGGAACCGTCACATCCAGTTCCGGTTTTCCCAAAAAAGGCTTCATTTTAAACTGTTCCATATCAAACGTATTTTTCACACTGATCCCCCATCAAAAAATCTGAAAAGGGGAACCGGAAGGCGCAAAATCCCTCTGATTCCCCCATAAGAAGCAGTAGTTGAAACTACCACTTTTTTATTTTACAAAATCTTTTACCTTCGCATAGATGCTGTCTGCATCCAGACCATACTTTTTAACGAGTTCAACCGCTGGTCCGGACTCGCCAAATACATCATTGATACCGATTTTGCAAACCGGTGTCGGAGCTTTTTCGGAGAGCACATCGCATACAGCACTTCCAAGTCCGCCAATAACGGAATGTTCCTCAACGGTTACTACTTTTCCGGTCTCTTTTGCCGCTGCAACAATCAACTCTTCATCCAGTGGTTTAATTGTATGAATGTTGATTACTTTTGCATCAATGCCATCGGCAGCAAGCTTCTCAGCTGCCTCGAGACAATTGGATACCGGGAGTCCGGAAGCAACAATCGTCACATCTTTACCCTCACGGAGTACAACACCTTTTCCAAGTTCAAACTTGTAATCCGGATTGTCATTGATGACAGGCACTGCCAGTCTTCCAAAACGGAGATAACAAGGTCCCTGATGCTCATAAGCTGCACGTACTGCCGCTTTTGCCTCAACATCATCCGAAGGAACAATAACCGTCATTCCCGGGATTGTACGCATCAGAGCAACATCCTCATTACACTGATGGGTTGCGCCATCCTCACCTACAGAAATACCTGCATGGGTTGCACCGATTTTAACATTCAACTGCGGATACGCAATCGAGTTACGAACCTGCTCAAAGGCACGTCCGGCTGCAAACATCGCAAAAGAGCTTGCAAATGGAACTTTACCGGTTGTTGCAAGTCCGGCTGCAATTCCCATCATGTTACACTCTGCAATACCACAGTCAATGTGTCTGTCCGGAAACGCTTTCTTAAACACGCCAGTCTTTGTGGCAGCAGCAAGATCCGCATCCAGTACAACAAGGTTTTCAGCTTCTGCGCCCAATTCGGCAAGAGCATTACCATAGCTTTCACGAGTAGCTATCTTTTTTACTTCTGACATAAAGACTCACCTGCTTTCTTCAATTCTTCCATTGCCTGCTCATACTGCTCATCATTCGGAGCAGTACCGTGCCAGCTTGCCTGTCCCTCCATAAAGGAAACCCCTTTACCTTTCAGAGTTTTAGCGATAATGGCAGTAGGCTGTCCTTTTGTTGCCTTTGCCTCATCAAACGCAGCCTTTAAGGCATCAAAATCATGTCCATCTACGTTGATTACATGGAAATTAAATGCCTCGAATTTTTTATCAATCGGGTATGGAGAACATACATCCTCAATCGCACCGTCAATCTGCAGACCATTGTTATCAACGATTGCTACAAAATTGTCAAGTTTACGGTGTCCGGCAAACATTGCTGCCTCCCATACCTGTCCTTCCTGAATCTCGCCGTCACCGAGGAGGGTATAAACCCGGTAATCCTCATTGCTCAGTTTTGCTGACAGAGCCATGCCGACAGCGGCAGAAATTCCCTGTCCCAGCGATCCACTGGACATATCAACGCCCGGAATGTGTTTTTTGTCCGGATGTCCCTGTAAATAAGAACCTACATGACGCAGAGTTGTCAAATCATCTACCGGGAAGAACCCTCTCTGTGCCAGTACAGAATAATATCCAGGAGCCGTATGACCCTTACTCAGTACAAAACGGTCACGGTCTGGCTTGTCCGGATTTGCCGGATCAATATTTAACTCCTCAAAAAATAGATAGGTATAAATATCTGCTGCAGATAAAGATCCGCCCGGATGTCCGGATTTTGCACTATGTACAGCGCTCACTACACCCTTGCGAACTTCAACGGCAGTCTTCTGAAGTTCTAACTTATTCATAATTTCCCTCATTTCTGCTTATTATTCGCCAAATACTGCAATATAGTCCTTCTGGAATTTCTCAATACCGATATCAGTCAGCGGATGCTTCGTCATCTGCTCAATTACACCGTAAGGAACTGTTGCAATATCGGCACCTGCCAGAGCACAATCTGTTACGTGGATTGGATTTCTTACGCTGGCTGCAATAATCTCTGTCTCAATATCATGTACAGCAAAAATTTCTGCGATGTCACGAATCAGGTCGATACCCGGCTGGGAAATATCATCCAGACGTCCTAAGAAAGGAGATACAAATGCTGCACCTGCTCTTGCTGCAAGGAGTGCCTGATTTGCACTGAAAATCAATGTAACATTACATTTAATTCCTTCAGAAGAAAGTACCTTTGTAGCCTTCAGGCCCTCTACTGTCATCGGAATTTTAACTACCATATTTTCATGAAGTTTTGCGATTTCTCTTCCTTCTGCAATCATCCCCTCTGCATCAACTGTTGTTGCTTTTACCTCGCCACTGATTGGACCGTCAACGATAGAAGCAATCTCTTTGAGAACATCTTCCTGACTTCTTCCACCCTCTTTTGCAATCAGAGAAGGATTGGTTGTTACACCACAAATTACCCCCATCTCGTTTGCCTTTTTAATGTCCTCAATTTTCGCTGTGTCAACAAAAAATTTCATTACCTATACCCTCCTAAAAAATGTTAATTTATATCATATGCTTATTATACAACTGAAAAGCATATAATTTCAACTCTTTTTTATCCTGCATAAAAACACAGGCCATTCAGGGAACATTTCACAATTCCATCCACTCTTTTTCCTGTGGAAAACTGCTTTGTCACCTTGCCCTCTTTGTCATATTCTCCAAAAGTTCCCTTGTTGTAATTGGAGATAATCGTATGTCCGTCATATGACTGGCAGTTGCAGAGTCCACTCTCTCCCGTAGGGAACGCTTCCTTTTCCTGTACGCTTTTTTTCTTTCCGTCAACAGAGAATATTGTCGCAGTTCCCTTGCCTTTATTGATCAGATAAGTGGATATCGAATCGTTATTCCCATCCGAACCTTCTAACAGGTTCAAAACCGCCTGACCGGTTTTCCAGTTTGCTGCTGTTTTATCCTGTTTTACCTTTTTGCGCAAAGGCGTTTTTTTCCAACTGCTCTTTTTCCCAAGCACAAATGCCACTTTCGGCGTATTTCCCGTAAGGGCCCTGAGCTTAATAATGCCGTCCGGATTCGACGCCGCCACATACAGACTGCCCGCCACCGGTGATGTAAGGCTCTTTGTCCGGATTCCTTTCGGAAAACGATAAACAACCCGGTTCTTACCTGTCTGGAACGAGCCCGAGACAAGATAATCCCTGTCTTTCTTTGTCACCAGTGCATAAATATTGTCATAGCCATCATAACTGAAATCTTTGATTTTTCCATATCCTTTGATTTCCGTTACCTGCTTCACCTGTCCGGTTGCGGAAACCATCGCAGCTCCGATGTCTGAAATCTGATACAGTATACTGTCTCCCACCGTATAGAAACGGCTTCCATGACCGCTTTCTGTATTGGTTATCCCTCGCAGAATGCCCGAGTTGTCATAGGCATAAATGTTTTTATCTCCGGCAGGAAAAACATAATATAAACCAAGTGTGCTTGCATCCTTGCTTTTCCCTTTCTCAACTGAAATTTTTGTTTTGGCAGAACAGGACGGTACTTCATAACTGTAGGTAATGTATTCTCTTTTTGCCCCCGTACTATCAAGAACTTCAATCAGGATATAATTTTTCATTCCCGGAACAAGTCCACTTACTGTAAATTCATGTACTTTTGACAAGTTGTCCGGCTGTCCATTATTTATGTATCGCACAAAATCCGGTATACTCTCATCTGCAACTGTCACTGTATAACGCACCATTCCACGGTAAGATGTCTCAAAGTAAAAATAAAAGCTGTTCTCATTTGTTCCAAATGGATTTGCAGCGATAATGGGATTTTCAAAAGTTGCCGACATTCTCTTTACCAGGCGGTCAAGACGTTCTCTGGCAGCTTTCGAAGTCCCCACATCTATTTTTTTCGTATCAAAATTCAAGACATTTTTTTCTTCCCCTGATGTCTCCAGCTTTACAGCCGTTTTGTCAATATCAAAACGATATGCCTTTTCCCCGGCCTCATCTCTCTGATCCTCTGTAATCCGCTCATTCAGCTCGGCAGAACCTCCACCGGAACGGGTCAGAAGAAAGATGGCACCACCTGCCAGTACAGCCATAATTATTGTAGTTATTAAGACAGGCTTTAATATTTTCATCAAAAGTACACTCCTTTATGTCAATCAATACAGGACTTTTTACGGTCTGTCCCACTTATCACACAGGGCATTAATCTGGTCAGTAAATTTGGCCGTGTCCTTATTGCTGAGCCCTTCATTTTTACGGATAACAGCCAGCAGGCGCTGTCCGGCAGTAAGAAGCCGCTGGAACATATCGCCGGCACGTTTCTTCGCTGCACTCTTTTTCTTCACAGCTACCGGCAGTGCCTCGGTGACAAACTCACCACTTACCAGATCAAATACCGTTCCACTGTACGGTGCAGACGCAATATATCCCGAGTCTGTGAGCGTCTGCGTAAAACTGGTACATACGGTATCCTCGCCGTGCACAACAAATACTCTTTTAGGTGGGCGCTCAGAAAATCCATTGACCCATTTGAGCAGTCCGTTTTTATCTGCATGACCACTGATTCCTGCAATTTTCGTGATCTTTGCCTTTACCTCAACGGTCTCACCAAACAGTTTTACCTCAGTCGCACCTTCCAGTATGGAACGTCCCAGTGTTCCCCTTGTCTGATATCCGACAAATACGATCGTGCTCTCCGGACGCCACAGATTGTGCTTCAAATGATGGCGGATACGTCCCGCCTCGCACATGCCGGAAGCAGAAAGTATAACTTTGGGCTGCATATCAAAATTTATCGCCTTACTGTCATCACTCGTGATGGACAGTTTCAGTCCCGGGAAACCAATCGGATTAATTCCCTTTTCCACAAGTGCCCTTGCTTCCTCATCAAAACACTGCTGTACATTTTTTCCGAAAATGCTCGTCGCCTCTACAGCAAGCGGACTGTCCACATACACTTCAAAATCCGGATTACATGTCACAAGTCCCTGTTCCTTTATCTGGCGGAAGAAATAGAGAAGTTCCTGTGTTCTTCCCACTGCAAAAGCAGGAATCACGACATTTCCACCGCGCTCAAATGTCTCCTGTACGATAGAGGCCAGTTCTCCAACATAATCCGGAACATCCGTGCCATGCACCCGGTCTCCGTAAGTGGATTCCATTACGACATAGTCCGCCGCTTTTGTGTAGACCGGATCCCGGAGAATCGGTTTGTTGCTGTTTCCGATGTCGCCGGAAAATACAACCGACCTCTCTTCTTCTCCTTCTGTGGCAAACACTTCAATTGAAGAAGAACCGAGCAAGTGTCCGACATCCGTAAAACGTACCGTCACCTCATCACAAATATGTATTTTCGTATCATAAGCACATGATACAAGAAGACGGATAGCTCCCAGAGCATCTTCCATCGTATACAGAGGTTCATATATTTCTCCGCCGGAACGCTGTGCTTTCCGGTTGCGCCATTCCGCCTCAAACTGCTGGATATGAGCGCTGTCACGAAGCATAATCCGGCTCAGATCAACCGTCGCTTTTGTCGCATATACCTGCCCTCTGAACCCCCGCGCATACATCATAGGCAGAAGTCCGGTATGGTCAATATGGGCATGCGTCAGCAAAATAAAATCTATTTCCGATGGATTTACCGGAATTTCCTGATTTTCAAAAATATCCTGCCCCTGCTCCATACCCACATCAATACAGAACTTTTTTTCTCCTACTTCCATGTAATGACAGCTTCCTGTCACTTCATGATCTGCCCCAATAAATACAAGTTTCATACGCACCCTCCTATTCTGTCATCTCCCAGATGGCGAAGTCCCCATTTCTTCTCAAAACGGAAAGAATGAAACAATTTTAATCTTATACTTTATTATATCTGATTTGCATAGAAAACGCAATTGAAAATACTGGATTCTTTTGATATACTGAGTGTAGTTGTTTATATTCTCAAAAGAACATAAGGAAAGGAGTTTATCCCCATGAAAGATAAAAGAATTGTAGTTGCTCTTGGACGTAATGCTTTTGGCGAAACATTTCCGGAGCAGCAGAAAAATGTTAAAAAAGCAGCCGAGGCAATCGCTGACCTGGTAGAACAGAAATACCAGATTGTCATCACTCACAGCAATGGTCCGCAGGTTGGTATGATTCAGACAGCCATGACCGAATTTGCCCGACTGGACAGCCGCTATACGGTAGCACCGATGTCACTGTGCGGTGCCATGAGCCAGGGATATATCGGTTATGATCTTCAGAATGCCATCCGCTCAGAACTTCTGAACCGTGGTATTTTCAAACCGGTATCTACCGTCATTACTCAGGTTCGTGTAGATCCGTTTGACAAAGCTTTCAACCATCCGACAAAAGTAATCGGTCGTGTCATGACTAAAGAAGAAGCAGAGGCCGAAGAAGAAAAAGGCAACCATGTTGTGAAAGAAGGGGACGGTTATCGCCGTATCATCGCATCTCCTCATCCGGTTGACATCTATGAAATTGATGCGATTACCGCTCTTTTAGATGCCGGACAGCTTGTTATCGCAGCCGGCGGTGGCGGAATTCCCGTTATGGAACAGGGAACCAAGCTCAAAGGTGCCAGTGCTGTTATCGAAAAGGATTATACGGCAGCCAAACTTGCCGATATGATTGATGCGTCACATCTTCTTATCCTGACTTCCAAAGAACAGCTGACAACAGATGATGACAGCAAAACTCTCGGCAGCATCTCCGTTGACGAAGCAATCAAGCTGATTGACGAGGGACATTTTGATCCTGTCACCTCTCTTCCAAAAATAGATGCCAGCGTGTCTTTTGTCTCCTCCGGAGAAGGAAGAACCGCGATTATCACAAAACTTGAAAATGCTTATCAGGGAATCAAAGAGAGAATGGGCACAATCATTAAGTAAAACGATTCCCACTTATGTTAAAAAAAAGCGGCGACTGAGAATCGCGCCGCCCCAAGAACTGCATAGCGGTTCTTGCTCCGCGAAAGTCGAACTTTCCTATACAATAAAATATATCAGCCTCTCCCAACCGTGTATCTCTATACAACGATGGGGAAAGGCTGATTTTGCATACACTCCGTCTGCCACTATATGTCCATAAGATTTCTAAGCACACAAAGAGCCCGTCTATGTATATTCTTTGTTTTTCCCTTGTCAGATTTTCTTATAATACGGCATTATCGTCACCGTTCCATCATTATTGAGTTTCCACAAGGTCGTAGTTATCATTTCATCATCTGCGCCAAATCCACGGACAATTAAGTTGGAATCATACGTGTCAAATTTCTCTACATTCGCAGCAACGCTCTCTTCCCCGGTTCCCATTGCCTCCCAATGGTAACTGAAGTTTCCATCCTTATCCGGTTTTACGGTCTGTACCGCAGACTTAATCAGGGTAAATTCCTTTTGTATTGCTTTGGCATCATACCTCTCATGAATGTATTTTCTTACCATTTTTAAAGCCTTATCTTCCTGCTCGCTTTCGTCTTTTTTTGCCACGGAATCACTGACGGCTGTTTCCCGACTCCATTTTTTCAGAAGTTCATCTGCCCTCTTTTCATCTGCTTTATCAGCAGAAAGTGGTAACGTAAACAAAGCATTCAAACCGTCAAACGCTTCATTTCTCATCGCTTCTCCTGTTTTTTTATCATATATATATGCCACTTTCTCTCCCGGTTTTTCTGCTACATGCAAATCGCATGGCATTGCCCCCTCTACCACTGCCAGATACACTTTCCGGTCTGCAAAAGCAGACAACTCATCACAGTCCACGATTCGGTACAACACTCCATTTTTCACACAACTCACTGCCCCGCCATTCATATGAAAAATATTAACCTTAAGCGGAGATTCTCCCTGGATAAACGGAGATACCAAAAATTCTTTCGGCGCTTCATCACGGGAAAAGTCTTTCATTGCACTGCCATCTGCATTTTCAATCGCAAGAACACAATACGTCTGTTCTTTCTGAATCTCTCCGTTGATTTCCGGCAGATAATCACTTAGATTGCTTCCTGACAGCATACCAAGCAGTGTGACGTTATAATCCTTAAAATACTGCTTTTCGCCGATGGAAACCGCATTCTCTGTCTCAAATGCCGCTGCAAGTGTTTTGTTCTCAAATTCGTCCGCTACCTGTGACGGGGTAAGATAACGCCACATAGCATATGAAGTGACACCACCTGCCAGAGCAAGCACAAGTATGACTGCTGCTACGGCTGGTCTTGCAATCCATCGTGGTTTACTATTGTTCGTCCGGCTTCCCTTCTCTCGTATAGTTTCCATAACCCGCTGCCTGCTCTCCTCATCCGGTCGAATCGTATGATAGGCCTCTATTATTTTTTCATTTTTCATAATGATATCCCTCCATTTTGCAATTCTTCTTTCAAAAGTTTTCTTGCTTTCTGCAAATCATTGCGCACTCCAGATGCAGAACGCCCTATCATCTCACCTATTTCTCCACTGTTATATCCCTCATAGTAGTACAGATATATCTCGGATTTATATCGGGGAGGCAGATTCATAATAGCCTCCATCGTTTCATTTGGTACATATACCGGTTCTGCCACCCCTTTTGGGTGCGCTTCGTCCATCGTTGTCTTGTTTTTTCTCCACCAGTGCTTTAACTGGTTTTTACAAAAGTTAGATGCCGTCACCACAAGCCATCCTTTCAGGTGTCTTTCATTTTTCATATCTGACATATGACTCATCAGTTTTAAAAAAGTCTCAGCCACGGCATCTTCTGTATCAGCAACATTTTTCATAAAGGAAAAACACACCCGATATACCATTTCATAATGTGTTTCATACAGCTCGCAAAAATGCTGCCTTTCCTGTTCTGTCATTCTGTTCTCCTTCCCGGTTTTTATTAAGGCCTTATTTCCCTTGCTTATAAACTTTCATATAGAATACAATTGAGTGTGGCAGATTGTCCTGTCCAAAAAAAGAAAGTAATACAAATCAAAAATCCTGAATTTGTATTACTTTGCCTTTTCGATAAGCAGCAAAAAAACCGGCTTCGCTTTTACTTTCTTTTTTCCACATAAAAATGCTGGTAGTCTTTTGCATGTTCCCACTCTCCGCCCCATCGGAATCCATTGCGTTTGAAAATCTTATATACCATATCATTTTTATGGATCATTTTATCCCTGTGGTCTCCCGTACACTGCACAGGGTCACGTTCCAGATATTCAGCGCCATTTTCGGGATAAAAACCTTCCTCCGTGACGTAAGGATTGACACGCGGATTGATGTCAATCGCAAGTCCAAGTGCATGTTTGGACAGCTCATCTTTTCCCTGCACCTTCCGGTAATTAAAGGCAGAGGAATTGTTGTCTGCCATGGACAGATTGTCATCCCCGTCATAATCATCGACCAGACGAATTTTTTCAATCGGATATTCAATTTTGTACAACTGATAAAATACCCGCATCGTCTGATAGGCAATCGAGCGGTGCACGATCAGCTCCCCTTCCTTTACCTGACCATCAAATCCATAATAAAGCACTCTTGTATAGCGCAGTTCATCCATAGATATATCCCGGTTTTCATGAAAGGATACGCCATCTATTTTCTCACGGATATAATCCGGCAAAACCGCACTGTCAAACCCTTCCTTGTACACTTTAAATGTACCGACATATTTTCTTGTCTGAAGGAGCTGATACAAATACAAAATGGTAAAAAGAATCGTTGCAGCGTCATACCAGTGTCTCACCGTGGTAAGCCCGGTGACGGTAAGATTGAAAATAAACACTCGGGCAAATACAGAAACCCACCACAAAAACTGCATCCGGCGGTTTGTTCCATAGTTTACTACATCATCTGAAATTCCAACCGTCGTATAAATCACCTTGTATTCCATCCAGATTTCAAAGACAAACGAGAGGAAAAACAGCAAAAGAGTCACAACAACAAGTGCCGCACTGTTGATGAAAAACGGAACCACACGTACCAGTACGGATAATGTTCCGGAAATCACTGCCAGAACAATACTGCTGATATACCGCTTATTGTGCTTCATAAGCATTGCAACACCTATTATGATCAATATACAGCCAATCACATCAGGCAACGGGTCTGCCCGTAACGTATCACCAAGGATATTCTGGGTCACATAATTCTGTATTCCTTCCTTTACCGTGGTTCCCAGAAATTCTCCCTGTGGTTTTACAAATTCCGGATAGGCAATCCCTGTGCCCAGATGAAAATCAATTCCGGTAAATAAAAGTCCAATTGCGATTAAAAATATTGCCACTGTAAACCCTCCTAATCGTCACTAATTTTGTTTCCGCACGATTTTATATTCATCATCTGTCTGATAATATGGACAGCTTTGATACGATGTACTCAAAAAACGTGCCATCTCATCCTCATCCAGATTTACCTCACACTCCGCATAACCTTCTTCATCATATACATAAAAAGCACAGAATTCACAATTTGTCGTCAAAATAAACCTCCACTGATCAAACCGTCAAAAGAAAACAATTCCATTTTGGAGAGAATCTCTCTCAGGTTGCTCTGTATTTCTTTTTTGTACTGCTCCATTTGATCTTCTGTTGTATCTGATGTAATCTCCACCGTTTCCCCCTGTGGTGGTTCCAAACTTCCCTCTTTGGAAGCAAGCCTCAGGTTCATAGCCATACTTATCAATTCAGAATCACCCGACGAGACCTTTACATTATCCAAAATATAGCTTGCGCAGATTCCCTGCTTCAAATCCTTGATGGAACCGTCTGCCGTGATACGGTACAATTCATTGCCCATAAGACCCACTGACCCGTCCAGATGATACTCGCCACTTTCCGGTGTTACCGTCTCCTTCATTTTCAGACAGGCAGCCTCCTGTCCATCTGCAGTTACTGTCAGTTCCATTGTGTTCTCACATTTTTTTTCTTTCTTATCGGACACCTTTATTGCCATTGATACCGGCACATCTTTTACCGTTCCACCGACCGTAAGTGTTACCGACGAGTCGCCTTTTTCTCCTTCAAAAGAAATTACCAGTTCATAGGTTTCTCCGCTGACAGGAATGGCGCACTCAATCCGTCGCAGAATATTGTCTTCTCCATACACTTTCAGTTCAATATCCTGAGATGCTGACCAGGTTCCCACATTCTGTCCGATTTCCTGAAAGATTTCATTTTTCTGCTTTTTAAAAACATCTGCCAAATCCGTTAGAAGTGAATTAATTGTATCCTTTGGAATAATCAGAATATACCCGGCATCTCCCTTTGACTCCAGATCTTTTTCTCTGATTTTGTCACAGGTAGTGCTTTCCTGCAAACTATAAACATTTTCCAGGACAGCTTCCTTCAAATCGGAAAAAAATGTCATTACATCCTTTTCCTCCATCTGTTTTTTGCCGGCATCTTCTGTCTCGCCTTCTATTTGCCCACTTTCTTCTTTTGTTATGTGAAACACTTTTCCTTCCATTAATTCCGGCAAGGCAATCCATCGCTCATCTTCATCCTCACACTGAGTGACCGAAATGCGATTTTCTCCTTTGGAAAACATCATAGTATTACTTGTCCGTCCGGAGTCAATATCAAACTGGGTATTCAGTTCGAGCACATAATCAGACCAGTCAAGATTTCCAAACAACGCCTTTAAAAGATTAGCTTCTACCGAATTGTCCCCGACAAGAAAAGAGGCCAGTTCATTTGCATCAAACTGTATCTGCGACATTTCCAAATCCACAGAGCCGCCTTTTTGCAAAAGGTTCCCGGCAATTTCTTCCGCACCCACATATTCACTTGTCGATGACCAGGACAGCCTCTCTCTCATCTGCGCCAGAAGCTTTACCGCCTGTGCTTTGTCCGAATGAAACACTCCCGCAAGTGCCATTATGCCTGCGGTAAGAGCCGCAGCCATCGCTACTATAGCAATCAAAAGTATTATTCTGGTTTTTTTACTTTTAACCATGGAAATACCCCTTTCTTTTCAAGGGCACATATCATCCGATGTGCCACAACTGCAATCAAAATACCAATCAGAGCTCCCGCCAGAACATCTGTTGGATAATGTACATAAAAATAGATTCGCGAGACAGCAATCAATGACGCTGTCAAAATGGCGGCAATTCCCCATCGCCGGTTCCACAAAAGCACACTGAAAGCAGCTGCAAAAGATGCCGTACTGTGACCGGACGGGAATGAAAATTCTGTCGGCGCTTTAATGAGCAGGAGCACATCCGTATTTCTCCAGAAAGGCCTCGGACGTGCCACAATATTTTTCAATGCCACATTACAGGTAAGGAGACACAACAGTAGCGCCAGAAGGACTACCATTCCGGTTTTTCTTGTATCCTTCCGGATCAGAAGAACAAGCCCCAGAACAATCCAGAGTATACCGCCTTCCCCGACAAGCGTAAACACGTGCATCACGGGTGTTAAAACCGGATTCTGATGCGCCAGAAACCAGTCCAGTATCGTACTGTCAAACCATTCAATCATACAACCCTCATTTCTTTTTCTTCACCGTAACGTAACAACTCTTCTTCTTTTTTCCGTAACAAACATAAATGCGAACTTTTCCCGCTTTTTTTGCAGTAATTTTCCCACCTTTTGATACGGATGCAATTTTTGAATTCGCCGATTTGTAACAAATGGCTTCCCGCAATCTGGAGGGCCATACAGAGCTCTTTAACCGTATCCGTCTGCCCGCTTTCATCGTAATCTTCGTCCGACTCAGTTTTACATTTCCAATACCGGCAAGGAAATTCCGGAGTTCTTTCTGAGCACCCGGCCGGTATAAATCCGTATA
>JAXEJU010000054.1:0-29375 GCA_034101395.1 Eubacterium sp. | reverse complement strand
CTCATAAAATAGAATGTTTTCAGCCTTGGAATCGAAGTGCATACAAGCGTTTCTCCGAAACGCTTGTCCCACGGCTATCGCCGTATATACGCGGATTGTGATGCGTCTGCCTGCGAGCAAGCTCGCGTCAGCCGCCCACACTCCGCTATGCACTTCTCAATGCAATCGTGCGGATAACAGGACTTGAACCTGCACGGGATTCCCCACTAGAACCTAAATCTAGCGCGTCTGCCAATTCCGCCATATCCGCAAGCAAAACCTATTATAGCAGAAAAAGAAAATTAATACAACTAACTTTTTCGCAAAATTGGTGCACAATCTCAAAACTGCGCACCAATCGTAACTCTGTGTTTGCATTATTTTTCTATAAATCTTTTTATCTTCGACATTTTCTCTTTTGTCATTCGATATCCGTGCCAGTAGGCCATCTCCAGCTTGCGCACGTCACTCTCGAAGCTGTCCAGTGGGTGGGTTGGACGGATGATCATTGCCTTTCCTTCCTTCGCAAGC
The DNA here is from genome assembly GCA_034101395.1 of Eubacterium sp. GTDB lineage: Bacteria > Bacillota > Clostridia > Lachnospirales > Lachnospiraceae > Eubacterium_F. The sequence goes on along the minus strand of JAXEJU010000054.1, from coordinate 28,865 downwards.
GCTTCACAGTATTTGACCGTCTCATTATAGCGCTCCGGCCGCGACAGAATAGATTTCTTTATTTCCGGATACTTTCTGGCGAGCAGGTGGGCACCCATCTTGTTGTAGCGTTCATGACGTTTGACAAAGCCCTTTGGCTGAGTCAGAATGATTATAAGTTTGTCACAGCCATCGTCCAATGCTTTTTCAACAGGAATCGGGTCTGCCAGTCCGCCATCATAGTATTTCTTCCCATCCAGTTCTATTGCCGGGAAAAACATCGGCAGTGCACAGGTTGCCCGGAGCATCGTGAATTTCTCATCCATATCTTTTCCGTTTTTGTATTCGGCCTGACCGGTCTCTGCATTTGTTACACCGACCAGTAACTGTCCCTCATATTTTAAGAATGAATCCCAGTCAAACGGAACCAATTTGTCGGGTATTTCACCAAAGACAAAATCCAGACCAAACAGGCTCTTTTCTTTCCGTAAATGGCTTTTTCCCATATATCGCTTATCATTACGGTATTTTTGCATAATTTCCAAATTTCTCTGTGGCTGCCGGGAAATATAAGAGACAGCATCCGCAATTCCGGCGGATACTCCTACGCAATACGGGAGCATGATATTTTCCGATAACAGCGCATCCATTACACCACAGCTGAATATCGGACGGAAAGTTCCCCCCTCCAAAACTAGTCCAGTCATAGATATAGCTCCTTTCTTCTGTCTGTAAATAACTTTATCACACTTCTATTTCCCTTGCAACTGTCAGCTTTTCTATTACATTTATTCTGCTAACGCTTTGAGAATTCCCACAAAAGCCTCTTTTGGCTGATACTCATTGTCCCAGATTCCATAGTAAGTTCCGGACTGGCTGTAAACATAATCACCTTCTACCGCATCCGGCGTGTCCATAATTCCCCAGATTGACACATTCGTAATCCGATTTTTATCCGCATTTAACTCACAAATTTTCTGAAACAGTCGGTAATAAAAATCACCATGCGACTCATTCATTGCCTTGTCATAATTGCGAACGGTCAATTCTGTCAGCTGTACTTCGACACCCAGGTCTGCAAATGCCTTTACGGAATCCTCCAGGCTGATTCCTTCGCTGTCCAGATTGCTCCGCAAAATTCCATCTTCCAGATTGAAGTAACCCTGCATTCCGACACCATCTACCAGCCGGGTGTCTTTATTCAGTTTCTTCACAAGTTCAACTGTCGCATTCCGTTTGGAAAAATATTCGTTGTTGTAGTCATTGTAAAAAAGTTTAGTTTCCGGAGCTGCATATTTTCTGGCATAACGGAATGCAAGCTCGATATAATCTTTTCCGACATAGCGGTAAAAGAGATTATCCTCTCCATTTCTCATTGTGCGGACATGGCATGGATCATCGCTGTCATAATCTGTTCCCTCCGAATCGCCAATCGCTTCGTTTACAACATCCCAGCAATATACGACTCCCGGAAATTTTGTGTCAAAATGTTCCACCACCTGCCTGATATAGGATTCCAGACGCTTTTTCATAACTTCTTTTGAGACCTTTTTGCCGTCATCCTCATAACCTTCGTTAAAGAACCACTCGCACATATAGGCATCCCACACAAGACAATGTCCCCGGACGCCTAGACCATGTTCAGATGCGTACTGTACAAGTTCATCCGCTGTCTCAAAGTCCATTTTCGGTTCATCATCCCCCGCTTTTGCCGCTTTTATACACGCTGACTGGTCGAGCAGAGAATAAGCTTTCATCTCATTGGATGTAGTAAGACTTCCAAAATGTTTCTCCACAATGGCACAGTACGTTTCATCTTCATATAAAGTTGGATTAATCATCGCTCCCATCGTGAAACCGTGTTTCTTTGCCAGTTCATTCATGGAATCATAGGAAAGAGCCGCATCCGGTCCGGTTCCCGTTTCTTTTATCTGCAGGGAAGTTATGTGAATGTCAGCATCGGCACAGCTTTCCAGGTACCAGCGGAGCACTACTTTTTTTGCACCTGTTGTATCTAAATTTCCATCTGCAAGAACTTTGCGATATGACTTTATCCGCTCCAGGCCGATTACCCCGGTTTCTTTCTTATCATTTTCTTTTGTAATAATATACTCACAGCCAATCGTATCCACCGTGGACTGTTCGATGGTAAAACTGAATTCGGAAGAAATATTATAATGTTTTGTTTCCTCAACATACGGTGTAATATCCAGTTCAACCGCATCCGATACTTTTTTTCGGCCGGTTGCTACCACTTCGTTATCACCACTTCGCAGCTTTCGTTCCTGTACTGTCGCAGAACCGGTTCCCTTCCAGTCCAAAGCAGGTGCATTACTTTCTGCCGGTGGGTAGCATAACACCGTAGCATGTTCCACCAGATTAATCTCGACTGTTTCGCCGGTTGGTGAAGCAGTTTTATTTGAAGCAGCATCTTTCCCTGTATCTCCACAGGCTGTTAAGAATAATGACATAAGAAGTATCACCATCCCCAATCGTTTCATATCCGTTCTCCTCTCCTGATTTAACCCACTTTAACTCTAACCTTTACTTTTTTCTTACCTCGTCACACCATAATGAGCGAGCATCTCTTCTCTTCTGCCACAGGTCATTTTTCCTTCCGGACAATAGCCGAGCATATAACATGCCGGTCCATACAGAGAAAAGAGAACCGGGTATTTCTCTCTCAATATGCTGAGCAGTTCATCCGCACAGGCTTTGATTTCCCACTGGGCACGGTTACAGGTACGAAGACGCATAAATGTCTCCAGTTCGTTCGCATTCATCGTCGTGACAACCGGAATCGTCATACCGCTGAGCAGAAAATATACACAGTGTTTTTCATACATACCTTCCTGCAATAACGCCGTAAGCATTTCCTGTGTTTTACGGAAAACTTCCCGGTAACGAGCCGTAAGTCCTGCCTCGACAATCGTCTGAGGCAGAACATACTGTTCAAAATCGTATACTTTAGAATAATCCGGGATTACGATAGACTGCATCCGGTGACGCACAAGATGGGTCACACCGGCAAGTGATATCCGGTTGAAACGGAACGTAAAATGCGCCTGTTCGAGCTCTCTTTTCCGTCCACCCTTTAACAATTCTTTTATGATTGCTTTCTGGGTATTTTCGTCCAAACCGTCAACAGCTTCACAGCAAAATCCATGACCGGTTGCTGCCGTGCGGCAGATCATCTGCTCCGGTTTATCCGGTCCGGCGATAAACGTCATCAGCCCACCGTTACCGGTTGCTTTCTCCGCCGCACCATATGAATTCGCAAGAAGTGCCTCGATTCCGTCATAGGTAAACTTTTCCACTCCCAGATATGGCAGAATCTCCTCACACTGCTTGTATAAATCTTTTCCGAGAGCAACCAGTTCGGGATAATCTTTTCCCCGTCCATAGACCATTTCACTCATGACCTTTTCAAGTTCTCTCGCATTTAACGTACAGTAAAAATTGCTTTTGAAACAATACGGAAGAATAAATCTGGCATCTTCTTTTGGCACGCCCAAGCGGACAAAATCATCGTACTCGGCGAATAATGAGTCCATATGAGCCTTAAACTTCTGCAAAAGAGCCTCGTTTCCGGAAAAGTCGGGAATATAATATCCCATTTTTCCAAAATCAACATAACGTCTTGATTTTACCGTAAAGGAAGCCAGTCGAAATTCAATCATAAACTGCTCTACAAAAACCGATACATTGTCAAATGCAAGGTTTACAAAAACATGTTCTAACACGGATTTGTGTCCGGAGGACAGGATTTTCTGAATCAGTTTGTTGTTTGCTGCCTCTTCATTTGCACAGGATTTGTCATAAATCTCTCCCGCACTCCCCTGTGTCGTCGAAATTCTTCCTGCCGACGCCACAATACTGCTCGCATTTGTATTGTAATTTATGATCTTTACACTTCCGTTCATTGGTCTGTTTCCCCTTCCTTCACCAAATATAACAAAAGTATAACAAATCAGGCTTTTGTTTTCAATGTTTAAATGTATATAATCTTTATCTCTCCAAAGCTCGTATTTCCACTAAGGACAACCTTTGGTCCATCCTCAGAATGCTTTCCACATTCTTTTACATTTGCCAGTGTATAATAGATATTGTTTGTCACAGACCACTCTTTTGGCAGGTAGAGATTCAGTTCACCGAAACGATTTGTCACATGAATCTGCGCCTCATCCCCCACTAACTTCACCTCGTCAAAGTAAATGGAGCTCTCACCAAATGAATTCTCAATCTCTGCTCTCTGTAAATCCCGCGATTTGATATACCGGGTAGCCTGCCCGAAACATGTCTTGATGTAGACATTCTGCCCGTCCATATCCTGTTCACTCTCTGAAAAAAAAGTATGATTCTTATCCGACATATTTTCTTCCAACTTTTTGCCCATATGTCCATAGGAACTGTACGTATCGAGATTTTTCGGTTTCTTTTTAAACACGAGCGACAGACCGATACTGCCAAACAGTGCCACGAGAAGCACCTGCCATGTACTCAGGGGACTGAGGCTAAGAACATAAATATATTTACTGTATATCAGATACAATACCGCCAATGGAAATAAGACACCCGGCCAGAACAATTTGGTGATACTTTTGATAATGAAACACAGCATAAACACGGTAATCAGTATTTGTACGACTCCGATTTCAAGACCATCAACCATCGTGTTGTCAATTACGATGAGAACTGCGGTTATAATAAAAAGCAGTCCCCAGAAAATATTTCTATTTTTCATAATGATACCTCTCTTCCAGTTTGAATTTTAATGCTTTGTAATAGTTTCTTGATACATAGACCTCTTTCGGTGTCCCGTCAAAGGATACAACACAGGCGGAAGTAAAATTGCGGGTAATTGAGTATATCCGGTCTACATTTAATATGGCAGATTTGGATACTCTCATAAAACAACCCGGCAGCAATTGTTCCAATTCATACAGTTTATGTTTTGTCTGAAATACATCGGTAGCAGTATGTGCACGAATACCGTCAGCGGATGTCTCAAAAAACAAAATCTGTTGAAGCGGTACATAATACTCTTTATCCTGTCTGTACAGAATGAAATTCTGCGACCGTCCCAGTACATCGGTAACCGCCTTTTGGATTGCCTGTATTTCCTGGTTGATTCCCCTGCAATGAATCACCAGCTCCTCCTCTTTCAGGGAATCATCGATTTCAATTCTTATCTTCATCTTTCCTCCCCCTCACACACGGTTCTGTGCTTCGAATACATCATATGTGATGGAACACATTTTGTAAATAGCAAATGGGTAAGTGGTAACTTTTTTCCGCTAAGTGGTCAATTTCGTTGTGTTCTATTCAATTACGATGTCATAATTTCCTTCAGATGACTACGCCACCTGACCGAAATCGAATGTATGGTACGACTCACCTCCAGACAATTCCTTTATATTATAAAATATAAGGATTTCCTGTGTCGTCCTTTAAAACAAAATAACTGCTTTTCAGACAAATAACGCCCTTACAAGTAAACTTGTAGGGCGTTATTATTGCATTTTTATATGGCTTGCAGCTTAACCAAAGTATCTCTTAAGAAGACCCTCGAATGCTTTTCCATGTCTAGCTTCGTCACGAGCCATCTCATGAACGGTATCGTGAATAGCATCCAGATTTGCAGCCTTAGCTCTCTTTGCAAGATCCATTTTACCTGCAGTAGCACCACACTCTGCATCTACGCGCATCTCAAGATTTTTCTTAGTAGAATCGGTAACAACTTCGCCAAGAAGCTCTGCAAATTTGGCAGCATGTTCAGCCTCTTCCCAAGCTGCTTTTTCCCAGTAAAGACCGATTTCCGGATAACCTTCTCTATGAGCCACACGTGCCATTGCCAGATACATACCAACCTCAGAGCATTCACCCTCGAAGTTTGCACGAAGATCGGCAATAATATCGTCGCTGACTCCCTTAGCCACGCCTACTACATGCTCAGCGGCCCATTCTCTGTCACCGGTCTGCTCTTTAAATTTTTCTGCTCCCACACCACACTGTGGACATTTGTCCGGTGCACTGTCTCCTTCATGAACGTAACCACATACAGAACATACAAATTTTTTCATTTTACAATCTCTCCTTTATATTTTTTATTTTTACATACATTGTTCACAGATTCCATAAAAGTATAACTCATGACCTTCTATTTCACCCGTAAAATTTTTTTCTGCCATCCGGTCAATCGTATCAATAGATTTCATTTGCAAATCTATAACAGAACCACATTTCCGGCAGATGAAATGATTATGGGGCTCCACGGTTGCATCAAAGTGTTCAACACCATCCCCGCAGCTGAGCCGAAGTATCTCTCCCTGCTCTGCCAACAGATTCAAATTACGATATACGGTTCCCAGACTAATCTTTGGAAATTGTCTACGTAACGCCAGATAAATGGTCTCTGCTGTCGGATGCGAGGTGGTCGAATGCAGATAATCTAACACGGCTTCCCGCTGTCTGCTATACTTCAAACCAGCCATTTTCTCACTCCTTTTTAGTAATAGTAATTATTACTGTTTTAATAATACAATTATTTTATCTGCTTGTCAATAATTTTTTTCAATTAATAAATATTTTTTCACATTCGACTTTTTTCTACATAATATGTAATAAAAACAAAAACGAGGATATGCTATGAACCTTTCACAAAAACCTCTTGCCATGGCTTATGTCCCATGGCAGAAATTTGAAAATGTTCTGGATGCGGGATGTGGTTTGAACCAGGGAACAATCTTCGAAGATTTGATTTTCCCATTTATCGGTTCACAGGCGGCATGCCAGTCTGTTCAGAAGCCGTCACCATCACAGCCTTCCCGCTCGGGACAGAAAAGTAGCTGTAATTGCGAGCGTGCTGCCTCCTCCTATGGAAGGAGATGTGGTTATTGATGAACAATTCTATGATGTCAAAGAAAAAAATGATGCAGTTTGTCCGTGAAACCGGATTCGCCATGCTGGATGCCGGTCTTTATTTGGACACACACCCATGCGATGATAAGGCTATGGATTATTATAACAAATATCAGCAAATGCATAAGGAAGCTGTCCACGATTATGAAAAGCACTGTGGACCACTTACTATCGGCGGTGTGGATACTGACAAAGGCTGGACATGGACAGAGGGACCATGGCCCTGGGAAGGAGGTTGTAATTAATGTGGACTTATGAAAAACGTTTACAATATCCTGTTAACATCACGAAGACCAATGCCCAGATGGCAAAGGTGATTATTAGCCAGTTCGGAGGTCCTGACGGTGAGCTCGCCGCTTCCCAGCGGTATCTGTCCCAGCGGTATTCCAATACCAACCGGAAGGTTGCCGGTGTATTGACCGATATCGGGATGTCGGTGCTAAAATTGCACATCCTGAAATTTAGTAAATGCTCCGGTAGTTTCCGTTTCCGAGCCACTTACCATCCGGCATTCCAATATCTCCGTATGATATTCTTCCCCTTTTCCCGTCGATTTAATTTTAAGACATATACCAAAGGGTAATGATTTGAGCCAAATCACAAGGCGGTTACATCCCCGCTCATCTTCCCGGTAAACCACAATTTTCTCAAGTATTTCGCGATACAGCATTTCATTATCTTCCCGAAAGGACAAAATGTCATCCAGTGTTTTTGCAAGAACCTCCATTTCTTCCTGTTGCCGGCTATACTTTTTATTATTCCGCCCATTTTCTGCCAGCAGGACCTGCAACCGGGAAAGTTCCCTGTCGTACCATTCCGTCTGTTTTTTCAAGTCTTCCTTCGTAAGCACCCCCTCCAGCATGGCATCAAAAGATTTCCGTTTCCTTTCCTCAATTGAGTCTATTTTTTGCCGGATTTTATCTTGCTCGATTGTGATGTCCTGTTCTTCACAGACTTCTTTGATACGGGAAAGAGTTTCCCGACGCAGTTGATCCCGGTTTTGACAGAGAATATCTGCACAATATTTCATGCAGGCAAGCAATGCCCTTTCATTAATGGAATGATTGTTACAGCCAATCTCTTTTCCGTCCACATCTTTTTTTAACGCGCCATGATTGGCAGTCTGATAACAACGCCATGCCTTATAAGTACCCGCCTGTGACTTTTTCGTCCTGCTGACAAACCGGCTGCCACACTCTCCACAGCAGATTTTGCTACTACACCAATAACGGTTACTATGCCTTGTACGTTTACCGGCAGAGGGGGAACGCACGCTTAATTCTTCCTGTGTCCGTTCCCATAAATCCCGGTCAATAATCGCTTCGTGATGGTCTTTTATGTATATTTTTTCCTCCTCACCACGATTATACTTCTTTTTGTGGGTGAGATAATCCGGTGTGAATGTCTTTTTCTGGCATAAATCCCCCACATACTTTTCATTTCGCAGAACCCGAAGAATCACAGTAGCAGACCATCGGGAAATGCGTTTTGGCCTGAGTCCTTCGCTGGTCAATTCTCCGGCAATCACATAAGCCCCCTTTCCTTCGTTTGTATATTTATGAAAGATGGCTTTGACCACGGGAACCTCTTCGGGGTTCATGGACAGAACCCCATTTTTTACCGTATAGCCAAGCATATCCCTGCCAAAAACCACGCCCTGCTCCATTCTCCTTTGCTGTCCCCACTTTACACGCTCCGAAGTCTTCCGGCTTTCTTCCTGTGCCATACTCGCCATAATAGTCAGTCGAAGTTCGCCGTCGCTGTCACGGGTATCGATGTTATCTATCGTAAATATGACACCGACACCTGCCTCCTTGAGTTTTCTTGTATAGGAAAGGGTATCCACTGTATTTCTGGCAAAACGCGAAACCTCTTTGGTCAGAATCAGATGGAATTTCCCACTGAGCGCATCCTTTATCATTCGGTTGAACCCGGCACGCTTTCGCGTCTGCGTACCGCTGATTCCCTCGTCAAAATACACTTCGCTCAGCTCCATATTGCTCTTGTTTTTGATGTAGTTTGTAAAATAGCTCTTCTGACTCGCCAGAGAATTGACCTGGTCATCCTTTTCCGTAGATACTCTTGCATATGCCGCAACTCGCAATTTCTGTTCCATTGATAACAGACTCCCGTTACTGCTTTTTACATTATATGCACGTTATTTCCTGCATTTCATTTTAGGTTCTTCCGCAGGGGAGCTAACAATTACGTTCCAACAAGATATTTAGCTGTGCATCTGATAAGACTCCTCTTTTATGCAGCTCTTTGTAGATGCCGCGTTTCAGCGTTTCATTTATTTTTTTTTGCTGTGTACCGTTCCGTTTGATATTCCCGCAATCCTCTTTTTCTTTTGAGTTATCAACATCTGCTCCAATCATGTAAACTCCTGAATTTTTGGTTACTAGAATGTATGAATATTTTCTAAAATTATTGCAGGAAATTATATCGGTCTATGTAACAAATATCAGGGCAATTGTAAACCTGCAATATTTTTTTCCTTATATTCACTGATGCTGTACGAAAGTCCGACATCTTCCATAATATTCAAAAAGGCATTGATATAGGAATCGTTCTTAACAACCTGATGGAAGCTAAGAAAAAACATATCTCTCATGGCATTTATTTCCACTACCAGATGACCAAATGCTACGGTATACATGGCATCAATATACTTCTGCATATCACCAAAATCAGTCTGTCCCACATAACTCACATTATATGTATCTTTACATCCTTTGGTGAATCTGCCTTCCTCCAGACAAAACGCACATTTTTCTTCCAGACTGTTGAGTGAATCTATTTTTTCATGATATTTCAAAAGTTCCTTTACTTCATGAATTGAATTTTCAGGCTGGGATTGAAGCATAATCATTCCCCTTGTAATGGTTCCCAATTTATCAATCGGATAATCCAGATAACTTCGTTTATATTGTATATGTAACGGCCGTGTCAGATCACGATATGTATTCGGACAATTCACACTTTCTCTGTAATTGCATGCCATTCCACAAGTGATAAGCGGCTCATCTTCAGGGAACAGGGGCGCCATTGCTTTAAACATAAGAGCTGAAATTATAGTGGCTGGACTGCCATCGTTAGCACGAACATATTTCATGAGCCCACTTTGTTTCATTTGGATGCGATAATAGCCATCTCCGCTCTTATCCGGATTTTTCATGGCAGCTATATAGTCCCCCGCAGGGAAATATCCCATCGGAAGATTACAATTTCCTATCGGACTGACATCCGGCAGTTCTTCCGGCATCGGAAATGCGAATTCTCCCGGCAAAAAATCTGAATCCGGAAGATTGATACCGGCAGCATCCAATGTTACCCCGTATTTGTTTGTTATGTATTGATACAGGACAGATTTTATCCAAGGAATAATCCCGCATCCTCCGGCAATGCTGTGGCTCATATTAAAATATATGGAATTATCCGAATAATCAATATAATTCAAATGATAATTTACTTCCTCAGACCCCAAAAACGGGGAGGGATTTTTTGTTTTCATTACCACAATGGGACGATCATTATGGATCAGGACAAATTTACTTTTGCCACGTTCAACAGATACGGAAAAATAGGGATAGCGTTTTATCGCTATGTTAGCCGCATCCGCAAGAATATCACCATCAACCTCTTCCGTCATTTCAACAACAACTCTTACACTCGTATTATAAGGCATATTTTTTCTGAGTTCATAGAACATGTAACTGTCCGGCTGATAATCACCACTCAGAAATCTCTCTTTTAACAATTTATGGCACTTCCTCTCCATACAAAAGGTGAGTCCAAGAACCTCACACATCTAAACAACATTATAGGTTTTCCCATTCCGCAATCCGCTTATCAACCATCAATACATGCTGGGTAAGCCAGTCCAGAAGATAAATAATCAGATCCTCCAGATATTCCTGCTGATGGTCATCAATAAAATCCATATCCCCCAAATCCAGTTTTACCAGTTTATCAATAAATATCGCATGGGCACTTTTTTGCTGCGGAAGACCAGGATATCCTATCTTTTCCATATATTCCTCTTCGTCTCTGAAATGCTTCTCCGTATATTCATGCAGCTGCTCCAGAATATCGATAATCTCATCGTATTTATCATAAAGCATTTTCTCCTGAACGAGGTCATTTGCCTGACGGATTATATCAAACAATACCTTATGTTCCTCATCTATCATCTGGATACCGGTTTTGTATTTATCGGTAAATGCAAATATGTCCTCTCCGTCCGACTCCATTTTTCCAATCATCATATCGCTGTGCAAAATATGGTGGAACAGCCAGCGCACCCAGTACTGCATCATTTCTTCCAAATTCTGCACCGTAAGAGAATCATCGGCCGGCAGCTCATTTACTTTCTTTATAAATGCTGCATGTTCTTTTTTCTGCTTCGAAAGTTCCGGATCCTGGATTTTTTCCATATATGCTTCCTCATGCAAAAAATGCGTATTGGCATATTCCTGCAGATCCGATTTTATTTGGGCAGCAAAAAAAGGCAGATCCAAATCCTTATTCTGTAACTGTTCCAATGCATCATTTAACAGTTCCACAAGTTTCTCGTGCTCTGCATCGATCGTTGGAATCCCAAGTTTAAAGTCATCTGTGAAAATAAACATCTATTCTTCCCCCTTTTTTATCTGATTTAATCCCGTATAGCATATTTTCTACTTTAACAAATATTATACAGAAAAACCGGAGCATGTCAAACGAAGGCGTCTTCCATCATTTACCCAAAATAAAATTACAATTCCGGATTTTCCAGCAAATCCTCGACGGTACAGCCGAGAACCCTCGAAAGTTTATACACCGTTCGCGCCTGTGCTTTATCAATATCATTTACTTTTTGCTCATACATCTGAATCGAACGCAGACTTACGCCGGAAAGTTTTGCAAGTTCTGTTTGAGAAACCCCCCGGTTTTCACGAATTGTTTTCAATCGCGTTTCCTGCTCTGTGGCATTGTATTTCTTATTCATATCTTCAACAAAATGAGTAATATCCATTTCGTGATATACATGATACATGGATATCACTTCTGAAAAGGTAATCCTTGAAAAAATATTCTTAAAACGTTTACAGGTGACCCATTGGTATTCAGCCAATGCCCAGCCGGCCCAGTACACGGGGGAACATTCCTCTAAAAATGTTCTGTCGGGGAAATTCCAATTCGGATACACATACAAAAGTACTTTTTTCGCCAATTCTACCCCTGACATCCCCGCGATAATTGCAGGATTACCTCGCTCAAATTTATCTGCATATCCGGATTGAACAAAAATCCTTGCAAACAAATCGGCATCCACCCCACAATCGTTAATTGCATAATCAAAAAAAACTGCCAGATTTTGTTTTGCATCATTCAGATAAAATTCGTTGTATGCGTGGATCATTATTTTTCATCTCCTCTCTGAGAATATCTAAGACGAAGATATCATCTTTATACGAACGACTATTCCGAATTTCTTTTCTATAGGTTTCTCTGGCGCTCGAGTCCCTTACAATAAATTGCGGATAATACATGGTTTTATCCGCAAGTTCTACACCTTTAAATTTTAAGTTTGAAAATGCTTTGGGGGAAATCAGGACAGTTTGTTCTCCTAATTTCCCCAGTCTGAGCGCCTGATTCAGAGCTCGCAGCGATAATCCATTTTGAACAAATGATTCCGCAAAGGAAAAGTATGAATCATCTGCCCGGTAACCAATCACAACATCATAATCTTTTAAATCAATTCCAAAATTATCAATAATATAATTACGGGCATCCACGGCAATTTCATTCGAAAGACGGAAAGTTCTGTTTTTTAACAGCAATGCCATCCAATGTAAAATGTGGTATCCATCATCTAATAAGTTTAATACATTTAAGGAATCTTCTTCAAAAGAGTATTTATTTACGAATCCATCGGTATTTTGCTTACATGCCCATTCCATCGCCATTAACAATTCTGTGGTACAATAAAATCCGCGTCCGTAATCATTGTTTGTTTTTCCAAGATAAAAATCCGGTTTCTCAATAACATGATCCGACCCGTGAAATAATTCAATTTTACTCATTTTCCCCTCCCATTCTATCATTGTAATGATATAGCACTATTGTATCATTACAATGATAGTCAGTCAATGGTAAAAAATCGATGGTGACGAAGCGGATGCCGGCCGGTTCTGGTTGAGAAAATGGAGGATATGTGCAATATCGTCACCGATACAGGTACCGAGGAAATGGCGCATTTTGAAATGATCTGTGCTATTGTCCATCAGCTGACAAAGGACCTCACGCCGGAAGAGATTAAGGAACAGGGATTTGCCGATTACTATGTGGATCATACACTGGGACTCTGGCCACAGTCTGCCGGCGGCGTTCCGTTTAGCGCCACCTATTTCCAGAGTAAAGGTGATCCGATTACCGACCTGACAGAGGATATGGCAGCGGATGGTGCTGCCATATAAGGATAACAGTCAAAAGGCGTTAAAAATTCCAGTAGATTTTTATCTCTACCATTCCGGTTTCCGGATCACGTCTGGAGACTTCGATATAATCAATCATGCTCGCGGTAAGTGAGCGGTTTAGTTTCGGACCGTCTACATATTCCCGGATTATTTTCTTTTTATCCCTCTTCGTATTTGTCTGTCTCTGAAGCTCTGCGGTTTTTTCCTCGCACAATTTTTGCTGTGCCAATTCATTTTCTTTGCCAGACTGTATCTCCCGCAAAAGCAACTGAAACTGCACCGTATCAATTTCCCCCTTTACTTTGTCCAAATATAACGTTTTCATCGCTGTATTCCACTGAGCAGCTTTCTGTTTGTGCCTTTCATACTGCCTTCTCCATTTTTTCAATTCTTCCTCCGGACAGGCATCCAGCACAAGTTCTTTTTCAAGCATTGTTTCACTGAGATATTTCCTGTTCACGATTTGAAGTTCCTCAAGGACAATCTGTTCCAGTTTGTCCACATAAATAAACGCCCCGGGGCAGGCATCCTTTGATATATGTCTGGCACTACACGTCAGGTAATTTCTGCCACGGCTTTTGCCGGAACGCATAAAATAACCACACTGCATACACCTAACTTTTCTGGCAAAAATTCCTGTCTCGCCTGTGGAAAACGGTTTTGCCCTCTCACGTATCATCTTCTGAACCGTTTCCCACAGTTCCCTGTCAATGATGGCCTCATGTGTATTTTCCACACGTATCCACTGCTCCCTTGGCAACGGTCTATTCTGCTTTGTCTTGTAGGAAACACTGCCGTATCTGCCCTGTACAAGATTGCCAATATACATTTCGTTTGTCAGCATATCTGCGATAGAATAATATTTCCATAAAGTTCCCAGCTTGTGGTGAGGCGTCTTATATGAAATTCCTTTCTGACGCTTATATTCGGTCGGATTGGGAATGCCACGTTCGTTTAACATTCTTGCAATCGCTGTCTTTCCCATTCCATTTGCAAAGGAATGGAACACAAGCCGCACAACTTCCGCAGCTTCCGGGTCAATAATGAGATGCCCCTTTCGATCCGGATCTTTGCGGTACCCATACAGCGCAGTAGAGCCGATATAATACCCCTCCTGGCGTCTTGTCGTGAGTACTGCCTTTATGTTTTCCGACATATCCTCAAGATACCATTCATTCACAAGTCCGTTAATCTGACGGGCTTTTTTGTTTCCTTTTACACTGGTATCTGCATTGTCCACAACACCGATAAAACGGATGCCCCACAGTGGAAAAAGCCCATGTATGTACTTTTCGACAAGTTCAAGTTCACGGGTAAAACGGCTCTGTGTTTTGCACAGGACAATGTTAAATTTCCCCTGTCCGGCATCCTGCAGCAGACGATTAAAGGCGGGTCGGCTTCTGTCAGCCCCCGCCCAGTCATCATCGGTATAGCATTCATATATTTCCCAGCCCCTGTCATCCGCAAACTGCTTCAAAAGCATAATCTGATTTATTATACTTTCACTGTCCATCGAAGAATCCGGCTTATTCCGATCCTCTTCAGATAATCTTGCATAAATGGCGGCAAGCGGTTTTATCTTCGGATTCTTCTCTGTCTCTGTCATAGATTTTTACCCGCTTCCTGCTGCCTGATATAGTTTTTCCATATCTGTAACAGTTGCTTTCGACGACTTTCTTCTGAATCAGTTTTATATATGCATTTGCACAGATAGTCTTTTTGGGGGGGCTTCGAAGTATTTTTCATCCATACGCTCCGAAAAAACATTTTATATATAGAATATGAAATCAGAGTTTTTTCCATTCCTTATGCCTCGAATTCCCCTCTGTACTTTTGCCCCTTTTATCCTGCTTCACAAACGTTTATTGTAATAACTTCTCCCATTCCAGAATAATCTCCTCACAGGTGTCGGAATCCAAATTGTCCACCGCTTCCTGTAACTGCGTACAGAGCACCTGCTGCTGTGAAGGATACTGGTACTTCATGAGTTTTGCAAGAACCTCCTCCATCTCATCCATATCCAGATTATCCAGTGCCTCTCTGGCTGAAGAAAACAAAGGATATAGTATCTCTGCTGAAGAATCAGGTTTTGCAACTTCCTCGGTTTTTTCTTCAAAATATGGCTGTAATAGCTTCTGATATCTCCGATAATCCCGGAGAAGTCTGTCTGTGTTTTTCTTTATAAATTCAATATCACTTTCCTGTCCAGCCTTTTCCAGTTTTTCTGCCATTTCAGAAAGATCTGCTGCACCAATCTGTTTTGATGAGCTCTTCAAGGCATGCACATCTATGGTAAAATGCTCCCAGTCTTCGCTCTGGTAATATGCTTCCAGGGAGCCGGCTTTACGTTCAATCGCCTTGTAAAAATTGCCGAGGCTTTCCCGGAAAAGTTTTCTGCTTCCAAGATAATGGAGCGCAAGTTCAACATCGATTCCTTCCACGTTTTCTGGAATTGGTTCATCAGCATCTGAATCATCCAAAGACTCTGTTGTCACTGTTTCCGGTGAAATCATCTTTAGTTTCTCTTCCGGAAGCCAGTTTCGTAATTTAGATAACAAAAACGGAAGTTCAATCGGTTTGGCAATAAAGTCATTCATCCCCTCGCATAAAAACATAGAGCGCATTTCTTCTACCGCATTCGCCGTCAGCGCAATAATAGGGACATTATTATACTCCTCGTACTTCTCACGGATGACATGTGTTGTTTCAATACCGTCCATATCCGGCATCATGTGATCCATAAAAATCAGATCATAATGCTTTGCTTCAATCATTTCAATTGCTTCTCTGCCACTGAGTGCGGTATCAATATTCATCTGCAATGGTTTCATCAGTCCGGCTGCCACGGTTAAATTCACTTCATTATCATCAACAATCAGAATATCTGCCTCCGGAGCTATAAAGGTAAATTCATGCCCCTTTGTCGGATCATCTCCAACATAAACATTTCTCTGATTGAGAATAGATGCGATATTCAGGGAATATATCGGCTTAGTTGCAACAATCAGGTTTGGCAGTTTTTCGTCTATTGCCGTATCAAATCCAACCATCAGAACGAAGGTAATGGCTTCATTGTTTTTCACAAACTCCCGCACTTCATCCGAATACAGCGGATAATCAATAAAGCACAAATCAGGCTCTTCCTCACGTAAATCATCCGGATAATTCGATGAATCTACATTGATATGCCGGATACCAAACCGGTCAAAATCTCTTTGGAGTGATTCATTGATGTACTGGTTTTCACAAAGTATTGCCACCTCCTGTGACGAGTCCTCAATCTCAATGGATGGACTGTCCTTTAGCACAAACTGTGGTATTTCAAAAGAAAATGTACTTCCCTTTCCGTATTCACTCTCCACCCAGATTTTCCCGTTCATTAGCGTTACCAGTTGTTTTGAAATCGCAAGTCCCAGTCCGGTTCCTTCGATATTACGGTTTCGCTTACTGTCTACCTGTTGAAAAGACTGGAACAGTTTTTCTAAATCCTCTTCCTTAATACCAATTCCTGTATCATCAATGGAGAAATGCAACACAACTTCCCGATCACTTTTTTTCGCGTACGATATTTTGACACAGACCCGACCTTCTTTTGTAAATTTTACGGCATTGTTGGCAAGATTCATCACAACCTGTTTGATGCGTATGTTATCTCCCATAAGCTGATTCGGAATATTCGGATCATAGTCTACAATTAATTCCAGATTCTTTTTTCCTATGCGTGTCATAATGATATTCGTAATATCATTGATGCTTGAAACCGGTTCATATTCCACCATATTGATATCCATTTTCCCGGCAGAGATTTTGGAAAAATCGAGAATATCATTAATGATTGTCAGCAGTGAATTTCCTGCTGTCATAATTTGATTGATATATTCCCGTGCTGTCGGTGGAAGATCTTCGCGCAGAGCCATTTCTGCCATACCAATCACAGCATTCATAGGAGTACGGATCTCATGGCTCATATTGGCAAGGAAATCGGATTTCATATGAGCTTCCCGCTCTATCTGCGTATTGGCAAGCTGAATATGGTATTTTTTGTATGCCATATGTGACAACATATTACCGATACTGTATAAAAAATTAGCGGAAGTACGCAACTGTTCCACGGTATAAATCGGCAGTTCCTTTGCATACTCAATAAATTTTTCCGGATCAACTCCAATTTCCAACGCCGTTTTTCTTGCCTGTTCCTCATCCATTTCCTCCTGAAGAACCTGTCCACCCAGAAAACAGCCAATTAGCTGCCCCTCAACAACAATCGGTGCTGTAAAGTCAAGCAGACCGGCGTGACAGGAATAAATTATGGTCTCTCCCTTAGCCTTTACCATCTCCGTTCCCCGTTTATCACATTCCTGGCATCGTGCGAGTCCAATTGGAGATTTTTTAATCAATTCATTACACAGCTTGTTACTGTAACAGTGTTTTGTGATAGCAACACCATTCGGATCCGAAATACCGCAGGAAATTCCCGTTGTTGCAAAATAA
Organism: Eubacterium sp.; assembly: GCA_034101395.1. Lineage (GTDB taxonomy): Bacteria > Bacillota > Clostridia > Lachnospirales > Lachnospiraceae > Eubacterium_F. The sequence continues at coordinate 11,013 of JAXEJU010000054.1, read as the reverse complement.
TTGTCCTGCAGTTCCTGTAGTAACTCAATGTCAAAAATGTCTGTTAACTGTAGTTTTTTCGTCATATTTCCCCCCATTTCTTTCGTCCCTGTCATTTTCTCATTTTTTCTGTTCACTACCTTTAGTTTAATAGACATGGTGCAAGAAATCAATCTCTTTTTATGTTTCTTTTCCATATCCAGTATTTTCTCCGTTATCCCTGTGAAGCAGCAGCAGAGCAAAAAGCCCGCACAACCTATGACAACATTCTTCGGCTCGTAAAAGATCCGGAAGTCTGTGACCCAATCCGTTTCCTGCGCCAGCGGGAGCTGGTTCACTTCCAGCGGTTTGGCGAGAGTCTGCGGCTCGTTCAGGATGACCTGAATAAAAAGAACTTTTATGCGTTCAATCCGGATTTTGATAAAAACTGCTGCTAATCAGTATTCCAAATACGTCAGAAAAATTACCAAAATAGAAACGGGTGTCAAAAGGGTACTTTTGACACCCGTTTCCTACAAAGAAGCTACAATTTACAAAGGTGAACCACTTTTAGGAACCCATTTGCGGTTCCATATATGACTGTTGCCTGCCCGATTCGAATAGGCGGTAAGTCTGGCATCTGTCCAGAGGCAGAAATATCCGTTTCTCCTGCGGGGAGTGGTGTCAAAATGATACCAGCTTCCCTTGATATAGACAAAGTTCCACCAGTGATGGCCATGCCCCCGATATCTGGTCACCGTCTGATTAGGAATTCCACAACGAGTCAGAAGCAGGCGGCTCAATGCATAATAACAAAAACAATTTCCACTGTTGTACCGAATTGCATACAGGGAAGAACGCTCCCAGCTCGCGTGGTCATTACTGTCCACATATGCCATTTTTCCCCGGACATATTTATAAATTGCCCGTGCCTTTTTCTCATCCGACCAGCTTTCCCTGACAATTCTCTTTAAAATAGTGGCGGCATAACGGTCGAGATCATTTCTCGCCACTCTTACCTGCACTTTTGTTTTTACTTTTGCCACATTACCGGCTGAATCTTTTGCACGGTAGATTACGGTATAAACTCCTTTTTTATTCCAGTCAATTTTAGAAGTATCGACAGTAACCTTTACTTTACCATCCCTGTTATCAACGGCTGATACATATTTTAAAAGCCATGACTCTTTCCCCTTATAAACAGTTCTCACAACATTCTTATAATGGGAATTGTATGCTTTTTTCCCAACAAGCCCCGTTATTACCGGCGGTTTTTTATCTTTTGTCCCCCACGTATAACTCCATGTTCCTTTTATGCCGTTCAAAATAGCAACTGATTTTTCGGAATATACGCGGATTTCTTTCAGCACTGTCTTTTCGACGGTCACACCTTCTTCCAGCTCCTTCTCCCAGTTGAGTGTATGCTCCCCGCCTGCCTTTATGGCTCCTGATTTCACTTTATACTCCGTCTGATACGGCACATCGACAGTTGTCGTAACAGAGGCACCGGAAATGCCCGAAGGCGGTTGTGCTTCCTGTCTGGTTCCCGTAATTTTGTATACGGCGGTAACTTTCTTTATTTTTCCGGTTCCATTGTTTTGTATCGTCTGGGAAGTACGAAGTTTTTGATCGGCAGCCGACCAGTTCAATGCTCCAATCTTTACCTCATCACCACATACACCAATTGTCGGCACTTTTTTATTCGCTTTTACCGTGAGAGATATCCTTTTCTTTTCTTTGCCATTCTTTTTTATCCAAATCACTACAGTTCCTTTTTTCTTGGCTGTTACCCATCCGTTTTCATTTATAAAGGCCACCTTTTCATTGGTGCTCTGATAGGTGCATCCCTCCGTTTTAACAGAACAAGTTTTCCCGACTGCTATCGTTTTTTTTACGGTTTTGGCATCCGCTTTTTTCACTCCTGCTGCCATGATAAGTGCCGGAACTGCCAACAGGACAAGAAGCATTACATATGCCGGCTTTTTTCTCATACTCACTCTTTTCATCCTTCTTTCCGGTTATTTTAACGCTACATATTGAATCGTAGTCACCTTATTATCCGTCACTTCAAACTGCAGCTTGCTTTTTCCTTTTTTGTATGTATAAACGCCAAAATTTCCTTTTGTCTGACCATATTTTTCAAATACATCATCGAGCGAACTGCCAAGGCGGATTCCCTCTTTCGTTGCTACCTTGTCTGTGCGGAACCGGATTCCATTCACATACTGCTTTCCCTTTTTGCTCTCCGAATAAGTTGCCAGCACAAAATCTTTATACTGGTATACACGGTCAAGTCCTTTATATGCACAGCTTTTACTCTCTTTCTTTTTCAGAACTTTTCCGGCTTTTTTCATTAATTTGGAAGCATCCCCCTTCATTTTTACCGAAACCCCGTTATATTTAAATACATATCCTTTGGATGCAGCACCGGAAGTAATTGCCGGGATACACGAAACAAGCAGCGCAATCATAAGTGACAGCACCATCCATTTTTTTGTTAATTTCTTGATTTTTCTTTGCATTTTTTTATCCTCCTTTTATTCAAAGCCTGCAAACATGTCTTCTTCCAGTTCCTCTTCATCTTCCGGAACAACGGAGGCGCTTTCTTTCGACGCTTCTCCTCCGAAACTTTTCAGATAGCCATATGTTTCCAGTTCTTTTTTCTGATCTTCAATCATCTGATTATAAAACTTTACTTTTTCTTCCCATACTTCTGCGTATTGCCTGTCATCCCTTAAGTCTCTCAGCGAAAAATTTTCGGTCAGATACTTTCCCATATGCTTTGACAGTTTTCTGGCTCCTGACAGATTCATATGCAGTCCGCCGTCGTAGGTGTCCGTCGAATAATCAAGCTTTATTTCATCCACCAGTTCCAGATAATTAATATACGGTAAATGGTACTGCTCGGCATAGGTTTCCACCTGTTCCTCATATTCATCAAACCACACCGGTGACAGGCTCGGCGCCTTTATGAGAAGAAGCTGTATCCCTTTTTCCTCACACAACATTCTGATTTTATCCAGATATGCCAGTGCATTTTCTCCAAACCGGGTGTCTTCCGGTTTATCCTCTTCCAACGCGTTTTCTTCATCATACGGGATGACATCCACACGCATGTAATAGCCATTATGCGTTACTTTCCTTTTTCTATTAAAATATGTAATATCACTTTTTGTCAAGTCAGTGATTCGGCTATGATACCGGAGAAGTGGAAATACATAATCCAGATAATTTTCATTTTCCAACATGGAGGCATTGATACACTCCACCTTATAATGTGACCACTTCATTCCGTCTATCGTCATGCGGTTATATTCTTCTTTCTGAGGTGTATTATGAGTAAGCGACTGGACATTATACACAACCACTTCCGGTGTTTCATACTGCAAGGCGTCCTCCAGTAGATAATAGGACTGCCAAATCAGCTGCTGGGCACTGCCACGGATATAACTGGTTATCCCGTATTTTTCCCACATTTCCACCGGACTGAAATTTTCATAGACTTCACAGTCACCAATAAAAATCACCTGATGGTCTGATGTTTCGTTATAATACTCGGCAGTAAATGCTCCTTCCAGAACATCATCCATGTATTTGGGGACAACCAGTTTTTGAACCATATATAAACCTGATAATACCAGTGCGACAGACAGAAAAGCAACTAAGATTTTTTTTACCATCTTTCTCCTCCTTCGTCTTCACTAAAACTGGTTATAGATAAATGCAGAGGCATCATATCCAATTCCGTAGTTTCCCAGTAAAACAGTCGCAAAGAGCAGCATCGTAAACAGGGCAAATTTTACGACATATGGCTTTTTGCTGATCCATTCCCTGGTCGAGCCATGACGGCCTGTCAGACTCACGGCAAACATGACAAGCACGCCACCTCCCAGTATGCAGTAATCCACTGCCGATAATCCCAAATCAAGAAATTCCTGTCCGGCAAGCGCATGGACATCGAACTGTGTAAACATATGCACAAAGGCTTTTAATGCCTGTTTGCAACTCGCATACCGGTCGAAAATCCGAAGGCAGCACATGAGCAGAAAAGTCCTCCCGACCTGAAAACATTTGTAGCCAAATGACTGCGTAAGATTCGGAAATTTTTTGTGAAACTTCTGATACAATGGCGATAATTCTTCGGAAATCAGTATTACCACACCGTTACAAAGTCCCCACGCGACATAGCGCCAGTTTGCCCCATGCCAAATACCTGTTGTGACCCAGACAATCACTGTCGCCACATATACGGAGCTCCTTTTTGCCACTTCCATTCCAAAATGGTTTTTCATCCAGGTTGTCATTGTCCGGAAAAATCTGCTGATACTCAATGGATAAAAAATATAATCCCGGAACCAGGTTCCCATTGTGATATGCCATCTCCGCCAGTATTCCGCGATACTTTTGGAGAAAAACGGCCGCTCAAAGTTCTCGGTAATTCGAATTCCAAACACTTGGGCAATTCCTATCGTTATATCGATTCCCCCCGTAAAATCGGCATACAGTTCCACAGCGTAAAACAGCATTCCGACAAAAACAAAACCACCGGTATAATAACCAGGATCTCCCATTATCATCTGGACAGCCACGGCGATGCGATCCGCTATTACCAATTTTTTAAAATATCCCCACAGTATCCGTTCCAATCCAAACCTTACATTTTTCCAGTCAAAGGTATGCGGTGTATACAAAGTCTGTGACAGATCATGATACCGGCTGATTGGTCCCTGACCAAGCTGTGGGAAAAAGGAGGTGAAAAGTGCAAATTTGAAAAAGTTGAACTGCGCCTCTCCTTTCTTCCAATACACATCCAGCAGATAACCGACTGACTGAAATGTATAAAATGAGATTCCGAGCGGAATCAGAAGATCCAGATAAGAAAATCCCACATCATTTCCAAATGTATGAAGAATACGATTTACGTTTTGTATAAAAAAATTCGTATATTTTGTCACTGCGAGTATTCCGAGATTGAACACCATACAGCAGATCAGCACAGCTTTCATCTTCTGTTTTGCCTTTGCCTTATACTGCTTTCGCTCTTCCCGGCTCAGTTCACTTTTATGCAAATTCAGGTACTCATCCGCACCAATCTGTTTTTTCCGTATATAACACCCGGATAAATAAACCGTTACTGTTGTCACCAACAAATATACCGGATATCTCACATCCAGAGAAAAGTAAATCAGATAACTGACCAGCAAAAGCATATACGGCTGTGTTCTCTTTGGAATCAGGTAATAAACAACAAAACAAACGGAAACAAACAGGATAAACTCATACGATGTAAACACAGGCTATCCTCCTAGTCTTCATCGATCAGACGACTTACCATCGCAGTCAGAGCGTCCAGCGAATTGAAGTTTTTCTCGACAAAATCTTCCGCCGTAATTTCTATATCAAATTCTTCGCTCAATTCTGCCACAAGCGTAACCAGATCAAAGGAATCCAGTACTTTGTCATCTACCAGCCGTTCCTCTGCATCAAAATCCACGTCTTCGTGTAATTCCTGTAACATATCGCGGATAATTTCCTTTATTTCTTCCATCTTTTTCTCCTTTCAGACAATTTCTGCAACTGTCCCCTGTCCTTTTTTCCGTTCGCATTGACCGGAATTTCATCCAAAATCGTTATTTTGTTCGGGAGCATATACTCTGGAATTCGTTCACGCAATTCGGTTGTGAGCTGCGCTTTGTCCACTTCTCCGCAGACAAATAACTGTATTTTATTTTTATGATAAATGCAGCATGCATCTGTTATAAAGGTACTCTGCAGCACCGCTGTCTCAATCTCCTCCAGTTCAATCCGGTGCCCCATGTGTTTGATCTGAAAGTCTTTTCGCCCGACAAATACCAGACGTCCCTTTTCATCATAGCAGGCGCTGTCTCCGGTACAAAAGCAGATTCCCTCACTTCCCCGCAAAAAGACCTCTCGCGACTGCTCTTTATCCCCAAGATATCCTCTGGCAAGCGCCCGGCTCCGAACGCGTATTTCCCCGGATTTTCCTTTTTCCGTAATACATTTTTGCCCCTCGGCATCCCAAAGAAACACCGAACTGTTAGACAATGCATTTCCTATTGGAATCTCTTCCATGTTCATTATCTCTTCTCTGTCCAAAACACAGAACGCGCATATTCCCGCCATTTCGGAGGAACCGTACAAATTGATAAAACGGGTATCCAAAAGTGCATTCATCCATACCCTTAGGTGTTTGACCGGGAATTTTTCACCGACGAAAAAAACCTGCTGCAGTGTCACTGGTTTTACCAGATCAAACGTGCCAAGTGAGGCCACTATCGAAAGCGCTGACGGCACCCACTGGATGACCGTGATCTGCTCCCGGTTTAGGTATTCGACCAGTTCTTTGGGCTTCATAAATAACCCCGTGTCAATAATCACCATTCTGCATTTTTTATACAACGAAAGATAAATGTCTTTCGCAGAAGCATCAAAATAAAACGGCGCCTGATTTCCCAATACCGTTTCGGAATCAAATGAAAATTCTTTGTCATATGCCTGAATAAAATCCCACATATTTTCGTGACTTTTTACAATTCCTTTCGGAATTCCGGTGGAACCGGATGTAAAGACAAGATATAATGGATCCTCATCTTTTATATCTTGTCTTTTCTGCGCCAGTTCCTCATATCGGCACCGCAAATCAGTATCCGAAAACCTGGCGATTCCATCCTCCGGTATCTCCGGAAAAATTTCAAACGTCACCTGTTCTTTTATTCTGGATATAAATGCTTCCGGCGCTTCTGTCGAAAGAGCCACATAATAATTTCCGCTCAAAAGAATAGATACAAAAGAAATGATGGTGTCCGCAGTGTGTGATGCCCTGACGGCAACCGCACGGTTTTTCCACCCGTTCTCTGCCAGTTTGGATGCAAAATACACTGTTTTTTTCATAAATTCATTATATGTATAGGATTTATTTTCATCTTTTAAAAATATAAAATCTTCCTCAATCCGGCAAGGTAAATTCAGCTTGTCTACTATACTGCTCATCTTATGACCTCTTTCATATGTTCCCCTACGAAAAATGATTATACTATAGATATAAAAAAAAATCAAAAGAATCTTAATTTGACATAATCTGACGGGGCGGGTATAAAATCAAGTATTGAAAACATATACAAACTGGATGGATACATTCCCCTGTCAAAGGCTATACCTTTTGGTCTGCAGCACATCCTTGCCATGTTTGTTGCCAACATCACTCCTATTTTTATTGTAGCCGGAGCCTGTGGGCTTTCTTCGGAGCAGACGATTAATCTGGTACAGTGCGCTATGCTCATTGCAGGCATCGGAACCCTCATTCAATTATTTCCACTGTGGCGTATCGGTTCCGGTCTTCCAATTGTATTGGGAATCAGTTTTACTTTTGTAAGTGTTTTTTGTGTGATTGGTACCAGTTACAACTATAACACCATTATTGGTGCCATACTCATCGGTGGATGTATAGAAGGCGTACTGGGGCTGTTTGCCAAATACTGGCATAAGATTGTTGCCCCGATTGTTGCAGCCAATGTGGTAACCGCCATTGGATTTTCTCTTCTTCCTGTTGGTGCGGCCTCCTTTGGCGGTGGACAAAGTTCGGAAAATTTTGGTTCCTGGCAAAATCTTCTACTGGGGACCATTACGCTCATTTGCTGTCTTGTATTTAACATTCTCGCAAAATCATTTTGGAATCTTCCATTTACTCCGGAATTTCATCTCGGTCCCATCATCACCATTTGCCTGATTTTTCTCGTATCTGCAACGGAGGCGATTGGAGATACCTCTGCTCTTTGCATGACAGGGTTTAACAGAAAAATCACAGACAGGGAAATTTCCGGTTTCCTTGCCTGTGATGGTTTTATCAGCACTCTTTCCGGCTTTTTGGGTTGCATGCCAATTACATCCCTCAGCCAGAATGTGGGGCTTATTGCTATGACAAAAGTTGTCAACCGAAAGGCTATTGCCGCCGGTGCCGGTATTATGATTCTTGCCGGTTTTTTCCCCTTTATAGGGGCAATTCTTAACACTCTGCCGGAGGCAGTTCTCGGCGGCTGTACGATTATGATGTTCGGCAATAGCGGATAATTGTGTGGCAACTGTATTTGTCGTAGCAATTCTCATGAATCTGGTTATGCCGAAGGAGTAAACATAAGTCCATCTTCCGCCACATCCAACGTTAGCACATCTCCCATGTGAACCTTATCCGCAAGAATTTTCTTTGCCAGAAGAGTTTCGACATTTTTCTGCAGATACCGCTTCAGCGGCCTTGCCCCATATGCCGGATCATATGCCTTTTCCGTAATATATTCTCTGGCTTTTTCTGTAAGAGTCAGAGATATTTCTTTGTCTGCAATTCTCTTGTTCACGTCTTCGACCAAAAGGTCAATAATGCCACTGATATCCTGACGTGACAACGGCTTAAACATAATAATTTCATCCAGACGGTTTAAAAATTCCGGGCGGAAACTGGTTCGCAGTAAATTCATCACCGAGTCCTCGCTTTCCTGCGAAATATTTCCATTTTCATCGATTCCGTCTAACAGATATTCTGCACCCAAATTGGATGTCATAATCAGAATCGTATTTTTAAAATCAACTGTGCGCCCCTGTGAATCCGTCACACGGCCATCATCCAGCACCTGCAACAGTACGTTAAATACATCCGGATGGGCCTTTTCGATTTCATCAAACAGTACGACCGAATATGGTTTCCGGCGAACTGCCTCTGTAAGCTGTCCTCCCTCTTCATATCCGACATATCCCGGAGGCGCTCCAATCAGGCGGGAGACGGAATATTTCTCCATATATTCACTCATGTCGATCCGCACCATGTTGGCTTCATTGTCAAACAGACACTCTGCGAGACTTTTGGCAAGCTCTGTCTTGCCCACTCCTGTCGGGCCAAGAAACAGAAACGAACCGATCGGCTTGCTTGGGTCTTTGATCCCGGCACGGGAGCGGATAATCGCCTCTGTCACTTTTGTCACGCCATCATCCTGTCCAATCACACGCTTATGAAGTTCGTCATCAAGATGCAGTGTTTTGTTTCTCTCCGACTCAGTCAGTTTCGCAACCGGAATTCCTGTCCATCGGGAAATAATTCGTGCAATTTCCTCCTCGCTGACACTTTCGTGAACCATGGAAGCTTCTTTGTTCGCCATCGCTTCCTCGGCAACAGAAATCTGTTTTTGTAGTTCCGGCAGTTTGCTGTACTTAAGTTCAGCTGCCTTTTCCAGATTATAATTTTGCTCCGCCATTTCGATCTCGCGGTTTGTCTCCTCTAATTGAGCCTTCAAATCCTGTACCCGTTCGACCGCCGATTTTTCATTGTCCCATTTTGCTTTCTGTCCGGCAAATTCCTCCCGCAGTTCTGCCAGTTCCTTCTGCAAATCAGTCAGACGTTCTTTGCTCAGATGATCCGTTTCTTTTTTCAGCGCTGCTTCCTCAATCTCCATCTGCATAATACGGCGTCTGGTTTCATCCAGCTCGGTCGGCATGGAATCCAGCTCGGTCTTTATCAGTGCACATGCTTCATCCACCAGATCAATCGCTTTATCCGGCAGGAAACGGTCGGAAATATACCGGTCGGACAGCATGGCAGCGGATACCAGCGCACCATCTGTTATTTTTACGCCGTGAAACACCTCATAGCGGTCTTTTAAGCCACGGAGAATGGAAATCGTATCTTCAACAGTCGGTTCATCTACCATAACCGGCTGGAAACGCCGCTCCAGTGCCGCATCCTTTTCTATATACATCCGGTATTCATCCAGTGTTGTGGCACCGATACAGTGCAGTTCTCCACGCGCCAGCATTGGCTTTAACAGATTTCCGGCATCCATCGCTCCGTCAGTCTTACCGGCGCCGACAATTGTATGCAGCTCATCGATGAACAGAATAATCTGCCCGTCACTTTCTTTTACCTCCTCGAGCACCGCCTTCAGACGCTCCTCAAATTCACCCCGGTACTTCGCACCGGCTACAAGGGAACCCATATCAAGAGCGAAAACCTGTTTATTTTTGAGTCCCTCTGGAACATCCCCCCGGACAATTCGTTGCGCAAGTCCTTCTACAACTGCGGTTTTACCGACACCGGGTTCACCAATCAGTACCGGATTGTTTTTTGTTTTACGGGAAAGTATCTGTATCATATTCCGTATTTCGGCATCACGCCCGATTACCGGATCAAGTTTCTGGTCTCTCGCGCGCTGCACAAGGTCATAACCGTATTTCTCAAGGCTGTCATATACTGCCTCCGGATTATCGGTCGTCACTTTCTGGTTTCCTCTCACCATGGAGAGTGCCTGTAAAAAGCGCTCCCTGTCTATCTGGAATTGCCTCAGTAATTCTTTTACCTCCCGCGAGGGTTTCTTCAATAGGCTGAGGAATAAGTGCTCCACCGATACATATTCGTCCCCCATTGCTTTGGCTTCATTTTCGGCATAGACTAAAACTTTATTCAGGTCATTTCCTATATATACCTGACCACCTTCTACTTTTGGTCTTTTGGCAATAAGCTCTTCTACCTGCGCCTGAAACACAGCAGGCTGAATCCCCATTTTCTCAATCAGTTTGGCAAGCAGGCTATCTTCTATTGTCATCATTCCATACAACAAATGCTCCTGTGCTATCTCCTGATTTCCAAAATCGTATGCGATTTTTTCCAGATTGTTCAGTATTTCGACTGATTTCTGTGTAAATTTTGTAATGTTCATAACCCACCGCTCCTTTCACTAACAGTATTCCTCTGTTCTATTTAATCTATAACAACAATTAGAATATAACACCTTTTGTTAGCACTGTCAAGAGGTGAGTGCTAATTTATTTTCTCTCTTGTCCGTCATGCCATATTATGCTATAAAAGAAACAGAACAAATCACTCCCGGCGCGTAAACGCTCCGGAATGGAGGATAGTGTGAAAGAAAGTAGAGGAAGACCATAAATTGGCGCACTTGAATAAGCTGTCTAAGGCAGGCAACTTTTTAAAGTGTTATAGAGTTAGAAAATTAAATCAAGAAGCTAATGGTTCATCAGGAGGAAGTAATCCTTCCT
>JAXEJU010000053.1:0-51178 GCA_034101395.1 Eubacterium sp. | reverse complement strand
ATTCTCCATTACATATTGCTTTATTTCTGCATATGTTGCCATGCCCTCTGCCTTTGTTAAATCCATGTCATCAAGCTCGATTTTGACCTCAATAGACTTTGCCGATTTTAGTTTGGACAATAAAACACACGTCTCCACATGCCCCCCCTGCGGAAACATATCGCACGCCCGTACCTTTCTCACCTCGTACCCCTTTTCCCCGAGCACCTTCAAATCCCTTGCAAGCGTCGCCGGGTCACAGCTCACGTACACGATTTTCTCCGGTGCCATCCGGACGACTGTCTCGAGAAGCCTGCCGTCACAGCCCTTACGCGGCGGGTCAAGGACAACCACATCGGCATTTCCGGAAGCCACGCCCGCCGAGAGCAGTTCTGGCACGATGTCCTCTGCCGCCCCACAGTAAAATTCAGCCTGCGTGATGTTGTTGAGGGCAGCATTCTGTTTAGCATTTTCGATCGCCTCCGGCACAATTTCCACGCCGATGACACGACCGCCCTTATCAACGGAAAGGTTCTTCGCAAAAAAGAGGGAAATCGTTCCGATGCCACAGTAGAGATCCCAGACCGTCTCTTGCCCCCGCAGGTCGGCGAACGAAAGTGCCACTTCATAAAGCCTCCGGGTCTGTAACGGATTCACCTGATAAAAAGATTGCGCTGAGATGCGGTAGCGGATGCTGTCAATCGTATCCTCAATGAAATCAGAGCCCCACAAAAGAACTGTTTCTCTTCCGGTGATTACATTTGTCTTTTCCCGGTTCATGTTAAGACAGATACTGGTCATGCCGGAGATTTGGCGCAGACGTTCGATTAGGACATCTGCGTGTGGGAGTTTTGTTCCATTGATGACCAAACAGACCATGACCTGGCCGGTGTAGAAGCCGCGGCGCACATAGATGTGGCGCACGAGACCGCGATGTTTGTCCTCGTCATAAGGAGAAATGCTGTATTCGCGCAAAAATGCCGTGACAACGGCTGCTGCCTCATTGATGACCGGGTGCTGGATTGCGCAGGTGTCCACCGGGACAAGTCGGTGACTGCGGTCGGCAAAAAAGCCGGTTACAGCCCTGCCCTGTTCGTCAGCACGTACCGGGAACTGCGCCTTGTTGCGAAAGTGCCACGGCTCGTCCTCCATACCGAGGATGGGCAGCCACTCCACCTTCGATATATCGACGCCGCCAATCCTTGTGAGGCAGTCTTTCACTTTCTTTTCCTTGTAAGCAAGCTGACCCTCGTAGGCCATATGCTGCAGGGAGCAGCCACCGCATGGCCCTGACATTTTACATTCGGGCTCCCGGCGGAATGGCGAGGGTTCCAGAACCTCCAGAAGCCTTGCAAAACCATAATTTTTATTTAACTTCATCAGGCGCACACGAACCTTTTCGCCAACGAGCGCACCTTTCACAAAGAGAGCATAGCCGTCTGCGTGACCGATGCCCTCTCCCTGTGTTCCCATATCATCGATGAGCAGCGTCAGCTCATCATTTTTCTTCCATTTTCCTGCGGTGGACATACGTGATGCAGACACCGCTTTTTGTGATGCTTTCATTCGTCACTCTTCCTCCGACGTTTTCCTGAGATTACTCTCAAACATACGGTTAAATCCAAGCCAGCCCATGTTGTCACCTGCCTGGTTGAAAACTTCTGTCAGTGTCTGAAGCTTTGCATCCGCATTGTCGGCGAGGTGGAGAGCCATCGCTTCCATAATGGCCGGTACTTTTGGTGAGCCAAATTCCAGCTTGCCGTGATGGGATAAAATACAGTGGACAAGCTCATTTTTTAGTTTTGGAGGAAAACCGGGAACCTTTGCCGCGGCGTTCTCCATGGCACGGGCTCCGATGTAAATGTGTCCGAGCATCTGGCCGTCATCTGTATATTCGTTCTGCGGAAAATCGGAAATTTCTTCAATCTTTCCCATATCGTGAAAAAGCGCTGCCGTAATCAGAAGATCGCGGTTAATGATAGGATAATGCTCCGCAAAATACTGGCACATATTAGTCACGCTCAGGGTGTGCTCCAAAAGTCCGCCGAGAAAACCGTGGTGGACACTTTTTGCCGCCGAATGTTTCTTGAATGCCTGAATGAAATCATTATCTTCTACAAAATACATCTCCAGTATTTTCCGAAGATATTTGTTCTGTACACTTGCCACATATTTCATAATCTGGCTGTACATTTCCGTGATATCTTTATCCGTACACGGCACATAATCTGCCGGGTCATATTCTCCTTCATCGCTGAGACGGACACGGGAAATGTTCATCTGGAGATTTCCCTGGAAACTCGTCACCATCCCTTCACAGTGTATATAATTCATGGCTTCAAAATTATCAATGCCGTTATTCAATTCCCATATTTTCCCGTCCGCAGTTCCGGTTTTATCCTGCAGAATGAGAGAATAATAGGTTTTTCCTGCCTTCGTTTTCAAAATCTGCTTCTGCTTGCACAGGTATGTGCCCACAAACTTCTGCCCTTCTCTATAGTCTTTTAAATAATTCATACAAATCCTCATTTCTACATTTCTACTTCATCCCCATTTTAACGGGATTTCTATGTAAAATCAAGGTATTGTTGAAAATTATACGGATTTATTGTAAAATGTACGGAAAGTGGGAAAAGGGGGATTTTTGTGAACAAAAAAGTATTACAGACATTAGAATATAATAAAATTATAGATATGTTGGTGGAGCAAGCAGATTCACCGCTTGGCAAAGAGAGTGCGAGACATCTGCTGCCTTCGTCAAACCGCAGCGAAATCATTGCCTGGCAGACCGAGACATCTCACGCACTGATGCGTCTTTTTAAGCAGGGTAAGCTCTCCTTTCACGGTCTGCGTGACATCCGGCCAAGCCTGGTACCCCTGGAAAAGGGCGGTGTCCTCGGTATGGGTGAGCTTTTGGAAATCAGCCGGTGCCTGGAAATTGCAAAGGCGGCCATCGCGTATGACAAAAAAGAAGAAGAGCTGCAGGATGCCCTCTCGGGGCGTTTTGCCGGCCTTGTTGACCTGCCGGATCTCAGACGTGAAATCAACCGATGCATTCTTTCTCCGGAAGAAATGGCAGATGATGCCAGCCCGGAGCTGAAGCGCATCCGCCGCTCCATCAAAGGTGCCAATGACCGCATCCGGGAACAGCTGACTGCCACGGTAAATTCTTCAGGAACAATGCTTCGGGACAACATTGTAACTATGCGCAACGGGCGTTACTGTCTGCCGGTGAAGCAGGAGTACAAATCCACTTTTCCGGGTATGATTCACGACCAGAGCGCCACGGGTTCCACATTCTTCATCGAACCGATGGCAATCGTGAAACTGAATAATGAACTCGCCGAGCTTGCGATGAAGGAACAGGAGGAAATCGAAAAAATCCTGCTGTCACTCAGCTCACTGGCAGCGCCTTATACGGAGGATCTGAATCGCAATGTGATGCTGCTTGCCGAACTTGACTTCATCTTTGCCAAAGCGGGTCTGTCAAAAAAAATGCAGGGAAGCGAGCCCTTATTTGACCAGAATTATATTCACATCAAAAGGGGACGTCATCCACTGATTCCAAAAGAAAAAGTCGTTCCGATTGATGTGACACTCGGAAAAACGTACAATCTTCTGATTATCACAGGTCCAAACACCGGCGGTAAGACGGTTTCCCTAAAGACCGTGGGACTGTTTACGCTGATGGGGCAGGCGGGACTTCACATTCCTGCCTTTGACCACTCGCATCTGCGGGTATATGAAGAAGTATATGCAGACATCGGAGATGAGCAGAGTATCGAGCAGAGCCTCAGTACCTTTTCCTCCCATATGGTAAATACCGTTTATATTTTGAAGCGTGCCAACAAAAAAACACTGGCTCTTTTTGATGAGCTGGGAGCCGGAACCGACCCGACAGAGGGGGCCGCACTTGCAACCGCCATCCTTGACAATCTACACAAACGGAATGTCACTGCTATGGCAACAACCCATTACAGTGAACTGAAAATATATGCGCTCTCCACCGATGGTGTGGAAAATGCCTCCTGCGAATTTGATGTGGAGTCCCTCCAGCCGACGTATCGTCTGTTAGTTGGTGTTCCAGGCAAAAGTAATGCCTTTGCCATTTCCGGTAAACTGGGACTTCCGCAGGAAATCATTGAAGCTGCCGGGAAACTTGTTGACAGCGACAGCCAGAGTTTTGAGGACGTTGTGACCGGTCTTCACGAAGCACGAGCAGAGGCAGAAAA
The DNA here is from genome assembly GCA_034101395.1 of Eubacterium sp. GTDB lineage: Bacteria > Bacillota > Clostridia > Lachnospirales > Lachnospiraceae > Eubacterium_F. The sequence goes on along the minus strand of JAXEJU010000053.1, from coordinate 46,967 downwards.
GGAACGGGAAAAAGCAAAGCGTTTCCGCGAGGAAGCAGAACACTATAAAGAAAAGCTGGCCGCCAAAAACGAGCGGATTGATGAGGCAAAAGACAAGATTCTCCGCCGTGCCAATGAAGAGGCGCGCGAAATTCTTCAGAAAGCAAAAGATACTGCCGATGAATCCATCCGCAAATACAACAAATGGATGCAGGGCGCCGGCATGACAAAGGAAATGGAAAAGGAGCGTGCCGCACTCCGGGAGGAGATTGACCGTAAGGGAAGCAAACTTGTTGTTTCTTCTACCGCGAAAAAACCAAAAAAGGCACCGGACAAACTTGAAGTCGGAGATATTGTCATGGTTCACTCGATGGGCGTAAAAGGCACTGTCAGCACTCCCCCAAACAATAAGGGGAAATGTTTTGTACAGATGGGAATTCTCCGGTCAGAAGTGGACATTAAAGACCTTGAACTACTAGAGCAGGAGACAAAGGCTGCCAAAAAAGAAGCCACAATTACCCATGCAAAAAATATGAAAATGGCAAAGGCGATGACCGTTTCCTCAGAAATAAATCTAATCGGCAAAACGGTAGATGAAGCCATTGCCCTGCTCGACAAATATATAGATGATGCCTACCTTGCAAAACTTCACCAGGTCACCGTCATTCACGGCATGGGAACCGGAGCATTGCGCAACGCGGTACAGAATTACTGCAAAAAATGTAAACATGTAAAAAGCTACCGCATGGGAGCCTATGGCGAGGGAGGCTATGGCGTAACAGTGGTCGAATTCAAATAGAAATGAGGAAAACGATGGAAAAGAAAAAAATACTGATTGTCGATGACGATTCGAATATTGCAGACCTGATTTCTCTGTATCTCACAAAGGAGTGCTTTCAATGTGAGATTGCAGAAGACGGGGAAACAGCACTCCGGAAGCATGAGGAATTCCGTCCGGACTTAATCCTTCTTGACATCATGCTTCCCGGCATGGACGGCTATGATGTCTGTCGGGAAATACGTAAGCAATACACAACTCCGATTATTATGCTCTCGGCAAAAGGAGAGGTTTTTGACAAGGTACTCGGACTGGAACTGGGGGCAGATGACTACATGATCAAACCATTTGATACAAAAGAAATGGTTGCAAGAGTGAAGGCTGTACTGCGCCGGTACAAACCATCTGCGGGCAGCGAAACAACCGCTGCATCAAAAGAGGAGGGCGAGGTCGTACGCTATACGGATCTTGTCATCAGTCTGTCCAATTATTCGGTAACTTACAAGGGAAAACCGGTGGAAATGCCGCCAAAGGAACTTGAGCTTTTGTTTTTCCTCGCCACTCATCCAAATCAGGTCTTTACGAGAGAACAGTTATTAGACCGAATCTGGGGGTATGAATACGTCGGCGAAACACGAACCGTAGATGTCCACATAAAAAGACTCCGCGCTAAAATTAAAGACCATCAGGAGTGGGCTCTTGCCACTGTCTGGGGAATCGGATATAAGTTTGAAACGGGAGGCGTTTCATGAAAACATTATTTAAACTGACTTTGGGAAAAAAACTGACGCTTCTTTATCTGACTGTTTTTTTTGTCTCATTTTTCTTCATTCAGACGCTTGGACATGAATATATATATGAAATGGTTGTGTCGGAAACCCGCTACCATCTCTGGGATACCGACACAACAGAACTGGTTCAGGTACGTGTAGATTATTATTTCAATATTCTCCTGACCCTTTTTTATTTCATGTCTGCGGTGATGGGACTTGCCTTTATCGTCATCTACCTGACCAATTACCGTCCTCTGCGCAAATTGCAAAACGGTGCAAGGAACTTTTCCATTGCTCACGAAAACCCTCCCATCGAGCTACACACGAACGATGAATACGGTGAACTGGCACAGACTTTAAACGTAATCGGAGAGGAATTGAGCAAATTTGAAGAGTATCAGCGCAAATTTATTTCCAATATTTCTCATGACTTCCGCTCTCCCCTCACAAGCATCCACGGGTATGTACAGGCTATGGCAGATGGCATAATTCCATCGGAAGATCAGGAAAAATATCTCAATATCATTCTCTTTGAAACAAACCGGCTGACAAAACTGACAACCGATATCCTCGATGTAAACAATTATGATAAGAATAATATTTTCCTCGACATCTGTGATTTTGACATCCATGCGGTTATCGAAGATACGATTGATATTCTGCAGGGAAGCGCGGACAGGAAAAATATATCTTTTGTGACGGAGTTTGCCTCTGACGGACCTCTTTCCGTATCCGGGGACTCCGATAAAATCCGGCAGGTACTTCACAATCTGATGGACAATGCAATAAAATTCAGCCATAGTGATTCCAGCATTTATGTGCGCACAAGAGCGCACGGTAATAAAGTTTTCATCTCTGTCAAGGATACGGGGATTGGCATTCCAAAAGAAGGAATCGGACGTATCTGGGATCGTTTTTACAAAACCGATTTATCCCGTGGCAAGGACAAACTGGGAACGGGTCTTGGACTTTCGATTTGCAAAGAAATAATTAACGCCCACAAGCAGACAATCCATGTTGTCAGCACTGTAGGCGTTGGTTCTGAATTTGTTTTTACAATGCAAAAATCATAATCTCAATGTTCAGGCTTCATTCGTATTGACGGATTCCGGCTCCAGTTTAGCGGAATGAATTTCCGCGATTACAACGGAATTCTCTTTCGTTTTACATACAAGGTAATTCGTATCACTGCCCATGACAAACGTTTTGGTATGCGCGTCAATCCGGAAAACATCATATGATACGACGGCGTCAATCCATTCTGAAGTAAACAGCCGGGAGGCATCCAGTGCAAGAAACTCTTTTTCGCTGGATACAGTTCCTCCCTGGTTATCAATTACCAGCGGAAACTGAACATAGCTCATCATCTTGTGAAGGCTGCGTTCTGCCACAGCATCCTGAATTTTCTGTGCCTGCTCACGGTATGCGGATGCGATAACTTTTTCTTCCTCCGCCTTTTCTGTACTTTCATTTTCTTTATTATCCGAATTGTCATTTACTTTTTCATCATCTGAAATTCCATCATCCATCGAGATTCTCACGACGCTGAGCAGTTCACCAAGAATCTGCTCATAATCTGTGCCCGTATAGCCCTCCATCAAAAAGGTAAAGGAAATATCCTGCTTCTTAAACCGGAACAACTTCTCTTCCCTTCTGTTCTGGTAAACATAGACTACCACTCCATTGACAGTAACGGTATCTGCTTCCTCATATCCCTTAAGAACACCTTCCGGGCATGATTCCCATCCGGCATATCCAATGATTTTTTTGTCTTCCAGCTGCACATCCAGTGGATAATAGAACAGGAATGATTCATAGTCACCTACCTGTTTATATGTTATCTGTTCACCCGGTGATACAACCGTTATACGGAATCCCAGAAGTTCATAAAGGCTCTTTAAGATTCTTCTTCTCTCTGCCGGTCCGGATGGTTTCTCATCCCCTTGCCATCCAATAGCATTTGGATTATAACCGCTTTTATCTTTTTTCTCATCTCTGACAATATCTTTTTTGTCAATATCACGTACATTCTCGATACCTTCCGCAGTACCGGAAACAAGGGCTTTTGCATCCTTTTTGCTCCGCCCTTTTGTCATGCGGACGGCAAAAGAACAGGATGATTTTTTCCATGTCATACCGTTACACTTCTTAGCACCGTACAGAGTGACATCCGCATTCCCAACCGTCTCCTCGGCTAACATCTGCTCTCCCTCAAACTGAGATGCAAGCTCTGACACATCATCTGTCTCTTTGTACTCAAACAGTATTTTATCATGTTCCTTTTTATTTTTGTAAACAATCCGGACATGACGCTGTTCTCTGGCAACCTGTATTTTTTTTAACCGGTATTCTCTTGGAACATTACTAAGCGTATATGTTTTACAGTCTGTCTTCTCTCCGATTTCACAGATAGAATCCAGTTCCTCCCACACTACCTCTTCTCCAGGTTCCTGCGTCTGGTAACTCCCTTCTATATCATTTCCTACTCCCAAGTTTTTGTCTGTAAACCTCTCAATAACGAGCAGCGCACTGGCACATAAAACCAGACATGCTGCTGCCACTGCCCCCATACGCCGAAGGGAGAAATCTGGTCTTTTACGAATACTGATAACCGTTTTTTCTTCTTCCGGTATTTCACATGCTTTTTTTACATTGGCAAGGATTCTCTCTTTGTCACTGTCGCTCAACGAAATCCGCTCCATGGCATCCTTATATTCCTTTTGCATGACCACTCTCTCCTTTCCATTGTTTTTCCAGTTTTTCCCGCCCACGCTTCAGAAGCGACCTTACAGTTGCTTCTTTTTTACCGATAATTTCGGCAATCTCTCTGGTGGAATATTCCTCGTAGTAATATAAATGAATCACACTTCGGTATTTTTCAGGCAATGCCATAACTGCCTGAAGCACCTCGCTGTTATCCTCTGGTTCCGGCTCACTCGCCACTGCCACATCATATCCTTCCGGCAACGCTACAACACGCCTCTTCCCAGCCGATTTCAATTGATCTTTGCACAGATTTGCTGCCACCTGCAAAAGCCAGGATTTCTCCTTTTTTTCATCTTCAAAAACCGGCTTCGACTGAAGCATGCGTATCAGGGTTTCCTGCACGATATCTTCGGCATCTTCCCTGCTTTTCAGATACGAGTACGCCAACCTGAGTATATCATTACCAAAAAGGTCCAGAGCTTTATCCACCGCGTCCGATGGATTTTTCGCCACATCAATCATTATTCTGTCCCCTTTCACCCATATAACGATTTAACTTTGCAAAATGTTGCAAAAAATAAATTTATGTGATTAATTTTGAATTCAGTGATTAAACCGTGCCATCTTTCCAATGGGAATGATGCAGATGTCCGATTTTGTTTAGATTTTGGAACTCATGCTGTCTCAGTGCCTCATACAGAACAATCGCAACGGAATTTCCAAGATTTAGAGAGCGGATATCGCCAAACATCGGAATACGAATCGTTGTCTCTTCATAGTCAACCAGAATTTCCTCCGGGATACCGGCACTTTCCTTACCAAACATGATATAGCAGTCATCCTCGTACGAAACTTCACTATACACATGTTTTGCCTTTGTTGTAGCCATGTATAACCTGGCTCCGGGATTTTTTGCAAGAAAATCAGAAAAGCTGTCATAAATCACATAATCCAGCTTCTCCCAATAATCGAGGCCAGCCCGTCTGACCTGTTTTTCATTAATCTGAAAGCCCATTGGCTCAATTAAATGGAGCCTGGCTCCCGCTGCCACACAGGTTCTTCCGATATTTCCTGTGTTCGCTGGTATCTCAGGCTCCAACAGTACAATATTTAACACAATCAGTCCTCCGTTTTTAATGCAAGGAATAAATCAATTTCACCACCCGGCATTGACATTGGTACACATAAACTCTTTGCATAACAGGAAGTAAAACTTACCTCTCCATTAGACAATGTCGGCGGTGTGATATCAATTCCAACACCATTGGAGGAAAATACAGTTGCAGCATTTCCCATTATCATATTCCCCAATTCGCTCAGGGCACTTGCGGCAAAATCATCAATCTGTGTAACTTCCATCATGCACATTTTGGAAGCAATATTGCACGCATTCTCGCTTGTCATGGCAATAAGAACCTGGCCACGCATTTCTCCTGTAACACCGACAATAATAACCCAGCTGTCTTCACTAAATGATGCCGGTTTCAATACAGGCTTCTGGATTTTCACTTCAGCAAAGCACATATCCTGCAATACTTTTTTTGCAGCCATGAGAAATGGATTGATATGTTCTGCATTTAATGTTGCCATGTCTTTCTCCCCTTTATGTTTTTGTGCTTTAATGATACCATATTTAGGAAAGAGTGTCTATAAAATTCTTTATCTTTCCAATCGCTACTTTCAGATTTTCGACAGAATATGCATAGGAAATCCGCAAAAAACCTTCTCCGCATTCTCCAAACGCCGTTCCGGGCACAACCGCCACCTTCTCCTTTTTCAAAAGTTCCATGGCAAATTCTTCCGATGTCATGCCAAACCGACTGATATTCGGAAATACATAAAACGCACCCAATGGTTCAAAACACGGAATTCCGATGTCGTTCAGTGCTTTCACGAGGAATCTGCGCCGTTCATCATAGCTCTCCCGCATCTGCGCAACGTCATCATCTCCCGCGCGCAATGCTTCAATCGCTGCATACTGGCTGGTAGTCGGCGCACACATAATAACGTATTGATGTACTTTGAGCATCTGGCGGATTATCGTCTCCGGACCGGCCGCATATCCCAGCCGCCATCCTGTCATCGCAAAAGATTTTGAAAAACCATTAATCACAACCGTCCGCTCCGCCATTCCCGGCAGACTTGCAATCGACACATGATCTCCCTGGTAACTGAGTTCCGAATAAATCTCATCCGACAACACAAATAAATCCTTTTCTTTTATTATATCCGCGATAATCTGTAATTCCTGTGCTGTCATTATGGCTCCGGTAGGATTGTTCGGAAAAGGAAGTACAACCATCTTGGTTTTATCTGTAATTGCCGACAATAGTTTTTCTTTTGTGAGTTTAAACTGATCCTTTTCCTCAAGCGCCAGCCTCACCGGCACTCCGCCTGCCATCCTGACACAGGGCAGATAGGAGACAAAGCACGGCTCCGGAATAATGACTTCGTCACCGGGGTCTAACATCGCCCGGAACGCTATATCAATCGCTTCACTGCCACCTACTGTTACCAGAACTTCATTTTCTGTATACGGAAGATGAAATCTGCGCTTCAGATAAGCACTGATTTCCTGTTTGAGTTCAGCAAGTCCTGCATTTGACGTATAAAAGGTACGCCCTTTTTCCAGAGAGTAGATACCTTCCTCCCGGATATGCCATGGTGTATCGAAATCCGGCTCGCCCACGCCGAGAGAAACCACATTTTTCATTGTACTCGCCATATCAAAAAACCGTCGGATGCCGGATGGCTCCAATTCCATAACCAGTTTCGATAGTGGATTTCTCATGGGGTAATCAGCTGCCTTTCATCGCCAGATTTTTCCTCAACCATAGGAAGGCCGTGTTCTTTGTATTTTTTCAGTACAAAATAAGTGGCTGTACTCTTAATCGACTCCATCGGTGCCAGCTTTGTTGTCACAAACCGGGCAACTTCTTTCATACTCCGGCCGTCAATAATCACGGTCAGATCAAATCCGCCACTCATCAGATATACACTTTCAACCTCATCAAACTGATAAATACGCTCCGCTATTTTGTCAAAACCGCGATGACGTTCCGGCGTAACCTCTACCTCTATCAGTGCGGTAACTCTCTCACAATCGGTCTTGTCCCAGTTAATCAGTGTGGGATAACCACAGATTACCCCCTCTTTCTCCATTGCCTTTATTTCTTTTTCAATCTCTTCCTCGGAAGAAGAAAGCATTGCTGCAAGATCCTCGCTGGAGAGTTTTCCATTTTTTGCTATGTTTCTTAATATTTTTTCTCTCATCTCAACCTCATTCCTCTGTCATTACCCGAGTGCCCGAAAGAGCTCGTCCGTTTTCGGCGGCTCCAGAAAGCGTCGTTCTTCACCATTACATATTACCCGGTCATTGCCTTCTGTGGCATACCCGATAACCGCACTGTGAATACCCGCCTGTCTCAGTTTTTCAACTAAAAGGCTGCCATGACTGGTTCCGATAAGCATGGCTCCGCTCGATATCAGCATATAGGGATTGATATCAAAAACCTCGCAGATTTCTATCGTCTCCTGCCGAATCGGTATTTTTTTCAGGTCTACTTCAATTCCCACGCCGGAAGCAGATGCCATCTCCCATAGAGCCCCAAATACACCGCCCTCTGTCACATCATGCATCGCAGATACTCCTGTTTCCATGGCAACCCTGCTATCCGGTATCACGCTCAGATAGGCCGACAATTCTTTTGCATTGTCTACAATCTCCGCTGGCAGCTTACTTTTCAGAACTTCTTCTTTTTCCGATGCCAGGATTGCGGTTCCCTCCAGTCCGGCCCATTTGGTCAGCACAAGCTCCTGCCCTGCCTGTAGTCCGCTGGTTTTAATCACGTTGCCTTTTGCTATTTTCCCTACGCCGGTCACTGAAACCAGTGCCTGGTTTACGGCTGCTGAAACCTCTGTGTGACCACCGAGAATCTCGACATGATAAGATTCTGCGAGCGCGGTGATTTCTTCCATAATCTGTTTTAGTTCTTCTTCTTTGCTGTCAGGGGGTAAAATGATGGTCAAAAGCATTCCCAATAGCTCAGCTCCGGATGATGCTATGTCATTCGCTGTCACATGAAAGGCCAGTTTCCCGATATCCTTTGCTGTTCCTGTGATTGGGTCAGTCGATAAAACAATCGCCTCGTCCCCGGATACCGCAAATACACTGCAATCCTCACCAACACCGGAATGAACCAGTACTTCTTCTCGTTTTACTGACAATTTTTTGAATACGGATCGCTTTAAAATATTTTCCGGTACTTTTCCAATTTCCATTGTCTTCTGCCTCTTTCTGCATCCACTTACAGGTACTAATTCGCCTGTTCCGCTGCGGGTGCCTCTGTTATCTCCGGTGCTTTCGTCGGCTTCGGTGCCGCTGTCACCTTTGGTGCCGGAGTCACTTTCGGTTTGACCTGTGTCGGCTTCTGGGTTACTTTTGGTGCCGGCGTCTTCTTTGCTTTTTCACCGTTTTTCTTTTCATCTTTTGACGGTTTTTCCGTAGCTTCCGGCGTATCTGTCTGTGAAACACCGGCAGAACCTTTTACTACATATCGCGGTTCCGCCTGATACGTACTGGAATTTACCTGTGTTTTCTCGGTCTTTCCATTTTCCGTAACAATTTTCCAGAGAACTGCACGGCATCCCTGATGAGCTTCCTGAGTTACAACCAGATAAGAAGCCGGCTGGGTATCATCATAGGTAACTTTATCCTCTCCCGGTTCAATCGTCTCTATCGTCTCAGACTGGAATGTTATCGTTCGGTCACTGCTTCTGGTTTCTTCTCCATATACGCGGAAATAAATTGTGCCTGAATACGTTCCACCCTCAATATAAATCGGTACATCGGTGTTGTTCCGGAATTTAAAGTCTTTGTAATCCCCTGCAATGGCAGCATCCATAGACGGACTTACATAGGTTACCAGCATTGAGTGGGGACTGCGCTCCACAATCTCAAGTTCCGCCCGCAAAACCGCATTATACAATGTTGTAGATACCTGACAGACACCACCGCCGACAGAATCCACTACCTGACCATTACTGTAGGATGCCGCTTCATAATAACCATTTTCCTCTGTCAGTGGAGAGATGGTATCGTGTACAGAGAACGTTTCTCCCGGATATACAACAGAACCATTAATCAGCCTTGCCGCATTGGCAACGTTTTTTGACCGGCTGACATTACCCGCATTATAAGTCGTCGAAAAACTTCCGAGTTTGTCCCGGCAGCGGGACGCCTCTTCCTTTGTCACCAACGGCTCCTCTAACGTAACTACTGCTGCCACTTTGACAACCGCTTCATTCTCCTGCTCTTCGAGAGCTGCTTTTATACGGTTTATCGTCTCCTCGGCATCAATCGTAATTCCCTCTTTTGCCTCCGTATAAATGAATTCGCCATTTTTCATTTTAATTTTTGAGTTCTTTGCTTTTGTACATTTTTTACCGCAAGTGTCGGATACAAACTGTTTCAGTTTCTTTTGCGAATATTGAAACTGCAGATTGTACACGATGTGTTCCTCTTCTATTTCCTTTAATCTTGCATAATCGGCAAAAATATTTCCCGACTTTCCCTGTGCCAGCGCCTGCTCTATAAAATCATTCGCAGAACAGCTGTAGCCAACCGATGAAAGTGTTGATTCAACAGTCTCTCCATTTACATCAACTTCCAGTGTACGGGAGCCAAGTTTTGAAATGTACTCGTTCACAGCTGTCTCTGCCTGCTCTCTTGTCATCCCGCTGACATCGACAGAATCTATATAGACACCGTTGCATATTTTATCTTCATCGGGTTTCACCATCCGGTAGGAAAACCACACATAAACGGCAATTAATGCAAACATAATCCCCAGAACAAGAAAAGCTGGGCCAAATCTCTGTTTTCTCAATAAAACTACCTCCGATTTCCTAATGGTATCACACTCTTGCACAATTCTCAATCCTGTATTAAACTAAATATACAACCAGACTGGCAAGCATGGCAATAATGAGAATGATACATATAACAGATGCAACCATGCGTTGTTTTTTACGGTTAAACACACAAATTCCCCCTTTCTGAAAGGACCTGATTATGAAAAATATTATAGTATATATGATTTGCTTTTGTATTTTCGCGGCATGGCTGTTCTATGAACAGCGAAAAAGCCAGAAAATGGATGACAAGGCCTCCGAAGATTTCTGGAGCCGGGAACAACACGCAAACAGTACGCGCAACAAAGATATTTCGCATCTTCCCCTTCTGCAGGCAGACGTATCCGAAATTCCGGATGCCGGCTCTGACGACGAGTCCATAGTCTACTATATCGGACTCCTTCATGAAAATATAAAGCAGCCGATGATAGATTTGTCTTCCTATTCAAACACTGATTTAAAATTAGCATATGGCGTAGGAAATTTCAAGACTTTATGCGAGTATGACGAAAATTATCATGCCTTTTTACAGAATCTGACAAATCTTGCCCTCGCCTACAGCCAGGCAGGACTGTATGAGCCTGCCGCCGATTCCTTCCTGCTTGCCCTGCGCTTTGGTTCTCAGAAAGTATCTGACTACACCGGTCTGGCAAAGGCCTATCTCAGTCTTGACGCGCCGGAAAAAGTCAGTGCGCTGATCAGGGAAACAGAATCCGGTGATCATCCAAGAAAATCCACCATTGTTAATGCCTTACGGGAGGTACTCTCCACTTACCGGTAAAATATTCGCCGAATGGTCCAGCGGACTGCGGTGCCTGTAATCAAACATAAGGGCATATGAACTCTTTTTCGTGATTTCACCTGTATCAATAAGCAATTTCATATCCACACTGAATGTATCCACATACAGCATATGATACAACTGCTTCACGGCAAGATTCCGGTATCCTTCCGGAAGTGTGCCCTGTTCGGATGCCTGATGAAGAAAATGGCGGATTTTATCTTTCTCCTCCTCACCCTTCTGCCGGACAAAAGCAGGCGGATTCTTTACATAATCCCTGCTGAACAGATCATATGTCATCGTCTCCCGCAATAGCCCGGTATCTATTTCCCGTATACCAGATGCGTATTCCCAAAGAATTTCATAACGGGAAATACGGCTGTGTTTTCTTTCAAACAGATTATTTTCTTTATAATAATGTCCCAAATCCTGAAACAGTTCAAAGGCTGATGGAAAAAAATGCTCCATATAGGCAATTGTTGCTGTAAACTGGAAGCTGTTATAATACACTTCCACCATTTCCTCAACCTGCTTTAATTCCCTGACATCTTCGTAGGAAATCCAGTTAGTCGCATATACCTCATACGGTGGCAAAGTTGAATATACTACTCCATACTCTTCCTTCTTTTCGTTCATGTAAGAACCGTCCAGCACCTTTAAAAAGCCAAGCTGCAACTGATCCGGTTTCATTTTATATACATCATTAAACGACTGTCTGAAACTCGAAAAATCTTCGTATGGCAGTCCGGCAATCAAATCCAGATGAACATGAATGTTGTGAGCAGCTTTTATTTTTCTCATATTATGTCTGAGTCTGTCCAGATCCATAACCCGGCGAATCGCCCGGATCGTATCCGGATTGGTGGACTGAACACCGATTTCAAATTGGACAAGTCCCGGCCTCATGCTTCCCAGAAGTTGAAAATCCTCCTCCTTCAGCAAATCACCGGCTATCTCAAAATGAAAATTTGTCACACCATTGTCATGTTCCTTCAGATACTTCCAAACCTCATATGCATGTTCGTGATTGCAGTTAAATGTGCGGTCCACAAACTTGACCTGTGGAACTTTTGCCCGCAGAAAAAAGTCAATTTCCCGAAATGTTTTTTCCAGGCTTTTAATCCGCACACTCTTTTCAATAGAGGAGAGGCAGTAGCTGCACAAAAATGGGCATCCACGCATACTTTCATAGTATATTATGCGGTTTTCCATATTGCTTAAATCCTCATACGGGAAAATAAGCTTTTCTATATTAATGCCTTCCGCCGGTGCATTTCTCCGTACCTTGTCCCCATCACGGTAAACAATTCCACAAATATCAGCAAGACTGCCATTGCCACCAATTGCATAATCCAAAAATTCTGAAAATGTCTGTTCTCCCTCACCAACAATTACCATATCAAAAAAATTATATTCGGAGAGAAACTGTTCCGGATGATAGGAAACCTCCGGCCCGCCCACCACTATCTCCAGTCCGGGACAGATTTTCTTCAAATCCCTGGCAATAGAGATAACATATTCAACATTCCAGAGATAGCACGAAAATCCTATTATATCAGCCTTCTGCTCATATAAATCCGCAAGAATTTCTTCTCTTCGATGATTAATCGTGTACTCGCACAAAATAACCTGCGGTGCATACTCCCCTGCATTGGCTTTTAGCGAATACACGGCAAGATTCGAATGAATGTATCTGGCATTCACTGCTGCCAGAACTACTTTTTTGTTTGCCATATCTATTCCTCTTATAAAATCTGTACCAAATCACCCAATTTCAAAATTGGGTACACAAAAAGCGGGTGATGGGAATCGAACCCACGTATCTAGCTTGGAAGGCTAGTGTTCTACCATTGAACTACACCCGCAAAAAACTATATATGAATTTTCCAACGGTGCTTATTATATCAAAGCCGAAAAAAAAAGTCAAGTTTTTTTATAAAAAATCAGATAGATTTTCAGGGGGAGCCGGACAATTTCATCATGTGGTTCCCCCTTTTTTCCTTTCCAGCCTTATTTTTTTGTACATCTAAGGGATTTATAGGATGGTTTTTCACTTGATTCTACTGAATCGATGTGCAGAGCAATTATATGACCAAGAGCATCTCCTTCATAGTCAAGCATATAGGAGTTCCGCTGCAATACTCTGGCAACTTTTTCTGTCTCCTCACAGGAATAGGATTTGCCATCAATATCCACCGGTATCCCCTGCCTGCCGGCACGTTTTAATTCATCCAGTACCCATTGATTTCCCTGCATTTCTGTTCTCGCACTGCTCCTTCCTTTCTGCAGACTCTACAAGGTGCATTCCGTGATTGCATCATATCCTTTTTTTGCAGATATTCCGGTAAGCCGGCATAATGGTATCATGTTAAAAATGTGATGATTCATCCTGTCTGACATCTAGTATAGTTTTGTAATACAATTAAGATAATAGAAATCGTGAACTATCGTTTTGCTTTCTCCAATGGCTCCGATACAGCCTTTTTATCCACCTCCTTTCAAAATGTGATGCCGTCCTACCTTCTTTTATATTATACCGTAGTGTGTAATCTGGAATCAAGCGTCGTCTATACGGTATAGATGTCATTTAAACGGTATAGATGTCGTTTAAACAAATAAATATTTCCAACTATTTTTTTGACTGAATTGGTTGACTTTACAGACAATATAAATTATACTTTGAATACAACTAGAATATTGGAAAGGAAGTGTGCTTGTGAAGATTGAACGAATTAGCGAAAATCAGATTCGCTGTACTCTAAACAAACATGATCTTGTAGAGCGTCAGCTCAAAATCAGCGAGCTGGCCTATGGTTCCGAAAAAGCAAAAGAGCTATTTCGTGACATGATGGAACAAGCGAACATCGATTTTGGATTTGATGCAGATGACATTCCTTTGATGATAGAAGCAATACCGACCTCCAGAGACTCTATCGTTCTGGTTATTACAAAAGTTGAAAATCCAGACGAATTTGACGAACGTTTCTCCCGTTTTGGTATTCATGAAGAGGATTTTGATTCAGCCTTTTCGGAAACAGGGGAAATGGATGATGAATTGGAAGATGGGGATACTTTGGATTCTGCCGATATTGTAAATTGTTTCGAGCAGCTTCATGATTTAATTGAAGAAGCAGAGTCACAGAATAATGCTGAGAACTCATCCGAATTCATTCCACTGAGTGAAGCTCTGAAAAAGGGCAGAAAAAAGAAAAAAAATGAAAAAACAAAGAAAACACAGGAAATCCATGAGAGAATCAAAGTGTATTCTTTTGTTTCCCTGAATCCGATTATTCAGGCTGCGCACCTGGCAAACAGATCTTACTCCGGTAAAAACTCTGTTTGGAAGGACACGCAAAACGGACGGTATTATTTATTGTTAAACCGCGGTAATGCGAAAAACGCTTTCCGTTCTGTCTGCTCACTAATCGGCGAATTCGGAAAAGAAGAACCTGTTACTTATGCAACACAGGATTATTTTAATGAACATTACCAGTTAATCGTCAAGGATAAAGCACTTACACAGTTGGCACAATTATAACTTACAAAAAGAGATGCCGTACCACTTGAAGCCAGTTGGTACGACATCTTTTTTTGTTATCAGCTAAATCAGCTTAGGCATTTTTGGTTGCCAGATACTCATTAATTTTTGCTACAAGTTCATCACAGTCCATACCATGTACCATAGATGCTTCTTCCAAACTTTCTCCCTGAGAAGACGGGCATCCTACACAGTGCATACCAGAAGCCATCAGAATTGGTGCCACAGTTGCATCCTCCTGAAGAATCTGTCCGATCAGCATGTCCTTTGTAACTTCCTTCAACATGTCTATGTCCTCCTTTATTGGTCAATTTCAATAACCTTACGTCTCGTATTATAGTAAGATTCTGAATTCTTGTCAAGAAACTCTTTTTTTACTTGTAATTTTCTCTGTTTTGTATTATTATTGGTTTATATTCAATAATTATGTAACTTATACGTTACAACAAAAAAGGAGGATACAAAGATGGCTTATAAAATTTCTGATTCTTGCATCAGCTGTGGTTCCTGTGCTTCTGAATGTCCAGCAGGCGCAATTTCCGAAGGCGATGCACATTACGAAATTGATGCTAACACTTGCCTGGACTGTGGTTCTTGTGCTTCTGCATGTCCTACAGGTGCTATTGAGCAGGAATAATTCACAAAATAATACAAGCGAACTGTTTTCAGTTCAAAAATAAGGAAACCGCTGACGGTTCTGAACAAAGAGGATTTTTATATCCGATGTTCATTGTTGTCAGCGGTTTTTCTTTTTTATGTCATTCCCTACCAGACTGTCACCACGATCTGTCACAATGTGGTATCCCACTGACTCTACTCGCCCTTTAAGACAATTCACACATTGGGCAGCTTCGTCACCGGTACAGATTTTATTGTCATACAGCTCATATTTTTTCCGTACGCTAACCGGTGAGAGATTTGGCATCAGTACGTTAGCACCTGCCAACAGACCCTTTTCCCTGCCATCCGGTGCGATGGTTCCAAGAGCTGTTGTTGCCGGAAGCAAAACATCCGGAAACATCAACCGCAAAATGGCAAGAAGAACAAGAGTCCTCTCGTAGGAACCATTTGGTTCCGTTGCAAATGGGGTCTCCTGATGAGCGAGAAACGGACCAATACCTATCATGTGCGGTTTTAATTCCTGCAGAAAACGAAGATCCGATATCAGATGTTCTTCCGTCTGACCCGGAGAACCTACCATAAAACCAGCTCCTACCTGATATCCGATTTCCCGCAACTTATACAGACATTCCTTCCGATTTGAAAGGCTCATGCTTCGGGGATGGAGAGAGGCATAATGCCTCTCATCCGCTGTCTCATGCCGCAGAAGATACCGGTCTGCACCGGCTTCAAACCAGCACCGGTACTCTTCTTCTTCCCTCTCACCCACCGACAGCGTTATCGCACAGTCCGGAAACGATGATTTCAGGGAAGAAATAATCTCTGCCATCCGTTCTTTTGTAAACCAGGAATCCTCTCCTCCCTGCAACACAAATGTACGAAATCCAAGTTTATATCCTTCTTCCGCACAAGTATAAATTTCATCTGCAGAAAGACGGTAACGGTCTGCGTTTTTGTTACTTTTGCGTATTCCGCAGTACAGACAGTCATTTTTACATATATTGGAGAATTCTATTAATCCGCGAACATATACGTCTTTCCCATACATGTCCTCCCTGACCCGCCTCGCTCTGCCATAAAGTTCTTCACATTCCGCGGGTTCAATTGTCCGGATAAGATGGATAAGTTCATCATCCGGCAGATTGCGCTCCTGCTCAAGTTTTATTATCCGTTCTATGTTATTCATTAGCACTCCTCCGACACTCCTCACATCGTATCTATCGTTCCATTTGTCTGCCTGCCGTAAAGCATTTTCGCCCGGTCAAATTTGAGAATCTGCTTCCTGCGGACATTCTGTCCCACAGTCACCCGGTATTCTTCATTCACATAATGAAGAATCTTTGAAAGTTCTTCCCGTACACCCGGCACATCACGATACACTGCTACTACCACATAATTCATCGGTCCGGTCTGATATAACTGCAATTCTGCAAAAAAAGCTTCATAATTTGCCCGAAGATGAGCTTCAATCTGTTCCACCAGCTGGCAATAACGCTCCTGCCAGCCCGGATTAACGTACGACATACTGACATCATAAAGATAACAGCACTCGTCACGCTCCTCTGTTTTCCGTTCCTTTGCTTCACATTCCAACGAGAATACCTCCCCACATTCAATCTTGCTATTATTCTATGCAGAAGATTCTTCTCCCGTTCAATTTTATACCTACCCGAACCCGCTTGTCAACAGGTCATACCGGCGCATCGTTGCCTGTTGACGGAACAATCTGCTATATGATAGAATGTAATGATGTACAGGCATTACTTTCAAAAGAAAAGGGGGCGCAAAAATGAGCCAGAAATACGATCCATATAAGAAAACCATCTTATTTTTTCTTTCTCTGATTAGTGTTTCATTCATGACTGCTCTGTTCGCCTTTTTCTGGTACAATACCTATGCAGATACGATGTATGTGTACCGCTTCTACCGGCGCGGTAACTATGCAATCATTGCCCTGTACGCTATTTTACAGTATTTCTTTGCTCAGACCTATGGTGCTCTGCGCATCGGACAGCTTCGAAGAATTGAAGTAGTTCTTTCCCAGTTTCTTTCCAGTTTTGTGGCCAATTTCGTCATGTACATCATCATTTGTCTACTCGCTTTCCGCGCGGTCAATCCTGCGGACATGCTGATTATGCAGGGAATGGATTTTATTATTGCCGCTGTCTGGACAATTTTTGCTTCCAAACTGTATAACCGTATTTTCCAGCCGTGGAAAATTCTTCTGATTTATGGTGAACGTCCCGCATATGACCTGATTTATAAAGTGGAAGCACGCCGGGATAAATATGCCATTTATGATGCCATTGATGTGAAAGAAGGACTGGATGCTATCGGCGAACGGATGAAGGACTTTCAGGCGGTTATCATCGGGGATATTGCCGTAGACAAGAGGAACGAAGTTCTGAAATTCTGTTTTGCAAATAGAATGCGTGCTTACGTAATACCGAAAATATCCGATATCCTGCTTATGGGAGCTGACCAGATTCACATTTTTGACACCCCGTTTTCTCTTGTTAAAGGTTATGCTCTGAGTTTTGATGAAAGACTGCGAAAACGCCTGTTAGATCTTGCCATTTGTATTCCATTTACGATTGTGGCGATGCCGTTTATGCTTCTGATTGCACTTTCCATCAAGATATATGACAGAGGTCCCATTTTTTACTGCCAAACACGCCTCACCAAAAACAATCGGCAGTTTTCCATTTTAAAGTTTCGAAGCATGGTTGTAGATGCGGAGGATGACGGAGAAGCTGTTCTTGCACAGGAACACGATCCGCGCATTACGCCGATTGGACGCTTCATCCGTGCCACCAGAATGGATGAACTTCCTCAATTGTTTAATATTTTAAAGGGCGACATGTCTCTGGTGGGTCCAAGACCGGAGCGTCCGGAGATTGCGGACGAATATACGAAAGAAATGCCGGAATTTGCTTTTCGCACCCGTGTCAAAGCGGGACTAACCGGTTTTGCGCAGATTTACGGAAAATATAACACCGTTCCCTATGATAAACTGAAACTTGATTTATTTTACATTGAAAACTATTCGTTATGGATGGATATCAAATTAATCCTTATGACGGTAAAAACCATACTGAAAAAAGATGCTACCGAAGGCATCTCGGATGAACAACATACCGCACTGCGGGACAATAACACATCCAACAAAAACATTCACACGATTGTAAATGAGATAAAAAAGAAAAATGCGGGAAATTTATAAAGGACCGTCACTCTAAGTAAGTCCTAAAATAAAAAGAAGAAACTGCTTCTCTCTGATTTGCAGTTTCTTCTTTTTAATGACTTTTTTTAAAAAGCACTCATTGTATCACGGCAACTCTATTTTTGAATACTCTTTTGGTGGCAGTGCTGTTGTAGAATCTTTCACAAATTTGCGAACTGCCTGCGCCGCCTTTGGTATCGCTATGTTGGTTCCGACACCTGCCACGCATCCGCCAGGGCATCCCATTCCCTCAATCAGACAACCGTCTTTTTTACCGGCTTTTGCCATCAGAAGAGCTTTCTGACAGTCTGACAGTCCTTCGGCATGCTCAATATAAACTTCGGTATCCGGATAATATTCGTTGATACACTGTTCAATCGCGCTAGCAACACCACCGGCAACCGCATAGCCACGTCCTGCTCCGGTTGCATCATGGATTGGTTCCTCACATTCGTAGGTTTCCATATCGATTCCCTTGGCTGCAAAAATCGCATCCAGCTCCTCAAATGTTATGACAAAGTCAACATCACTTCGCACTGAAGTACGCGATGCTTCCAGTTTTTTAGCCGCACATGGTCCGACGAACACGATTTTTGCATCCGGATGGCGCTGCTTTATTGTACGCGCAGTGGCAACCATCGGTGTAAGAGCATTGGATACCGTCTCCACCATATCCGGAAGTGTTCGCTTGGCAAGCATTGACCATGCCGGACAACACGATGTCAGAAGAAATGGCAGTTTCCCGGTCTTTACCTCATGCACATAATGACGCGCCTCAGTAATCGCTCCGATATCTGCTCCCAAAGCCACTTCAAACACTTCTGCAAATCCGATTTCTTTCAATGCTGCCTTAATCTTCCACAGGCGGACATCATCTCCAAACTGTCCGATTACAGCAGGTGCCAGTTCAGCGATAACCGGTCCCTGTTTCATTGCCTGAATCAACTGGAAAATCTGGGATTTATCGGCAATTGCTCCAAATGGACAGCTCGCCATACACTGACCACATTTTACACATTTATCATTATCAATTTTAGCACGTCCCTGCTCGTCGCTGCTAATCGCCTTAATTCCGCAGGCAGCTGCACACGGGCGAACTTTTTTTGCAATCGCGTCATATGGACAGATAGCCTTACATTTTCCACATTTGATACATTTTTCTTTGTCGATATGTGACTTTCCATCAACAATAGAAATTGCCCCTTTTGGACAAACCTCCACGCATGGGTGTGCAAGACAGCCGCGACACTGGTTTGTTACCTCATATACATTATCCTCACACATATCACAGGCCGACGGAATGACCTGCATCAGCGGTGGCTCATAATATTTTTCTGCCACGTTACTGGCATCCAGACCGCTGGTAACATGAACCGGTGCATTGTCCGGTCGAAGGGAAAGTCCCATTGCCAGACGAACACGTTCCGAACAAATCGCACGTTCGCGGTAAATACTCTCACGGTACAGTGGTGTTTCATCCGGTGTTATCTTATATGGAATTGCTTCAATATCATCATTAATATTTTTTGAATCAAATGCAACCTTTGCAACCTCTGTAAACACACGTTTCCGAAGTTTTTTAATCGGTGTATCAATACCTCTCATATTGCGTCCTCCTAATCCATAAAATGGGTTATTTCATTCTTTTGTATTCATTGGTAGCATATCATAATTGATAACTTTTTTCAATCGTTAATTCCGATGCGTTTTCTATTTATGCTTCTTCTTCCGGCAGAGCCATTTTTTTCTCAACCATTACTTTCTCATCAAGGCATATAAAAATTTCATCTACCTCTTCTTTATTCATTTTCGGTGTCAAAAGACTGACAACCGGAACAACAATCAACCCCGCAATCATTGCTATAGCACCGGCATTAATCGGCGACGCGATGAATTTGATAAACATATTCGCAACAGTGATGCCCACTCCACAGGCAAAGGAAGCCCATACGGCAGCTCTCGTAACGCCCTTCCAGTACAGCCCGTAAAGGAATGGCGCAAGAAATGCACCCGCAAGTGCACCCCAGGAAATTCCCATCAGCTGGGCGATAAAGGCTGGCGGATCGAGTGCAATCACAACAGAAATCACAATAAAGAACGCAAGCAGCACGCGCATCCAAATCAACTGTTTTTTCTCATTCATATCTTTTATAAATAATGCTTTTATAAAATCAAGTGTCAATGTTGAGCTGGAAGTCAGAACAAGGCTTGAGAGTGTTGACATGGAAGCAGACAGTACAAGAACGATTACAATTCCTATCAGTATATCCGGCAGCGCAGAAAGCATCGTCGGGATAATGGTGTCATAGGCAACGGAACCATCGGCAGCCGGTTGCACTCCGGAAATCTGGCTGAATCCACCGAGGAAATAACATCCCCCGGATACAACAACGGCAAACAAGGTAGAAATAATGGTTCCGGTATGTACTGATTTTTCGTCCTTAATCGCATAAAACTTCTGAATCATCTGCGGAAGTCCCCATGTTCCAAGAGAAGTCAGGATGACAACACCGAGCAGATTGAGCGGATCCGGTCCGAAAAAAGAAGCATACGCCCCTGGCATCACATCACTCGGCACATTGGCAAGTTCCTTAACGGCAGCGATAAATCCGCCATGCCCGCTTAACACTGCCCCGATTACAACACAGATTCCAATCAGCATTATAATTCCCTGTATCAGATCGTTGAGTGCTGTTGCCATGTATCCGCCCACGATAACATAAATACCGGTGAGAACAGCCATGACAATAACACACACGCGATAGTCAATATCAAATGCCATTCCAAACAGGTTGGAAAGGCCGTTATATACAGATGCCGTGTACGGAATCAGAAATACAAATGCAATCATAGACGCTGCTACACGCAAACTTTTGCTTCCGTATCGTTTTCCAAAGAAATCCGGCATTGTCATGGATTTCAGATGTTTTGTCATAATCCGTGTTCTTCTGCCCAGAACAACCCATGCAAGCAGGGAACCAAGAAGAGCATTTCCGATTCCGATCCATGTGGCAGAGAGACCATATTTGTACCCAAACTGTCCTGCATATCCGACAAACACAACGGCTGAAAAATAGGACGTTCCATACGCAAATGCGGTCAGCCATGGACCAACCGAACGCCCCCCCAGCACAAATCCGTTAACATTTGTTGCATGTTTTCTCGTGTAAAAACCAATGGTTATCATTACCGCAAAGAAAACAATTAACAAAATCACTTTAACTATCATTTTAGTTCTCCTCCCTCAGTAAAACGGGCTTTATGGAAACCACATTTCCGGCTTGTTCCTGTCAGTTTCCAAAAGCCCGCTGTTTCTTATTTATTCGCCAGTCCAATCCGGACCAGTGACTTTTTCAGTGCCAGTTCCGCACGCGACATATTGATATTTGCATCATTACTTTTTATCCGGCGTTCTGCACGGTCTCTCGCTTCGTTTGCCCGGTTGAGATCAATTTCTTCCGGCCACTCACAGGACTGGGCAAGAATTGTTACCTTTTCCTGCGTAATTTCCATGAAACCTTCTAAAACCGCGGCTTCTTTTGTCTGTCCGCCGTTTTCCGTAATCGTCATAACTCCGGGAGCCACTATCGTCGTCAGCGGAATATGATCCGCATATACACCGATATCTCCCTCTGTCGTTGTCAATTCCACCATTTCCACTTCACCGGAATAAAAGATTCTCTCCGGCGAAATCACTTCCAGCTGGAATTTTTTCAACTCTGCCATGTTGTAACCACTCCTTTCTGCAAGCTGTCTGCTCACTAAAAGTAAATGCAGCTATCCGCTGTTTACTTTGCCTCTTTGTAGCGGGCTACAACATCATCAATACTTCCGGCATTCAGGAAATAACTCTCCGGAATGTCGTCATGCTGTCCATCTAGAATTTCCTTAAAGCCCTGAATCGTATCTGACAACTGGACATATTTACCCGGAAGTCCGGTAAACTGTTCTGCCACATTAAATGGCTGTGACAGGAAACGCTGTACTTTACGTGCGCGGTTTACAAGCATTTTGTCATCCTCAGAAAGCTCATCCATACCGAGAATGGCGATGATATCCTGCAATTCCTTGTACTTCTGCAGGATTTCCTGTACGCCACGGGCAACAGCATAATGCTCTTCTCCGACAACACGCGGATCCAGCATTCGGGATGTGGATGCCAGCGGGTCTACTGCCGGATAGATACCGAGCTCTGCAATCGAACGCTCCAATACGGTTGTTGCATCCAGATGAGCAAATGTTGTCGCAGGAGCCGGGTCAGTCAGGTCATCGGCAGGCACATAAACGGCCTGTACGGATGTAATGGAACCGTTCTTTGTTGAAGTGATTCGCTCCTGAAGGGCACCCATCTCTGTCTGCAGGGTCGGCTGATAACCTACGGCACTTGGCATACGTCCAAGCAGCGCGGACACCTCGGAACCTGCCTGTGTGAAACGGAAAATATTATCAATGAAAAGAAGCACGTCCTTTCCACCCTTGTCACGGAAATATTCTGCCATCGTAAGTCCGGTCAGGGCAACACGCATTCTCGCTCCAGGTGGCTCATTCATCTGTCCAAATACCATGGTAGTTTTGTCAATTACACCGGACTCAATCATCTCGTAGTAGAGGTCATTTCCCTCGCGGGTACGCTCTCCTACACCGGCACCACCGAACAAACCGATTTTACCACCTTTCTGATCAGGACACAGAAGGTCAATTACTTTAATACCAGTCTCGAGAATCTCAGCCTCTGTGGACTGGTCTTCAAAGCTTGGTGCTTTTCTGTGAATTGGATCATATTCTTTTACTTCAGGCGCCTCTTTCTCATCAATCGGCTCACCGAGTACATTAAACATACGTCCCAGTGTCTCTTCACCTACCGGAACGGTAATCGGGGCGCCGGTAGCTTCCGCCGGCATGCCACGCACCAGACCATCGGTTGGTCCCATGGC
Source organism: Eubacterium sp. (assembly GCA_034101395.1). GTDB lineage: Bacteria > Bacillota > Clostridia > Lachnospirales > Lachnospiraceae > Eubacterium_F. The sequence continues at coordinate 23,721 of JAXEJU010000053.1, read as the reverse complement.
GATACAGCGGACTGTATCATCTCCCAGATGCTGTGCTACTTCTACAACCAGCTTGCCATCGGTGTTTGTCTGAATCCGGATGGCTTCGTTGATTTCCGGAAGCTTTCCATCCTTGAACTTAATGTCCAGAACGGCGCCGACAATCTGGGTAATAATGCCGAGATTTTTTTCATTATTCTCTGCCATTTTTTTATTACCTCCAATCTAGCTGATTGCCGAAGCACCAGCTACAATCTCTGTTAATTCCTGAGTTATCGCCGCCTGACGCGCACGATTATACTGAAGTCCCAGGGTATCAATCATTTCTTCTGCGTTGCTTGTCGCAGAATCCATCGCCTGCATACGGGCTCCATTCTCACTGGCAACTGCCTCCACCAGAGCGCCAAATATCAGGCTGTTCATATACAGAGGAATAATATAACTTAGCGTTTCTTCTTCCTCCGGTTCATAATTCATCAATGCCACAGCACCCTTCTTTTCTTCCGGCTGTTCCTCTGTCTGCATGGCAGACAAATCCTCCTCGCCAAACGGAAGAATCTTTATCAGGGTTGGTATCTGCGTCACTGTATTTTTAAATACGGTATAAGCCAGATACACCTCGTCAATTTCGCCATTTTCCAATGCACTTGTAACAGTTTTACCAATTGTGACTGCATCACCAAAAAGCGGTTTATTCATCACCTCGGAATAATCACCGTCACAGGTGTAACCCAGACGCTGCATATTCTCCAGACCCTTGCGCCCCACCGGATAGATGATTGTGTTTTCCTTTTCAAAATCACCCTGCGTTACCAGTTTGACGACATTGGAGTTATAGCCGCCTGCCAGACCACGGTTGGATGTTATCAGAATTACACCTTTTTTCACCGGTCCGTCATCCTTTTTTGCCCTGAGATACGGATTGGATGAACTTCCTCCCGATTTGGCCAGCATTCCGGATACGGTCTGGTACATTTTATCGAAATAAGGCTTTGTCTCTTCGGCATGGCCTTTCGCCTTCTGCAGTTTTACTGTAGAGACAAGCTTCATGGCTTTTGTAATCTGAGAAGTGCTCTGTATACTGGCTCTTCGCCTTTTAATATCTCTCATTGAGGCCATATCATCACACCTCTCTAATTTTCATGCAAAAACTTATTTTTGTATTCTTCAATCGCTTTTACCAGTTTGCTCTCAGTATCAGCACTGATCTCCTTCTCGTCACGGATCGCTGCCGGCACTTCCGGATATTTGGTATCCATGAACTCAAACAGCCCTTTCTCGAATTTCAGTATGTCTTCTACCGGGATATCGAGCAGATACTGCTTCGTTGCTGCATAAATAATGATAACCTGATACCATACCGGCAGTGGTGCATACTGTCCCTGTTTGAGAACTTCACGGATTCTTTCACCCTGATCCAGCTGACGCTTGGTATCGGCATCCAGATCGGAACCAAACTGGGAAAATGCTGCCAGTTCGCGGTATTGGGCAAGCTCGATACGGATTGGACCGGCAATCTTTTTCATCGCCTTAATCTGTGCCGAACCACCTACTCGTGATACCGACAGACCCGGATTTACTGCCGGACGGAAGCCGGAATTAAACATCTCTGTCTCAAGATAGATCTGACCATCGGTAATGGAGATAACGTTGGTCGGAATATAGGCGGATACGTCCCCTGCCTGTGTCTCAATGATTGGCAGCGCCGTCAGGGAGCCGCCTCCCAGTTTATCGGAAAGTCTTGCCGCACGCTCCAGAAGTCTGGAATGCAGATAGAATACATCACCCGGATAAGCCTCACGTCCCGGTGGTCTGCGGAGAAGCAGTGACAGGGTACGGTAAGCGGCTGCATGTTTACTCAGGTCATCATATACAACCAGTACGTCTTTTCCGTTCTCCATCCATTCCTCGCCGATTGCACATCCTGCGTACGGCGCAATATACTGTAACGGTGCCAGCTCACTGGCTGTCGCTGCTACCACGGTGGTATAATCCATGGCACCGTTTTCTTCCAGCGTTTTTACAATGTTGGCAACAGTGGAAGCCTTCTGACCGATTGCCACATAAATACAAAGTACATCCTGGCCTTTCTGATTGATGATCGTATCAATGGCTATCGCTGTTTTACCTGTCTGACGGTCACCGATAATCAGCTCACGCTGGCCTCTTCCAATCGGAACCATAGAGTCAATTGCCTTGATACCTGTCTGCAGCGGCGTGTCTACCGACTTACGCGAAATAACACCGGATGCCACACGCTCAATCGGGCGGAGTTTATCGGTATTAATCGGGCCCTTGCCATCAATTGGCTGTCCCAGTGCATTTACGACACGTCCACTCATCGCATCACCTACCGGAACGGTAGCAACACGTCCGGTTGTCTTGACAATATCACCTTCGTTGATATTTGCTGCATCACCCAGAAGTACGGCACCGACATTATCTTCCTCAAGATTTAATACCATGCCGTATACTTCATGTGGGAATTCCAACAGTTCACCCTGCATCGCCTTTTCAAGACCATGAATACGGGCAATACCATCTGCAACCTGAATAACGGTTCCGACATTGGCAACGTCGAATTCCGTACTGTATTTCTTTATTTCCTCTTTAATCACTGAACTGATTTCTTCAGGTTTTAAATTCATGTTTCACGCACACCTTCTTTCTAAGAACCATCTTCGAAGCGGTGGATTCTCGCACCGCTTATTTTTCATCAGCCTGACAATTTTACCTTGCTGAGTTTTCTCGACATGGCATCCATTTTGGAGCGGATGCTGTTATCGAGAATGCGGTCACCAATACGAATCACAATGCCTCCCAGAAGGCTTTTATCCAACTGATAATGCATTTCCAGTGTCTCATATTCTGTAACCTGTACAAGCTTGTTCTCCACTTCGTTTTTCTGACTGTCACTTAACGGAATCGGGGTTGTTACCTGAACAACTCCAATCTTTTTGTATTCTTTCGCCTGCTCATCAAAATAATCCAGCACGGAAAGAATTTCCCCAAAACGCCCTTTGCGGACAAGAACACTCAGAAACCCCTTCATATCATCGGACTGCCCGCCAAATATCTCTTCCATTACCGCCAGTCTTTTTTCCTGCGGCATCTCCGGATGGCACATCACGGCCAGAAAATCCGGATTCTCCGATATTGCCTGACGAACGGTCTTTACCTCATCCCAAAGAGCATCCAGTTTGTTCTCCTCCAACGCAAGTGAAAACAAAGCATCACCATATACCTTTGAAACTAATTTTGCCATGTATCATCACCCATTTCCTTCAGTGTTTCGTCAATGAGTCCTGCCTGTGTTGCCTCATCCATGGACTGCTCTACGAATTTGCCTGCCATAAGGGTTGCTACCTGAACCATCTCCTGCTTCATTTCATCGCGAACCTTATCTTTCTCAAGGGCAACTTCTTTCTCTGCACGGGCCACGATACGATGTGCTTCTTCATTTGCCTCTGCCACAATCTCTGTTTCCCGTGATTTCGCTTTCTTTCTCGCTTCCGCAAGAAGTGCTGCAGACTCATCCTCAACCCCTGCAAGTCTGGAATCATATTCCTCCTTCATGGCGATTGCGTCCTGCTTTGCACTGGCTGCTTCATCCAACTGTCCCTGAATAAATTCCTTCCTCTTCTGTATCATTTTCCGCGCCGGATTAAATAACAGATAGGATAAAAGGAAAAACAGAAACAGCATTGCCACCAACGTAATACATGTATCAAACAATGTCTGTGCGTCAAGTCCAAATATTCTTGGATCCACCTACAATCCCTCCTTTCTCATGTTTTACGGATGGATTGTCTCTTACGCTGCAAATGGTTTTACGAAAAGCAGAATCATAGCTACAACCAGACCGTACAGACCTGTTGTCTCGGCTACCGCCTGACCAAGGAGCATGGTAGACATAATCTCACCGCGGGCACCCGGGTTACGTCCCACTGCATTCGCACCATAACCGGCAGCAATACCCTGACCAACACCAGGTCCGATACCTGCGATAACTGCCAAACCTGCACCAATCGCTGATGCTGCATTAATTAAATCCTGTCCTGAAATATTCATATTTTTTTCCTCACTTTCTGTGCATTTTCTGCACGTATAATTTTACTTGTTTTTATGCACCGCACTCTGTCCGGTACGGCATACAGGCTAATCGTCCTGTACACTTGCGGCATCCGCAATGAATGCCATCGTCAGCATGGCAAATACATATGCCTGCAGTGCCCCGGCAAAAACATCCAGATACGCATGCAGGGCAGCCGGCCACACCCATGTGATAAACTTTGGAAGCAATCCGTAGATTAGTGCCATCATCATAGTTCCCGACAAAATATTGGCGAACAGACGAAGAGACAGGGAAACCGGTGTTGCAAATTCACTAATTACATTGATTGGGAAAAACAGGAAAAATGGTTCAAACATTCCTTTGAGCCGTCCCCATTTCTGCCACTTAATTCCCTGATACTGAATCATTACAAATGTGATCAGGCCAAGGGGAAGAGTAACACCATAATCTGCTGTCGGCGGTCTGAGTCCAAAAAGTCCTGACAGGTTGCAGACAATGATAAACAGAAATGCAACCCCGATATAGTTCTGGAACCGTGGTGCGAGAATCCGCCCCATATTGTCGCGGACCAGATTGTCCAGTGACTCTACCATAAGTTCAATAACATTGACAAATCCTGTCGGAGCTTTCGTAGGGTCTGCTTTCGCAATCTTGCGGTTCGCCACAATGGCAAATACCGTAATCGCCACCAGGACAATAGCTAAACATACATGGGTTGTCGTGATATACACGGTAGTTCCACCTATGCTTACCGGCAGATACCCATGCACGTAAAAATCAACTCCTTCCACGCCCTCACTCTCCTTTCTTCATAATTTTATAAAAACTGTCTCACGAATAAACTATGTGACAGTATTTTTACCTCTCGTCCGGATGCGTTCCATCAACGGAACAAGCATCGCTGCGAATTTGCGCGCCAGCAGGCCTGCTAATACGGTATAGGGCATGACCCACTCAGCGATAAAAAAACTTCCTGCCAATACCGCAATCTCAATCAGACTCCTCACAACTGACGTAAACTTTGCATGATTTACCGCTTTTTTTTCAGGTAAATCAAGTTCAATATCAAGGCTCCGGTACAAATGCAGCATCATCAGGCTGGCAGTCGCACTCCCGACAACCTCTCCCAGTACATACGAAAGAGGATTCGAAACAAAGAACACGCCTGCAAAAATCACCAAAATGGCAAGCAGCCAGATTCCGATAATCACTTCCAGCAAGCTAATCTTCGCTGTCTTCATTTGCCTTTCCTTTCTCAGAAGCGCTTTCTTTTTTCCCCGGTTTATATACACCCGTAAGCACAAGCATACTGCGCAGGGATGCGAGTATTCCGATTATCATCATAACTATGATTCCCCACCGGATCTGAAACAGTTTATCAATATAATAGCCGATTCCCAGACTGATTCCCAGACATACCATCATGGCAAGTCCGATCTGTAATACCATGGATAAAGCATTGATGATTTCTCTGCGGTTTTTGTTTTCGTCGCGCTTTCTCATATACTATATATTCCCTTTTTAGAGTTGTTCTATAATTCCCGTGCTTTCTTTACGCACGCCATCTGTCCTTCTATCACCGCACTGCGCATTCCCTTCTCCTCGAGTACGCGAACCGCTTCAATCGTAGTTCCTCCCGGTGAACAAACCATATCTTTTAACTCTCCCGGATGTTTCCCGGTCTCTAACACCATTTTTGCACTTCCCATAACGGTCTGTGCTGCCAGTTCATACGCCTGTGCACGCGGCATACCGTCTGCTACCGCAGCATCTGCCATTGCTTCGATAAACATAAACACATAGGCCGGCGAACTCCCGCTGACGCCGATCACGACATCAATCATTGACTCCGGCACGACAGCGACTACACCAAAACTTTCAAACAGTTCCACCGCCTGGCCTTTTTCCTCATCGCTCACGCGGGAATTAAAACACATTCCCGTAGCACCGGCAAGAACCAGTGCCGGTGTGTTTGGCATGGTACGCACCAGCTTTATATCTTTCCCAAACAGTCTCTCAATATTCGCCATTGTCTGTCCTGCTGCAATTGAAATAATCAGGACATCCTTTTTTACCACATCGCGGATTTCGGTTATTACCTGTTCAAACTGAAATGGCTTGACCGCAAGAAACAGAATATCTGCTTTTTCTGCCACTTCCCTGTTGTCCGTTGTCGTCTCCACGGACAGTTCTGTGCGAATCTGTTCCAATGCCAGACTATTACGACGTGATACAATCACCTGTGAACCGTCATATAATCCTTTCGCAAGAATTCCTTTTAACATGGCCTGTGCCATATTGCCACAACCGATAAATCCTAACATTTAATCCTCCTCAATCATATCCACCCGGCGGGCGTGTCTCTCTACGCCGGAGAATTCCGTATCCAGAAAGGTATCTACAATCTTCTCTGCCAGCCCCGGTCCGATAACTCTTGCGCCAAATGCCAGAATATTGGCATCGTTGTGAAGTCTTGTCGCCTCTGCGCTGAAGCAGTCACTGCATACAGCTGCACGGATTCCCTTTACTTTGTTGGCAGCTATCGAAATACCGATACCGGTTCCGCAAATCAAAATCCCTTTGTCACATTCTCCATCCACAATCGCATGGGCTACTTTTTTTCCATAAACCGGGTAGTCAACCGGGTCTGCATTATAACTTCCATAATCTTTATAGGCAAGCCCCCGCTCATCCAGATGCTTCATAATTACCTGTTTTAATTCGTAACCTGCCTGGTCACTTCCCAATGCTATCATAATCGTTCACTACCTCCATTCCAGTCTGTGTTTCATTTTATATAACAAATCCCGGATTTCAAGAAAAAACGCATCATATGCCTCTTCATCCCCTCCGTATGGATCTGTCACATCCCCTTCTTCATCCACAAATTCTTTCAATGTATATACAACACCATCTTCCAGTGAAAAATCTTCTACTACTTTCACTTTCTCTGGAAAATTCATTGTAATCACAAGCGTGTGCTCATCGACCTCGTCCGGTGTAAATTCCCGGGAAACCTGTTCCTCACAGGGAATCCCATGCCTTGCTAGCACATCGGTGACTTTCATATTCCGCGGGTCCGGAAAGAGAACAACCAGACCTCTCGACATTATCTCCTTGGACTTGTCCATCAAAATGCTTTTCATCACCCATTCTGCCATAGGACTGAGAGAAACATTTTCGTTACATACAAATATTATCTTATTGCAATCTGTCATGGTACCTCCAATCATTTCCGGGAAAGATACACAATATTCTGTCCTGCCGCCTTTCTAAGACGGTTCATTACCGCTTCACTCTCTTCCTCTCCTGAAAAACTTTCCGAAAGAATCGCCTCCACTCCCAGATGGTCAAATGCACGCAGTGCATGATACAGGCCCTGCCCAATCGTATGCTTTCCACGGGAACCGGCAGTGATAACCGTTCCGTGCGGATAGCAGGACGCTGTCTCTTCAGCCGCAAGAATTCCGACTTTTTCTGCCTCGTACTGCATTGCTGCCGTCCGGATAGCCTCCGTCATCTCCTCCTGCGTTCCCTCAAATATTGTCATCGAAGCATTCGGTGCATAGTGACGGTACTTCATGCCGGGCGCCTTCGGACGGATACTGGAATCTGTACCGGAAAGTCCCGGATCCATCCTCACTTCCCCAACCACTTCTGCTACTTTGTCTTTTGTTATATGTCCGGGTCTTAAAATCACCGGTATTTCTTCTGTCACATCTATAATCGTTGACTCCAGTCCGATTCCGACTGAGCCACCGTCAATAATCATATCAATCCTGTCATCCAGATCCTCACGCACGTGTTCTGCCTTTGTCGGACTTGGACGTCCGGATGTATTTGCACTCGGTGCAGCAACAGGAACTTTTGCCGCCGCAATTAACTGCCTTGCCCCCTCGTGGGAAGGCATCCGGACCGCCACAGTATCAAGGCCTCCCGTCGTCTCATAGGGAACAATGTCCGCCTTTTTAAAAATCAGTGTCATCGGTCCGGGCCAGAATTCTTTCATCAGCTTCTCAGCCACTGCCGGAACACCCTTCACAAGAGGTTCCAATTCCTCCCGGCAGCTGATATGGAGAATGAGCGGATTGTCACTGGGACGCCCTTTCGCTGCATATATCTTCTTTGCCGCCTCTTTTTTCAGACCATTTCCGCCGAGACCGTATACTGTCTCTGTCGGGAAAGCAACAAGACCTCCGTCACGCAGTAACTCTGCCGCTTTTTTCAGCTCGTCTTCTTTATATCCCTTTTCCCTGCTCCAGCTTATATGCTCTGTCTTCATATTTTCACTCCATTTGCGACGGAAATCCGTCTCCAAACTTTAAGTAGACCACATATACTTATCATACCATAATCTCGCTATTTGTACAAGAAATTTTCAATCCCCTCGCAAATACCTTCTGCCATTTTCTGCTGGTATTTTTCATCACACAACAGAGCTTCCTCCTGCGGATTGGACAAAAATCCACACTCCACAATAGCAAACGGGCAGGTCACATTTTTCAACATATAATAACTGCTGTTTCCTTTTTCCACCCGCTTGTTTTCATCGCCAATCACCTCGCGGATCGTGTTCTGCAATATTCCCGCCAGACGTTTTGCTTCCGTCTCTTCCCCGCTGTTGTCTGCTGAATAATAAAATACCTGTGCGCCTTTTGTCCCGGCGGAATAGCTGTTTTGATGAATACTGATGGCGACAGCAGGATCCGTTTCCTCGATAATGCTTACCCGTCCCTGCAAGTCCGTCATTTTTTTATTCCTCTCCTGCCCACTGCATAGCGCCTCATCTTTTTCCCTTGTCATAACTACCGTATACCCACTGTCTTCAAGTAATTTCTTTGCCTTAATGGCAATGGCAAGATTGATATCCTTTTCTTTCGTTCCCGCCACCCCCACTTTCCCCGGGTCAAATCCACCATGCCCGGGATCCAGAACAACGGTGGCTTTTGTTCCTGCCGCTGTACGGTTCAGTGTGGACAAAAGCGCCTCCCCACAGCCCGTCCGGAATACCAGAAAAAGAGCAGCCACGGCACATAAAGCGACGATGGCTGCTATCTGTTTTTTTCTTTTACCCAGTTTTATTTCCAATTGTTACTTCCCCTGTGAAATATTTGATTCAATATATGCTTCGTGAAACGGAAATATAGCTGGATTTTTTATTTATTTCAGGGCATCTTCTATCGTCAGCCAGGTGGCTGCACGCTCAAATCCAAGTTTCCAGAACGCAACACCCGCCACTTTACCGGCCATTACAACTTCCAGTTTTTTCTTAATGGAAGTTTCCTCTTCCAGCCATATTTTATAGGTTCCGCTCTCCCCCCGGAAGCTCGCATAATACTGTCCGGTACTCTTATCCCACTTTGGCGTGGCATCATTGGCACGAACAACGCTTTCCGCACCGCTCATTCCGTAAGCGGTCGATGTCACTTTTACACCGTTTTTGGTTTTTGTTTCACACCAGAGCCTTGTGTAAAACGGCAGTCCGACAATAACCCGTTCCGCCGGTACCTTTGCAAGCACACCTTTTACCCCGGATTCTACAAATCCTATCGAGGATACGGAACCACTTTCTTCACTTCCCGCATAGTGCTCATCATATGCCATCAATACGACATAATCCACAACACGCCCCTGCTCTGCCAAATCATAGTAGGAATTGTACTCGGCAGGCGTGTAGGCGTCCACCGACACAATAATATCATTTGCATGGCATTTTAACACAAGTTCCCTCAGAAATTCGAGGTACGCAGCCGCCGAGGAAGCTTTCACATTTTCAAAATCGATGTTAATTCCATCCAGATCATACTGTATTGCTGCCCCCACCAGACCATTCACAAGCTTTTTACGAATACTCGTCGTTCCAAGGACAGTGTCGAGATTAATCCCGTCATTAAAATCATTAATCAGTCCCCAGACCTGCAGTCCTCTTGCATGCGCCTGGCTGACATATCCTGTATTAGCTAAAGAAGTGAAATTTCCTTTGTTATCACTCAGGGCAAATAACGTAGGCGAGATTACATTCATCGGCCCGGCCTGATCAATCCCGGAATAAAGCATGGAACTGCCTGTTTCATTTGTTACCTGATGCCAGCCCAGACAAACGGTTTTGCCAAATGATTTCTGTGTAAATATCTCCGGTGTCTTTTGGAATTCCCATGCTTTCTCTTTTTCGGAATTTACATCATCTACCGGAATATATCCGGTAATACCATCTTTTGTAGTAACTGCCATATATTCATTTTCTTGCTTAATTTCCGACTCTACGACAACTTCTGTCCCCTCGCTCACCTCGGTTATCCAGGCATATTTTTTTCCCGGACCTTTCCGCAGACGGGTAGCCCCATTCACTGCAGCAAACGTATATGTCTTAGTGCGGTCATTGTGTATAACCACACGTGACGGTTCTTTATATTCCTGAATATCACCGGATGCGTGTTCCACCACAAAGGATAGAGAGACATAAAGTTTCTCATTCTCCAGCCGCAAAACCGGTTCCTCAGCTTCCTTTATCTCTTTGGAAATTGTATATGTGGTCTCATTAACGTCTGCCTGAATCATACCATCCGGTGTGGCATAGGACAGGATTTTTTCTGCTGCGTCCACATAAATTCGCTGATCCATGTACCGGGAAGCAGTTTCTGCCGGGACGTATTTCTTTCCTTCAATCACAATTCCCTTCTCTTCCAGAAGCTTTCCGTCAACAATCAAAGCAATCTCATTCTGCTTTATCCCAAAATCCGGTTCTGCTTTTGTATTACTCGGTGCCAGAAACCGGTAAATGGCGATTGCCGCAAGCACAATGACAAGTACAATTGCAAGTATTACCGCACCGGCTATCACTTTTTTTCTTTTGCTCATTCTTACCCTCCATTCACGCACGCCTGCTGCACATGACTAAAATCCAAGGATTTTCCTCATATTGTCAAAGAAAATCATTTTCTTTTCATCTTCCGTAAGAGCCGTGTCCTGAACCCATTCCACACATTCCCTCTGTCCGGCCCATGGACTGTCTGTTCCAAACACAATCCGGTCTGCTCCATGGCTTCTTACCATTTTGACAAACCGCTCTTTTGACAGCATTCCCTCTACCCCCGGAATACAATCCAGAGAAAATGCTGTATCCATATACACATCCTGTCCAATCAGAACATCTTCTACCTGATCCCACAGACGCCATGCACCCATATGTGCCAGAATCAGCTTGTCTGTACCGGTTTCCGATAGAACTTCAAGAATCTGCTCCGGCGGACAGTGGACCGGATCAGGAAGCCCGATATCAACCCCGCAGTGAACCAGAATATACAATCCCAGCTCTGTCGCTTTCTCAACAATCCTTTTATACCGGATATCGTTGAAAAAGGTATTCTGATAATCCGGATGAATTTTTATTCCTTTTATTCCACCCTGTTTAATGTGTTCCAGAACTTCCCCATAATTCTCTGTGTCCGGATGGATGGCTCCAAAGGAAAACAGTCCTGTTTTCTGAGCGGTTTGGTTTGTCTTAACTGCTTCTTCATTTATCGCATTCACCTGTTTTGCCGATGTCGCAACGGGCAAAAGCACGGAATAATCAATTCCTGCCTTTCCCATGGAATCCAGCAGTCCGGATTTTAAACCGTTTGTTTTTGCTGAAACTCCGGATGCCGCTTCCAGTTTTGCAATTGCGCGCTCCGCTATTTTCTCCGGGTACACATGTGTATGCACATCAATTATCATTTTTCAAAACCTGCCTTAAACGCCTTTTTATTGATTTCTACTGTTTTCGGCGGCACTGTCTTTTCGATTACCGAAAGCCATTCTTCTTCTTTGAAGTCCATGTTTTTGGCAGCCACACCGATAATAATGGTGTTAAACACCCTGGAATTTCCCAGTTTTTTTGCCTCTGCCATGGCATCCACCGAAACTACATGATAGCGTTCCCGCAATGTTTCCAAAATATTCTCCGGATACTCAGCAGCACCGGTGACAACAGTCATCGGATCCATCCGCTGGTCATTCACAATCATAACACCATCTTTTTTCAAAAAGTGGGCATAGCGCATCGCCTCCAGTTTTTCAAAGGCAATCAGCACATCCGCCTGTCCCTCTTCCACAATCGGTTCATATACTTTATCTCCATAACGCACGAAAGTAACTACACTTCCGCCGCGCTGTGCCATTCCATGAACTTCACTGAGCTTCACATCATAACCGCCTGCCTGAATGATTCCACCCAGCACACGGCTCGTGAGCAGGGTTCCCTGTCCACCCACTCCGACAATCATGATATTTTTTGTTTCCATTTATTTTTCCTCCGTTCTGATTGCATCAAACTTGCACAACTGTCTGCACAGTCCACATCCATTACACATTGTATCGTCAATCGAAATCGTTCCATCTTCGTTTTTGGTAAGCGCCGGGCATCCCGGTTTCAGACACATACCGCACTTTTTACACTTGTCACTGTCCGGCACACATTTATTTGGAAATTTCATTCCTTTCAAAAGAGCACATGGTGCACAGGCTATAATAACGGACACTTCATCTTTTGCCACTTCTTCCTTTATCGTTTTCTCCATGGCAGTGATATCAAAAGCATCCACTTCTACTACATTTTTCACACCAATTGCCTTGCATAAATGGTAGATACTGATTGCCGGTACTTCTTCTCCCTGCAGTGTTTTTCCGGTAGCTGCATGATCCTGATGTCCAGTCATTCCGGTAGTAGAGTTGTCCATGATAATAACCGTACCTGTTCCCTGATTGTAAACCATATTGATTAGGGAATTTACACCGGTGTGCATAAAGGTGGAATCCCCGATGACAGCAACCCAGTTTTTGATGTAATCCTTTCCCTTCGCCTTTTCCATTCCGTGGAGACTCGAGATACTGGCTCCCATACAGATCGTTGTATCAATAACATTAAGTGGAGCTACTGCACCAAGTGTATAACATCCGATATCACCTGCCGCATGAATACCCAGTTTTTTCAGTACCGAGAATGTACTTCTATGCGGACATCCCGGACACAGAATCGGCGGACGCGCCGGAAGATTCTCAAACGCTTCCGTCTCCGGTTTTTGTCCGAGCACTTTCTCCCGGAGCATATTGGCACTGTACTCTCCCTGACGGGTAAACAGTTCTTTTCCCATACAGGCAATGCCCCATGCCTTTACCTGCTCTTCAATAACAGGCTCCAGCTCCTCAAATATGTACAGTTTATCCACTTTTGAAGCAAATTCCTCAATCAGCTTCTTTGGCAACGGATTTACCATACCAAGCTTCAGTACAGATGCTTCCGGACAAACCTCTTTCACATACTGATACGGAATACCGCTCGTAATGAAACCGATAGAGGTATCCTTATATTCTGCTTTATTAATCGCAAAATCCACACTGTCCTCTTCGAGACGCATCATGCGCTGTTCCACATGTATATGGCGTCCTTTTGCCATACCCGGCATCATGACATGCTTGGCCGGATTCCGCTCGTACGGTTTCTCTTCCCGCTCCACCCGTTCCTCGAGTGTTACCGGTCCCTGCGAGTGGGCAAGACGGGTAGTCGTGCGCAGAATAACCGGTGTATCATATTCTTCGCTGATCCGGAATGCTTCTTTCATAAAATCCTTTGCTTCCTGACTGTCAGAAGGTTCCAAAACCGGCACAATAGCTGCCCTCGCCACACATCTTGTATCCTGTTCATTCTGGGAACTGTAAAGTCCCGGGTCATCTGCAACGACAAGCACCAGACCGCCGTTCGCTCCAATATAGGATGCTGTGTACAACGGGTCGCTCGCCACATTCAGTCCTACATGCTTCATTGACGCCATTGCGCGCACGCCACTGATAGAAGCACCAATCGCTACCTCTGTGGCCACTTTTTCATTTGGCGACCACTCGGCATATATTTCTTTGTATTTTACAATATTTTCACTGATTTCCGTACTTGGAGTACCCGGATATGCCGCAGAAACCTTTACTCCGGCCTCGTACGCACCACGAGCTATCGCCTCATTCCCAAGCATAATTTTCTGTTCCATACTTTTATCCTCCATTTTTTGTTCTTTGAACTTTTAACCCCATACCATACTATCACATATCGGCTCATAATGGGAGCAAAAATCTAACAAATTCTGCAAATTTTGTTTTTATTTTCGCATATAAACGTTCTTCTGATTACCACCTACATTTTCAATCTGAAGTTCTCGGATGCTGTGCACAAATTTCTGAAAAGTGGAATAACCCAGCTTTTTTACCTTGAAATTCGGATAATGGTCGTGAATTTTCTGTGCCAGAAGCCCGATGTCGATTCCTGTCACTCCTGCCTTTTTCACCGTTGTTACCGCAAACTGTTCAATCTCCGTAGCATCGTTTTTGAGCGAGACACTAATGCTTGTCTTATTTCGTCTGAGCTCAAAATTATCTATTTCCTCGATGAACCGGGACAGGGAGCTGTATCCATAATTACGCACATCAAAATCCGAGTATTTTTTCACCAGTGCGCTTCCGATTTCACCGAGTCCGGTTTCTCGTCCATCATTTTCGTTTGTTGTAATGATTTCGACAATGGCATCTGCAATTTTCTTTTTCTTCACCACATTTTTCTTTTCCTGTCTGGAAGAATTCCTGTCACTGTCGCTGTCAACCAAAAGCTCAATATTGGTGAATAGTGAACATGCTGCCTTAAATGACTTCGGTGTTTTGTTCTCCCCCATTCCGATTACTTCCATACCGGACTCTCGCAGCCGGCTGGCAAGACGGGTAAAATCACCATCCGATGAAACAATACAGAAGCCTTCCACATTTCCCGCATACAGAATATCCATCGCATCGATAATCAGCGCAGAGTCTGTGGCATTTTTTCCGGTCGTGTTCTGAAACTGCTGAATCGGGGTAATGCAGCGCTCTGCCAGTTCATTGCGCCACCTGTGCATCTGGTTGCTCGTAAAATCCCCATAAATTCTGCGGTATGTCACCACACCATGCTTTGTCATCTCATCCAGAATACAGTCTATATATTTCGCCGAAATATTGTCCGAATCAATCAGAACGGCAAATCTTTTATCATTCAAATCAATCCCTCTTTTCTAAAGAACTATCCCTATTCCAATATTTTTCTTTTCACCCTTTACTTTCTTTCCCCCGGCCTGGATGGTGAATTTGGCACTGCCGGTCAGCGTCAGAAGATTTTTTGCCTGAATACCGTCATCTCCTATACTTGTGAGGCGAAATGTTCCGCCGGTTATTGTTATGTCCTTGCTGGCACGGATACAGTCTCCAAATGAAATGACCGTAATTTTTCCTGCCGTGATAACAATGGAACCCTCAATATTTTTTCCTGTCGAACCGGCAACGATACCCCGGAAATCTTCAAACATCGTAGGAAATGTTTTCGGAACGCTGATACTCAGTGTTCCTCCACTGATATTCACACCGGTTTTTCCGTGCACCCCCTTGTCTCCGGCAGAAACCGATATATTTCCGCCTTTTATATATACCCTTTCTTTGGATTTGATTCCGGTGTCACCGGATGTCAGATTCAGCACTCCACCGTTTACATAGACATTTTCTCCATGAAAAGAAACCCGTTTCGACACAGCGTTTACACTGCCAGATTTAATCGTCAGCGTTTCCTTTGAATGGATAGCTTCCCCATTTGTTGATATATCATTGACGGTAATACTTCCCGTTCCTGCAAATGTGATATCTCCCTCGCTGCACACGGCGGCATCCGGGTCAGCCTCTTTCTGGTTTGTCGGAACCGGATACGTTTTTGCACCGGTTATCGTATTTTTCTTTCCTTTTTTCCCCTGAACAGTCAGTTTACTCGTCGGGTACTTATTGTAAATACACGATGTTTTCGAATTTGAGATCGTTGCGCCTCCCAAAACCAGTTTAATACTGATGTTTTTCTTTGCCACAACAAACGAATAACCGCTGATTTTTCCGGTAATTGTATAAGTTCCACTCTTTTTTAGAGATACTTTTTTTGTATTTTTACTTACGGATACAGAGCCGTTCTTTGTCTGGATTTTCCCTTTCCCAACGCTTTTGGTAACTGCCTTTGCCGCATCACACGCAGGTGCATTTAACCCTGCAAAAATTATAATGCAGAACAGCCCGATTATCCATTTTATGATTTTTTTGTTCATCGTTATCCCCCCAACTATGCATTCATGCATTTCTTTTCTCTATCATACCTTATTTGGTGCTTTACTTCAATGAAAAAAACCACAAATCAACGAGAGCTTTAGGGACAAAACATCACCTTTGCTCAGGTTAATTTGCGGTTTTTTAGGAGAAGAGGGGGAATATCCTGTAGCTTACTCCTGCTTTACATGAATACCTGTGATGGAAAAAATAACCCACTCTGCTATATTCGTAGCATGGTCGCCAATTCGCTCAAAATACTTGGCAATCATCAGAAGGTCAGTCGCAGCGTCGCCATCCTCTACATTTGCGCGGATTATATCAATGACGTCTCTGCGGCAGTCAAGGAACAATTCATCTACAATGTTGTCATGACGGATGACTTCCCTCGCCTTTATCTTATCTTTTTCAACATATGCCTCAATACTCTTCACAACCATATAAGTAGTCTCGGCTGCCATTCTCTGGATGTGCTCCAGATTTTTTTCATACCCCGTACAACTCAGATGAATACAGACCTCGGAGATATCTGCCGCGTGGTCTCCGATACGCTCCATATCCGTAATCATTTTGAGTGCGGCGGAAATCATGCGGAGATCCCTCGCCACCGGCTGCTGCTGTAAAAGAAGCTTGAAGCAAAGTGTCTCAATCACGCGTTCTTCCGCGTTGATTTCCTCGTCAAAGGCAATTGTTTTCTTTGCCTTCTCCACATCCCGGCTGCCAAGAGATGATACTGCCATTTCAATCGCCTGCTCCACCATATTTCCCATCTGAATCAGATCGGCGTTAAGCTCGGCAAGCTGTCTGTCAAAGCGATTTCTCATCATCCAAACCTCCCTGTTATATAGTCTTCTGTCCGATTATCTTTTGGCATCGAAAACAGCTTTTCCGTATAGTCCATTTCGATAACTTCACCCAGCAGGAAAAATACAGTCCGGTCTGAAACACGTGTTGCCTGCTGCATGTTATGGGTTACCATGACAATCGTATATTTTTCTTTCAGCTGCAAAACCAGATCCTCAATTTTTGATGTTGAGATCGGATCGAGCGCACTCGTTGGTTCATCCATGAGAATCACCTCCGGTTCCACGGCAAGGGCTCTCGCAATGCAAAGCCTCTGCTGCTGTCCACCCGAAAGTCCCAGGGCACTTTTTTTCAAACGGTCTTTGAGTTCATCCCATATAGCCGCCTGTTTTAATGACCGTTCCACGATTTCATCCAGCTTTGCTTTTGAATGGATTCCATGTGTTCGTGGTCCATACGCGATATTATCGTATATACTCATAGGAAATGGATTTGGGTTCTGGAACACCATCCCCACCCGTTTCCGTAATAGGTTGACATCTATATTTCCATATATATCTTCACCGTCCAGTTTTACACTGCCGGTAATGGTGCAGCCCTCAACCAGATCGTTCATACGGTTGAGTGATTTTAAAAATGTTGATTTTCCGCAGCCGGAAGGCCCGATAAAGGCAGTTATTTCATTGGCGGGAATCTCCATCTGAATATCTTTTAACGCGTGAAATGTTCCATAATGAAGATTCATATTTCCAACCTGGAATTTACTTTTGGAAACTGCCTGTGAGGCCTCTCCGTCAACAGACATATTTGTATTGCTCATATCTATTCTCCATTCTTTCCTTAATTTCCGTGTTTGTCTTTGCCAATTTTCTTTGCAAGCATACTGGATAACATATTTATAAAAAGTACCAGCAAAAGAATAATCACTGCAGTACCATAGGACTCATTCGTATGAAGTCCCTCATTGGAAAGATTATACATGTGCACGGATAATGTCTCTGTTGACGACAACAGATTCTTGGGAATCTCCGCCACAGTACCGGCTGTATAAATAAGTGCTGCTGTCTCGCCAACGATTCGGCCGGTTGCCAAAATGACACCGGATAATATCCCCGGAACCGCACTTGGAAGCACTGTGCGGAATACTGTTCGAAGCTTTCCAGCCCCAAGTCCAAAGCTGCCCTCTCTGTAAGAATCGGGCACTGCTAAAAGAGCTTCTTCCGTCGTCCGCATAATGACCGGTAAAACCATAATCGCCAGAGTCAATGATCCGGCAATCAGGGATTTCCCCCAGTGGCAGTAGCTCACAAAGAACAACATACCAAACAATCCATATACAATCGATGGAATTCCGGTCAGAGTTTCTGCCGTAATGCGCACAACACTTACCAGTTTGTTTCCTTTTTTTGCATATTCCACCAGATAAATGGCGGCAAATACACCGAGGGGCACCGCAACAAGCAATGTCAGTAATGTCATAATCAATGTGTTGATAATTGCCGGTGTCATCGATACATTTTCTGAATTATACTCCCATGCAAAAAGAGATGGGGTCAGATTCGGCAATCCTTTTACCAGTATATAAATTACCAGAAAACCGAGTGCAAAAACTGTTATTGCAGCTGCAAGTGTTGTAAGCACCAATATGATAAGTGATCCCGGATGCCTTTTCAGCGTATGAAGCTTTTGTGTGAACCTTACCTGATTAATTCCCATTTACTCCACCGTCCTTCTCTTCAGTATCGAAAACAGAAGATTGATAATCAGAATGAATACAAACAGTACAACACCGGTTGCAATCAATGCTTCTCTGTGCAGATCCGTCGCATATCCCATCTCAATTACAATATTGGCGGTGAGTGTCCGGACGCCCTTTAATATGCTCGTTGGTATTCTTGCCTGATTTCCTGCAATCATAATGACTGCCATCGTCTCGCCGATTGCCCTGCCGACTCCAAGAATCACCCCTGCAAGGATTCCGGATTTGGCGGCCGGCACCACTGTGAGATAAACGCTTCTCTCATGAGTGGCGCCAAGTGCCAGTGCACCTTCATAATACTTATCCGGCACTGCCTGAATCGCGGCTTCTGAAGTCTCGATAATCGTTGGTAAAATCATAATTCCGAGGAGAATGGATGCGGTAAGTATACTGCTTCCAGTGCCGCCAAACAGATTTCGCACCAGGGGCACCAGCACAACCAGGCCAAAAAATCCGTATACAACGGACGGAATCCCTGCCAGAAGATCAACCCCGGATTTCAATGGACGATACAGTTTCTTCGGACAAAACTTCGCCATAAACACTGCTGTCAAAATTCCGATCGGGACACCGACAATCAGTGCCCCGGCTGTTATATATATACTTCCGAGAATCATCGGAAGGATTCCGAAACGGTTATTTCCTGGCTTCCATGTTGTTCCGCCAAGGAACTCAAAAAATCCAATCTTTTGTATTGCGGGTATCCCGTTGGCAAACAGAAAGATGCAAATCAAAGCTACTGCCAGTATGGATACACACGCTGCTGTAAGAAACACGATTCGCATCGCCTTTTCTTTCATGGCAATCCTCCATTATTTCAATGCACTCCAGTCGGTGATAGTTCCGCGGAATACGTCATTTACCTGCTCTTTTGTCATGTCGTCAACGGTGTTGTTTTTATTTACGATTACTACGATTCCGTCCTTGGCAATTACTGTTGATGTCAGTCCTGCGCTTGTCTCGCTGTCTTTCAGTTCGCGGGATGCCATACCGATATCACATGTCTTTTCAATAGCTGCTGTCATTCCGGATGTAGAATCACTTTCCTGCACTTCAATGTCTGCCTTTGTATTGATTGCCTGATATGCTTCCACCAGCTTCTCCATCACCGGCTTTACAGAAGACGAACCGTCAATTGCAATTTTTCCCTCTGCGCCGCTGCTCTTAAATGCACCATTATCAGAAGCTTTGATATATCCATTATCCTCTATTACTTTCTGTCCGTCAGCGCTTAATATAAAGTTAATAAAGTCCTGTGTAACCTCGCTCGGAGTACCGTTTGTCGCAATGTTAAACGGACGGGAAATCTCATAGGTACCGTTGTTAATGTTATCCACGGTAGCCTCTACACCACCAATTTTCAATGCCTTTACCGAATCATTCAGAGAACCGAGGGAACAGTAACCAATCGCATTCTCATCACCAGCAACTGTTGTAATGACAACCTCTGTACTTTTGGAAATGTTGGCTTCCTCCGTCGTCATATCAACCTTTTCGCCATTCTGCTCTTCCTCTATGCCAAACAATTCTACAAAAGCACCGCGCGTTCCGGAACCTTCCTCACGGGATATTACAGAAATTTCTGCGCTTGCCGTATCTGCTGAACCATCATTTCCTGCATCTGTACTGCCTGAATCTGCGCCACAACCTGCCAGACATCCCACAGTTAAAACCCCACATGCAATAATTGACAATACTTTTTTTAATTTCTTTGTTTTCATTTTTATTTCCTCCATTCGTTTTGTCGTTGTAATTGCAATCATACGCCCGGTATGTAAAATGTGTAATCGTTGTCAGGTAAGTTTTATGTAAAATGTAGGAGAAGTCTGATTTCTATGAAAACAAAAAAACCGCGCGTAATATGTGTGTTTGCAAGCTCACTTGCAACACCACATATTGTGCGCGGTTGGTGCGAAGCACCCTTTTGACACCCTAATCATACAAAACAATTGCTCAGCCTGCAGCCTGTATCTCTACATTTCCGCTGACAGAATCAAATTCAAACTCATTGGAACCGTCTCCGCACCGGATATATTTGGAATCCTTTCCATCGTTTTTAGCAGAGACAGCCGACAGTCCACAGCTCATCTCTCCCGATACGGTATCAAACTCTGCTTCAAACGATGCCGTCTGTGGCAGGATCAGCGTCACATCTCCGCTGACACTGTCGGTCGATATACTGGAAGGAGCATCTTTTAAACGGTAAGTGGAGTTTCCACTGACCACATCAACATCAATCTCTCTCTCAACAGATCCGGTAAAGTTCAGATTTCCGCTCACCGTGTCAACGATTAACTTATCTGTGTCGAACTCACCGATTGTCACCTCGCTGCTGACAAAATCGCCATCAATGCTCTCTATTTCCTTTGCAAGCTCTGCCGGAATCTTTATCTGCAGATGTTTATCCGTAGTATGGGACTGAAAAAAATAATTTCCGCTCTCACGGTACTGGATTTCCAGTATTCCATCATGATAATAGGAGTGAACTCTGTCGCCTTCCGGCATATCGGAAGATTTTTCTTCCGCAATTTCAATATTTTTAAGTCCTTCGACGCTTTGAAGTTCTACTGAGCCATCAATCCAGTTTACTCGAATTTCGGAAAGTGCATTTCCATTGCCGGAATCCGGCTGTATCGTAACATCACCCGCTGTATATTTTTCGGCATTGGCATAATGGGTTCCTCCCATGATATTGAAAGAAAAGTCACCCTTAAAAATGCGGAATGCAATAAATACAATCAGACCAATCACTGCAATACTTACGAAAACAGAACAGATAATCTGCACTGCACGCAAACCAGCCGAATTTTCACTGTGCATACAGGCATTTAATATGGACTGGACAGCCGCACCCAATGGAAAAATAAGCCATGTCATATGCCAGGCTCCCGTTGTGAAACTGATCACAAAATACAAAACGACAATCAGACTCCACAGCGCCTGACGGACACTACGTCGGGTCTGTTTGTTCACATCATTTTTGTGTTTCCATTCCATAAACTCATCTGCCATCGTATCCCCGTTTTTAGTAAAAGACGGCTTTGTCATATTGTTAAAGATCAAGATTCCGGTAGCTGCCGCAATAAATACAAAAAGGAATACCGCTCCCAGATTTTCATTAACTTGGATGGATTCACAAATAATCGGCGGCACAACACAAAGAATATACAGCATGACCGCAATCGCTGTGCGCACCGCTGATTTTTTCTTCCATTCCATATACTCTGCCTGATTAGCAGAATACATTTTATTTTCACTGTTTTCTTTTGAAGCCGAAGAGCTGCCGGAACCGTTTTCTTTCAGCGAATCCAGAAGTTCACTGAGATCGCCGATTCCTTCTATCGCTATATTGTAAGCTGCTTCTTCCGTTTTTCCTTCTGCCAGAAGATCATGGTATTTGTCCGTGATATTCTGCAGAATTTCTTCTTTAATCTCTCTTGCCTGTTCAGTATCCGGTACATCCCGGAATAAGTTCTCCATATAATCTTTTAATTTTTCTTCCATAAACACCTCTCCCCGATTAAGGTTCAATCAATAAATCAATCATCTTTTTGGATTTCTCCCATTCTTCCTTGCGCACCCGGTATACTTCCCTTCCTTCCGGGGAAATTGAATAATACCGCCTGCGTGCGCCGCTTCCCTCATTTCCCCAATAGGAAACAATATACCCGGCTGCCTCCAGCCTTCGGAACGCAGAATAGAGAGTAGCTTCTTTCAGCTCATATTCCTGATTTGTTTTTTCCTGTATCGTTTTGTTGATTTGATAACCGTAGCTGTCCTGAGCCATCAGCCTTGCGAGAATAATGGTCTCCGTATTGCCACGAATCAAATCAGATGCAAGTGACATAGGCATCCTCCCCTTCTGATAAAGTATGTATATCATACCAATATATACTTCGCCTGTCAAGGTATATTTGCTGGAAAAGTAATTAAAAAATGTAAAGTGTACTTGACACAAAATATAAAGCGTACTATACTTCGTTTTGTAAAGCGAACTTTACACCGAAAGGAGTGATTGGTTGCAGACAAAAATTCAGGAATACCGCAAACAGAGAAATGTAACACAAAGCGAACTGGCCGATGCCGTGGATGTGACACGCCAGACCATCATTTCCCTCGAAAACGGACGACACAAAGCATCGCTTGTGCTGGCACACAAACTGGCACAGTTTTTCGAGGTAAGTATTGAGGACTTATTTATTTATAATGTCTCGGAATCTTGAGTGATTATATCCGGCACAGCCGGTAATGAACATTAAAAAGTGAATATTATCTGAAATAAAAAAATAAACATGAGAAACAGACATAACTGTCGCTATGCCTTAAAAAGGTGTATAATAACTAAAGGATTATGTCGTTTGTAGAAGGCTTTTTAACAGTGGTCTTAATGGGATGTATATGAGGAGTCATGTTGTCTTCATCAGAATCCCAAAGACGATTAAGGAAATCATAAAAAGTACCAACTCTGGGAGTGTTACCGAATTCAAAACCGCTGAGAATGGCAAAAAGCGGACGATAACGTGACGCATCCGGTGTTGGATTAAAGCTTTCTGATGACGTAATAGAGATCCAGTCAGCACTGTTTAACTGAGATTTGGTAAGGACGGTTTTGGATTTTACATAGGCCCCCTCTATTGTGGAAAAATCCTTAAAATGATGCAAAAAACTCAGCGTTGTGTGGTGGAAAGATGTTATTGCAAAGTCATAGTCATTTCATAGATGCCTTCTTTTTGCACATCAACCGAGCGGGTGTCATAAGATGGTATCAGTTCCGTGCTCTCGTTTTCATTTTCACAGACGGCGTAGAGAGGGCAATCACTGTAAGCCTGAATGTTCTCGTCAAAAGAATCGGAGCCAACCGGACACATGAGCGGAGCAGATACAAGATCCAAGTCGTAAATTTCTGTAATGGTCAATTTGTCCTGTGTGGATGCCCACGCAAAAGAGACATTCCCCAAAAGTGAACTGAGAATGC
>JAXEJU010000052.1:0-3527 GCA_034101395.1 Eubacterium sp. | reverse complement strand
CGTGCAATCTCTTTGAATGAGATACCGTCATTCAGGGCACGTTCTATGTAAAGCCTGTCGGAAGCGGTAAGGTGTTTATGGTTACCAGGGATATATTTACTCATGATGTCTCCTTCCACTGCTGTCAGGGACAGGGATATCATAATATATATGCAGAATTAAATTCAACCTGTGCAGAGGTAACTTCTATCAGGAAACAAGACAGTAGAATTTACTTTTGCAATTTAGGTATGGCGATTCAGTTGAAAAAAAGATAGCCATCTGGGGGGGAATTTGGTACAATTAGTTATATTACTTGTAACGAAAAAGAATTAGGAGAGATAACTATGCTAAAAAAGACATTTCGGCAAATGGCAATTGCTCAGATTGTTTCAGCCATGACGGTTATTTTGTGCTTATTAATTGACAGCATTATGATTGGGCGCTTTCTTGGTGTCGACTCAATGGCTGCTTATGGACTTTCCAATCCGCTTCTGTTATCGTTTGCTGCTATTGGAAGTATGGTATCTGCCGGGGTTCAGGTCATGTGTAGTAAATCTCTGGGAAGTGGAGATCAAAAGGCAAATAATACCTATTATTCGGTTACTGTTGTTATCTGTGTTGCGGTGGCACTCTTTGCACTTGCCTTTGTATCGTTGTTTCGACATCCCTTGTGTCAGTTTCTTGGTGCGGGAGATTCCGGGCTTTTACATGATTTAACAAGTGATTATTTACTGGGATTTATTATTGGTGCACCTGCTTTTTTGGCATCTACCATTTTAGTTCCTTTTATGCAACTGGCTGGCAAGCAGACGCGACTTGTAATTGCCGTTTTGCTAATGACAATCTCGGATATTGTATTTGATGCGTTAAATGTATTCGTTTTTCATGGCGGAATGTTTGGTATGGGGTTGGCGTCCAGTCTGAGTTACTATGTTGCATTTATTGTAGGAATTTTCTATTTCCTTAGCAAAGATTGTTTGTTTCGTTTCAAGTTATCCCTTGTACATATAAAAGATTGTCTTGAGCTGGTTAAGGCTGGAATTCCGACAATTATTAACATGATTAGTCTTGTACTTCTTTCTTTTGTTTTAAACCAGATTTTAATGACAATTTCCGGAAGCACAGCAGTTGCCGCTTACTCTATAATTTCTACGGCAAGTAACATCTGCTATGCTTTTTCAAGTGGCATTGCCGCTGTGATATTAATGTTGTCGGGGATATACTACTATGAAAATGACCGTAAGACGTTATATTATTTGATGAAATTAATGCTACGTTATGTCATTATTATTGATATTATACTTACTATCGTTATTCTGATTGTTGCGCCTTTCTTTGTCACTTTATTTATGAGTAATGATTCAAGTGCATTTGATTTGGCAACGTTGGGGCTTAGACTATTTGCGCTGTCTCTTGTACCAAGTTCAATCAATACGGGGCTGAAGCATTTTTTCCAAGGAACCGATCATGTCAGATTGACCGAATTTATATCGGTTCTCCAGAACTTTGCCTGCATCGCCTTCTTCTCTTTTATACTTAGCTTTTTTATAGGAACAACTGGTGTATGGCTTGGATACTTGTGTGGAGAATGTCTTGTACTTCTTATTATTTATATTATGGTGTGGCATCATAATAAAAATAGAGCATTTACGTTGGAAAACTTTTCTCTCTTACCCAAGGACTTTGGTGTGCCGGATGACTACTATCTGCGTGCAACGTTAGAGAGCATTGCGGATGTAGTAGCTTTTTCTGCTAAAGTATCCGCTTTCTGTAAAAAGCATAAAGCCAATAGCCGTTGTTGTTACTTTACGGCATTATGCATTGAGGAAATAGCGAAAAATGTTCTTTCTCACGGTTATGATAATGCCAAAAAACATCGGGTTGATGTAAGTTTGTTTTTCAAGCAACCGGAGCTTGTTTTACGAATCCGTGATGAAGGAAAACCATTTGATCCGGTAGAATATAATCGCATGGTAAATACCGATGATCCGGTAAGTCATCTGGGAATACGTATGGTATTTGGCGTGGCAAAACAGGTTTCCTATACCAATTCGATGTCTCAAAATAGTGTCACAATTACTTTGGATTCAGAATGGTAATGCTTGACAACAGAAGAATTATGTGCGAAAGTTGATAGAGATAACTTGTGTAAAGGAAGTGTGTGAAATGACACAGATGTTAGCTGTGATTATTTTTCTAGTTATGTTTGCCCTGATTATTATGGAGATTTGGGAAAGACATATTGTAACTTTAGTGAGCGCGTTGATGATTTTGGTGTTTGTATTTGGAATTGGGATGCATAGTCTTACTGCAATGATAGAAACCTTAAATGTAAAAAGTATTTTTACATCCCAATTTTGGTATCATTCAAATGCAGTAGCAGAAGCTTCTAAAGGGATAAATTGGGAGACCATTATTTTTATTGTAGGAATGATGGTTATGGTCGAAGGAATGGCTCACGTACGTTTTTTCCGGTGGCTTTGTATGAGAATTGCGAAGAGCTTAATTGCAAAAGTAAATTCCAGTGCAGAAGTAAATTCTACTGCACGTTAAAAAATGCTGTTTTTTTATATTTTTTTGAACCATAATAGAGAAGAATAGATTATAATATAACCAGATCCAAGCAAAAATTCTAAAAAAGGGTATGGCAAACAAGCCGGTATGAATCGCCGTATGCAGGACTAATTTCTACCCGCTGGATTCGTTTTTTATGAAGATGTAAAACTTTGCTACCTGACAGCAGATTCATTGTTTGGATTTATAGGTTACTTGATCAGCTCAGGCGTTAGATTGATTTTGTCGGGTTCAATCGGCTTGAGCTGAAGTGCTAACAGGACATCCATATCGAAGTTTTCCTTTGCGGTCTGGTATGGGGTAAGTCCAAGCAGGCTCTGTCTGGGAACAGAGTTGATGTTATTTACAATTAAATTTAAGTCCCATTGTGTCAGATGTTCGAAACTGGTACCTTTCGGGAGTATTTCCCGCAGTTTTGTATGAACATTTTCGATGCCGCCCTTTTGCCCGCTGCGCATGGGATCACAATAATAAATACTGGTACGCCGGTAATCATCCATGCCGGTTTCCAATGCTTTAGGGTCTCCAAACTCCCCGCCCCGGTCGGTCAGTACCGTTTCGAATAAGATACTGAAGGTTATTGTGCCCAGCCGTGCTTCCAACCGGTCAAAGACAGCACGGACGGCTCCTTTGGTACACCGGTTTAAAAGATAGGCGAGAAGCAGCTTTTCATCCCGGAAATAGAATGTCAAGATGCATTTTTTGGAGTCACGGGAGGATTTCACCGTATCCATCTCAACCACATGTGTAGGCGGAAGCTGCTGGAAATCACTGTACAGCTGGCCATGGAACACTTCCCGGTCTGTAATCTGTGATTTATGGCATTTACGGGCTTTGAATTTAACTTTCCGTTTCAAGTCGATGTTGCGGCCGGTAAGCAGTCCGAGTTCTATATATTGATAGATGGAACGGACGGAAAGCCCAAGCTCCGGATGTTCTACAACAATCTGGTAAGGGGAATGCCCCTGCCA
>JAXEJU010000051.1:0-16444 GCA_034101395.1 Eubacterium sp. | reverse complement strand
AAATATGAGAAAAATTTTAAATCAGACGAAAAAGAAATAAATATTACCACATATTTTTTAAACAAGAAAGTCTCGCAAACGTCGTATTTACGCTGGTTGCGAGACTTTTACTTTTTCACAACTGTCAAAGACAGGATTATAAGATAAATAGAAAGAAAGTCAAATGAATTAACGAATAAAAATGTTTACATTTTGTGAATATTTTTTTATAATTGGATATTATGATGTTGGGGTCAAAATCCTTTGCCCCATGATCAGGTTCTGTCCGGCTTCTGCCTGATTCCTTTTTAAGCCGGAGAAAAGAGGTATTTATGTTTCGACTTTGGGGAAAAATTTTCAAAGAAAACCGTCTGATTCAGGATATGGTATACGAGAATGCAGATTCTGAACTCAACCGGACAAAAAAAGTATTTGATGGCCTGCACGAGTTCTGCCTTTCTTTCGATCTGGCCGAACCGATCTGGCTCGACAAAAATATCAGCGAGTTTAAGCGCCTCGATAAAACAAGATTTTATCAGGATAATTTTATTGAAACGATAGAATTTGATTATCTGGAGATTCATGTAATTGAAGAATAGGTGCGGCTGAAAAGCGCGCACCTCTGAAAAAAACAATTTACTCTGTAGTCTGTATTGCCCCTACCGGGCAGTTCTGTGCTGCCTGTCTTGAATCCTCTTCTAATTCCGGTGGAACAACGTCAACAATTGCCTCCGCTTTTCCGTCCTCGTTAAATTCATACACTTCGTTACAGGCAGATACGCACATTCCACATGAAATACAGGTATCCTGGTCTACAAAAGTTTTCATTTATCTTTCCTCCATTTTCCACAGTTGTCAGTTGCACTGATTTCTATAGAAGTATTGACAAAACGAAAATTTTTATACAGGATACCTGTTTATCCGTTTCTGTTAGTTCTTTTTGTTGTAGTTGATCAGACAACCTTTGAGAATAATCTCTCTCTCATCATCTGTCAGATTGCCAAGATGAAGTTCAATTTCCTTCATTCCCTTATTTACTACATATGCATAAATCGTATCTTCTTTTGTCTCGATTGCTTTTTTGATATCTTTCACAAATATATAATCATCTTTATCAAATGGCAGTTCACCGTCAAACACAAATGGAAGCATACCCCAGTTAATGAGGTTGGAACGGTATCTCTTAGTCGCATACTCTCTTGCAATATTTGCCATACCGCCAAGTACACGCTGGCAGCTCGCTGCCTGCTCACGGGCAGAACCATCTCCCGGCTTAACAGCAAAAATCACACTTCCGACTTCCGTATCTTCCGGAACAACATCAAATTTGCCCTGAATCGTGCTGTAAATCTCTTTCAGCTTATCATCTTCTGCATACATATCAGTTCCGGCAATACGGGCTTTTTCCACTTTCTGAACCTCTTTTGCCTTTCCTACATAGGCAGGATCCTTACGGGAAAGGGTGAATTCTGCCAGCCCCAGTGGATTGGAACGGTAGGAAGAAGTCTCGCCGGACGGAATCAGCTCATCCGTTGTTGTAACCGGATCATGAATCATTGAGACAACTTTCAACAGTACATTATCTGTCAGTGCATGCATTTCCGGCCAGTCAACAATATTGGGACCAAATTTGATCTCAACGGAAGGGTCAGCTTTTCCGACACCATTGAATACACGGTTATCATAAATGGATTTATCGAAGAAATATTTCGGCTTCGTAAATTCCACATCAATATCTGTTGCCGCTGTAAGGTATCCTTTATTGGCAGCGGTTGCTGCAATGGAACGTGCATCCATCAGAGCAACGGAGGCAATCTGTCCATTTGTTACCTTAGAACCTTCACGGTTCGGGAAGTTACGGGTTGAATGACGGATACTCAGTCCCTTATTGCTCGGCACATCTCCTGCACCAAAGCACGGACCGCAGAATGCGGTGCGAACGGTAGCGCCAGTCGCCATCAAATCAGCGATGCGTCCATTTTTCACAAGTTCCATAAAAATAGGCTGGGATGCCGGATAAACACTCAGTGAAAATTCATCTGCACCAATCGTTTTCCCGCGGAGAATATCAGCAGCATCGCAGAGGTTCTCATAACCACCGCCGGCACATCCGGCAATAACACCCTGCTCAACATACAGTCTGCCATTGTGAATTTTATCTGTCAGTTTAAAATCAATATTATTGTTATCAAGGCTTACCAGCGCTTTCTTCTCAACATCGCGAAGAATGTCCTCAAGATTGCTGTTCAGTTCTTCAATCGTGTAAACATTGCTCGGGTGGAACGGCATCGCAATCATCGGTTTCACTGCCGACAAATCCACCTCTACAACGCCATCATAATAAGCAACCGGCGCCGGTTTCAGTTCTTTATAATCATCTGTTCTGTCATGTATCTCATAAAATTCTTTTACTGCAGAATCGGTTCTCCAGATTGAGGACAGACAGGTTGTCTCTGTTGTCATTACGTCAACACCGATACGGAAATCAACACTGAGATTATCAATGCCATCACCAACAAATTCCATGACTTTATTATTTACATATCCATTTTTAAATACCGCACCGATAATAGCCAGCGCAACGTCCTGAGGTCCTACCCCCTTCTGAGGTTTGCCTGTCAGATGAATTGCCACTACTCCCGGCATCGGGATATCATAGGTCTGCTCCAGAAGCTGTTTTACGATTTCCGGTCCACCCTCTCCGACTGCCATCGTTCCGAGTGCACCATATCGTGTATGGCTGTCTGAACCGAGAATCATGGCACCACCGGCAGCAAGCATCTCACGCGCAAACTGGTGAATAACCGCCTGATGAGGTGGTACATAAATACCGCCATATTTTTTTGCACACGAAAGTCCAAATACATGGTCATCTTCATTAATGGTACCGCCAACTGCACAAAGACTGTTATGGCAGTTTGTCAGCACATAAGGCACAGGAAATTTCTCAAGTCCGGATGCCCTTGCCGTCTGCAGAATACCCACAAATGTAATATCGTGGGATGTCAGTTTATCAAATTTAATTTTCAAATTGTCCATATTTCCTGATGTGTTGTGGGAGGACAAAATCCCATATGCCATCGTTCCTCTTGCTGCTTCCTCTTTTGATGTCTTTACTCCGGTTTTGCTCTCAACCGCATTTAATGCATCTGAAGTATCCGGAACCAGTTCTGTTCCATTCAAAAGATAAGCTCCGCCCTCGTATAATTTTACCATACTCAGCCTCCTTCATAATCTTGGTATCTTTCGTAATAACACTCAAAATTATATTACCCTTTTGACTTTTTTGCAATAATTTGTTTCAATTTATAAAAGAATTCTATATTCCATATTGTCACAAAAACTAAAATGCGATAGAATAGACAGAAGAAAACTTGCCATTTACATGGCAGAACGGAGGGAACATGAGACATTTAATGAATGCTCTTGATTTGTCAGTAGAAGAAATCAACGATTTAATTACGCTGGCAGAAACAATCATAGAAGATCCGACAAGATATGCTGAAATTTGTAAAGGCAAAAAACTGGCAACCTGTTTTTATGAGCCCAGCACGCGGACAAGACTCAGTTTTGAATCCGCCATGATGAATCTCGGTGGACAGGTTCTTGGATTTTCTTCTGCGGATTCGAGTTCTGCGGCAAAAGGAGAAAGTGTTTCTGACACAATCCGTGTAATTTCCAGCTATGCAGATATCTGTGCGATGCGTCATCCAAAAGAAGGAGCGCCACTCGTGGCTTCTCTTCATTCTTCTATTCCGGTCATCAATGCCGGAGACGGTGGACACAACCACCCAACACAGACGCTCACAGACCTTCTCACTATTAAAAATCTAAAAGGCCGTCTTGATAATCTGACAATTGGTCTCTGCGGTGATTTGAAATTCGGGCGGACAGTTCACTCCCTGATCGGTGCCATGGTTCGCTATCCGAATGTAAAGTTCGTGATGATTTCTCCGGAAGAATTAAAAATACCGGATTATATAAGAAAAGATACCCTTGATGCCAATAATATTGAATATAAGGAAGTCAATGTGCTGGAAGATGTGATGCCGGAACTTGATCTTCTATATATGACCCGCGTTCAGAGAGAACGGTTCTTCAACGAAGAAGATTATATCCGACTGAAAGACAGTTTTATTCTCGACCGCAAGAAAATGAAACTTGCCAGAGAGGACATGCTTGTTCTTCACCCACTCCCACGTGTCAATGAAATTTCAACGGATGTGGATGAAGACCCACGGGCTGTCTACTTCAAACAGGCACAGTATGGTGTCTATATCCGTATGGCGCTTATCATGACACTGTTGGAATTGAATTAGAAGGGAGAATTCGTATGCTGAATATCGGAGGATTAAATGAAGGGGTTGTAATTGACCACATCAAGGCCGGTGGTGCGATGGAAATCTATAACTACCTGGGACTCGAAAAACTGGATTGTTCAGTTGCCATTATCAAAAATGCGAGAAGCAACAAAATGGGGAAAAAAGATATTATCAAAATAGAGGGACCGATTACGGTAAATCTGGATATTTTGGGAGTTCTCGATGAAAATATAACGATAAATGTAATTAAAGATAATGAGATTGTTGAAAAACGCACTCTCTCACTTCCGGAAATGGTGACGGGTGTGATTAAGTGCAAAAATCCCCGCTGTATCACATCCATTGAACAGGAATTACCTCACCGTTTCAAACTGACCGATAAAGAAAACCGCATTTACCGCTGTTACTACTGCGAACAGAAATTCACCCGCCGCCGTTGACACAGGCGACGGGTGAATTTTATTCCAGTCCAATAATTGTTGTCAGCTGCTCTGACCACGTCTTCTGATTATCTGTACAGGCATGTAAATCGTTTACCATTACCCGCTGTTCTTTTCCGCCGCGGGCACTGATGACAAAATAATTTTTATCACTGCAGCCCAGATATATCATGACATGTCCGGGTATCTGTAAAATCGTACCAGGCGAAACGCTCTTTAACTTCTCTATTTTTTGTTTTTCAGAAAGTCCTGTCAGATCCACATGCATCTGCGAAGGAATTTTTGCCATATCACCGCTGTTTCTTGGCAGGCGGAATCCAAAGCAGAGATAGACATCCCGGATAAGCGAAGAACAGTCCCTCTCGCCATTCATTCCCCCCCATCCATAAGGATTGCCAAGCATTTTAAATGCCTGCCGGATCACATTTGCCCTCGTGTATTCCATATAGCCAATCGAGACATCTTGACTGAGCGGTACCGAGAGCAGGGAAAACTGTACTTTCCCATCTTCTCCCCGTACAGGAACCTTGACGACGTAGCAATCATATGCGGAAGTTATTTCTTCTTTATTCTCCCATTCTTTATTCTCTGCAAGACAAAGCCTGGTTCCCATTGTAAATTCAAAATCACCGGACAAAGAATTTCCTAAAATCTTTTTTGTCTGTATCCGGTCACCCGTTATCACAAGGAACTTTTCCATTTCTTTTGTCCTTTGCCACTCCGAACGGTTTTCAAAAAGTCCTATTGTATCCTGTTTCACCCATCCGGCATATTCTTCTGCAATTACATAATACCATTCGTTGTCTTTACTTCTGTGAAGCACAAGGACAGGTTCATTTACAGCCAGTACCGTACTTTGCAGAATATCGTAGTTCAAATTTCCCTGCTCATCGGTAATGGCATCTGCTGTCGGAAGTGCTCTCATATCTGCCCGCGAGCAGACAATTCCATACTCGATGGCATTAAAATCCATGATTTCTTCATAGTTACAGTTGTCTAAATAATGCTGCCACTGTTCTGTTGACATCTTCTCATTTCCTATGAAATATGGCTTTACGGAAAATGAAATTTTTCCTATCATGTCTCTCAACTGTTGTCCGGAGATATTTTCGCCATACAAATCCAGATTATAAAATTCAGCATCTTTATCCGCCAAAAGCTGCTTTATAATTTTTTCATTATAGTTATGAATTTCATCTGCTTTCAGTAAAATCTTATCCGGTGTATTCACGCGGTCAATCCAGTACTGAGCCGTCTGCATATCGGATGTCACATTGTCGGCTGAATGGATTCCTGTACCGCTTACAGATGCTCCCATTATGGAAGATGAAGTAACGGTTGATTCCGGTTTGTTTTCCTGCACTTGTCTGTTTCCTCTTCCGCCTATTGCCGCTCCTGACAGAACCTGCTCATACGAATCCATTAAATCCCGATAACCACAGGCTGTCATAATACAGCTGAGACAGATAACCAATAAGATTACTACTTTTTTATTCATACCGGTTCCTTTCTGTGACAAAAATCAGAACAAACCAGTTATCTGACCGTCAGCATCGACATCAATTCGTTCAGCAGCCGGTACTTTCGGCAATCCCGGCATTGTCATAATTGTTCCGGTTATGGCTACAACAAATCCGGCTCCCGCCGACACATAGACTTCCCGGATATGAATTGGAAAATTCTCCGGACGGCCAAGTATGGATTTATCATCGGACAGAGAATACTGGTTCTTTGCCATACATACCGGAAGATTTCCAAAACCGAGCCCCTCTATGCGGACAATCTGTTTCTCAACAGCAGGATCAAAGATAACCTCTCCTGCTCCGTATATTTCTTTTGCAATCGTCTCCATTTTCTCTTTTAATGACAAAGAATCCTCATACAGATAATGGAATCTGCTCTCCTTCATCTCGATGGTTTCCACAACTTTCTCTGCGAGTTCCACACCGCCGTCCCCGCCTTTTTCCCAAACCTGGGAAAGCGCAAATTCACAGCCTCTCTCTTCACAGAACTCTTTTACAAATTGAAGTTCAGCATCTGTATCTGTCACAAACTGATTGAGTGTCACAATGCATGGCACGTCATATTTGGCCACATTCTCAATGTGTTTTTCCAGATTGACAATACCTTTTTTCAAAGCTTCCAGATTTTCCTCCGAAAGATTTTCTTTTAGTACTCCGCCATTGTATTTGAGCGCGCGCACCGTAGCTACCAGAACAACTGCATCCGGTTTCAGACCACCGATACGGCACTTGATATCCAAAAATTTCTCTGCGCCAAGATCTGCACCAAATCCCGCCTCTGTAATAGTATAATCCGCAAGTTTTAATGCCATTCTCGTCGCGCGGAGACTGTTACATCCATGGGCAATATTGGCAAATGGTCCGCCATGAACAAGCGCCGGCGTATGCTCCAGAGTCTGTATGAGATTTGGTCGGATGGCGTCTTTCAATAATGCGGCCATCGCTCCTACCACATTTAACTGTCCTGCGGTAACCGGTTCCCCATCATATGTGTAGGCAACGATAATCCGGCTCAGACGGTCTTTTAAATCCTGCATATTCTCTGCCAGACAAAGAATCGCCATGATTTCAGATGCCACCGTAATGATAAAATGATCCTCCCGTGTCACACCATCTGCTTTACGGCCAAGTCCAACGGTAATATTTCGCAGTACTCGGTCATTCATATCCACGCAGCGCTTCCAGACAATCTGCTTAGTATCGGTATTCAGGGCATTCCCCTGTTGGATATGATTATCCATCATCGCTGCAAGAAGGTTATTTGCAGAAGTGATGGCATGAAAATCTCCTGTAAAATGAAGA
This sequence comes from Eubacterium sp., assembly GCA_034101395.1. Lineage (GTDB taxonomy): Bacteria > Bacillota > Clostridia > Lachnospirales > Lachnospiraceae > Eubacterium_F. The sequence goes on along the minus strand of JAXEJU010000051.1, from coordinate 8,878 downwards.
TTCAGCTCATCCATAGGAACAACCTGCGCATAACCGCCTCCTGCCGCACCGCCCTTTAAGCCAAAACACGGACCAAGGGATGGCTCCCGAAGAGCAATTACTGCTTTTTTCCCAATCTTGTCCATCGCCTGTCCAAGACCAACTGTAGTGGTTGTTTTTCCCTCACCTGCCGGTGTTGGGTTTATCGCTGTCACAAGTACAAGTTTTCCATCCGGACGGTCTTTCACCCGTTCCCATAAATCATCTGTAAGCTTTGCTTTATACTTTCCGTACAGATCCAGTTCCTCTTCTTCAATGCCGAGCTTTGCCGCCACCTTCTGAATCGGTTCAAGTTCTGCCTCCATTGCGATTTCAATATCTGATTTCATCCTGTACCTCCAAGTTCTGTATTCTGCTAAATGTGCTGTTTACGCTTATTATACTTATTATCCCATGTTATTGCAATAACTTATCCAGAATAAATGTAAAATACCTCTCCAGAAGATTTATCTCCGGATTACAGGAATAAAGCATTCTTGCGCCGACGACATCTTCGATTTCATTGAATATAAAGTGATTGTCTTTGTCTATTATAAAATCGATACCAACCATTCCAAAAGAAAATAACCGGCATATTTTATCCACACAGACGGTGTCTTCCGGTCTCAATTCATAATTCGTCACACTTCCGCCAAGGGAAAAATTGGAGCGGAATCCATCCGCTGCCGTTCGCTCAACAGCCCCTATCACGTCATTTCCGATCACATATACCCGGACATCTTTTCCCGGACCATCAATAAAAGGCTGAATGACAAAATCCGATGTCCCGATTCCTGCCACAATATCCTCAAAAGATTCCTCCGTCCGGAATACCTGTGTTCCCCCGTGACCATCTGCCGCTTTTATCACACAATCCGGATGTGTTTTTAAAAGTTCCGCTGTCAGCCGGTCATTGGAAAAATATTCCGTTGGAATTACCGGTACGTCTGTATTATCTTCTATATAGCGTATTGTCTTTCCCTTATCATTGCAGATTTCCGATACATATGCGTTATTAAAAACGGGGATTTTACAGGTTTCGAGCCTTTTGGATAATTCCGGCCGAATCGTCCGTATAATCGCAAAATCCGGCTTTTTTATCGTATCGAAAAGTCCATCTTTTGCGGAGCAGGAATCGCATAGCGATTCCACATATTTTAATTCAAAATAAATGCCAAATTTTTTGCCAATCTGTTTGTGCATCCGTATATAATCCGCGTTTTTTTCAGCACCGGTGCGGTCATAGACAAGCCATGCGTAAAAAATGTCTTTCTGCTTCTTTACAATATAATCTAAAATCTCCCTGGCCGTATCTACACCTGTACAGTCAAAAAGGTTTTTAAAGTGCGCATTCGAATTCACCTCGCAGACAACAGGTCCATTTTCCGCAAACAGCAGGTCAACTCCGGCAAAATCTGCTTCTACCGCCGCAGCAGCGCGTAATGCCAGCCGGCTTTCTTCTTCTGTCGGCTCGTATTGCTTCATGGAACCGCCCGCCGTAATATTTGCGCGGAAATCATCTTCCGAATACCGGTACATACTTCCAACCACCCGGTTTCCGACAACCTGAAGACGGATGTCCCTTCCGCAACTGTTACTCACAAACCGCTGGAATAACAGTTCCGTCGTCTGACAACTCTCTACTATCTCTTCCAGCTGTTTCCGGTTTTCTGCCAGATATACCTGGGCGCCAAAAGAACCATATGCCTCTTTCACAACCATCGGATATCCCAGCCGCTCCTCGATTTTTTCTAAAAAATGATAGTTTGTAAAACTGATACCCGAATATGTCATCGGGGCAAACATCGTTTCCGGAACGGGAATCTGATGTTCCTGCAGGGCAAGATGCATCTTCCGTTTGTCATCACAGAGGGCAATACAACGGGCACTGTTATACACCGGAATTCCCTTTTGTTCAAACCATCTGGCAAGCAGGACATCCTTGTCCCAGAACAACACAAAATCCGGATGACCCGGAGTAAAGTCCGAGTTTATCAAATCTCCGTTAAGATTCACAGGAAATTCTGAATTATCCTTCACTGTCAGTTCAATGGAGAGTTCCTTTGCTGCCTTCTGAAAAAAATATGTCAGTTCCTGAAATTTCTCTGTCTTCAGAAAACCGTTTACGATCAGATATCCTTTCACCCGTTTTCCTCCAGATAATTTTCAAACTGTTCCCTCGACATCAGAATCTGTCTCGCTTTCGTTCCTTCCTCCGGTCCCACCACACCGGCATCGGACAACTGATCCATGATGCGTGCCGCGCGGTTAAAGCCAATTCGGAACATACGCTGCAAAAGACCTATGGATGCTTTGTCTTTTTCAATTATGAAATAACCGGCTTCTGCAAACAGCTCGTCCTGATCCGGTGCCCCTCCCGGCATACCGGCACCATTTTTGGCTCCGGCAACCGGATTTGAATCAATATGTGCCGTGACATCTTCATTGTACGATGGTCCCCCGCTGTTATTTTTCAGGAAATTCACAACACTGTCGCGCTCTTCATCGGACACAAAGGCACCCTGCACACGAATTGGCTTTGGCAGATTCTGAGGAGCAAACAGCATATCACCATTTCCCAAAAGCTTCTCTGCACCGCCGGAATCTATAATCGTACGGGAATCGACAGCAGATGAAACCGACAGAGCGATACGTGATGGGATATTTGCCTTAATCAGTCCCGTAATAACATTGACGGATGGACGCTGGGTTGCAAGTACCAGATGAATACCTGCCGCTCTGGCAAGCTGTGCCAGACGGCACACCGCGTCCTCAACTTCTCCAGGAGCAACCATCATCAGGTCGGCAAACTCATCGACAATAATAACAATCTGCGGCATTTTCTGAAATTCCGGATCGCTTTTATCCGTCACTTTGTCGATTCTCGCATTATAAGAAGCGATATCTCTCACTCCTGCATCCGCAAATTTCTGATACCTGGTTGTCATTTCTGCAACCGCCCATGCCAATGCGGCAGAAGCCTTTTTCGGATCTTTTACAACCGGAATCATCAGATGCGGAATGTCCTCATAAGCAGTGAGCTCTACCATCTTAGGGTCAACCATGATCATTTTCACTTCGTTTGGATTTGCCTTGTAAATGATGCTCATAATCAGTGTGTTGATTAGCACCGACTTTCCGGAACCGGTCGCACCGGCAATCAGCAAATGAGGCATTTTGGCGATATCTGTCACAATCGTCTTTCCGCTGATATCTTTTCCAACCGCAAATGTCACCTTTGATTTGGCATTTTTAAACTCCCTGCTCTCTAAAAGCTCACGCAGGGTAATCATCGTGCGCTCCGGATTCGGCACTTCAATTCCCACTGCTGCTTTCCCCGGAATCGGGGCTTCAATACGGATGTCGGAAGCTGCAAGGCTTAATTTGATATCGTCCGAAAGACTGGTAATTTTACTGACCTTCACCCCCTGCTCCGGAATCAGCTCATACCGGGTGACACTTGGGCCAAGACTGATATCCCCCATTTTCACCCGCACGCCAAAGCTCTGTAACGTATTCTGAAGCTTTAGCGCCGTCTCTCTCAGTTCGTTATTGTCCATGCCCTTTTTACCGGCCTTTGGACGATTTAAAAGTTCTAAGGAAGGGAATCGGTATGGAATCTCCGTCACAGCAGCTTTTGCAAGATCCTCCTGTACCTTTTCCATCTCCTCCTCGTCTTCTTTGGTAATCTTCACTTTTTCGGGTTTCTTTTCCCGGATTTCGTCAGCCGCCTCGGAAACCACAGGCTTTTTCGGTTGCTCTTCTACCTCCGGCTTCATCGTCGATGCTGCTTTTTTGCCCGCGCCAAATTTTCTCTCAAGTTCTTCTTTATAAATGTCCGATTCCGGCGCGCTCTCAGCAGTCGGTTCTTCTCCCCGGAATATCTGAATCTCCGACAGGTTCTGGGAAACCGGTTCACTTTCCGGCATCGTTTTTCTTTCAGCCGCTCTGTCTGTTTTTGATTTTCTTTCCTTTACGGGAGATTCTTTCACTGGAATTTCCCCGGCAGAAGGTTCCTCGTCAAACTTATATGTACGCATACGCCGTTTCCGCTCAGGTACCGGCGGACTTGCAACCACTGCCACCTCTTCGTCCTCTTCTTCATATTCCACATAACTCTTTTTATCGTCCGGATGTTCCCGATACAACTGATATAGGGAGGAAAAAATCAGTTTTCTGCTGATTAGCATAAAAAAGAGTACAAACAGTGCCAGCGTCACAATCAGGGCACCACCCCTTCCGAGAACTCGCGCCAGTTCAAATGACAACAGACCGCCAAGGAAACCTCCCCCGCTCTGATTTGTACTGCAGACCGAATACACATCCCAGATATCCGACACCGGATGATTTACAATCCACTGGAACACACCACAGACACACCAAAACAAACCTACACTGTACCAGATTTTCTTTTTCAACGCCATATTCTCCGGATTGGAAATAGCAAAACCGGATGCCACAATCAGATATACCGGAAAAACATACGCCATCGCACCCATGAGACCAAAGAGCAGCCGGCTCAGATACTCGCCAAACAGACCACACATATGAAAAACACTCATCAGGGATAATATACCAAATACGATAATAACAAGAAAAGTAATCTCCCTTGCCAAAGGATTTGAACGTTTGGCGGGAGACTGCTTTTTTCTTTTTCCTCTATTTGTCGAGGGAGTTCTTTTCGATACTCCTGTTTTCTTTACGGTTTTCTTTTTTGCAGCCATACAATAAATACTCCATTCCTACAAAATATCTTTATGCCTCAAATTATGAAGTCACTTCAGATAATTGTACCATAAGACAGAAGATTTCGCAAGTTCTTTTATCGAACAGATGTTTCTTTAATTAACTGGTATAATTTTGCCAGTGCGCGGTTAATCCCGCCTACTTCCTTTATGAGCCCCTGAACGACAGCATCTTTGCCGACGAGCACCGTTCCGAGGTCCTTCGACAGCATACTGGTATTCATCATCAGTTCCTCCAGTCTGTTTTTTTCTGCCTGACTGTGGCTAGCAATAAAGTTAATAATCCGATCCTGGATTTGCTGGAACTGGCTGTATGTCTGTGGTGTTCCAAGAACCATTCCGTTCATCCGGACGGGGTGTATAATCATCGTTGCCGATGGTACAATAAACGAATAATCCGTGGAGACGGCAAGCGGAACACCGATGGAATGACTGTCTCCGATAATAAGTGAAACCGTCGGTTTACTGAGAGAGGAAATCATTTCTGCGAGGGCAAGTCCGCATGATACATCACCTCCCACCGTATTCATCAGAAACAGTACTCCCTTTACCTTGTCATTCTGTTCAATCTTTGCAAGAAGTGGCAGGAGATGTTCATATTTTGTCGTTTTGGCATTCTGTGAAAGACAGTCATGCCCTTCGATTTCCCCAATAATGGAAATGGTCTGTATCCCATTGTCTTCTGTCATTCCATATTCTTTTATTTCATCACTCATTACAAACTTCCTTTCCTCATGTTTCTAATGTAAGAAAGTATGTGTAAAAGAAAGGAATTTATTCACTTGAAAGGGAATTCAGGTAAACTTCCATCCGGCGGTCTGGTCTCACCGGAAACTTTTCAGCAAATGCTCTTCTTTTTGTCTGATCGATAATGACGTAGCGGTTTCTCTCACCGCTCTCTTCCGGCAACCGGCAGCCGTCTGCATCAAAGGCAGCCGAGCTCTTACTGTATATCAGCCCGCCGCCCTCTCCTGTCCGGTTTACGCCAACCACATAGCACTGCATTTCAATCGCTCTTGCCTGCAATAATGTATACCAGTGGCTCAATCGGACTTCCGGCCAGTTTGCGATTATGAAAATGGCATCTGTATCGACAGGAAGCTTCTGAAATGCCTCCGGGAACCTCAGATCATAACAGATAAAGGCACCACAGGTAAAGTCACCAATAGTAAAAGACACAATCCGGTTTCCCCCTTCATAGCAAGCGGCTTCACCGCCATAGGTAAACGGATGAATCTTTATATAATCCATGATTTGTTTTCCCTCAACGTCAACAATACAAAAATGATTCTGTCCTTTTCCATCAACGTTTACTGTCACATAACCAAAACCGATTGCCAGATGGTATCGTCTCGCCTGTTCTGAAAAAAAACGGATTGTTTCATCTGCTTTATCGCAAATCTTTTCTACAGTCATAGAAAGCCCTGTCAGCGTCATTTCCGGAAACAGAATCAGTCCGGCTTTCTTTTCCGCTGCTTCCGCTATCATAAGAAGACACTGTTCTTTATTTGCCACTTTATCCTCCCAGATAATATCCATGTCGGTCATTGCTATTTTCATTTGGGCTCTCCTTACTTCTTTAATTAAAAGATGGAATAAAACATCCAGAAGTGATGCTCTATTCCATCCATTTTCTCTATTGTATATAATTTATTCCTCTTCCGGAACATCCTTAATACTGAAACTGATTCTTCCCATCTTGTCTTTGCCGAGGCAGACAACCTTAACCTTATCGCCCAGTGTGAGCTCGTCCTCAACATGGTTAATGCGGCGTTTTGCAATATTGGAAATGTGAACCATTCCCTCTTTTCCCGGTGCAAATTCAATAAATGCGCCGAAATCTTTTATGCTGACAACCGTTCCGGTAAGAATCTGTCCCTTCTCAAAATCGGTCGCAATAATCTGAATCAGGCGGATAGCTTCATCCATCGCTGCCTTATCAGTTCCGCAGACAGAAACAGCACCGTCATCGGTAATATCAATTTTAACACCAGTGCGCTCAATCAGTGCATTAATGGTCTTTCCGCGCTGTCCGACAACATCACCAATCTTAGCCGGGTCAATCATAATCTGCTGGATTTTTGGTGCATATACACTTACTTCTTTTCTCGGCTCAGCAATCGCTTTGCTCATTACTTCGTCCAGAATATAGGTTCTTGCTTCCTTCGTCTGATAAATTGCCTTTTCAACAATCTCTCTTGTCAGACCATGAATTTTAATATCCATCTGGATAGCTGTGATACCCTTGTGTGTACCGGCAACCTTAAAGTCCATATCACCGAAGAAATCTTCGAGCCCCTGAATATCCGTCAGAATCAGATAATCATCATCGGTGTCACCGGTAACAAGTCCTACTGAAATACCGGCTACCGGAGCTTTAATCGGCACACCGGCTGCCATCAGAGACAGTGTCGATGCACAGATACTTCCCTGAGAAGTAGATCCATTTGACTCAAGGATTTCCGATACGGTACGGATTGTATATGGGAATTCTTCCTCATCCGGAATTACCGGAAGAAGAGCTCTCTCTGCCAGTGCACCATGACCGATTTCACGGCGTCCAGGTCCACGGGAAGGTCTTGTCTCACCTACCGACCAGGATGGGAAATTGTAGTGATGAATATATCGTTTACTTGTCTTATTATCATCCAGTCCATCCAGTTTCTGTTTTTCAGAAAGAGGTGCCAGAGTCGTAATATTCAAAACCTGTGTCTGTCCACGAGAGAACAGTCCGGAACCATGAACGGTCGGAAGCACATCAATCTCTGCATGAAGCGGACGAATCTGTTTGATTTCACGACCGTCCGGACGCTTGTGATCTTTCAGAATCATCTTACGGACAGTCTTTTTCTGGAATTTATACACCGCTTCGTCAAGGAGCGGAATCCAGTCCTCATGTTCATCGGCATAACGCTCTTCGAGCTGCTCCTTAATCTTGCGGATATTTTCCTCACGAACCTGTTTTACATCCGTAAATACGGCTTCTTCCATCGCTTCCGGTGTGATGAAGTTTACCATATCATCCCACAAATCTTCCGGTGTGTCAAAATGCTCATACTCATGTTTCTCTTTTCCACACTCTGCTACGATTTTATCAAAAAATTCGATAATCTGTCCATTCAGCTCATGAGCACCATAAATTGCTTTAATCATGGTTTCCTCATCCACTTCATTGGCACCGGCCTCAATCATGATTACTTTGTCACGAGTGGAAGCAACTGTAAGCGCCAGATCAGATGCCTCTCTCTGGGCACTTGTCGGATTGTAAACAAGTTCACCATCTACCAGACCAACCTGTGTTGCCGCAGTCGGTCCATCAAATGGAATATCTGAAATACAGGTTGCCAACGCAGAACCAAGCATCGCCAGAAGCTCCGGTGAACAATCCTGATCCACATCCATCACAACATTTTCAAGTGTCACATCATTCCGGTAATCTTTCGGGAATAATGGGCGCATCGGGCGGTCAATGACACGACAGGTCAAAATAGAATTTTCTGTCGGTTTGCCTTCTCTTTTGGTAAATCCTCCCGGAATACGACCTACCGAATACATTTTTTCATGATACTCAACACTGAGAGGAAAAAAATCAATTCCTTCTCTTGGTTTTTCGGAAGCAGTCGCCGTAGAAAGAACTACTGTATTGCCATAGCGCATAAAAGCAGCGCCATTTGCCTGTGCCGCAACACGGCCGATATCAACGGACAGCGTTCTGCCGGCAAGTTCCATACTAAAAGTCTTATACATCTGTGTAATCTCCTTCTATTTCTTATTCATGAGAGATACCGAAACATCTGAAAAACATACTTGAGAAAACATCGAAAATATGCTTTTCAGAAGTCTCGGTTCTACCTCTCTAGTGTACACAACATTTTAATTATACATGAATTCAGAACAAAATGCAAATTTTATTCTTTCAGTCTTTTTTTTGTGGATAACTGATTTCATCATCTCTCCACAAAAGCACCTCATCGTCGGTAGTTTGACAGTTGAATAACAGAAAAATCTTTGCAGGCCTTGAAAAGCCTGTATTTTTTTGTCAAATTTTTTTACTTTTTATGTGGCGATATGTATCTATATGTGATATAATAAGGGTATCGGAGGTGTCGCTATGA
>JAXEJU010000050.1:0-64349 GCA_034101395.1 Eubacterium sp. | reverse complement strand
TACTGTTAGGAACGATATTTATAGCAGCTGCACGGGATCTTCTGAGGTCACCCTTTCTCTGAGGACCATCCAGTGTCATCTGGTCACCTGTATAAGAGTGAATTGTACTCATGATACCGGATTTGATTGGAGCCAAATCGTTCAGAGCCTTAGCCATAGGAGCAAGACAGTTTGTTGTACAGGAAGCTGCAGAAATTACAGTATCCTCTGGTTTCAAAGTATCATGGTTTACATTGTATACGATAGTAGGAAGGTCATTTCCTGCAGGAGCAGAGATAACCACCTTACGAGCACCTGCTTTGATATGAGCGGATGCTTTTTCTTTTGATGTGTAGAAACCTGTACACTCAAGTACAACGTCTACTTTCAAATCTCCCCAAGGACATTTGCTTGCATCTGCTTCTGCGTAGATTTTGATCTCTTTACCGTCAACGATGATAGAATCCTCTGTTGCAGAAACGGTATCAGCCAATGCATATTTACCCTGGGATGAATCATATTTCAACAGATGAGCAAGCATCTTAGGGCTTGTCAAATCGTTGATTGCTACTACTTCATAACCTTCTGCACCAAACATCTGTCTGAATGCAAGACGTCCGATACGTCCGAAACCATTAATCGCTACTTTTACTGACATGATATTTCCTCCTAAATAAATGTTAAAATTTAGTTTGTTAAATTTTGCACAAACTCTCTGATACCTATTTTACCCAATAATCCCAAAAAATTCAAGGGTTTCTATCAAAAATATTATATTTTCTTAAAAATTTACATCCGGTTATACAAATCTTCATATTTACGGGCGGAATTATTCCACGAGAAATCCATCGCCATACCGCGGTCGATGATCTTGTTCCACTCTCTCTTCCGCTCATAATAAACATGCTTTGCATAACGGATCGTATTCAGCATCTCATGTGCATTATAATTGCGGAAAGAGAATCCCGTTCCTGTATTTTCATATTCGTTATATGGTTCAACCGTATCCTTAAGTCCACCGGTCTCGCGGACGATTGGAACCGTACCATAACGCAGGCTCATCAACTGGCTCAGTCCACATGGTTCAAACAGCGATGGCATGAGAAATGCATCACAGGATGCATAAATCCTGTGCGAGCGTTCATTCGAATAGAAAATATTTGCCGAAACTCTGTCCGGATACTTCCATGCAAAATGCCGGAAAAGATTCTCATATTTAGCCTCTCCGGTTCCGAGAACAACGAGCTGCGTATCGTCTGTACAAATTTCCTCTATAACATAGTCAATCAGATCAAATCCTTTCTGATCTGTCAGACGCGAGACAATTCCGATCATAAATTTTCTGTCATCCTGTGCAAGTCCAAGTTCTCTCTGGAGGGCACGTTTATTTTTGATTTTTTCCTTGCGGAATGTTCTTGCATCGTAGTGTGCCTCGATCATCGGGTCAGTGGCCGGATTGTACTCATTATAATCCAGGCCATTCACGATACCGGTAAGACAGTTTGCCCGGGCATTGATCAGACCATCCAGTTTTTCCCCATAAAATGGCATCTTGATCTCCTGCGCATAAGTTTCGCTTACTGTAGTAATCTGGTCGGCATAAACAAGCCCGCCTTTCAGGTAATTCGCGTCCCCATAAGCCTCAAGCTTATCCGACGTGAAATAATATTTATCCAGTCCTGCAGTATCCATTACCGTCTTCAGATCCCATATACCCTGGAATTTCAGGTTGTGAATCGTCATTACTGTTTTGATTCCACGGAAGAAATCTCCCTGCTGGAAAGAATCCTGCAAATATACCGGAATCAAACCGGTCTGCCAGTCATGGCAATGAATGATATCCGGGCGGAAACCTATGAGTGGAAGAGTAGACAATGCCGCCTTATCAAAGAAAGCAAATTTTTCTATATCCTGATAAATTTCTCCATATGGTTTTTCACCACTGAAATAAAATTCATTATCCAGAAAATAAAATTTCACACCGTCAAGTTCCAGCTCAAACACACCGACGTACTGCTTGCGCCATGCAAGTTCCAGATAAAAATGTGTAATATATTTCATCTGGTCCTTATACTGCTGTGGAATTGAAGTATACTTCGGTATCATTACCCGGACGTCAAATTCATCCTTATTAAAATATTTAGGCAGAGATCCCACTACATCTGCAAGTCCACCTGTTTTAATAAATGGTACACATTCAGAAGCAACAAATAATACTTTCTTCAAAATCTATCTCCCCTTTCGGTATGATTTCAGGTAATTACCAATATTATACAACAATTAGAGAAGATAGAAAAGTTTTTTTTAATAAATTCCTTCCACTCGATAGATTTTTGTCCGTCAATTTATGCACGCATTTTCTGCTCCAGACGGATTTTGTCAGCAATCAATGCTACAAACTCAGAATTTGTCGGTTTTCCTTTGCCATTATGCACAGTATATCCAAATAATTCGTCAATCGTATCAACCTTTCCTCTGCTCCATGCCACCTCAATGGCGTGGCGGATGGCACGTTCCACACGGCTCGGTGTTGTTCCATGCTGTTTGGCAATCGATGGATATAAAATTTTTGTAATGGAATTTAACATTTCACTGTCATCAACAGACATCATGATGGCATCTCTCAGATACTGATAGCCCTTAATATGTGCAGGTACTCCAATTTCATGTATAATATTCGTAACGTCTGACTCCAGATTATATTTTGCCATTTTCTCACTGCGTCTGTGTTCATCCGGATTTACGATAAATTTTGCTCTGGCACCTGGTTTAAAATGCTGTACATGACTAAGCACAGTTTCATTATCAAATGGCTTCAATAGATAATAAGCTGCACCGAGATCAAACGCAGATTCTGTTACCCTCTCCTGTGCAATTGCAGAAATCACAATAACTTCCGGCTTTTTACCGCCATCTCTGTGTATTTTTTCCAGGACACCCAGTCCATCAAGTTTTGGCATAATCAGGTCCAGCAACAGTAAATCCGGTTCCGTTTCCTGTATCATCCCCAATACTTCTACACCATCTTCTGCTTTTCCTACTACTTCAATGTCAGAATCCTCCCTCAGAACATCTTCAAGTGTTGAAGCAATTCTTGGATTATCATCCGCAATCAATACTTTTAATTTTTCCACAATATTTTCCCTCCTTGATTTTAAATAAATTTGCTGTCTTAAGTGGGTAAATATCAGATATGCTTTTTGCCGTCCTTATCTTGAATAAAGTGTATGACTTCTGCAACACCAACAGAATTGATAGAAGTTTCTGAAGCTGCAGAATCGTAGAATTTCAAAGAATTCCGCAAAGACTTTAACTCATTCAGTAAATAGAATAATGTCCGGGATTTTCTCTGTATTTGTGTATTTCGACTGACAAACTGCCGACTTAACATGCTGGTATGTACATTTCCCGGCATGCTAATAGTACAGATATCCTCATTTGAATTACAATTGTCTGTTGTCGCAATCTGACTGGATAAATTTGCTGCGCTGAAAAGAGGCATCAGATAATTTATATTAACAACATCCGAATAAATACAGGATTTAATGAAACATATTGCTAAAATTGAGCAATACAGTTTCTTCTTTTTTCTTTGCAACAAAATCACCTCCAACTGAATAACAACATATTTTATCTTTTTTAACAATTTACATTATATAAATATAAATTTTTTATAAATTGTCAATATAGACAGTATATTGTAATTTCTAAATAAAATCAAGTGTTTTTTTTTGTGCTTTTTGTATTGTTTCTTTACTTTTATTTTATAATTATTTAATTTTTTGACACTTTTAGACTCTCTTTTACTGCATTAACATATTTTCGACAAAAACCCCATATCCCCTGTCCGGTTCATCCACAAGCACATGTGTTACAGCGCCTATCACTTTGTTATTCTGTACGATGGGGCTTCCGCTCATCCCCTGAACTATGCCTGCCGTCATAGAAAGAAGTTTTTTATCCGTTATACGAATTACCATGTTTTTATTATCCCTGCTTCCCATTTCAATTTCTTCTATTTCAATTTCATATTTTTTTGGAATTGTACCGTCAAGGTTTGTATAAATCCACGCCTTTCCTTTTTGTATATCCTGTTTCATACCTATAGGCATATAATTCAAAGCATAGTTTTCTTTCTCATATTCATCCATTTTCCCAAATACTCCGAAATTTGTGTTTTTTTCAATACTGCCTATCTCATTTGCTGCCACCATATTGATGTATCCCTGCAGTTCTCCCGGCTCTCCGCTCTCTCCTTTTATAATGTCGAGAATCTTTGTGCGGTACAGTTCGCCTCCTTTTAAATCGAGAAGTGTGCCGGTGTCCACATCTGTGATTCCATGTCCCAATGTCCCAAAATGTCCATCTTCTGTTATATAAGTCAGCGTTCCGATACCCTGGGTATCTTCTCTGACCCAGACACCTATTTTGTATTGTTGGTCAGTCGCCAATATTGGACAAACTGCAATCTCGATTTCTTCATTCCCACGCCGCACTAAAACTGCCACTCGCTTTTTCCCGCTTTTCTGTATCTGTTTATTTAATTCCTGAATCGTTGCAACACGATTTCCATTCCAACGCAAAATATAATCTCCGCTTTTCAGCAGGTTTGCTCCGGGACTATAGGTCAAACCATCTCTGCCCTCAATTTCAGCGGTGTCCAATACAAGAAGACCTTTTGTCTCCACATAAATCCCAATCGGTTCACCACTCGGTGCCACCTTCATCTTCTGAATCACGTGTACATCCACCTGTTTTACCGGCACAATTCCAAACAATCGTACCGCCACCTCGTATTTTCCTTCCTGTTCTGACAACATGGAGAATCCGTCTGCATTTCCTGTAACTTTCAATGTCTCTACCGACTCTTCGGTATCAAAAAAAGAGGGAAGAGAAATTGTTTCCTCTTCTCCAACAAAGGCAAATAACTGATCCGGTACTTCTTTCTCCCACGAAAGATATACCAGATATCCCATCACAAACAAATCCACTGCCAGTAAAAATACAAACAAACAACGAAGTTTCCGAATCATATTTTCCCTCTTTTCCGCGCATGACAGGTTTATGGCAAGTGATACACAAACCTGTTGCTTTTCTATACTGAAAAAGAGCTTTGAACCCTTAGTTTCAAAGCTCTTTTTCAGTATTGCCATCTTATCTCTCAATTATGTAATTTTTTCTGGCATCCGCCATTTCTTTCATCTCGTTTGCACTGGCAAGCACCGCGTCTGTTATTTCTACACCCCCAAGAATACGGGCGAGTTCACGTTCTGTCTCCTGCCGGTCAAGTGGGCGGATTCTTGTTGTAGATTTTTCGTGTTCCACCTTTTTTTCAATCACGAAATGTACATCTGCCATAGCCGCAATCTGTGGTAAATGGGTAATACAGAGTATTTGATGCCTGTTACCAAGCAGGCACATTTTTTCGGAAACCTTTTGTGCCGTCCTCCCACTGATTCCCACGTCAATTTCATCAAAAATAAGGGTTTCAATCTGGTCACTGTCTGCGAATACTGATTTGATTGCAAGCATGATACGGGATAATTCACCACCGGATGCAATTTTCCCAAGACTACGTCTCGGTTCCCCGGGATTGGTCGCAATCATAAATTCCACATCATCCTGTCCTTCCGATGAAAAAGTTTCTTTTTCTTCCAGACGAATGGCAAAGTCCACATGGGCAAAATTCAGTTCCTCGAGAGCCTGCGCAATCTGTTTTTCCAACGTCTTCGAAATTTCCCGACGGCAACCGGTCAGTTCATCACTCTGTTTTCTCAAACGTTTTTCCAGATTATCAAACTCCTTTTTCCGTTTTTCCTGAAAAGCTTCATAATCTGCGTATTTCTCAAGTTTTCTCTGCACTTCAGCCAAATGCTGCATAATATCTTCATACGTATCGCCGTATTTCGTCTGTAAATTTCGGATGCAGTCAAGTCTTGCCGACAATTCTCTCAACTCATTTTCGTCAAAAGAAAAATCAGACATAAACGCTGAAATCTCCCGGTTAAAATCACCGAGAAGTCCTTCAATCTCCAAAAGCTCTTCTGCAAAATTTCCAATTGCCGGATCTAGATTCTGAACCTCATGCAGTTTTCGAATTGCATAACTGACCGCAGGCAATGCCGTTTCACTGCTTCCCTGATACACATCCGCCAGTGATTCTACTATAGTTCCCGCATTCGCACCACGGCGATACTGCTCTTCTATCGTTTCCATCTCATCCGGTTTTAATGCGGCTGACTCTATTTCATTTTTTTCATATTCCAGGAAACCTGTCTGTCTGGCACGTTCCTCCACCGACAGGTCATCCTGTTCCATCTCTTTTTTTAAACGGCTGTACTCCCGATAAGTTTGTGCCACTTTCTCTTTCAACTGCCGAATCTGTTCCCCGCCATATTCATCCACAATCTCCAGATGTTTTTGTTTATCCAATAGTGACTGGTGCTCATGCTGCCCGTGAATGTCAATACACAATGCTGCCACTTTTCTGATTAGACTGACCGGAACACTCTCACCGTTGATTTTATTAATACTCCGGTTCTCTGTAATCTTTCGGGAAATAACCAGCTGGCCATCTTCCAGTTCAATGTCCATATCACGGATTTGCTTCCGTGTCTGTTCATTTTCAATCTGGAACACCACCTCAACCATCGCATATTCTCCATTGCTGCCAATCATCTCCGGCGAAACTCTCGCCCCCAGCGCAATGGTTATAGAACCGACAAGGATGGATTTACCGGCACCCGTCTCTCCCGTCATAATATTTAAATGTTTTCCAAAATCCACATCTATTTCATCAATGATTGCAAAGTTTTTTACATGCAGATTAACTAACAAACAATCCCTCCGTTTATTTTATCTTTTTGACCTTAACACGGCAGCCCAGTTTCACACCATTTACCACCGCATAGACAATAGTCGTTCCCTTCTTCCGTCCTGTCACAAGACCACTGGAATCCACACTGGCCACATTGATATTTTTGGAATACCAGGTAACCCCATCACTAATCTCATTCACACAGAGCTTCTCGGTATCGTACTGGCGCATCTCAATACCCTTGCGGTTGAGATCTACGACCAGTACATCACAATAGCCAATCTTGCCATTTGCAGTTTCTCCATATACAGTTGCCTGACCCACCTTATGTGTTGTAATCTTGCCTCGTTTATCTACGCTGGCTACCTTTTTATTATCCGAGTAATACCGGATACTGGTTGTAGTATTTGCCGGAGCTGCCACAATGCCCGACTGGACAGCTTTTCCTTTGGCAACCGTAATCGTAGAATTGGCAACCGTTACTCCGGTTGCTTCCACCGCCTCTTTTACGGTTATATAGCAACGCGCTGCTTTACCACTTCCATCCTGTGCCTTTGCCTTAATCTCAACCATTCCGACTGCCACACCGATTACCCGTCCGGCGCTGTCAACGGTAGCAATCGAAGCATCCTTCGTGCTCCACTTCACTTTCTTTATCGTGGCATTTTTCGGTTTAACCGTCGCTTTTACCTTAAATATATCCCCTACCAGTATTTTGGCAGACGATGGCTTCAGACTGATTTTTGTCACCGGATGTATAACCCGCACCTTACAGCGGGCACTCGCTCCGCTTCCATCCTTTGCCGTCGCTTTTATATAGGCAGTACCCACTTTCTTTCCCTTTACCTTACCGGATTGTGTTACCGTACATACCTTTTTCTTACTGGAAGTCCATTTTACCTTTTTGTTTTTTGTTGATCCAGTGACCGTAGCTTTTACATAGAAAGACTTTCCTACTTTCAAAAACTTCGTGGCAGGAGTTACCTTTACCTTAGTCGGAATCACTATCGGTGTAGGAGTCGGCTCCAATGTCGGTTCTGCAGTCGGCTCCACCGTTGGCGTAGGTTCCGGTGTCGGAGTTGGCGCAGGTGTTACAACAATCATACAGGAAGCCGTGTAACCACCATCCTCCGTCATTGCTGTGAGCATAACAGAACCACCGGCAATTGCCGTTACCTCTATTTCCGTATCACTTCCCTTTACCGGTGCCATTGTCGCAACTGTAGTATTGGAAAATGTCCAGGTGATTTTCTTATTATAGGCTGTATCCGGATTGATAACCGGTGCAATCGTGATGGTATCCCCCTCATCCATGGCATACTCTGTCTGTGGCAGGGAAATTCCCTTCACGGCATCCCGCACCGTAATTGCCACACGAGAGAAACAGGTCTGCATTCCTCCATTATAGGCAGTGACAAACACATATGTTGTACCCGGCTTAATACCGGTAACCGTTCCTGTACTGTCAACTGTCGCAACCGATGTATCGTCACTTTCCCACACAAGAGTGTCTGTGGCATTTGTCGGATTCATCACCGGTGTCAGACTGATGGAATCACCGGACAGGAGAATCACATCCTTTTCTTTAATCGAAATTGATGTTGCCGGCTGCCGGACAGTCACCTTTACATTGGAAACAATTCCTTCCGTAGAGGTCACATTGATATCTGTCGTACCCGGAGCAAGCCCGGTAAGGGTCGCTATCTGCTTCTTACTGTCATAGGAAACGCTCACTATGCTCTTGTCATTCGGCTTCCAGGTCAGCTGCGAAGTTGTATTCACCGGTGAAAAGCTCACATCGATCATGACAGACTCTTTGGTGTTCATCGTAACCTCTGACTTACTGAGTGTCATGCTGGTAGGTGTTCCAAGCACTGTTACCCGGCAGGATGCCATAACATTATACGGATTGTAGCTCGGATATACCGAAACAAGAGCGGTACCCGGTCCGACAAAGGTAATGTAACCATCCTTATTTACTTTAAAGACGGATGTATCGGAACTTGCCCATGTCAATTCATTATCCGTGGCATTTGCCGGTGTGTATGTCACCTCGTCATGTATGTTATACCCTTTTGTATGCTGGGCAAGTGACAGGGATTCATTGGCAAATTTAATACTGTCAATTGCCACACGTACCGTTATATGTAATACCTTGTACTGTTTATTTATCGTATTATATACCATCAGGTCGGCACGTCCGCCTCCTACTGCCGTAATCGTGGCACTCTTACCGTCTGCTGCCTGTTCTACTGTAAATACAGATGTATCTGTACTTACCCAGTCAAGAGGAGCAATCGAAACAGTCTGCCTGATCTCCGCTTTAACGACCAGGTGATCTCCTACAAGCATTGACTGATCCGCATTCGGGCTCAGTGTGAAAGACTCCACAGCGGCTTCTACCTTTACTGAGCAGACTGCCGTACGATAGACACCATCTCCGGCATCCAGCGTAGCAGTGATTATCACATCCTTCTGGGTAATTTTCAAACCCTTAATCAGTCCATTGTCAACAGAAACGCTTTTATCGTCTGAAGACTCCCAGGTAATAGAGCCATCATAGATACCATTCAAAAGTACACTCAGCTGATAAGTCTGCCCGACAGAAATTGTCATGCTGGTGCGATCCATCTGAATTCGGTCCAGTATACGGATATAGGTAATAAACGTATTGTTCTCCGGCAGATTTTCCCCATCCTGTAATCCCAAAAGTTCCCGGATATAAGCCACTTTTGGATCCTTTACTTTTAATTTGGCAACTACAACACCTTCTGCCAGTGCCTTTAATGTCAAAGTAGACTGGTCGTAGGATTTATAGATATTATGATCTCCACCATTCGGCATTGTGAACTCAATATCAAAACATTCCTTAAAGTCTTCCGGTGTCATATGATAGGCTTCGGCAAAATTGTAGCTGTCACCGATGTTCAGTGTCTCATCCTTATCTTCAATGGCGCTCTTTATAGTCAGATTTACAACTGTCGGCTCATAGGACAGTGTACCACGCTCCAGTGTTTCATCGTATGTATCATACACATAAAAATTAATTTGGTACTTACCCGCCAGACCTTTTACCTGAAGTTCATTACTGTAACTTCCTGTCGGCACAAGCTCTATCAGCTCGGACTTCATATTTTTCGAATCCGCAATTTTTACCTGGTTTCCTCTTCCATCATCCTGTGATATCGTCCAGAAAATCTTGCTCCGGACAGGCTCTGTCTGGTTCGTATAATCCGTATTTGTATACAGATATTCCCCATCCTTTAATGCCACGGTAAGAGAATCCCGGTAATTTGTTCTGTCTGTTTCGTTCTGGGCTGAAACTCTCGGCAGCACATAGACATCCATTGTTGCAGTCTGTTCGGTCTCACCCGCCAAACGATACACCGCATGAACACGGGTTTTTCCGGCAGCAACCGGAGAGATAATACCGGTATCCTTCCCAACTTTTGCCACTTCTTCATTATCGACCGTCCACTGAGCCTTATCGGAATCACCAAAGGTAAGCTTCAACGGAACAGGAGCCTGATTCTGTGTTAAAAAAAGCGAATATTTTTTCTTTTCTTCATCTTTTTGTTTCGCAAACTTAAATAATAATGCATCTTCCGGATCAATGGCAAAACAAACATTAATGTTACAGGTTGTAGTTAAAATCTGATCCCCTGTCACACTGTCTGTCACTACAATCAAGATGGTAGCGGCACCCATGGATTTTGCCTTAACGAGACGTGTCGTCTTCGTTCCCGTATCGACTAATTCTGCACGACTTTTCCCTGCTGTATCCGGTATTGACCATTCGATATTATATCCGGCATCAGCGGGAATCGCACTTCCATCAGATTTTCTCAGAGTGAGAAGCAGACTGCTTGTCTCCATATCTACTATTGTAGCCGGCGACAGTGTTCTGTCAAACTGGTCCACAACAACCAGCGATGCCGGCTCATCTGCCGCCTGCGTCGAGTCCCCGAATATTCCGATCAGACCGGCCGCAAAAACCGCCAGCACAAGCAACACATAAGGCAGATGCTTTCCTTTCCTTGTTTCTCTATTTTTTTTATGTTCTAGAATTTTTCTCATAACTTCAGACCTTTCTCGTACATAATGATTGAGGTGCCAAATGCCCCTTTACATAATTCACCCCTTATCATATAAATTATAGCGGAATTACAATCAAAAAGCAATCATTATTTGCCACATTACCTTGTCAGTTTTCTTTCTTTATGATATAATACCAACTTGTGCATTTATAAGAATGGAGGAAAATCATGAAAACGAAACGTGAAGATATCCGCAACATAGCAATTATAGCCCATGTAGACCACGGTAAAACAACACTCGTAGATGAGCTTTTAAAACAAAGCGGTGTATTCCGTGCGGGCCAGGAAGTAAAAGAACGTGTCATGGACTCGGACGATATTGAACGGGAACGAGGCATTACGATATTATCAAAAAATACAGCAATCACATATAAAGATATTAAGATAAATATTATAGACACACCGGGACACGCCGATTTTGGCGGGGAAGTGGAACGCGTGCTCAAAATGGTCAACGGTGTTATCCTTGTCGTGGATGCTTTTGAGGGCGCGATGCCACAGACCAAATTTGTTCTGAAAAAAGCGCTGGAGCTCTCTCTTCCGGTCGTTGTCTGCGTCAATAAAATTGATCGTCCCGAGGCACGTCCCGAAGAAGTAGTGGATGAAATTCTGGAACTGTTTATTGATCTGGATGCCGATGAGGAACAGCTTGACTGTCCATTTATCTTTGCCTCAGCTAAAGAGGGAATCGCAAAAGCAGATATGGCAGACGAGGCTACTGATATGAAACCTTTGTTTGAAGCCATTATCAATTATATCCCGGCTCCGGAAGGTGATCCGGAATCGGATACCCAGGTTCTGATCAGCACCATCGATTACAACGAATATGTCGGTCGTATCGGAATCGGCAAAGTAGATAACGGAACCATCCGTGTCAATCAGGAGGCCGTAATCGTTAACCACCACAATCCTGACAAATGTGATAAGGTTAAAATTTCCAAGCTTTACGAGTTTGAAGGGCTCAACCGTGTAGAAGTAGAGAGTGCAACAATCGGATCTATCGTTGCCATATCAGGAATTTCTGACATCCATATTGGAGATACTCTTTGTAGTCCGGAAAATCCGAAGGCAATTCCGTTCCAGAAAATTTCCGAACCGACGATTGCCATGCATTTTATGGTAAATGACAGTCCTCTTGCCGGTCAGGAAGGAAAATATGTCACTTCCAGACATCTGCGCGACCGCCTTTACCGGATGTTAAACACGGATGTCTCTCTGCGTGTAGAGGATACCGATACAACAGAAGCCTACAAAGTATCCGGCCGCGGTGAACTTCATCTGTCAGTGCTCATCGAAAACATGCGCCGTGAAGGTTATGAATTTGCTGTCAGCAAAGCCGAAGTACTCTACAAAGAAGATGAAAACGGCAAAAAACTGGAACCGATGGAACGCGCCTTTGTCGATGTACCGGATGAATTCACCGGAACCGTGATTGACCGGCTCAGCCAGCGAAAGGGTGAGCTGCAGGGAATGTCTCCGCTAAACGCCGGTACAACACGCCTCGAATTTTTAATTCCGTCCCGTGGTCTCATCGGCTACCGTGGTGAATTCATGACCGATACAAAGGGAAATGGTGTCATCAATACCGAATTTGAAGGCTATGGTCCATTTAAAGGTGAGATACCATACCGCAAACAGGGTTCCCTGATTGCATACGAGTCGGGCGAAACAATAACTTATGGCCTGTACAATGCCCAGGAACGGGGCACTCTTTTTGTCGGTCCCGGCGAAAAAGTATATGGTGGTATGATTGTCGGCGAACACGCAAAATCCGATGACATTGAAGTAAATGTGTGCAAAAAGAAGAACCTGACAAATACCCGCTCTTCCGGTGCCGATGAAGCCCTCCGCCTCACCCCGCCACGTGAACTCAGTCTGGAGCAGGCACTGGATTACATTGACACCGATGAACTTCTGGAGGTCACTCCGGAAAATCTGAGAATCCGTAAAAAAATCCTGGACGGGACCGAGCGGTACCGTGCGAAAAGAAATCAGAAATAAAGCGCTGTGACAATAGCGCTTACCGCGAAAATCGAACTTTCCTAATCAGAAAAAAGAGAGGTTACCATGGAACTTAAACCAATTTCCCCTTTTGTTCAAAAAGAATTTGCAGCATATGAAACCCTGCGTCCCATTTACATGAGCGAAGGCCATTTCCTCAACCAGTTTTTGTGGGAAAACTATTATCACACCCGATTTGCCACAGATGAACTGGCTCTCTATCTGGTCATTCAAACCCATGAAGGCGGTCATGGATTCTTTGCCCCACTATGCCGGGAAGAAGATTTACCGGAAGTTTTTAAACGCATGGAACATCTGTCTCTTGAAATTTTCCACGAACCGATGCGCCTGTTTCTGGCTGACAACCGTATGGTTGAAATTCTGACAGAAGCAGGAAGCCTCGAAAACTATACGGTTACGCCGGACAGAGACTGCTTTGACTATATTTATGATGCCGAAAAACTTCGCACTCTCAGCGGGAAAGCCATGCATAAAAAGAAAAACCAGCTCAATGGTTTCCTGCGGGAATACGAAGGGCGTTTTGCATATCAGACACTGGGGATTGATAATATTGGAGAAATAAAAAATTTTCATCAGAAATGGCTGGATGAACGCCGTATATACGATAAATATAACTGCATTGATGACGAAGAAGAAGGCATTTACCGTCTCTTTGGCAACTGCCGCTCCATCCGGTGCAGAATGGGTGGTGTGCGCATTGACGGAGAACTGAAAGCCTATACAATCGGTTCCTACGCTTCGGACATCCGTATGGCAATCGTCCATGTAGAAAAAGCGGATGTAAATTTCCGTGGTCTCTATAATTACATCAACCAGCAGTTTATTTTACACGAATTTCCGGATGCCCTTTTTGTCAACCGTGAAGACGATCTTGGACAAGAAAATCTGCGGCAGGCAAAACTCGCCTACCGCCCGGTACGGCTGGAAGAAAAATTCACAATCGTTTCCCGTTCCTGATTTCTAAACCTGAAATTTTTCTACATCAGCTCCATATATCCGTTGATATTTTTTTTCGATTTTTTTCCGGTCTCTTTCTTTGTCTTCTTCCCTGATTTTATAGGTAGGCACCAGTTCAGCCACAAGTTCTTTCATATTCTCTGTCTCGTCGTACGCTTCGTCATAAAGACTGTTCAGCCGCTCTAAAAATGCCTCTCCGTCAAACACCAATGGCTTTCCGATGTGAATCAGCGAATTTTCAGTCTCCTTTAACCCCTCTTCATCCATCAGCATTTCTTCATACAGCTTTTCACCCGGTCGAAGTCCTGTATATTCAATCCGTATATCCCGGTCAGGTACATAGCCGGAGAGTTTTATGAGTTTGCGCGCAAGATCATCAATTTTGACCGGATCTCCCATATCCAGTACAAAGATTTCACCACCTTTTGCCAATGCGCCAGCCTGTATCACGAGAGATACTGCTTCCGGTATTGTCATAAAATAGCGTATAATATTTTTATCTGTTACCGTAACCGGTCCACCTGCCTCAATCTGCTTTTTAAAGAGTGGAATCACACTGCCGTTACTGCCCAGTACATTTCCAAAACGAACAGCAACAAAATCCGTTGCCGAGTGATTATTTAATTCCTGTACAATCATTTCACAGATACGCTTCGACGCTCCCATAATATTGGTTGGATTCACTGCCTTATCCGTAGAAATCAGGACAAACTTTTTCGTTCCGTATTTGTCCGCTGCGAGAGCAGTCTTATAGGTTCCAAACACATTGTTCTTAATCGCTTCATTCGGACTATCTTCCATCAGTGGCACATGCTTGTGAGCAGCCGCATGATATACGATATCCGGACGGTATTCCGCAAACACTTTATCAATGCGGCTCGTATTGCGCACCGAACCAATCAGCACTTCCAAATGAAGGGATGGATATTTGCGACAAAGTTCCTGCTGTATATCATAGGCATTATTTTCATATATATCAAAAATGATGAGCATTTTGGGATGATTGGCTGCAATCTGTCGGCACAGTTCACTTCCGATAGATCCGCCACCTCCGGTCACGAGAACCACTTTTCCCTTGACATAGTTGATAACCGATTCCAAATTGATATTCACCGGCTCTCTTCCAAGCAGATCCTCTATCTGCACCGGGCGTATTTTCTCGATAGCGGCCTCTCCATTTACAAACTGGTAGACACCTGGCACAATTTTAAGTTCACTCTCTGTCTGCTGACAAATCTCCAGTATTTCGCTGACTTCCCGCTTTGGTGCACTCGGCATGGCAACAATGATTTCATTGACATCCTGCTCTTTTGCCACCGACACTATGCTCTCCCTGCCACCAAGCACCTTGATTCCCTGTATATAAGTTCCATGTTTGGATTTATCATCATCAATAATTCCACAGATATGGCTGTCGAGATTGTCACTCATTTTCAGTTCACGGATAACGATATTACAAGCTTCCCCCGCACCGATAATCAGAGTGGTCCGCATTCCTTTGCCATGACTGTTTGACTTATAGATCAGACGCACAATACGATACGAAAAACGGACAACGAGTGTTGTTATAAAGAGCAACAACGTATAGATTACAAAATAGGAGCGCGGCATCCGGTGATAAGTTCCAAATACGGTCAGGAAATGGATAACCCCGGATACTCCGCACGCCAGAACAATATTCAGCACTTCCTCCAGTCCGGCAAAACGCCACAAACTGTTATAAAGGCGGAAAAGCGCAAACACAATCAGGGTAATCAGTGTATTAAATATCATAAGTTCCTGCAAAGTTGCCACATAGCCCAGTGGATAATCTTCTGCTATTCCACTCTTCAAAAATCGCTCAACATTCAAATCATAGCGCATAAAAAGTGCCAGAAAAGAACAGGCATTTACACACACTGCATCCCAGATTATCAGAAGAAAACGGTACAGCAGCGACATTCTGCCCCGTTCAATATACATTCTCATTTTTCGTTGGCGCCCCATTACTCTCATCTCCTATCCAATTATAGTGTTTATTATACGAAAACATATTGAAAAAATCAAGGTTATACTGTATAGTATAGTTTTGAGGCATATGCGAATGGAGGATAAATATGAAAAAATTACGATTGCCAGTGACCTGTTTTTACCTGGTCTTTTTTTCACTATACAGTCTCATGACACGTTTTACCTGCACAGCAGCTTTTATTGACGGAAACATCAATGCCGTGCTTTACCGTCTCATACTGCTTTTGGGCTGTGTGCTCGCCCTGTGGTGGTTCATAGATACCCGCAAACTAATTTTTTCTACAGGTGGAAAGGACGATAAACACATTCGTCAGCCAAAAAAGAATATAGCCTTTGGAAATTACAGCATTCCGCTCGATATTTTACTCCTTGCCATATTCGTTCTGTTTCTTTGTATCAGCACTTTGCTGAATTATTCCTATAACCTGATGGACAACCTCTTTGGGCTTATGACCTTTGGGTTCGAACTTGTCCTCTTTTACCTGATGGGACGTACACTTTCAGACGATGAATGGAATAAAATTCTTAAAAAAGTAGTTCTTTGCTGCTCTGTTTTATGGGATGTTGCCTGTGCCGGTTCACTGGTACAGTTTATCATGGATATCTCCTATACAACAAAGTATGCTGCTGACCACGGTATCGTCAGACAGGGAATTATGGACGGACGCCTGTTTGGTCTGTTCAGTGATCCCAATTTTGCAGCCTTTACTTCCCTTCTCCTGCTTTTGGGTCTGTGGCACATACTGTCCCGGACAAACCATCTGCTGACACGCATATTTATATGGTTCAGCATAGGATTAAATGCTATATATATTATCCTGTCCAACTCCCGAACGGTTTATCTCTCTGTCGTTGGCAGTATCATGTTCTATGTTCTTCTCCGATGTTATAAAAAATATCAGAATCAGAAAATATCCGGAATTCAGATGTTGGGAAAACTGTTTGTGCGCGGTCTGGCCACCTGTATTTTACTGGTTGCTACCTATTTTGCCATACTCATACCGCTTCGCGGTATTGCAGATTTTATTTGCCCGGATCGGGATGTCGCAGTGGAGATGGTTCGTGACGATATAAATTCAGAAAATATTTCCAATAACCGTTTTACCATATGGCAGGCCTATCTTAATCTTTATACCGAAAAACCGCTGTTTGGATTTTCAACACGGAGTGCTCTCCCTTATGCCACAAAAGAACATCCGGAGAGCTACCTTGCGCAGACCCAGTATGTCACACACAACGGCTATCTTTCTCTCCTGGTGGAAACCGGTGCGGCAGGCTTTTTCGTCATGTCTGTCTTTATGATTTTACTTATTGTACGGTCCGGCAAAAGAATCCATGACCGACGGGACATAAACGATACGTACTTTATCTTTGCCACCTGGATGGTATCTATATTGATATTCTGTCTGTGCTTTCATGATATTTTCTTCACGCTGAACCTGGAGACTATGTTATTTATCAGCGGACTCGGTTTTTTGTGGCAAAATGAGTAAATCTTCGATTAGTCTATTCCACTGGTCAAGTATTTTCTCTTTTAAAAACAAATCCCTGTTGCCGGTACTATTCTCAGACATACGGACACGAAGCGCATCATCTGTCAGCAGAGAGGCAATCGCATTCGACATTTTTTCTATATCATAAGGGGGAATAAGAATACCATCTTCTCCATCCCTTATGATTTCGACAGGTCCCGACACAATATCAAAGCTCACGACAGGAAGATGATTTGCCTTCGCCTCAATCA
Organism: Eubacterium sp.; assembly: GCA_034101395.1. GTDB lineage: Bacteria > Bacillota > Clostridia > Lachnospirales > Lachnospiraceae > Eubacterium_F. The sequence continues at coordinate 46,723 of JAXEJU010000050.1, read as the reverse complement.
GTACTAACGGCAGTCCCTCTCTGTACGATGTCAGGACATACAGCGCATGTCCCTTATAACACTCACTCATACGGTCAGTCAGACCAAGTAAATGGACACGTCCGGTCAGTCTCTTCTCTGCAAGCTGTTTCTGTATCTGATCAAACATATCTCCCTGACCATATATGTCCCATTCCCAGTCAATGTCCGGGAGTTTTTTCTGTAGCATTTCTGCTGTCGCTACAAGCAAATCGTATCCCTTTTCATGGGAAAACCGTCCCGCAGTCAGAAGTTTCAAAGAGGTTTTATCATACGCTCCGGCATCCTGTAAAATCCGTTCGTCAACCCAGTTATAAATCGTAGTGACCCGGCCTTTCTTATAGTGGAATTTTCGGTAATACGCCTCCTCGCTCTGCCTTGTGAGAACAACGGTCCGGTCAGAAAAGCGGGAACCAACAATACGCATTAGCCTCGCAGGCAGTTCATTCCACTGGTTCATCAGGGCGCCATGATCACAGAATACCTTTTTGCAGGATACCTTTTTTGCCATTAGTCCGGCGCACAGCCCGGCATAAGCACCCACATAAAAAACAAGCGCGATCTCATTTTCTCGCAGGTAGGAAACAAGCGTTTTTTTACCTTTCACAATTGTCTCACGTATCCTCGCTTTATAAGGAAGAACCGTCTTGCAAAATACCCCTTCAGAAAATGAATACGCCCATTTTTCCCGTTCTTTAATCAGACTGATTACATGGATTTCATAATCCGCCTCCATCGCATGTACCATATTGGCAAGAACCTGCTGAGAACCACCGGTATCTGACATATCGAAATTTATAAATGCTATTTTTTTCACGTTCTATCCCTCATTTCAAGCGGCTATTTTATAGTACCAGTAAAGCAAATGTTTTCTATGATGTTTTAGAAAAGACAAAAGCAGCCGGTCTTTTTTCCCCGCCGGATGGTATTGTTCCACCAGTTCCCGAACACTCCCATTCTCGGTCCATTCCCTGATCTTACGCCTGCATTCGCTGCCCGGTAATCCTGACTTATGGATGAGTGCCGTCATCTTCGTTTTCAATCCAAATAAATAATTTGCATACAAAATTTCTGTACTGCCACCATAATCCTGTGCAAATTTGAGCATCTGTTCATGAAGCATGGTCTCAATCTCAAAACCATTTTCCCGGTACCGGTAAGCGAGCGACTGGTCATTGATATTGTTGTATTCGTACACGAGATGCGGAATCACAACAATCGCCTCAGTCTGCCGGAGAACCTGCAGATTAAACATCAAATCCTCTCCCATGGAAAGGTCTTCCGGAAAATGTGCCGAAAGGTTTTCTCTCCGGTACATCTTATTCCACGGTGTATTGAGACAATTATTTTTATAAAAATAATATTCCGGAAGATGTTTGGCAAACTCCTCTGCACCTTTATATATACCAGGTTTCGGACATCTCTCTTCCCCCGTTTTTAAAATCCGGAACCCGGCAATACACATGTCAGCACCGGATGTCTCAAGTGCCTGTACCATCGTCTCGGTGGCATCCGGTAATAGAAAATCGTCGCTGTCTACAAACTGCAGATATTCTCCGACCGCATCCCGCATCCCGCGGTTTCTGGATGCCGAAACTCCTTCATTTTCCTTGTGGACACACCGGACGAATGAATACTTCTTCTCAAATTGTTCGATAATCTCCACCGTCCCGTCCGTAGAAGCACCGTCGCAGATAATAACCTCAATATCCGGATATGTCTGGTTCACAATACAGTTCAGACATTTTTCCAGATATTGTTCCGAAAAATAAGTGGGAACTATGATGGACACCAGCCCTTTTTTCAAATCGCCCATGTTTTCACTCTCCATTCATGCGTGCCTTCGGATAATAAATTCCGCGATATTTAGTATAACTGTTTTCCAGGTCCACACAGATGCCGTCATGGGAAGGAACCTGTTCTTCTTCCGGAGGCAGTTTCGTGTAATCCCCAAATGCCATCTTCAGATAAGTTTCATATCCGACCGGCAGTGGCAGCATCTCCCCTTCGAAATCGTGATACACTGCAGAAGCAAAAATTTCCTTTGGATATTCATTTACCATATAGTTATAGCGCACACAGAGTTCTGTTATATAGTCACATTCTGAAATCGGATATTTCGACATCTGCCGCTCGGCAAACCTTGCCATCCGGTATCGCCTTTTCCATCCCGGGCGCATAGCCAACATTACTTTTCCGACAAACTCCAGAAATTTCCCTTTGCTTGTAGGAGCCTCCTGATTGATATAAATCTGGTACACAAGCCCCCAAAAGAGCTGCATTTTCCTTTTTAAACGACCCGACGGACATCCATCTAACGGCAGCACCTCAAGCCTCACACCGTGTGCCACATCAAGGTCCATCTGCCGTTCCTTGATAAAGGTCGTATTTTCATCGGTGATAGCCGTGAGCTGGGAGCGCTCAAAATGATTCTCATCACTACGGCTTAATTTATAGCGGTTCTCATCCATCTCTTCTTTCCACAGTCTGCACATTTTCTCATAATCATCCCGTGGCATAAAGACATCGATATCATCATCCCATGGAATGAATCCGCCATGACGGACTGCTCCGATACACCCCCCGCCGCAAAGATAAAAAAGCAATCCATGCCGCTCGCAGAATTCTTTAAATACCAATGTTATTTCCAGACATTTTGCCTGTAGTTTTTTTAAATCGACTTCCGGTTTCTGTTCCATAGTCTCCATTTCCTCCATACTTACACAAAGCTCAATCTTTCCTGTTCTGCGTCAGATAATATACACCACGGTATTTCGTACAAGGTGACTCCAAATCCAGAAAGACGCAGTCGTGATGGGCAACCCTTTCTTTTTCCGGCGGCAGCTGCATATAATCTCCAAATGCTTTTCTCAAGTAGGCATCATATCCGACCGGTATTGGCATCATCCGGTCCTCAAAAGGGACCTCGATATAATGATCAAACCATTCCTTCTCATACCGGTTCTTCATATATCCGGGTCCTGAACAGAGTTCTGTAATTCCCGTACAGTCTGCAATCTTATATTTTGTCATCTTTTTCTTTGCCAGTGACCAAATCCGGTAGCGTATTTTCTTCCCACGGAAAACAAACAATAAAAGCCGGCTTCCTAAAGCCATTATTCCCCCGTGTTTTTCCGGTACAATCTGGGCACAAAACAGCGAGTACACAAGTGCCCATATACACTGCCATTTACGCTTCCACGCAGAGTCCGGATAACCGTCAAGTGGCAGTATGTCAAGCTGTACCCCGTGAACAATATCCAGATTCTTCTGGTATGGCTTGATATATGTCGTTTTCCGGTGACGGAGAGTAGCAAATAGATTGTGGTCGATCATATTTTCACTCTGCACCAGGAGTGCAAGGTCTTTTCCCGGCTCGTATTTATTCCAGTTAGCCACAAAATATTCATAATCCTCTCTCGGCATAAAAAAATCCAGATCATCATCCCATGGCACAAATCCCTTATGCCGGATGGAACCGATGCAGCCTCCACCACAAAAATAAGCGGTCAGATTATGTTCTTTACAGAACGCAAAGAAAACAGTCGCCATTTCCAGATTGACACGCTGCATTTCCTTTAGCTGTTCTTTTGTGTACTTATGCAGTTTTTTTCCCATTTTTCATCTGCTCCTTTACCCGTTCTACGGATTCGCAACTTTTATGTTTTCTTCGCCAGAATGGCATTTTACAAATACCAATAACGGTCCCCGCCCCATAACTCACATGAAGCAGGAAAAAGAGAAACGGTAAAAGTATCTGGCTCACGGTCTTTTTCTCGCCTCTGACTGCCAGAAACGCCATACAAAAGGCAAGCAGCCAGTACGCTCCCCACATAGCCACAAAAAGCCATGGGAATCCAAACAGGCAAAGAGCCGTTGTAAGGACGATTCCCCCGACAAAAGCGCCCGGCACAAAATGATACAGTGACAGACATCCGGGACACACACCAGACGTCAGCCCAATCCAGTAACCGTTTCCGAACTTCTGCCGGCACATCTTCCCAAACGTCGGACGAATATACTGGTATGATATAATGTCCGGAGACATACAGAGTTTATAGCCATTTTGTCGAATCCGGTAATGCAGTTCATTGTCCTCCGTCCTACCCAGATCCTCCCGGAATCCTCCCACTTTTTCAAAAACTTCTCTTTTATATGCACCGTGAAAAAAAGACTTTACATATGCCCGTTCTCCTTTGCGCCGAAAGGAAGAGACACTGCTTCCAAACATCGATTCCTCTGCCAGAAGAAGCGTTCGTTCCCAGGAGGAATCTCCTTCCACAATTGCCGGGCGCATGCCTCCGGACACCATCTCGCCGGCTGTCAGATTTTCCACATTTTTCTCAACAAACTCAGGGGGAATATGGCTGTGCGCATCTACCCGTATAATAACATCCGTGGTAAAATGTGTCAGTGCCTCATTCCATCCGCAACTCTGAATACGCCCCGGATTTGATATCACAAGGATATCGTAATATTCCCCTTTTGATTCTGACACAAACTTTTCCATGCAGTCTTTCGTACCATCTTCTGACATACTGTCGACAAGTACAATTTCTATCTTCTCATGAGGATAGCTCTGCTCTTTTATATCGTGAAACAACCGTGGTAGATACGTTTCCTCATTATATGCCACAACACAAAGTGATACCTTCATGTCTTTTTCCTCCTCATCCGCATTATTCTTTTATTGTAAAGGATAGTGTAGTATCTTTCAAGACCAAAAACACTTGAACTCACTGCCAAAAATGATTATACTGATTATGTGAGATTATGACCTGAACATAATAATTGGAGGTTTACTCGTGGGAAATTACAAAGAAGAAATCGCCATCATTATTCCTGCACTGGATCCTGACAACCGCATGGTATCTTTGGTGCGCGAGCTTACAGATGCCGGATACCGGAATATCATTCTTGTAGATGATGGCAGCACAATTGAAAACCGGAGTTATTTTAAAATATGTAAAGAACAGTATAACTGCAAAATCATCCGCCATGTAGTGAATTTCGGCAAGGGGATAGCTCTTAAATCTGCTTTTAATTTTATTCTCGAGTCCCGTCCCGACTTAAAAGGCACTGTTACAGTGGACTGCGATGGTCAGCATGTCCTCGGAGACATTGACACCTGCGCCAGACTCACATATGAAAACCCGGATAAACTGATTCTTGGATGTCGCCGGTTTGACAATCCGGAAATTCCGTTCCGAAGCCGCTTTGGCAACATCCTGACAAGACAGGTAATCAGACTTTTGTGCGGAATCCATGTCTCCGACACCCAAACCGGACTGCGGGGGCTTCCGACACCGCTCATTGCAAAATATTTTGCCAACACAAAGGGTGAGCGGTTTGAATATGAGATGAATATGCTGATTACTGCTAAAGAACATATGATTCCGGTTAAAGAATTCCCAATCGAAACCATTTACCTGGAAGATAACGAGAGTTCACACTTCAATCCGTTTTTGGACTCCATCCGGATATACAAAGTATTTATAAAGTTTATGCTGAGTTCTCTTTCCAGTTTTCTGATTGATATTATACTGTTTTCCCTTCTTGGCGTGTTACTGCGTCCGTGGATACCGGAAAGCATTACCGTTTTTGAGGGATTTGTATTCGGCGGCTCTCTGCTGACACTGTTACGGACAGTCATATCACGCCTGATCAGTTCCCTGTACAATTTCTTTATGAACAAAAAACAGGTATTCAAAAACGATTCCCATTCTCCGGTTATCGTTGTCAAATACTATGTTCTTTGTATCGTACAGCTGCTGTTATCATGGCTTTTAGTCGATCATCTGCTGGAATTTATCACTTACCGCACCATTCGAAAATGCATCATTGATACCCTGCTTTTTGCCATCAGTTTCCAGCTTCAGCGAGAATGGGTATTCAAAAAGAGTCAGGAAACATAAGCTTCTCTGCCTCTTTATATATATCATAATAATCGGGACAGGTTTTCTTCAGATTCACCGGATGCCCCGCCTCATTCAGATAGCAATGGGTGCTTTTACCGGTACATCTAAGTTCTCCTGTCTCTTTTTCTCTTACTTCATACGCAGCCACCAGTCGGATTCCATTGAATTTCTCAACCCGCACATACAAGAGCACGGATTCACCAAAACGAGTCATCCCATGATAATGGCATTCCACCGATACGACCGGAGAAATCACACCGTCCTGTTCCATCTTTTCATACCCAAGGCCGACCTGATCCAGAAAATCAACACGCGCCTCTTCAAACCAGCGGATATAATTGGAGTGATGTACAATTCCCATCTTGTCAGTCTCATAGTATTGTACTTTATGTTCATAGGGCATAATGTCCATTTATTAATTCCTCCTTTGATTTTTGTCTTTCCTTCGATTAATATATGCATGAATATGTTTTGTTGGAAAACCGAATACAGGCGTTGATAAAATACAGGTCACTGCAACTGCCACACCCAGATACAGGGCCTTTCCCCAGACTTCATTCTGACAGATATCCGTCAGATGAAACCAGCACAGAATCTTCAGTACCGGAAAATGCCAAAAATACACCTGAAGTGTCCTCTGACCCCATTTACTGATAAGCGGTATTTTCCCCGCCGGAACAAGAAGAATCCACCCGATAGAAAGAATACACGCAAGCAGCATTGTGAATACTCTGGTCTGGACACCTCCGTCAAATGCCAGTGCGGAAAACGGTGCATGTCCGGTAAACATCAGCCGGTAAACGTATATTTTATCCAGAAAATAATAGCAGACAACACCCCAAAGAACAAGTATTGAAATCCCCAGCGGGTAACTCCAGTAATGTTTTTTTACACGCAAAAAGAAATTTGGATTTAATATATTACCAAGCAGATAAAATGGATAGAACGTAACAATTCTTCCCCATGTCAAAAAATCATTCACCGTATTATCATATCCGGCAAAACAGGCAATAAGAAATACAACAAGTAAAATTAATTTTTTATTTAACTCTCTTATCTGGTACGTCACCAGTATAAACACGGCCATGGCAAACATAAACCAGCTGATATCATTTGTAGTAAACAACAGAAAATTTGTTTCCTGATGAAGAATGAGACTGGTTGCCTGAAGAAGTATTTTCAGCAAAAAACCACATATCAGATATGTGGTTACTTTGCTGGCAATTCTTTCATCTCTGTGAAAGAATCCCGCTATTAAAATAAATAAAGGCATATGTACGGCATAAATAAAAGCAAAAATACTTTGAAATGTCGGCGCCTCTATATAACAATCTACAAAATGACCAATAACAACGAGCAGAATCAGAATAAATTTTAAATTATCCCACAAGGCTACCCGTTCTCTGCGCTTTGGTAATTCACTCATGTTTTCCTCCATCTTCGCACATCCTTTGTGCATCATTCAGTATATCCTGCACTGCAAATCTTGGTCTTTCCTTTGTCTCCAGATACATTTTCCCAATATACTCGCCAATAATGCCGATTGCCAGAAGTTGAAGGCCGCCAAGCGCCCACACCGAAACCATCAGGCTGCTCCATCCAAGCACCGTAGCCCCCGTGCAATGCCGGATAACAGAATATGCCAAAATCCCCAGGCTCACAAGAAAAATTATCAAACCAAGAGTCAAAATAAAGCGAATTGGCTTAACACTAAAAGAAGTTATACCGTCAAAGGCAAACGCCAGCATTTTTTTCAGCGGATATTTGCTTTCACCGGCAAAACGCTCCTGTCTTTCATAATACACACTATCGGATGGATAACCGATGAGTGGGACAATTCCCCGTAAAAACAGATTTACCTCTTTATAATTTTCAAGTTGCATGAGTACCCGTCTGCTCATCAGACGGTAATCCGCATGGTTAAATACAATGTCAACACCCATCCACTGCATTATTTTATAAAATCCCTCTGCTGTGAATTTTTTGAAAAAAGTATCCTTTTTCCGGCTGCTCCTGACACCATATACAACATCGATACCCGCATTGAATTTTTCCACCATCTCATCTATGGCGTTAATGTCATCCTGTAAATCAGCGTCCATCGAAATTGCCGCATCACAATAATCTTTTGCATACATAAGTCCCGCCAGAACAGCATTCTGGTGTCCTCTGTTCCGGGACAGATTAACACCGCTGACAATGTCATATTCCTCATGAAGTCTGGCAATAATCGGCCATGTCTGATCCTTTGAGCCATCATTTACATACAAAATCCGGCTTTTTTCACTTATCTTTCCCTGTTCTATCAGATGATGCAGCTTCGCCGTAAGCTGTATCGTTGTTTCATCCAGTACCGCTTCTTCATTATAACAGGGAACGACCATATATATTATTTTTGCCTTATCCATCTTTTTCTTCCTTTCAGCGCAGAACCTGCTACTCAAATATCTCCTGTTTCACCTCAGAAAAGACGATTTCATTCATCAACACATCATGTCCCTCCATATGAATTCCGAATCGGGCACGATCCCACTCCCTCGGTATATCAATTACAAAACCGGCATATTTATAATTCCTTATCAAATCTCCCAGTATATAAATACGTTTGTGGCATGGATAGCGGATTGACTGGACTCTCTTTCCGTTATGTTCTGCAAAAATGTAATCATCTTTCTTCATTGCATAGGCAGGACTGCTAAACCTGCCACGCCACATTCCCCGATAACGTTCATCTTCCTTTACGATATAGAATAAACGTACCTGACGCTCGGACATTCGGGTAATCTCATAGCCCCGATGTAAAAAAAGACAGTCATCGTCTGTATATGTGCGCGGAATACGTACCCGTTTACCTGCTTTTATGGAAAGCATCGCTTCTATCATAGGAAGAGGTGTGGGAATCCGTGTGATCACTTCCGGTCTGATATAGCGAAGAATATGCCGCAGTTCTGCACGGAATTCTTCCAGATTATCTGCCGAAAGCTTTTGACTGATTTCACTGCTTCTCGCCGGATTCAGAAATTTACGCAGATGATATGCCACAACAAACTGGATATACGGTACTACTCTCAGCTTGTGCTTTATACTGTACTGGATTAATCGTAAATATCCATTGCTTAATATTCTCCGGTAATGCTTCTTGTCCTTCCATGCACGGTCTGCCAGGGAAGACTCATCTGCTCTTTTCCGGTAATAATACCAGGCATCTTTTACAAGACCATATTTGCCTTCATGAAGAATCACCTTATTGATTGCCATAGCATCTTCCCAGAAATCCATTTCTTCATCAAAACTTAGTCTTTTCAATGCTTTTCCCCGCAAGAAAACTCCACCGATATAATACTGGGGATACGTAAAATCTTTCTTTATGTCAACGATTTCACGATCCATAAAACGGGTATTTAACCGGTATGATTCATTCAGAGAGCCGAAATAACGAATCTCGGTCGCAGCAATATGGATTTTCGGATATTTATCCATATAATCCCACACTTTTGAGACAAAGGATTCACTGATCCTGTCATCTGAATCCAGAAAACCAACGATAATTTCAGGATCTTTTACTTGTTCTTTCAGACACTCCTGTACGGCATAATTTCTTGCATAAGAAACTCCCCGGTTCGTATCAAAATGAGTGACCCGGACATTGTCCGGATACTGCTCCCGATACCGGTTACAAATTGATAGAGAAGAATCCGTACTGGCATCATCTATCAAGTGCAATATGATATTGTCTTCAAACGAGAGGTCCTGATGTATCACACTTTCAATCGCCTCTTCGAGATATGCCTCTGTATTGTAAACAGGCATAATTATCCATATCATACTCGTTTCCTCACTCTGCTTTGCTTTATTTTTCCCATAACATGATCGTTTTTCCAAACGATTTCTGAATATCCATTTCAAATGCCTTTTTCATATCCGGGATACCGTGTACAGGTACCAGTGCTCCCACGATATTTGACAGGTAGTTCACTACCTCAGGGTTTGTCCGGTACATCTCCACCGTCTTCTCAAAGTCCACTCTTCCACTGCGGCTGCTGCCGATTACACGCAGTCCCTTTTCCAGTATCATACGTGTATTAATCGGCACCGGAAACTCCGACACACCAAGTATCGCGATTGTTCCCTCCGGCTGGATATAGTCAATAATCTGATTAATCGCTTTTCCTGAGCCTGCACCACCCACACATTCAAACGCGTGATCCAGTTTCAGATTGTCCGGTATATGTCCCACTGTATAAGTTCCATCAGCAAATGTAAAATCCGATAGTTTATCACGGTTCATACCAAAAATCAAAAGTTCGGTTTGCGGAAACATCGTCTTAAAAAAGACTGCCGTTATATATCCCAGATTACCGTCTCCCCAGATTCCGACCGTCTGTCTTCTGCCGTGTGCAGTCCGGTCAAAACGTGACAATGCATGGACACTGACACTGACTATCTCAGTAAAAGCGGCCACTGTTTTGTCCATTTCCTGTGGCAGCGGAACCAGACGATCCGGTCGGATTTTCACATATTCCTGCATAAACCCATCAAATCCACTGGCACGGAACCGGCTTGAACGAAGATAATTCTCCGCCACGTATTCGTCCTCTTCTACCGGTGTATTCGGAATCATTACAACACAGTCCCCCGGCTTATACTTTCCCGACGGATCCCATATAACATCACCAATAGCCTCATGAATCAATGCCATCGGCAATTTTTCATGAAGCACCTTTTCATCCCGCAGTCCCTGATAATAACGCTGGTCTGCGTTGCATATAGACAAATGAGTAGGACGCACAATTACATCCTCTCCGTCAAGACCGATATTCTGGTATGTCACCTCAAAACGCCTTGGTGCTACCAGCCGGTATACCGTGTTCAGCATATCCTTTTACTCCTCCACGTTCTCCCGTATCAGAGTCTCTGCTACTCTGAGATCATACGGGTATGTGATTTTGATATTGGATACCTCTCCCTCTACCAAATACACCTTTTCACCCTTCATAACAAAAATCTTCGCCGCATCTGTCAGCGTCTGTTTTTCCTCCTCTGTCAATGACAAGTAAAGTTCTTTCAATTTTTTCAGTCCAAATGACTGAGGAGTCTGTCCTTGATACATTTTACTCCTGTCAGGAACCGACGAGATAATCTGGTTGTCCTCACTCTGTACAATCGTATCCGTTGCCGGAACCGCAGTATCACATGCACCATATTTCTGTGCGAAGAAAATATTTTCTTCAATAATCCTGTGAGTGACAAATGGACGAACCGAATCATGCGTTACAATAATGGTCTCGTCATCGACCTCGTATTCACTCTCAATCTGGTTAATTGCATTCATGATTGTCTCATTTCTCGTATTTCCACCCGGAATTACTGATATTCTGTCTGTATCTCCAATATATTTTTTAACCAGATTCTTTGTATGATGTACCCACTGCTCCGGACACAGGACATACAATTTTTCAAATTTACTGTTAATAAAAAACTTTTCCAATGTATGAATGATAATTGGCTTGTCCGCTATATTCAGGTACTGCTTTGGCTTTTCCACGTTTCCCATGCGGCTGCCTATCCCTCCGGCTAAAATCACTCCAAATATCATATTTTCCTCCATTTTTATCCTCTTTTAGAGTTCCCATTACTCAATGCCCTTTTTCAGCACCATATCATCATATCACATATTTAACCTTATTTCAACTGCTTCTAATCGTTCTCCGATGCCAATTCCATTATTTGGGCGGTCTTTGTATATGGATTTTCAGCCCCCGGATAATAAAACTGTCTGGCAAACCCGTTCTGTATACGATCATCTGATGCCACATCTGATAGCTGTTCCAAAAGTTCTGATACATCCAATATGCACATATCTTCAAAATATTGTTTCATATATTTCTCAAAAAAGGTATTTCCACACAACGGGCAATACAGAGTTTTTTCGCGTCCTGCAAACGATGCTGCCATTCGTCCGTTATTGGTGACAAGCACATCCGTCACATACAGTAGTTCATGAGGCTGTAAAAGACGATTGATATATGCAAATGAATCCTGATAGCGGGCAGATAACATGTAGGCATTTTCCATCATCACTTCACTGTTTGTGAATACAAACCAGTCTTCTCCCAGTCGTTTCAAAAACTCTTTCATGTCCATTTTCCCAAAAAATGATTTGTTGTCCGTTTCGGAACCCGTCACAAGAAAAGTCAGCACTTTTTTCTTCTCAATCTCAGGATAATAAAAAGCAATTTTATCCGTTTGTTTTTTCTGCTGCCCGGGCTGGCACAGATCCCACGCAAGCGGCAGTGCCGTATTGCCAATCATTTCTATACCTTCCAGCCGGTAGGCAGATCGCAGCAGCTTTTCTGTAAATGGAGACCCCGGAATAATATGGGTAAATTTTTTTAATGTATTTATATGAAGTTCTTTTTTTTCCAGCATAAGAAAATTTTTAAACTGGTAATCATACGGTGCCGCAAGCAACAGACGCTTCCCCTCCGGATGAGTTATTTTTCCAGTCAGAGAGGCATCAATACAAATCACATTTACCGCATCTTCACAGAATTTGCGCCGGAGTTTCGCCGCCCCCTGGCTCTGTACATCACTCACGCTTCTCTCATTTTTGGAAAAAGAGCGGAAAGTTATGTGTGAACTGTCGTTTTCCCGGTTCAGATGTGTTCTCATAAGCGACAGGTCTGCACTGATTCCTCTTCCACGGCTGCTCAAAATGGTGATTGAATTATTCTGCATCTTCATCCTCCTCCATATAAGCATTGATTAATCCTGCAATGCGCTCACAGCTATGCCCATCGCAGGCAGACATATAACGCTCTACAAATGTTTTATATTTCTCCGTCAGTTCATGCCTGTCCCTATTAACAAGGTATTCTGTCAGCGCATCCTGTGTCTCATATACATCTCCAGGCAAATCTTCCGGATAATTCAGATAAAAACCTCTGTTATAAGTTGATAAGTCATAACAGAAAAAGGCGATTGGTTTCTGCAGCAGCGCATATTCAAAAATTACCGATGAATAATCTGTCACCAGAAGGTCTGACACAAACATCATATCATTGGTAGAAAAATCACGGACTACGCGGATGTTTTCATATTTTTGTTCTACAATTGCATTCTGCATAATCGGATGAGGGCAGACGATAAACATCTGGTCAGGAAGAAGTTCCTTCGACAGACGTTCAAAATCGAGCTCCGGATGAAACTCCTGTCTGTTATTATTGATATCACGGAATGTCGGTGCGTAGATAATAATAAACTTATCACGGAATTCCGGATATGCCGTATATATTTTCTCCTTTTTATCCGCTATCAGCTTCGGATCAAAAAAATCATCCGTTCTCGGGCACCCCAGCGCCTTGATTTTGTTTGGGTCAAGATTAAATGCATCAGCATAAATGGAGCGGATATACTCTCCACTTACCGTTACCATGTTATACTGGGCATGGGTAGCACCATCTGTAAAAATCGATAAATTCGTTCCTCTCCGTCCAAATTTCTTAAACGCACCACAGGCATGCCAAAGCTGAATGACGCGCTGTCTTTTTCTCAACGGAAAATAGCGGAGATAACGGTTGTAATCATCGGTCACGATTACTTTGCTGGTAATCATGGCATAGTACATTTTAAGTTCTTCCAAATAGCTATGAGGAAGAAGTCTGGCACGTATGATCTTTTTTCCCTTCACGTAAGGATAAAGAGCCTTTGCATTCCCCTCGAGTTCACCATTTTTTCGTATAGTAAAGAAGAGAACCTGATTTTTCACTTTGCTCCGGCGAAACAGTGAAACCATTTTGCGAAGCATCCTCTGTGAAAACGTATCTTCTGGAAAACTCATCAGCTTTGGCAGTACTTCGCCTGAATCTGCAAGAATCTCAGGGCTGTTCAGATCTGCCTTTTTGTCCCTGAGATACTCCCGGATAAAAGGAAGTGTTTCTTCTGTTCCTACAAACTCTGCGAACGTACTCTCCGGTCTTTCATAAAAAATAATCGCATCATTAAAAAAGTTATAAAAACCTTTCCGGTACAAATCCGGAAGCTGGGACAAAAGAGAACGGGTTTTATCAAACCGATACTCTTTCAAAAATGAAGTACGGAAAAATTTATTGGCTAGTGTATAGTCCATGCTCAGAAATTCATTTACTTCATAACCGCTTTTCTGGGAATTTAGTGCGATATTATTCAGAAGCACTGCCTGTATATCACCATAATTTCTGTGATAAATCAATTCGATGATAAAATCAGCCGGTGATTTGAGAAATCGCTTAAACGCATATTTAAAAGCGTTATTCGCATACGCGATACAGATATTCCCAAAAACAATATACTCAGTCCGAACCTTGTCAATGGCATCATAAAACATTTCATCTTCTGATTTCACGTCAGCAAAAACAATATTGTTCTGCAAGAGCCCCGCCTGCCGGATACTGTCTTTCATATGTGCCGGCACAAGTATCTGCAGCGAAATCAGATTTTGTACTGTCACACTCTGCAACACTTTCAGAAACTCTTCTTCCTCATCCGTTTCCCCGTATAGAACAAAGCTACAGAATGCATGCCTCAGCACATCCTCCTGCTTCACATATAAATGAGCAAACGAATACTCCGGATGGGCATCTGCCAAAAGGGAAATATCCCGCATATCCAGCTCCTGAAGCTTGTCCATCATCTCATCCACCAGAAGTTTTACCGTATCTTCTTCAATTGACCAGAATTTTCCGTAAAAATGATTCAATAGTATCTGAAGTTCTTTGCGGCTGATTGTCTGGATATACTTATGAATCTCCTCATTCTGATCCTTTGCCTGTTCGATTGTTTCATACTTTGGATAATCCACCAGAATACTCTTTTGGGCAGCCTTATAGATTAACCGATGGGCTTCAATGTAATCCCGGATTTTTTCCTGCGAAATAGAAGCCGTAATGGAATCCGCCTCATTATCTGCCATACGGCGGTAATGAAGAATCACTTTATCAAGTCCGGTTATACAATTCGACTGATAGACAAAATTCATCGTAAACGCACCATCCTCCGAATAGGAGATTGGTGCAAAACGCAGACGATATTCCTCGATTACCGAACGACGGAATAATTTATTCCACAACGAAAACGTCCACAGAATCTGAGGATCATATTTTTCTATTTTATCCTGCATAACAAGCTGGTTCAAATCGTTTACAACAAAATTACGGTATTGATTGAATATATCGTATTTGGCAATTACAAGATCTGCCTTCTGCTCGACAGCTCTCTCATACAGACACTGAAGAGCATCTAATTCGACAATGTCATCAGCATCCAGAAAATAAACAAATTCTCCCTTTGCCACATCAAGTGCTTTATTTCTCGCGGAAGATGGACCGCCATTTTCCTTATCAATCACCTTGAGACGGGAATAATCCCGTGCATAAGACTCAAGTATTTCCAATGTGCTGTCCGTTGATCCGTCATTTACAACGAGAATTTCATAGTCATCAATCGTCTGGCTGACAATACTGTCTAATGTCTCAGCCAAATATTTTTCTGCATTATATGCGGCAATAATTACTGAGATTTTCATGCGTTTTTTCGTCTCCTCATTTCTTTGTTCCAATTACTGAATCTGTCTGTCACTGTATCAAAAATATGTGACAAGAAGATGGTACTGACAATAGAAACTGCCAGGAAAAAGTAACGATGGGAATATCCAAGTCCCCAGTGTGAAAGAAGTATCATCGGTATTCTCTGTAGCATATATACACTGAATACATGATTTCCAAACCATTCTAAAACCGGATTACCAACAGATATTTTCATCGCAAACCATACCACGGAAAGTGTAAACACAACAGCCCAGATTGTATATCCTTCAATGCCGTATCTTCCTCTCCATCCATACGCAGCCGCATACAATAAAACGGTGACTGCACATACAAAAGTATACCGTATTTCACTGGTCATCATCAGTTTTTCGATCCATGGTTTCAAGAGTGAATACCACACGCCAAGAGGTAAAAGAATCACCGTATTATAAAAATACGCCGGCTGTCCAATCCGTATCTGCCAGAATACATATCCAACAGTCAATACCGTCAGCAGTGCAGCACTGACAAAGTGCGTCGTTCTGCTCTGGTTCCAGCACAGCAGAAAAAACGCCAGAAAGAAGATAAAATAAAGGATAAAAATGGCAAACATATACCAGTTGGAATTCCCTATGTTTTTCCAACCGATAAAAGACCAGACAATCGTCTGCCAGTCATATCCTGACAGTTTACCCAAACACAGATCCAGTATCAGAAACAGTAAAACCGCTATCGCAAATTTTATATATACATTCGGAAGTCGTTTACACAAAATCGCTTTTACATAAGGAAATCCTTTCTTTTTTACTGCCTCCATCATACCATATCCGGAGTAAAAGAAAAACATCGCAACAATCATCTGCCCGGTATGCTGCTCAAGAATCAAAAAGGGGTCATCATAAGGTCCACCCAGGTTCATATACTGCGAAGCGTGCCGGAACAATACAAGAATCACAAAGATTCCTTTGATGGCACATGTCTTTTCTTTTGACATATAATCTTTGCAAAAGTGTCCTGCAGGAGCAGCTTTTATCCCCGCAAACACAATAAAAACCAAAAGTAGAACATAGACCGTCAATTTTCTTCCCTCTCTTCCAATTCCTGTAAAAACTTATTCTTTGGTACTTTTTTTACAAACAAATCTCCAAAAGCAAACCAGAACGCAAATGCCGGAAAAACCTCAAACGGCAAAAACAGGCACTCTGTCAGGGTTGCCACGACAAATCCGACACAAATTGCCGGAATCAGAAAAGCATACGTCGCATTTTTCCGTCTCTCTTTTAAATAAAATTTAATCGAATATCCCACCGCCATAATCGTGATTAATGCATAGAAAAGCATACTGATAATACCATAGGTATATCCGAATTGTAACCAGTTATTATGTGCATGATTCTTCTTTTTGCCATTTATTTCAAGAGATATATTCCGATGTCCCTTATAATTGAGCTTCATCGCATATCCTTTGTAAATGTCAATACGCCCGGTCGTCAACGCATTTAACCCCTTTGTATTTTCCAGTACATACCAGAAACGCGACAGGGCATTATGCGGGACATCTCCGGCATTCTGGGATGATCCCCCACCGTCTTCTTCAGAAGAAAATTCCGCCTTTTCTACCGGTTCCGGCTCAGCAACAACCGTTTCCCCAAAATCCTCTATTTTGCTTCCATCTGAAAGATACAGCGTCTCTCCCGGAAAAATAATCGGATGATTGACAACTCCCGGCAGATAGGTTACCGCCGAAAGGAATACCGGATACAGGACTGCACAAAATGTAACCATCAAAACAAGTTTTCGAAGAAATCCCTTCCACGCATGAGTCCTGATTCCTGAATATATATGAAAACCAATCCACAAAAGAAAAATGACTGCAATGGTAACCATGGAAGTTCTCGCCTGTGTCAGAGCCAGATAAAATATAACAAGTGCAAGACTGATATAAGTCATCAGGCATCGTTTCCAGTTTTTTCCCGTCTCAGCTATCCAGTCGAGATCGGACATATATACTGCAAAAATAATATATAAATAAAGACCAAATGTGTTGGGATTGGTAAATATTCCCGCATAGCGTCCCCCCTCATAAAGAGGACGGAACAAAAATGAAATAATCGCCATCAGCCAGAATGAAATTTTTACGGCGTCTTTAAAACATTTCCACAGCAAATCCTTTCTGGTATGATTCTGCCATACAAAAAATACTCCCGTAAATACCAGGGCAAGTATCACACCCAGCCCACATGCCTTTTTGGGAACAAGCAGATCCGATATCGTAAATACGATGCACATTCCAAACCAGGCAATCCACATGGAACGCCGCCAGTGAATCCGCACCAGACTCCGATCAAGAGACAAAATCGCAATGCAGATTATAAGAAAGATACCACAGACCGTATTGTAAAAATAGCTCTCTTTGTGAAGCACATAGCGCACGATACAAAAAAGCACCAGATCTGCGATAAAACATGCAGTAATAAGCCGATATCTCATTTTATCACTAAGCCGCCCAACAATGGGAATCCACGGGCTCAGCAAACGGATAAATAAATCCTGAAGTATTCCAATCACAAGCCTCTCCATTCCTGCCGCATCAAGCGTACATTATATCAGGTGAAGAACTGCCAATACTGTCTGCACCATTAATTTCAAATCTGTTCCAACTGAAAACTCTTTCAAATATGCCAGATTGTATTTCATCTTCTCCGGCAAGACCTGTTCAACATAAATTTTATCCACATCATCCCCGGCCGATAAAAGACGCTCCTCATCTTTATACGCAATACTAGCCTTTGATGTCACACCAGCCGGTAAAAGCAGGGTCGCATTCATCTCTGATGTATACTGTTCGACATAACGTGGAACCTCCGGCCTTGTTCCCACTATCGACATTTCTCCCTTCAGGATATTAATCAACTGCGGCAATTCATCCAGACGGACTTTTCGCAGGAACTTTCCGATTCCGGTAACCCGGCTGTCAGCATTTGTCGTCACCTGGCTGCCTCTTTTCTCTGCGTCCGCAACCATCGTTCGGAATTTTATTATTTTAAAATGACGACCATACGTTGTCACACGTTCCTGACAAAAGAATATACCACCTCTGGATGTAACCCCCACCAGAATCCCGATCACAAACATGACAGGAAACAAAAGAATGAGAAGTATGATTGCCAGAACAAGATCCATTATTCTCTTTAATGCCATCCCGAATCGATGCTTATACAGAGCCTCATAGTAGGGACGCACTTCTTCTTTTTGCATAAACTCCGGAAGTTTTTCCCACTTTTTCACAGTAACACCTCTCGCAGACTTTCCCTGACATACTTCACATCTTCATCCGTAAGCTTTGTATGTAATGGCAGGGAAATCTCATTTTCATACAGAGCATAAGCATTTGGATAATCAGAAATATCAAATCCCATATTCCGGTATGCTGTAAGAAGGGGGAGCGGTTTATAGTGCACGTTGGCAGCCACACCCTTTTCGGCCAGCTTTTCTATTATTTCACAGCGTTTTTCATGATTAATTCCCTGTACTCTCATCAGGAACAAATGTCTGCTGGAATTCATCTCCACCGTCTGATGACACAGACTCGACACCGGAACTCCCTGTTCTCTAAGCTTTGAGAGTTCTTCTTCATACTGCAGAACAATCTCTTTTCTTCTCTCTAGAAGTCCTGCATAACGTTTCATCTGGACAAGACCAAGAGATGCCTGTATATCTGTCATATTGCATTTGTAGTACGGTGCCACGATATCGTATTCCCATGCACCTAACTTGGTTTTTGCCAGTGCATCTTTTGACTGGCCATGCAGAGACAAAAGCATATATTGCCGGTATATTTCTTCCGAATCAATCCCCGGCAGTGGCAGCCATGTTACACTACCGCCCTCTGCTGTCGTCAGATTTTTTACTGCATGAAAAGAAAAAGAAGTAAAATCCGCAAGTTCTCCACTCTTTTTTCCATTCCTCTCCGCGCCAAAACCGTGCGCCGAATCTGCCATCACCAAAACTCTCCCAAGTGCCTTCTGAAAGCGGTTTTCTCCCGGCACAAACTGTGGACGCATTTCCTCGGCAATCTCCCGCACCCGGTCATAATCACAGACCGCACCTCCAATATCTACCGGCACAATTGCCTTTGTTCGTGGCGTTATTGCTGCCTTTACCGCCTCATAATCCATTTCATAACTGTTTTCCATGACATCTACAAGAACCGGTTTTGCTCCTGTGTGGCAGATGGCACTGGCAGTTGCCGTATACGTATACGCAGTAGTAATGACCTCGTCTCCCGTTCCTATGCCAAAAAGGCGCAGTGTCATCTCCATGCAGGCAGTTGCCGAATTCAGACATACCGCTCTGTCTGTATGACAGTAAGCAGCGATTTCTTTTTCCAACTGCTTTGTTTTTGGTCCGGTTGTAATCCATCCGGAGCGCAGGGTATCCACAACCTCCTGAATTTCCTCTTCTGTAATATCTGGCGGACTAAATGAAATTTGTCTCATACGAACCATCCTTTCTCCCAATCAGTGATATTCTTTTACTCGAACGAAACGACCGCAAAAAGCGGTCGTTTCATCTATTCTTCATCCATGCTGTCTTCTCTTACATCATTTTATCATGGTTTCAGGGTTGGCATGGCTTCCTCTTCTTTTTCTTTCACCAGATCTTCCGGTGTTTCATTCATTACTTTTTTGATTCTCTTTGTAATCTTATTTACCGACGTATAATTCGGTTCACATACATACAACGGTGTTGACTGAATTGAATACGTTGTTTTCTTTGCTCCTGTTCCCTCTGCATTGGCATAAGAAATCTTCCACGTTGCCATATCACTCAGCTGCATGTTACAGAGAGACACAATCTTCTTTGTGGACATGCTCGTCTGGAACATCTTCTTTGTCTCTTTGAGCAGGCTGGAGAAATCCTTGAGTATAGCAGGTGAAAGCACTTTATTCAGCACAGCTTCAATCATATGCTGGTGATCTCGTCCCCTCTGATAATCTCCATTGGCAAAGTGATGGCGCTCACGGCAGAAAGCCAAAGCTTTTTTACCATTTACTTTATTGTAACCTTTTTTAAACTTGTAGTGGGTTCCTGCTCCATTTGGACCCCAGTCGGAAATAAAGTCATAATCAGAATAAACTTCAACACCACCAAGAATATCTACAATCTTCTTTACACTTGTAAAGTTTACCCGCACATAGTAATCAATATCAATGCCATATAATTTCTCGAGCGTATTGATCGAGCAGTCAACTCCATATATTCCGGCATGAGTCAGTTTATCCGGCATTCCTCCCGACACGGATTTGCCTTTTTCTCCATACAGCGGAACATAATAGTCACGTGGTGTCGATGTGAGAAGTATCTTCTTTGTCAATGGATTTACCGTTGCGATAATATTGACATCACTGCGGCTTGTCTGCGAAATCTTACCGTACAAATCAATACCGCTGAGATAGACATTAAAGGACTTTGTAGTCACATCGGTATCCTCGTAAGTCTGCTCTTCTACCTGCGTTTCTATCTCATGCTGGACTAACTTCCTCGTATCTTTGGAAAAGGTTTTATACTGGTCTTCCACCGAGTTGATAAAGGCTTCATTAAATACGATAGCCTGTACCTCTCCGGCATAAAGGGCATCCACAAGAGTACTGGTATCCATAAATTCAACGGTCTTCAATTCCTGTCCGGCTGTCTCCTTAGCTGCCTGCAAAGTTTTATCGGTATTTTCACGGTCCTGTGTCGCCAGTATACCAAAATCATAGTCCTTTGCATCGACAATACTCTGTGCTTTATCGTCCTTCAATACATAAAATGAAATAACATCCACCTTAGTATCCACACCACCGATATCTGACATCGTTGCGTAGGCATCCTGTATATAGTAGCCGCCTCCGATGAAAAAGGCACAAAAACATACACACAGTACCCGACCGATTATATAACTGCTGTTTGCAATCTGACTGAACAACTGGTATGCCAGCAGCAATACACATACGACAATCAGCATTACAATATACTTCCTCGGAATGTAACCGACATAAATTGCCATACCACACAAAGCGGCGGACAATAAAAACTGCAAAATCAAAAATACAAAGCTTAATTTTCTCTCTAATAGTACTTTCAACGTCCTACCTCCATCATTTTCTGACCGTACTGCCCTATTTCGCTATCCCTCTTAAAAAAGCACGATTTAAGTAATTATACAATAGATCTAATCAAAAATCAATTGAAAAAGTCTTTTTACTGATTTTTTATCCCGGAATGCAAAATTGTCTATGCAAAACTGTTGAATTTGTGACACATCCATTTCGTTATCCCTCAAAAACCCCATTAATTCCTGCTGTGTACGCACTACAGGCCCTGGAACGAATTTCTCATAATCCTCATAAAAATTCCGCCCTTCTTCCTTAAAATGCGCCAGATCATAAGCGTAAAAACACATCGGTTTTTCCCGTAAACAATATTCAAAAATTATAGACGAATAATCCGTTACCAGGCAGTCAGCAACTGCCAGAAGTGTCGTAACTCCCTGATAATCCGAAAAATTCAGAATTTTTCCCTGAAACGCTTCCCAGTCCGTAACACTCAGATTCGCTGCTACATGCGGGTGCAGACGAAGCATAAAAACTTCATCTTCTGAAAGTTCTTCTGCCATCCGGGACAAGTCGAGTGCAATATATGGTTTTTCAACCTCTTGATCACGAAATGTCGGTGCATAGAGAATTATACGTTTTGCCTGAAGTTCTGGATATTCCGAAAAGAAGTTACGGCGCTTTTTCTCCAACCACTCTTTATCCAGCATCCGGTCTGTTCTCGGAAGACCGAGCATATAAATCTTTTCATCCGGAATACCAAAAGCGGACTGGTACTGTTTTCTCGTTCGTTCGGAATTCACAATCAGATGAGTAATGCGCCGGTTCGCCTTCCGGGCGAGTCTTGCCACTTCCCCGTTCTCAGCATCCAGTCCAAATTTCTTAATCGTACCTGTTCCATGCCAAAGCTGTACCACTTTTGCTTTTTTTGAAATTGGCGTATACGCCATAGGCATAAAATGATTGTCCATAAATATCGTTGCTGCCGTCGCCATATGAAACGCTTTTCCCACAAAAAAGGACAGCGGATGGCGCATCCCGTCATGCTTTGATAAAAAAATGATTCTTTTTTCCGGCATTTTCCCCCGGATAGCATCAGCAACGATTCCCGCATTTCCCTCATCACTGTCATCATGCGTCGCGACAAAAAACACTTTATTTTTTTGCACCGGACATATCCGAAACAGTGAAAAAAAAGCAGTAAATACAAGATATCCCAATTTCTTTATCATAGCGTTATTCCTGTGTCATATTGAGATCATTTTTAATCTTTGTAGTAGAAATTCCCTCTGTCCGCGGCAAATAGACAACTTCACAATATTCCTTGAGGAAATCAAATTTTCCTTCCCAGTCATCTCCCATTACAAATACATCAACATTATTATTCTTTACATCATCGATTTTCTGTTCCCATGTATACTCCGGCAAAACCTCATCCACATATCGGATTGCCTCGAGAATTTTTTTTCTGTCTTCAAAAGAATGATATGCTTTTTTACCTTTACCGGCATTAAACTCATCCGAAGATACTACTACAATCAGATAATCCCCCAATGCTTTTGCACGGCGGAGTAGATTAATATGCCCTACATGCAAAAGATCAAATGTTCCATAAGTAATCACTTTCTTCATTTTTTTCCTCCTTAATCCGCTTCGACAATGCGGTTCTGTGCTTCATATCGCTTTTCCTGTTCGCTCATTTTCGCCTCATAAAAACTTACAACATCCTCTGCCGTCCCCTCAGCAATCAGACGTCCCTGTTCCAAAAGAATTCCCCTGTTGCACATGCGGAGAACCTGACCGGCAGAATGTGACACAAACAACACGGTCACACCGCTGTCAAACATACTTTGTATTCTTTTTTCACATTTTTTCCGGAATCGGGCATCACCGACACTCAGTACCTCATCAAGAATCAGTATTTCCGGTTCCACGACAGTCGCTACCGAAAAGCCAAGACGTGCCTTCATTCCGGAAGAATAATTTTTAACCGGAACATTGATAAAGTTACCAAGTTCGGAAAATTCCACAATCTCGTTATATTTTTCTTTTAGAAAATCCTTACTGTATCCGAGCATGGAACCATACAGGAAAATGTTTTCCCCTCCGGTATACTGACGGTCAAATCCGGCTCCCAACTCCAGAAGCGGCGCGATTTTACCACATGTTGTCACCGTTCCTTCTGTCGCTTTCAACACGCCGGAAACAATTTTCAAAAGAGTACTCTTTCCCGCTCCATTCAATCCCATGATTCCGAGACGTTCACCCTTTTTCAGTTCAAAGCTGATGTCCCGCAGTGCCCAGAACTCCTGGTACATCAACTCTTTTTTCATCATTTTTATAATATATTCCTTAATATTGTCCACCTTTTCAGAGCTGAGATTAAACTTCATACTCACATGGTCGACTTTCATCGCTAATTTTTTTGACATGTTTTCCTCCGTTCAAGTAATGTCTCCAAAATCTAAATATGCAGAATAAATGAATCCTGTTTTTTGTAAAAACCAACAAGCCCTATCAATAATGTTACCACAGAAAAGACAGAGGTATACACCAAAAGCGTCATATCAAACGGCTGTCCAAAAAATGTGCGCCGGAAATTATTAATAATTCCAAACAGCGGATTTATCTTTATCAGCCGCTGGGCACTTCCACTCATCTGATCTACAAAATAGAAAATTGCGCTACAGTACATAATCAGCATAAGCATGACGCTCCACAGATATTCAATATCACGGAAGAAAACACAGAGTGTCGCCAGTATCATCCCCACCCCCAAAGCCAGTACAAACAAGTTGAGAAGTGGAATCACAGATGTCAGCATATGCCAGTTCATCGGCGCATGATAACTTCCTGTTGCCAAGAAAAAAACCATCACACCAAAAAGTACAATAAGCGAGATAATAAAAATCACAAAATTCGACAGCACGCCGGAAAATGGATAAATATATTTCGGCACATAAACCTTCCGGATCATAGCACTGTTGTTTCGGATTGACTTCATCGCCGTATTCGTGGAAGACGAGAAAAATGAATACAACAGACGTCCCGTCAATACATACAGCGGAAATGGAACACCGTCAAATGCCGGGTCGGTACGGTTTCTTCCAAGCAGTGCGCCAAATACAACCGACAACACAATCATCGTCAGCAACGGCTCTATCAGCGTCCACAAAATCCCCAGATAGGAGCGCCGGTAACGGAGTTTAATATTTTTCTTTACCAGCTGGCTCAGCAGATAACGGTATTTATGGAAATTATTCATAAACTGTTTCATTCTCTAATCCGTCCTTCTTGTTTATTCAATCGTTTAATTATATCACTTTTATTTATCATTCGTCAACTGCTGACCAAAAAATCACAACACATTATTGACATATTTTGCACATATGGTATCATTTTAGATGAATATTTTATAAATGCCAGCCATCTGTACCCATATGGATGACTGCCAGAATAGAAGAATGGAGAATACCTATGTATAATATGGAAAAACAACACAAGCTCGGAAAACTTCACGCTCTGGAGCGTATCTGCATGCTTCTTGATAAAGATTCTTTCCGAGAAATCGGTTCCAACATTACCAATCTCGAAGATGCCTTCAATATTCATAAAGGCCAATTTCCATACGACGGTGTTATTACCGGATACGGAACCATTGGTGGTCAGAAAGTTGTTATTTATTCCGAAGATTTTACTGTTATAGGTGGAACTCTCGGAAAACAGCACGGCTACAAAATTGCAAATGCCATTAAACTTGCCATACAATGCCGCTGCCCGGTAATCGGTATCAACGATTCCGGCGGAGCCAGAATTCAGGAGGGTGTAAATGCCCTTGCCGGTTATGGCGAAATTTTTTATTACAACACTATGGCATCCGGTTATATCCCTCAAATTTCCATTATCGCCGGAAATTGTGCCGGTGGCGCTGTATATTCTCCTGGTATTACCGATTTTATTTTTGTTATCGACAACATCAGCCAGATGTTTGTTACCGGTCCAAAGGTTATTAAGAGTGTAACAAACGAAGATATCACGGCAGATTCACTGGGCGGTGCAAATGTCCATGCCACCAAAAGCGGTGTTGCACATTTCCACATGCCAAATGAAAAAGAATGCTTTAAAAAAGTTCAGGAACTGATATCCATCATTCCTCCATGCTATGAAGAAGGTTTCCTTCACAGCAACCGGAAAACTCTCCCTTCATATACCGAGGATGTATCATTCAATGCCGGCCTCACAAATATTATTCCAGAGAGAAGCAATCAGAGTTACGATGTACATGATGTAATTTATGGAATTGTTGACGAAAATTCTTTTCTGGAGGTTCAGGAAGAATTTGCACGCAATGTAGTCGTTGGTTTTGGCCGGATTAAAGGTGTTGCTATTGGAATCATTGCCGATCAGCCAAAATTTATGGCGGGTGTTCTTGACTGCGACTCTTCGGATAAAGCAGCACGCTTTATCCGCTACTGTGATGCTTTCAATCTGCCTATCATCACATTGACAGACGTACCGGGATTTCTGCCTGGAAAAGACCAGGAATACAAAGGAATCATACGCCATGGTGCCAAACTGCTCTATGCCTACTCGGAGGCTACCACAATTAAAATCAATGTAATTCTCCGAAAAGCATACGGTGGTGCTTATATTGCGATGAGCAGCAAACATCTGCGTGCCGATTTTGTGTACGCATGGCCAACGGCAGAAATCGCTGTTATGGGTGCTGATGGTGCCGCGGATATTCTTTACGGCAAGAAAATGAAAGATATGAATCCTGCAGAAAAAGCTGCATTCCGTCAGGAAAAAATAGATGAGTACAATGAAAAATTCATGAATCCGGGAATTGCAGCCATGCATGGTTATGTGGATGAAATTATCAAACCGGAAGCAACGAGAGAACGGATTTATGGAGATATCATGACACTGTCCGACAAACGGACATTAGATGGTATCAAGAAAAAACACGGAAATATTCCACTGTAGATTTTCACTGGTATCAAAAGGGTGTCACAATCGTGACACCCTTTTATTTACTCCATATTTTGCACAAAACGGTTCAATGCACTAAACAAGGCACGTATGGAAGCACGGGTAATATTCGAACTGATTCCCACACCATGCGTCACTTCACCTGTCTGTTCATTTTCGAGCTGAATATAAGCTGCCGCCTCAGCATTAGAGCCTTTTTGCAGGGAATGTTCGGTGTATTCAAGTACTTTAACCGCCATCGAAAGTTCTTTCTGCATCGCGCGCTGTACCGCGTCAATCGGGCCATTTCCTTCTGCGTCAACCACCTTCTCGATGCCATGATCTGTATATGTCAGAGTTATTTTTGTATCAAATTCACCCTCTGTTTCATCCGAAAGATCATCTACTTTTAATTTGCGGAAATGATACGGTTCTTTCATATCCAGATAACAGGAACGAAACTCCTTCATTATCTGTTCAGGTGCAACTTCCCCCTGTCGTTCGCTGATTACCTGAATCACATCCGCAAATTCCTTGTGCATGCTTTTTGGCAGTTTAAAGCCATAATATGTATCCATGACAAAAGCCACACCACCCTTGCCGGACTGGCTGTTAATACGGACAATCGGCTCATATTCCCGCCCCACATCCGATGGATCAATCGGCAGATAAGGCACTTCCCAGTGTTTCTGGTCTCTTTCATGCATTGCCTGGATTCCTTTGTTAATTGCATCCTGATGCGAGCCGGAAAAAGCGGTAAACACAAGCTTTCCTGCATACGGGTGACGCATATCCAGTTTCATCTTATTACAGCGTTCCCACACATCAATAATCTCATTTACATTCTCAAGTTCCAGCTGCGGATTGATTCCCTGCGAAAACATATTGTATGCAATATTCAGGACATCGACGTTGCCGGTTCGTTCGCCATTTCCAAAAAGTGTTCCCTCTACTCTGTCACATCCGGCAAGCATGGCAAGCTCAGAAGCAGCCACTGCCGTACCGCGGTCATTGTGCGGATGGATACTGAGAATCACCCGCTCTCTGTCCGTAAAATTCCGCGCCATCCATTCAATCTGGTCAGCATAGACATTTGGTGTCGTCATCTCCACGGTAGACGGAAGGTTAATAATAACCGGTTTCTCCTTTGTTGCCCCCCACTCATCCATAACGGCTTCACAGACTTCCAACGCATAAGGAAGCTCTGTTCCCGTAAAACTCTCCGGCGAATATTCGAGGATAATTTCTCCCGGAAAATCTTTTACACGCTCCTTCACCATACGTGTACCCTCTATGGCAATCTCTTTTATCTCTTTCTTTGACATATGAAATACAACATCCCGCTGCAGGGTAGACGTCGAATTGTAAATATGCACGATTGCTTTCTTTATCCCCTTCAAAGACTCAAACGTCCGGTCTATCAGATGCTCCCTGCACTGCGTCAGAACCTGGACAGTCACATCATCCGGGATCATATCCCGGTCAACCAGTTCCCGCAAAAAATCATATTCCAGCTGGGACGCACTTGGAAAGCCGATTTCAATCTCTTTAAACCCAAGTTTCACCAGAAGATTAAAGAACTCTAGTTTTTCTTCTACCACCATAGGTTCTATCAGCGCCTGATTGCCGTCGCGCAAATCCACGCTGCACCAGATGGGAGCTTTTTGTATCTCCTTCTCCGGCCACTTACGATCCGGAAGACTCACTACAGGTACTCGTTGATATCTCTTATAATTTAACATAACAGTTACGCTCCATTTCCTTTTCTTATCTATTCCTCATCTGTCGCATCCGTCTGCACCGGTGGCTCGGTTATGTCTGCAACCGGCGTACTCTTTCCGACATCATCCGGATTTTCATCATTTTTGGATTCCAAAATCACTTTTATCCGGACAGAATTTTTCAGTTCTATGCCTTCCGGTAAAGCAAACTGAACATACATAGTATGACTTCCTACCCCCATTCCAAGCAGATCCACATATGCGCCCAGATCTGCCTGCGTCAATCTGCTCAGTTCTGTTTCCTTACCGGTCAAAAACACCTGGAATTTTTGCGCATCTGTAGCAAAATACATCGTACAGTCGGCTGGCAGATTTTTAACTGCAATATCTGACGGTGTCAGCATAAAACTGCGCTGTCCATTTTTCTCGATTTCACATCGGATAGAAATTGTCGATATATCACCAACTATCGCCAGACCTTCTGCCAGATAATTAATGATAGGCTCCTCTTTTTGAACATCCCGTTTTGCACCCTCCACGCTGACCGGAATGCGAATCGGCATGGCCTTTTCAAGTGCCTCCGGCGAACCACACACCCGGATACTCTCCGGTTTATAATCTGTCTGCACGAGACGGTATCCGGAAGCCGGTGTTCCGATCGTTTTCACCTCGACTGCAATCTCTTTTGTTGCCAGTACACTGGTCGAAACTTTTATCCTATCGTTACTGAAGGTTACATTCTCTCCATCCAGCGCATCTCCATCCGCATCGTAAAGAATAGGGCTGTATTCCGCTTCAAAATCTTCACTCTCTCCATTAAGCGTTACCATAACCCCCACATGATCAATCTTCTTAAACTTGGATTCACCACAGGATACTTCCACAATATTCGGTTTTGCCACCATCTCTCCCAGCACATAATTCTCACTGAGTTCTCCCTGATGTTGTACTTCCACCTTGAATTTCTGGGTGACACGTTTCTCCAGTTTAACCTTCAGCATGGTATTTCCCCAGTCCATCTCATATGCGGCATCCGTTGACACATCTTTAAGTTCAACTTCTATGCTGACAGCATTTACTTTGGAGAGTCCACTCATATCTGCAGTAGCCACAAAATCATCATTATCCAGCGTCTCCACAAAACTGCGCTTTCCCTTCACCGTGACATTTACTTTATTTCCATCCACAACCTCATATACCTGATTTGCAGAAGTAATCACATTTTCATTGATAACCTGTACCGGAATTCCATAAAAAGTTCGCGCAGTAGTAGGGTCCGTAATATTGACAATAACAAGCCAGAACAAGAAAGCCACAACTACAGAAAGTATTTTCAAAGTAAGATTACCTGTCCATTTCGTTTTCACTCTTTTTCCTTCCCTTCCACCATTTTTTATGATCATCCTGATTATGCTTTGCCGCCTCATTCAGTCTGAGCTGCAACGTGTCGGCGTCAATTTTGCGATACAGTTTTCCATCACAGGCAAGGGAGACAAACCCTGTCTCCTCTGATACAACAATGGTCAGAGAATCCGAAACTTCGCTGATTCCGAGTGCAGCTCTATGTCTGGTTCCCAGTTCTTTACTCACCTGCAGATTGTTGGAAAGCGGCAGATAACAGGTAGCTGCCACAATGCGGTTATCACGCATCAATACCGCTCCATCATGAAGAGGTGTATTATGTTCAAAAATATTGACAATTAACTGGCTGCTGATTTCCGAACCAATCGGGATTCCGGTTCTCTCATATTCTCTGCACTGGATATCCCTCTCAACCACAATCAGAGCTCCCGTCTTCACTTTTGCCATATCATAAACCGCTTTTACGATTGCCTGAATACTCTTTTCTGAAAAGCGCTCATTTTTTGCTTTCTGGTTATCAAAAGAAGCGATGCTTCCCAAAATATTTTTACGCCCAAGCTGTTCAAGCGCACCGCGAAGCTCCGGCTGAAAAATTACAACCAATGCCATAATTCCAACCACCATGGCATTGCGGAATACCCACAACACAACATTCATTTCCAGAATCACGGCTACCAAAAAGATCACTCCCAGCATGATAAATCCCTTAAGAAGCATCCATGCCCGGGTATCTTTAATCCACAAAATAATATGATAAAACGCATAAGCAATTATAATGATTTCCAGAATATCTGTAATCGTGAATTCCGGAATCGTCAGCCACGCAACATAATTTCTAAAAAAACTTACAATCGCATTCATGTGCATTCTCCATCCTTACTAAACTCTACCATTCTGAATCCGAATCCCCTGTTTCTTCTTCCAATGTCTTCTCCAGTTCCTCTTTTAAATCCAGCGTTTCTCCTGTATCATCCGGAACAATACGCGTCACCGTCTTATCAACAACTGCCACTTTATATTTGGGAATCGCTGTCACATAATAGTAGTACTCATCATCCTCAAACTGCAATTTTCTCGTTCCATGATAGTCCAGTGTAATCCGGAAAAACTGGACGATATATGCAATTATCATAGCCGCCAGTGCCTGCAGAGTAGACTTTAGCGGATTTATATCCAAATCCAGAATAATATTTCCAAAAAACTCTACGGCTAAAAGCATCAGCGTTCCAACCAAGATTGCAATCTGGGAACTATGTTTATAGGACGCCCGACGAATCAGATAAACACTGGCAAACGTAACACCAAAAGCAAGCAGGATAACAACCAGTACCCGATTATGCCCCAGATAATCGACGATATATTGAAACGGAACCAGAACCATGTCCAGATTTGCTGTATTTGCCATTTCCGCAGATACTGTTACATATTCTTTCACACCAAGCATGGTAAACTGCAGAACAATCCCCATAAACAGGGCAGGAATCATCGCCGGAGAGGCAAACAGTGCCACGACAACCGGCACCACATATTCAAGACCAGTCATGGATAACAGCGGAATTGCCAGCATCACATATGGCTGTCCCTGTTCCATTCTCCCAAGCAGTAAAAAATACGTCAAAATAATTAACAGAACAAATATGCCCATTACCGGAACTGCACTGTAAATTTCCCATCCGATGACAAGAAACATTACAGCTGCTGAGACAATATCCGGCGCAATGCCGCAAATCAGAGCAAGAGGTATCATCATCCAGTATTGCTTTAAAATATTACTGTAATCCATATTCCCGGTCACAAGTAATAATGAAATAAATACCAGAAGTACTTTTATAACACTTCGTACGATTCGATAATGCTTTTCATAAAAAGTTTTGATTCTGCTTTTTAACAGCAGAAGCGTCATCATCATGTCAATTCTTCCTCCTGTCCCTGTTCCTCTTTTTCATACAATTCTAATAATTCATGTAATGTCGTATCATATTCTTTCACTCTGCTTTTGGATTCCTCATACAGTCTTGAGGACTGAATACAGGTAATCAGTATCCCTGCGACCAGAAAAAAGAGCCAGATTCCTCCTCCAGCCACCAAACAGGTTTTCCACGGGAAAGCTGCTGCCTGATACAGAATCACATCTGCATGATAAAGCAAAAACAGCAGGGCTGCCAGACAACCGGCTACGGTAACCGATATGGCGGTCTTTAATGCCTGTAGTCTCACATAATCCATTTTTATATAATGGGTACGCAAAAAATCCACGCTTCCAAAACCATTTTCATAGTCAGAAAGACGAATCATTTTCTTTATTTTCTCTTCACTAAGCATGACGTTCCCCCTATAAAAAGAAATAACCCCTTGTTTTATTATACAAGAGGTTTCTCTATTCTTCAAGCATTCATTTGATGCATTTTCTGCATTCTCATACAACCGATTTCTTCTTCGGTATAATTATCGACACCTTCGTTCCCTGTCCTATGGTACTTTCTATTTTCATCTGCCCGCCTGCCATATATTCCAGTCTTCTGGCGACATTGCTAATCCCCACAT
Source organism: Eubacterium sp. (assembly GCA_034101395.1). GTDB lineage: Bacteria > Bacillota > Clostridia > Lachnospirales > Lachnospiraceae > Eubacterium_F. The sequence goes on along the minus strand of JAXEJU010000050.1, from coordinate 14,528 downwards.
GGTCTTTTCCATCATTCTTTTTTTGCGATGGATCAAAACCGACACCATTGTCCGATACGGTAATGATATAGGAATCATCCGTCAGTTTTGTGGCAATCGTTACGGTTCCTGTTTCCCGTTTTGCCCGGATGCCATGACGCACCGCATTCTCAACAATTGGCTGCACGGTCAGAGACGGCAGTTCAAAATTTTCCGCCTCAAACTCTTTCACAATCCGGATGCGCCCGGGAAAACGCTGCTGCTCCATATACAAATAGTTTTCTACCAGATCCATCTCCTGGCTAAATAATATACACTGTTCCCTTTCCATGAAAGAAAAACTCTCTCTCAAATATACCGAAAAGTGGTCAATAGTCTCTATCGCTTTTTCCGTATCCTCCACGCATAACCCGCGAATAACACCCATGCAGTTGCAAATAAAATGCGGACGAATCTGTCCAAGCAGCAACCCTGTTTTACTTTGCACAAGCATGATTTCCTGTCTCGTCATTCGTTTGGAACGCTCTACCATGTGTACGACAAACATGATTAATCCGGACACACTCAAAGCCAGATTCAAATACGAAACTCCATAGATAAAAATAAGTAATACCATTCCCACAACCGGTAACACAAAGTACGACAAAAGCGCAAGATATTCCAGTTTGCTGAGCGATTTCTTATGTTGAAATATACCAATCGCTACAATGAACGCTCCGGCAATACCAAGTACCTGTGTCATCGGATACAGGGCACTCCGGTGATAATAATTACCGGCATCAAAATAGTAATACATGTGGTTAAACTGAGAAATGATGATACCTGACATCCCTATCACACTGACCGCACGCGCTGCAAAAGCCAGCCTTTTGTCAAATTTTACCCCTTTTTCACTGAGTATATTTTCCAGATAGCAGACAGTAACCCAGAGCAGTACATAATTCAGTAAAAAAACACAAAAATTCGAAATCCTCACCATATAATAACCAAGAGTAGTAGGATTTCCACGAAAAAACCAGGCAAGTGCATCCCCTGACAGAATCAGCGCATTGCACATGAGCAGTTCCGCGAGCGTATGGCTGCTTTTCGGCTCTGATTTCGCCCCACTCAGAATACAGATACAGGCAATCACACAAAAAATAATCCCCCATATTTCAATCGCAATATGAATGGCATTTATGGCAGGCATACATCATCCTCCTATCTGATCTCATTTCTCAGAACCTGTATTTGAAAGACGGGCAGCTGTTATTTCCGCCCAGCTGTACTGCCTCATATATTCGCCGCAATAACTCTTAACAGTAGTACTGTCTCCTTTTAAATAGCGGTAATAATCACAGTCCACCCTGGAGAGATTCACATAATAACAGTCTCTCTCGTGCATCAGTATATCTGTCAGATGATACAGTTCAAACGTTTTCCGGATATCACTTGCCAGAGTACGGATATAGCTTCTCTTTTTTTCAGAATCCTCCGACTCTTCAAACAGCACATTCCGCAATTCATTTGTGCTCACTTTTGACCCACGGCACTCCACCAGATACGCAAAAAACTCCTTACTCTTTGCCCGGAAAAAACTGACCATTTCCCCCTGGTAAAAACACTCAAAATTTCCAAAGCACTGTATTTCCAGTTTTTTCTCATCATAGACAGCCGGAAAGCGAAGATGCTGCAGTGATTTTCGGATTTCCTCTTTTTGTACCGGTTTCATAAGGTATCCACTGACATACATATCCCATGCTTTTTCCATATAATCCGAATACGCAGTCACAAAAATAATATTGGTTTTCTGATCCATCTGCATCAATCGTCCGGCAAGCTCCAATCCATTCATTTCCGGCATATCAATATCCAGAAAAGCCACATAAATTTTATGTTCTTTCGCAAATGCCAACGCATCTTCATAATAATCGAAGCCGAAAACTTCATCCCCCTCCGTCAGAACTTTCCGGAGTGTTCTCTCAAAATCCCGAAGCATAAGAGGCTCATCATCTACGATCAGATAATTCATCTGTTCCTCCATTTCTTTTGTGAAAATCCAGCATCAGCATTGTGATATCATCAAACTGCGGAGCCTGACCTGCAAAATCGTCAATATCCTTTTTCAGACTGTGCAATACGTCCCGTGCACTGTCTTTGATGTGCCGGTTCATAAAGTCATTCAGTCTTTCCTCTCCATACAACTGATCATCCACATCAGTGGCCTCTGTGACACCGTCTGTATAAAGGAACAGGCGGTCTCCCGGTTTCATATATAATTCATTTTGACGGTATTTAACAGAATCCAGTCCGGCAAGTACAAATCCCGCACGGCATTTTAAATACTCAAAACATTCCCCCTGCTTTAACAGTGGCGGATTATGACCGGCATTAACATACGTCAGCTTTCCGGTGGTCAATTCCAGAATTCCCATCCATGCCGTCACAAAAAGACCGGCATCATTACCCTCACAGAGCAGACGATTGACAATTGTAAAAACCTCTCCGGCCTCTTTTCCCATCTGCGCATAGTTATTAATCAACGTTTTCGCAATGACCATAAATAAGGCAGCTGGAACACCTTTACCGGAAACATCCGCCATCACTACTGCCAGATGCATATCATCTATCATAAACAGATCATAAAAATCTCCACCAACTTCTTTTGCCGGTGTCATGGTTGCATACACATCAAATTCCGTATACTCCGGAAAAGCCGGGAAAATACAGGGCAGCATATGCGCCTGTATATCAGATGCCAGTGTGAGTTCAGCATTAATCCGTTCTTTTTCTGCCGTAACACGCTCCATGTTGGCAATATAGGATTCCAGATCCTTTACCATCGAAATATACGACCGGGCAAGGCTGCCAACTTCGGTAGAATCACCGGCATATTCCTCACAGGCAGCAATCATTTCTTCCCGCTTCTCATCCGTCGAATGCTCTTCATAATAGTTTCCCGCTATTTCTGCCAGATGTTCAACAGGCTGTGCAATACGTTTCTCCGTGAACCACATAAATCCCATCGAAAGCATAAAATAAAAATTCAGGGCAAGCGTCTGAAACAGATACACACGCCCCCACGTGCCTATTGAACTGCCCTCACGATTCATCCTTTCTGTAAGAAAGATGGCTGCACCTATCAACAGGCAAATTCCAAGGCCGGTAACAATCGTATTCAGAATCATCCGCTCATTCAGGGAAAATGTAAAAACTTTCTTTTTCTCATCACTGCGAAGATTTTTCAGATATCTTTCCAGAAAATGTCCGCCGATAAGCAGAGGACATCCGAACAAAAGCCCTGAATCAAAGGTATTCAGGAACAAATACAGATTATTCACAGACAAAAAATCGGACACAGCATATGCATGATTAACAATGCCCGAGAAGAGAACTACAAGTACACCGTCAACCAGCAAAACAAGGCAGTATTTCAACATTCTTGAAATACTGTCGAGCCGGAATTCATTACCGTCATTCTCTTTATTCATCTTCTTCCATAAAAAGTACGGCACCATACCATATAAAAGCTGTTGTACCACTCCCAGGAGAGAGTACACCAGTTCATAGCCGGAAATAAGGTTGGATACCAGATATCCGGTGGCACACCCCAGGGCAGCCGGTAGCCCGAATATCATTCCAAGCACCGGTGTCAGTGCCGATGTCGGACGCATTTCTGTTATATCGGCTGCTGATAACCAGACCCGGAATGGCATGGTAAAGGCAAAAAACAAAACTGCACTTATCAAAAAGACGATTCCAGCACTTCCATATTTGCTCACTTTCATTTTCATAGGTATCACTCCATTGTCCACAACCGCTGTAATTTGGATTTCTGCTCATTTTCTCTCTCTAACAGGGCAATCCATCCCTCCGGTCTTCTGCGGAACAGTTCTGTCAAAATTTCTTTATCCATCTCCACCATCTTTGCCTGATGACTCACAACGGTATAGGTATTTCCCGCAATTCCCTTCTCAAACAGACTTTCGATGCCAAAAACTCCTCCCTTTTTGATAATCCGGAGGCTCTTTACCATACCATCGGAAGCTGTCATACTCTCTTCCAGCTTTCCATCCCCAACGATATATATTTTGGAAATTTTATTTTTCTCTGTTACAATCATATCGTTCGAGAGATAGGAAGTAAGACGGCAATATTCGGCAAGCTTCATAATCTCATCTGCTGTCAGAGATTCAAAAAGCCCGGATTCTTTCAGGTAAAGCCCTGTCTGTGCAAGTTTAATTTTATAAAGTTTCTCTTCATCCGAATCATTAACTTTTATAAATGTCGTTTTATCAAATTTCGTTTTATTCAGCGACAAAATTTTTGACAATTCGTCGACAAAAATCTCATGCAGATTTTCGAGAATACTCTCCAGAATTCCGCCCTTTGAGACATAATTAATTCCAATATTATTGTCATACAGATGATAACTTATAAACAGATTGATATCCGTATCATCTGCATCGAATCCATGAATAGTCTTAATGTCACTTCTTCCATTTCCAATTTCATCCAGTTCGCTGAACTCCATAAAATTATGTAGCATTCGAAAGAAATCAGAAAAAGAAATATCCACTGCCGACTCAACATCCTGCATGGAACAGTTATTATAATTATCCCCTGCTTGTAGCTGTCTGTCGATGTCAGTCATGCTTTCTGTCTCCGGAATATTCCTCTGAACCCTTATCGGGAACATATCCATTTCCCCTCTGTGTTGTGCCACTGCCATAAGCGGTTCTATCTCATCATGGTATTTTCCCATGAGATTTCCCCATGTAAATAAAAACAGCGCCTTGACAGAAATACGGTTCTTTTCGCAGTAGTCATTCAGGCTTTGGAGTATTTCCTGTCCGAGTTCTTTATACAAAAATGTCTTTCCAAACACTCCTTTATCTGTATTTCTGCTCTCGCCCGGAATCGTCATCGCTTTGCCAGACGGGACAATCTGCCTCTTCCAGTACTCAATACTTTTCTCCCGAAGTTCCTCATTCATCTTTTCAAGGACCTTCTCGTCCACAACCGGAACATTTGCAATCTGAGGAGTCAATCCGCTCAGCATTTTATAAAGCATTCCATTGAGACCTGACGGATGTGGAATATGAGGATAAATGGAAATAATAATTTTCATTTCATTGGCACCAACAAGGTATCCCTGAATACGCGCCACAGGATCTGTCTCAATATCATAATCCCGCCGCATTTCTGCCGCCAGTACATTCTTAATCAAAAGTGTCTGCTTCCCTTCACTCAGATTTCTTATGTCATGAACAGGAAACGCACTTTCTCTTGCCTCACACACCACTTTGACCGGTTCTTCTAATCCCTTATACAGATAAACGGTACGAAAAGCCGGTTCCTCCCATATATTATGAATATACTGTTTCATAATTTCATCTGTATCTATATTTCCGACCAGCCGGAATGCAACCAGTTTATATTTTATCTTTTTTCCGGTCTTTATCTCTTCAAGCAGTTGTTTCTCTTCTTTCGTCAAATATGTTATATCTGTCACATTGGACCGGACTTTCGCACCAATTTTCCCGATCTCCTCATCGGGCATCGACTTTATGAACTTTTTCTTTTCTGAATTTATCCCTTCAAATACTGCCAGTTCAGACGCTCTCCCCGTCTGTTTCTCTACAAAAGCACCGTTCAGTTTAGAAATCAGGGTTCTGTAATCTTCATCGTATTGTTGCATGCGTTTATCCCTCCTAAGACAAAAATACCATATTTGTTATATCAACCGTTGTTATCCAGTTTTGCCAGCCATTCATCACGGTTATACAGGCAGTCTGGTGTCCCTTCCGGCAAACTGTCTACATACTTCAGCCAGTTTGCAAGTGCCTGATAGTATTTATTTGCCTTTTCATGATTACCTGCATCGTAAAGAGCGTCTGCTATTCCCAGATTAAAATTGTATACCATATCCTCCTGCATCGTTGTATTACGTCCACCGCACACGATATCCAGTTCATCATCCGAGAGTTCACCCTCCCGTTTCATTTTCTGGAGTTCATCCTGCACGCTTTTTCTCATCGCCTCTGTTAATTCCATATTATCCTCCATTTCTGAGCGACTTGTCGCGAAGAGGCGACGAGAAACTCGCGTATGCGATTTCTCGTCTGCCATCAAAGCTATTTGCTTTCGCTCAGAAACAAATAGCCGTGTGAAAAAATCGCTATCAAGCGATTTTTTCAACCTATCCCCCTCTCTATACCTCTTTAAGCCACTTATTTAAATCAAACAGTTCTTCTTCCGCATCATCTGCCAGTGAAAGGATATGATCATAATATTTGCCTAAAGCCTTTTCGAGAAGATTCGCACAATCATCCAGATGTTCCAGCTCAAGCCCCCGCTTATATCCTTCCCAGTACATCAGCATCTGTCCCTCATTGATGGTAATATTTCGCCCGCCACAAACAGAATCCAGTTCATCATCAGACAACTCACCCTCTTTATGATATTTCAGCAACTCAGAATTGACACTCTCCATCATATTTTCTGTCATTTTCATAAGTATTACCTTCCTTTTATATTTATTTGGTACAAATATCATACCATATTTTATTGCCGAAAAATAGTACTTTTTTCACACTTTATGTAATTTCCAGCTCTCGATTGGCTCATATAAGAAAGGCATCTCCGTCATTGGCGTCTCCAGTGACTCTGCCAGCGTTTTTACCGCCTGGCAAATCTCTTTCGAAAAACCAAGATACCAGTCAACGGTCTCAAGTATATATTTTCGCTTAAATTCCGTATTGGTACACAATGCACTGTTGAGATTGTGCAGACGATCTGCCGCTTTTACGGCAAATGCGATCTCATTCTGCTTAATTGCCGCTACATACTCTGCCATTACATATCCATCTTCCTTCGTCAGAATCTTTACCGCTTCCAACACGTTTTTTCCGCCAATCTCTTCAATCTCCTGTTCTGTCGCATCGGTATCTTCCAGCAGATCATGAAACAGTGCCGTAATCTGATAATCAATGCCGTACCCCTGTTCTTTTACAATACGTGCCACTTCCATCGGATGTGTGATGTACGGATCTCCTCCGATCCGGAACTGCCCATCATGTTTTTTTTCAGCAAATGCCTGTGCTCTCTGCAATCTTTCTTTATCGTCCATCTTTATCCTTTTCCTTTTTATACTTTTCAATCAAATACCTGGCCTGTCGCTCTGCCCTCGCGTTATCTTTCACGGTAAGTGCAATAAATTCCGTTGCTTTCTCGAGAGAATACCCTTTGTTGATCAATTCTGCACGACATAAATAACGAAGTCCCACACTGGAAGACACGATATCCAGCTTGGCCCCCTCAAGTGCTGTCCTCACCATCTTTACCGCAAGTTCCCTGTTTTCGGAGAGCATTATCTGTAAATCACCCAGCGTATGTTTTCCCATAAACCGGAGCTGTTCAACATAACTTTCCGGATTCACTTCGTCAATATCTGCTCCTGCTATCCCGGCAAGCTCCGAAAGAAAGCTTTTCATTTTTTTATTCCGATGGACATATTCACTGAGTGATACCGTATCGATTGGGACATCATCCGCTTCGTTATTGATAATTTTCTCCCGTATTCCCTCCGTATAATTTCTCATATTGTCCCGCAAACGCACAAACTCATCATCTGCTATTTCAAAGAGTCCTGCAAGTCTTGAAAACTCCCTGACTATAGCCCGCGGTACACCAAACTCATTCTTGTATCCAATGTCATGCTCGATTGCCGCCCATGTATGCTGCAATGCCGTCCGTATCTGAATTTCGAATTTTATACCACACAGTTGTTCCGGACAGGTACCATCGTCCGGCAGAGAACATATATAGTGAAGAGATAAATAGCCAAAGCGGTTTGCCTCGAGAAGAGAGCGTTTGTCCGAAAACATTTCCCAGTCTATGACAAAAGACTGTTCCACAAGTTTGCCAATGATATCCACCTGATCGGAAAAATAACAGATTATCCTTGCACCAAGAAGATCCGTCAACTCCTCCAGGCGATTATAATAATCACCACTTCGTTCCAGTTTCCCTGCAAGACTGTGTTCTGTCTTCACCCGGTGTTCAATTCCTAAAATCTGCTGTATTTCGGACGATTTTATGATGTCATGCAGGCGCTTGTCAATTACCTCTTCCAATTGCAGATAAACATCCCTGCTCTTTCTATAATCTTCCAGAATGATACGGTTTTTCAAATTCATGCTTTTCCTCCATTCGCAAATATCTCATAACTGTTGTTTTCTATTCTGCTGCTTTTTCCGCTTCCTTTCATTTCCTGTTTACTCTGATACATCTGCCCGTCTGCACGCTTGAATACACTCTCAAAACTTCCATCTGTATTTGGGTCAAACACAGCGCTTCCAACTGCTGCCGACAGCACTACACCGTCCATAGGATTTTTTATTTTCTCCATGAATTCCATTTTGAGCCGGGTACATTCTTCCCTGTCAGCATCCATTCTGACAACGGCAAATTCATCCCCTCCGATACGGAAGGTATCTTCGTAGCCAAACACATCCGTCAATATCCGGGAGGCGGCAACAAGCAGTTTATTTCCATAATCATGTCCATAATTGTCATTAATGAATTTCAGGCCGTTGACATCAATAACAAAAACAGCAAAATCTATATTTTCACTCTGCATTTTCTCCTTTATCTCATAGACTGTCTCCAGATATGCTGTATTGTTTTTTGTATCTGTCAGAGTATCCACATAGGCAAGTTCATTTATGTATCCAATACGGTTTTTCAACTGTTTCACTGTCTCTTCCAGACTTTTGGAAAGTGTTCCGACTTCATCTTTGGAACTGCAGTCCAGAGAAACGTCCAGGTTGCCGTCCGCAATTTCTTTTGCAGCAACATTTAATTCCTTCAGCGGTTTTATAATCGCTTTTGCTATCAATCGGGCAATAAAAATAAATACAAATGCCAGAATGAGCGCAATCATATGTATCTGTAATACGAACCGGTTTCGGTCACTGTAAATCTCAGATGCCGGAGCTGTCACCACCAATAACATATCATTATCCAGTTTATGCAGTGCTGCTTTTCGCTTTTCTCCTTTCAACAGGTATGTATACAACCTGCCCTTGGAAATTACAGCATCCAGTCCCTCTTTCTCGATTTCACTGCCGAGCTCTGTCCTCAATGAGTCATCATAACAGTCAGCGCCACAGAGAACCCGAAAATTCTCATCCGTTAAAAATGCACTTCCCGTTTCAAAAAGCTTAATCTCCCTGATTTTCTGCTCTATGTAATGAAAATCAATATCCATCCCCACAACACCGAGAAGCGTATTGTCCTTATAAATCGGAATCACATAAGAAATCATGTAAATATCAATGTTTTCATTCTGGTAGGGCAGCATCCACATTGCTTTTCCTTTTTTCACCGGCTGATAATACCAGCCAACATGCTCCAGATCATCCTCACTGTATTTTGAAAAATCCGTTATTGCGTTATTTTCAAATTCTCCGTTTTCTTTGTTTTTTACTTTAAAAAAGCCATCTGTCGGAGAAAATATTTCCGGATTAAATCTTACATATACAGCTAGTGTTCCCTGTGTTTCATTAGCAATGGTGAGCCCCAGATCCTCAAGTTTACTTATATATTTCTGCAGTTTTCCGGTATTCTCTTTCAATTCATCTATTTTCTGAACATTATCAAGTGCATACTCTGATAAAATCTCAACGGACTGCTGGATTTTACCTATGACATTATTCAGCTCCTGCGCCTGCTCCCTGCATTTCAGATTCATATGTTCTACGACTTCTTCATTTATCGTCTGTTCAAAGCTGATAACTCCGACTCCACCAATAGCCGCCACAGATACAATAATAGCCGCAATAATTAATGTTATGATTTTTGTCTGAATCGATTTCAAACCATTCCACCTCTCTACTGATACCTCATACTAAAAATGGTATATTGTAGTAGTTTATCATACGCACTGCAACAAAAGTGGCACATACACCTTACTGGTCAATCTCCTCCATAACACTCATATATGACGGACGGATAATTTTATCCATACATATTAACTCTTCAATCCGGTGCGCACTCCATCCCACAATTCTTGCAATCGCGAATATAGCCGTATACAGCTCCTGTGGGATTCCAAGCATATCATAAACAAATCCGCTGTAAAAATCAACATTTGGACTGACACCTTTAAATATATGACGTTTTCCGGCAATTACTTTCGGAGCAAGTTCTTCTATATTTTCATACAACAGAAGATCCTCTGCCCGGTCTTTTTCTTTCGCGAGTTTTTCCACATAGGATTTGAACACTCGTTCTCTTGGATCCGAAAGCGAATAAACGGCATGTCCCATACCGTATATCAGTCCCTTTTTATCAAATGTTTCCTTATCTACAATCTTTTCAAGATATGCTTCAACTTCATCCTTATCGGAATAATCCTTTACATTCTCCCGTATATTTTTCATCATTTCCATGACTTTGATATTGGCACCACCGTGTTTTGGTCCTTTCAGGGAGGACATCGCCGCCGCCATGGTTGAATAGGTATCTGAGCCGGACGAAGTTACAACTCTGGTCGTAAATGTAGAATTGTTTCCACCACCATGTTCCATATGCAGAATCAGAGCGGTATCCAGCACTTTGGCTTCAACCTCTGAATAGTTTTTATCCGGCCGCATCAGCATTAACAGATTTTCAGCCGTCGAGAGTGTTGGATCCGGATGATGAATAAACATACTCTCGTTTTTTTCATAATGATTATACGCATTGTATCCATACACCGCCAGTAATGGAAATTCGCTGATAAGCTGGATGCACTGGCGCAGTGAATTGCTGACACTGGTATCTTTGGCTTTCGGGTCATATGAAGCAAGTGTCAGTATGCTCCTTGTCATCGAATTCATAATATCTTCCGAAGGAGCTTTCATTATTACATCTCTCGTAAAATTCGTCGGAAGTGTCCTCACCTCGCCGATACACTGACGGAATTCTTTTTCTTCCTCTTCTGACGGCAACTGTCCCATCAGCAGAAGATAGGCGATTTTCTCAAATCCAAGCTCATTCGGGCCAAGCTTTTCAATCAGTTGATCTACCTTGTAGCCACGATACCACAGTTCTCCGTCACACGGTTTTTTCTGTCCATCCACTATTTTGGATGATACGATTTTCGATATATTCGTAAGTCCTGTCAGGACACCATTTCCCTTTTCATCCCGGAGACCGCAGTTTACGCCGTATTCGTCATACAGTCTGCGGTCGATGGTGTCATGCTCTCTGCATATTTTCTCCTGCTTCTCTGTATAGGTCTCAATCGATGTCATCATCCTCACCGCCTTCCTCAAATTTCTCCAGCTCACTGCACATAATTGTATCCAGCTGTTTCATCAGATGGAGCAGTTGAATCAGATTTTCTTTTCCATATTTTTCAATTACCCGCCCATAATAACTTTTTATAATCTCTTCCTGTATTTTGAGCCGTTCTTTTCCGTTTTCCGTAATGGATACATAAGTACCATCTTTCCCGGTTCCATCATGGGACCAGAGCACTAGCCCGCGATCCCTCAGTTCCGCTATCATTTTGGATGTCTGACGAATGGATAACTGCATTTTTTCAGATAATTCTTTCAGATACGTTCTCTCTCCGTATATAGATTCGCTTTCATCATTCTGCAGAATATTTTGTAGTGCAATATACTCCGGTATACTTACCTCCTGAAACAGCGTTTTTATTTTTCCCCTGTTCATCATATACTGCCGGTACGTAAGTTCATTGGATAATTTTGTGATATCTGTCCTGTCCACTGCCTTGTTGTTTCCCTCCACAGGTCGCGCCCCCTTTATAATTTCCAATTTTTTAAATTGTAGAGTATTATAGCAGAACGGCTTTTTTTGTCAAGAAAAACACCATATATGCCACAAAGCACCCGATCGCAAACAGAATCCCTATCGGATAAGCAATCGTCTGTGATAAACCAAATCCCTCATCTGCCATCAAAATATAGGTCATACTGACTGCCGACATAAAGGCTGCCGGAAATGCAGTGAGCAGTGAACCAAAGCGGTACTTTCCCTTTTTCACGAGATATGCCGTTGCCACCCACAGAGCAATCATGGCAAGCGTCTGGTTGCTCCAGGAAAAATATCTCCATAAAATATCAAAATCAAGCTGTGTAAGCAAAGCACCGGCACCAAGCAGCGGGATAACAAGCAAAAGGCGCTTTTTAATATTATCCTGAGGTAATTTTGTCCATTCTGCAAGAATCAGTCTTGCACTTCTAAATGCCGTGTCTCCGGATGTGATTGGACATACAACAACACCGATTACCGCAAGGACACCGCCCATTTTCCCCAGAAGAGAGGTAGATATTTCATATGCCACACCGGATTGTCCCAGACGGGCGATGGCATCGGACAATCCACCGGTTGCCCCATAAAAGGTAACCCCTGCAGCCGCCCAGATAAGGGCAATGACTGCCTCGCAGATCATGGCACCATAAAATACGGTTCTCCCCTCTTTCTCACTGGTAATACATTTTGAAACCATTGGGGACTGTGTGGCGTGAAAACCGGAAATTGCTCCACAGGCAACCGTTATAAACATATAAGGCCACACGGGAAGACCGGATGGATGTTGATTTGCAAGAGTAATCTCAGGAATCTGGTAATTGCCATCCACCACAAGTACTCCCACAATTCCGACTGCCATTATAATTAAAATAATACCGAAAATCGGATACAGTCTTCCAATCAACTTGTCGATTGGGAGCAGCGTTGCCAGTAAATAATAAATGATAATGGCAACAATCCAGAAAGAATGACTCAGAACACCCGGCGTAAGGTCTGACAGCAGTGCCGCAGGGCTGGTGATAAATACCGTACCTGTCAGAACCAGCAAAGTAATTGAAAAAATACGCATAATCCACTTAGCGCCTCTGCCCAGATAGATTCCGGACAATTCTGCTATGGATTTTCCTTCATGGCGGGAAGAAATCATTCCTGTCATGTAATCATGTACAGCACCCCCGAGGATGGAACCAAACACAATCCAGAGAAATACCACCGGACCAAATACTGCCCCCATCAGAGCGCCAAAAATGGGGCCGGTTCCGGCAATATTCAAAAGCTGCACAAGAAATGCCTTCCAGGTCTTCATCGGAACACAATCCACACCGTCGTTAATGGCAATCGCCGGTGTCTGTCTGTCATCCGGCGCAAATATTTTTTCTGTTACATAACCATAGAGTAAAAAACCTACAACTAAAACAATTAAAGAAAGAATTAATGAAATCAAAAAAACAAACCTTCCTGTCAATGATTTACTGCTTTGTATACTGTAACGCCAGCCGTTCTGCCTCTTCTCTCATCCGCTGTACAACACTTTCCGGTGCCACTATTTTTACTCCTTTTCCAAGAGCAATTACCCATCCGAGAAACTGACCACTTACCGCTACATCTACATTTACCGTAAAATGATCTTCATCCATTTTTCTCATTTTTACATTTTTCCCAAACTGGTCGATAAAAACACCGGCCAAACGATTTTCGCACTCCAGTGTTACCGTCTCCTCTTTTCCGTCAAACATGCCAAACCGTTTTTGCGAATAAGAAACCATATCTGTTTTATCAAAAATTTCTTTTCCTTCTCTTTTGTCTTCCAGCAACTTCAGCTTCAGCATCTTATCTACACGGAAATACTTGTTGATACCTGCCTGACTGTCATATCCGACAAGATAATAATTCTCAGCATCCCATACCAGTTCCCACGGCGAAATCGAGTAAAAATCACCGCCATGACGAAGTTCCATCTCTTTATTCACATTCCACTGAAAATACTGAAATTGAATCTTTACATTCTGACTTATTGCCTGATGAATCTTATCTACATTATAATAGATACTCTCATTCATTGTTTTTATACGTCCCTGCACATATACCTGTCTGTGCAGTTCCTTTGCCTGATATTTGCTCACAAAACCCTCCAGTTTCTTTATTAACTGTCTGGATTTCTTTTCCGTAATAAACCGGGAAGACTGCACGGAATCCACTAAAAGCTTTAACTCCGCCAGTTCAAAACTGCGCTCTCCCACATAATAATAAGCTGTCCGGTTCCTCTTCTCCATAAGTATATCCAGACCATACAGCCGAAGTGCCTCAAAATCATCATACAAGCTTTTTCTCTCTGCTGTGATATCATATCGAGCAAGCTCTCCTATGATTTCTGCAAGTGTCATACCGTGATTGTCATCGGTGTTTTCAAGTAAGATTTTCATCAGATAAATAAGTTTCATTTTTTGATTGGTTCCCTTTGCCACATGGCACCTCCCCGGGTAAAATTTTCTTTCCCTATAACATACCACTCAATTTGCAGATTTTCAATATAAAACGTATAAATACTTCGTTAATAAATCTTGTTTTTTGTTATTTATACTGTTAAAATATAACTGATTATGAACTCTCGGAATCTTGAGTAGTTCATGCCAGCTAAACTCTGGCAAGCACTTTGAAAAGTAAATATTATCCGTGGAACGAAAAAAAAGCATGAGAAATAAACATAGCTTTCACTATGTTTCAAAAAGTGGTATTATAGT
>JAXEJU010000049.1:0-6750 GCA_034101395.1 Eubacterium sp. | reverse complement strand
ACTATAATACCACTTTTTGAAACATAGTGAAAGCTATGTTTATTTCTCATGCTTTTTTTTCGTTCCACGGATAATATTTACTTTTCAAAGTGCTTGCCAGAGTTTAGCTGGCATGAACTACTCAAGATTCCGAGAGTTCATGGATATTATAACTCAAACTGTTCGCCCTTATTCCGGATGAACATAATCTGATCCGCATATTCCGGATGTATTTCACAAAATTTTTGTATTATGCTGTATTTCCCCCAAAAATGCATCGGAAATACTTTTGCCGGTCTGGCATGTTGCAGAAAAATTTCCATTCCTCTGTACATTTTCTCTCTTTGTCTCGGATCCATCGGAACAAAGGCCACATCTATCACCATATCCGTGAGTTTCTCCATCTCCCTCCGGTATGATTTCTCCATATTCGTATTATAGGAGTCACTTTCTTCCTTCCATATCCAGTCATTCAAATCTCCCGCATGATAGATAGTCTTTCCTTCATACCGGATTAAAAATGCCACTCCCTCATCGGTAGAACGCAGTGTCCGAAGTTCCATTTCTTTTCCATTTGGCAGAGGGATTGTAAGATTCGAATCCCGTTTTACCCGGACGAGATGCTCTTCCAGTGGAAGTCCACTCTTCTCACATTCCCGAAGTTTCCATTTGACTCCGCAGTCTTTGTCCAGTATAAATGTCACATTCCGATATCGATTCATCCAATCAAAAATTACCGGATTATAATGATCGGGATGCTTATGGCTGGCAAATACAACAAGGGGAATTTCCACATCCAATGGCGGAATCTCTCCTTTGTAATAATCAAATATAAAATTAGCAGTGCCGGTCTCCACAAGAAAACCACTGTGGTCAATATAAGTAATCCGCATTATTTTCTCCCTTTAGAAGCGTTTGCAGCATTCTTTTTTTAAGGATATTATAATACATCAACCGCGTTTTGTCATTTTTTTCAGATGCTTTGCCCCTTTATAAATTTTCCCGAAATATTTTTCATATGCTGCCAGTTTTTCTTCGAGACACTGGCGCTCTTTTTCCTGCAAAGTGTGAAACAGGGCTTTTTCTTTTCCCCGTTCCAATTTCAAATAATCTTTTTCTGTCCACGATAAATACGTTCCAAAATCCGGCTACAGGCATGGTAATCAATAAAACAATCCTTGGGATGTGGTTTCACGGCAGGCTGTCCCTCAGGCACAGTACTCCCCAGCCAACTTCCGGATTCGGGTACTCGCGGTAAGCCACTAATGGACGTGCCCCCCGGATGAGATATGCCTTGACTTTTTCCCCATATAAAAAAGGGTCATTTCCATCCACAATTCCAAACTGCATGAGAAGCGCAGCACTTCCTGTCACAAATGGACATGCCATGGAGGTACCTGATTTTGAAGTGTAACCACCGCCGGGCGCACATGAAACAATATCTACTGCGGGTGCCGCCAGATCCGGTTTCACCAGATGGCAGCAGACAAAGCCCTGTCCGGAAAAGGCTGCCAGACTGTCCGTATTGCTGTTATATCCGGCTACTGCAATCGGCTTCATCGCCGTGGACGGAATCGTCAAAGTTTCATTTACCGTTGGCACTAAAAAACCGGTATCAGCGTTTAACACATTACCACTTGGCATCCATAATTCAAACGAACCGTCCACGATTTCTTCCGGTACAAACTGCAACTTCCAGATTCCGCTCTGGATAGTTTTTTTCACTTCCTCCGGAAGAAACTCGACATAAATCTCCTGATCCTTGCTATACGGTACCGGTTCGCCAAAATACCACAAAAGCTCTGTACCATCCAGGACATAACGGTAGGAGCCCGGTACGTTTTCTGTTAGTATCAACGAGCTCCCGGATGGAGCTAACAACACGATCCGAAACCGGTCCACATAATTTTTCCAAATCTGTATGCTGAGGTTGCTCTCTCCGGATGCCACACCAAATTCTATCACATACCCGGAACTGTTCCGCAGTGTTCTGGAAGCATGCCTTGCTTTATTTCCCTCATTCCCACTTCCGATGCAAATGGTCGTCCGCCCGATTCCTGCCACACCATCCAGATACGTTTCCAAAAGCGAAGAGCCGTTATGGGAACCATAATTGTTTCCATAGCTCAGATTTAACGCCAAAGGCTGCACACGGGAAAGCGCCATACGGACGCAGAAATCCACTCCCATCATAAGCTCTGTTGTCTGTGGGAATCCACTCCGGCTCCTCCCTCTCAATTTCACCACAAGGATGTCTGCCTCATAGGCTACTCCGCGGTTTTCCCCTCGGCTTGCCCTGCCATTTCCTGCTGCGATTCCCGCCACATGAGTTCCATGTCCGCTGCTATCTGTCACCCTGGTACGCTCTCCCGATTCCAGAATCTGATTAATTGCTTCCTCCGAATAATAGGTTCCCACCGGATATCCTTCCGGCGGTTCTCCCTCCTCCTTTGTCTGGTCCCAGATACCAACGATACGGGTCGTTCCGTCTTCGTTCCGAAAATCGGGATGAAAAATGTCTATCCCCGAATCAATAATTCCAACCAGTATCCCTCTTCCTGTAAGATTATAAGGCTCTCTCTGCACCGGATTAATGCAGGAAGCAGGTTTTGCATCATATACGGCAAAAGACAATGCCTTTGGCTTTTCAATGTATTCCACCTGCGGATTTTCCGAAAGTTCCTGAAGCTGTTTCTCTGTCACATTCAGAATTACATATCCCCCAAAAAGTTCGGTAACTGTTCCATATTTTTCTCTCAGGTCCTCAACATTTCCTCCGTAGCGCACGATGATTTCCCAGCGGTTTTCTGCCACATCATATCCCGCCGACAGATTCTCGCTTTTTTCCCTCATATTTTCCGGAGTATCAAGCGCCAGTTCCAAAAGATTTTCAATTTTCCCGTTTACCATACTGCTCTTTCCTCTCATAGGCTTTCCGAAGTTTCTGCAATGCTTTTTTTTCAATTCTGCTCACATAACTCCGGCTGATTCCGAGTTGTTTGGCAATCTCGCGCTGTGTCACTTCCGGACGCTCAAATTTATCCGGTGCCGGTGGAATTCCATAACGCAGACGGATAATATACTTTTCTCTATCCGTCAGATGTTCCTCAATGTATCCGTACAGACTGGCAATTTTTTCTTCCCGTTCCATTCTATCCGGTATATCTTCCTCTACCGTTTCCAATACATCCAGAAAGTTCATGGTATTTCCTTCTCCGTCATCCCCGCCAATAGGGTCATAGAGAAATACTTCGCGCGACTGTTTCTTTGCACTGCGAAAGGTCATAAGGAGCTCATTAGCGATACATCGGATTTGGCCAAAATGGATACCTCCGTGCGTATCACGATACACCGCGCAAAAAAACGGTAGCTGTTTTACCGTCCCACACGATACGGTCAATCAGAAGAGTTACGATATTTTTTTTTGTATCATACGAGAGCTGACTCCACAGTTTCCAGTCAAAATGCAATAACGTATCAAGGTATTCACAGATTTTTCTCCTATCTGGTGTCACGTTTTTTTTCTGCAATTCTTCCAGTTTCTCTTTCTGTTTTTTCATGTCCAGAGAAATTTTCTCGATTCGCTGAAATAAAACCGATTCCACCTCGTCAGACGCAGCATTTTCAATGGATTGAACCAGCCGGTTCAGTTTCTTGTCATTTGATTCAATGGCACGTTCTAAAATCAGTTCCTCCGAGTCCATACTTGATGTGGAATCGAGCTCCGATTTTACGACTTCCCGGAAGTTATCATCCCCATTTTCCATCTGACGATACAATTCCAGAAGACAGGAAACCACTTTTTCATCCAATCTATTTCCCTGAATATTTTTCTGACTGCAGAGACCACCTTTACTGTGACTCTTTTTTTCGCAAAGATAAGAAAACCGTCTCTCTCCGTTCTCATTTTTTGTTCCGGTACTTTTGGGTCTCATCGGAGAACCGCAACTGCAATAGACGAGCCCGGATAAAAGTGCATGATTGGTTCTGGCATGCCGAAACGAATATTTGCTCTGGTACTTCATTTTTTCCTGTACCTGTATCCACTGCTTGCCGGGAATAACCGGAACATGCTCACCCACTGCAATAATCCAATGACTTTTGTCATTCAATCGCTGACTTCCATTTCGGTGATGTTCGTTCGTTTTGTTGTAGCCGATCAGTCCATGCGTCCCGGAAAATATCTCTTTGTCCGGATAAACTGTATAGTTATTTTGTTTCAGATACTCATACGCTTCCTGATCCGCTGTACAGTACACCGGGTTCATGAGAATAAACTTTAACGTATAGTTTGAGAAATCGACTCCTTTTCTGCTCTGAATACCACAGTTCATTAAGTAGCCGGACAATTTTGTAAGAGAACCAAGTTCCAGATATTTATTGTAAATAGTTTTGACAATTGAGATTTCCTCCGGGAGTTCCACTAACTTAAAACAAGAACGTGACTTCCCCTGTCTCTCAAAAAGAACTTTCTCACTCCGAAAACCAAGGGGTGTTGTCCCCCCGAGCCAGCGCCCGGTCTTTGCAAGCGCTGTCATATTGTCGACAATGCGCTCGGTAATGGTATCGCGCTCCAGCTCAGCAAAGGCAGAAGTAATATTCATCATCGCACGCCCCATTGGTTTTGTCGTATCAAACGACTCGGAAACCGAAATAAACTCCACCCCCGCCGCTTCCAGCTTCTTCATAAAGTTTGAAAAATCGGATACACTGCGGCTGACACGGTCCAGTCGGTAACACACAAAAAAATCATACTGCGAAAGTTCGGAAAGCAGTTTTTTCATCGCGGGGCGTTCCAGATTTTTTCCCGAGTATCCCTCGTCTTCAAAGACAGTAAATGTTATGTTTTCCTCTTTTTCGTGAAGCATATAAAGACAATATTTTTTACACTCTTCTACCTGATTGGCAATGGATTCACCCTTTCCGGTAAAGCGCGATTTACGGGAGTAGACAGCCACATGAACGGTATCGTATGGCATAGATATTCACTCCTTATGCAGTTTCCCTGTAATAAAAGTATATGTCGGATTTACATCACTTTATTATAAAATGAATAATGCAGAAATTTACCGAAGCAGATTTTTCATCATTTCCCTATCCGCTGCACTCAAATGAAGGGAAGAAAGGAAACTGTGGACAGCCAGTCGATGTGCTGCCAGCATATGTTCACACAGTTTCTTTTCTTCCCTGATTTTCTGCCTGTTCAGGCATAACTGTACCGATGGCTCAGGAGCTTTGCGTGGCATAGATATTTCACCTCATATCTATGATATGCACGTCAGCTGCTTCTATGACATCGGAAGAGTTTTTATCTCACCTTATAAGCGTATGCCCTTTCGTATAGAGTCCCTTTTTTTACTAAGGACTTCAGTTATTTCTTGAAAATGCGCAAAAAACAGTTGACATTTCTCCATATTCGTACTACAGTATATTTAAATGTAAACGTATTTTATAAAAGGGTTGACATTCGGAGGAAAACTTATGCTGGAATTAGCAAAAGAAATTGTAAACGGAAAACGATTATTACGAGGGGATAATACAGACATTCTACTGAACTCTGATTTGGAAGAGTTGTGCGAGGGAGCAGATTATATTCGGAAAGAGTTGTGCAGAGACCGGGCGGACCTGTGCGCCATTATTAATGGCAGGAGCGGCGCCTGCAGTGAAAACTGTAAATTCTGTTCCCAGTCGGCTCACTACACAACGTCCTGTCAGAAAAGTGATTTTATCGATATACATGAGATTTTGGAAGGCTGCCGAAAGGCGGCAGCGCAGGGAATTGACCGGTATTGCATTGTGACAGCAGGAAGAGCGATTAGTCCGGCTGATTTTGAAAAAGCACTGGCAGCATATAAGAAAATGCATGAAGAATTTCCCGACATGATACTCTGTGCTTCCCATGGATTTGTCTCTGAGGAGAATTTGGAGCGGTTGAAGAAAGCTGGCGTCAGTATGTACCACGAAAATATCGAAACGTCCGAAAGCAATTTCCCCAATGTATGTTCAACTCACAGTTTTCAGGATAAAATTGATGAAATCAGACGTATTCAAAAGGCGGGATTGGAACTGTGTACAGGAGGTATTATCGGCATGGGTGAGAGCTGGCAGGACCGCATTAGTATGGCTTTTTCTATTGCGGAGCTGGGGATTCAGTCGATTCCGATTAATGCATTGATTCCGGTAAAGGGAACACCTTTTGGAGAATTGGAACCGATAAAAAAAGAAGATATTCTCCGGACGGTGGCTATCTTCCGCTACATCAATCCTACCGCAGATATACGCATAGCTGCCGGCAGAAGTTACTTTGAAGATGGTGGAAAAGATTTATTCCGTTCCGGAGTAAATGCAGCACTCACCGGCGATTTGCTGACAACCGGGGGAAGCAGCACTGCACAGGATAGAAAAATTCTAAAAGAAGCCGGATACCGATTAAAAGAAGAAAGGAAATAAAACAACATGGAAAACAGTAGAATACGCGGTGACTGTGATTCGCGCAAACATAGAATTTCATCTTTTTCATATTACTTGACCGGTTCTCATTTTTCCTATATTCCCCAGTCAGCAATTCACCGATTGAAATACCTAATGCTTTCGACAGTTCTTCCATGATTCCAATATCCGGAAGGCCTTTTCCAGTTTCCCTTAGTTAAAGATATTGTTGGGTATCTCAAGATGTGTCATTCGATTTTGCCGATAAAGCGGTAGAAGATTTCTACCTCCTGTTCCCGGCTTCCGTCCTCACTTTTGACCGCTTCATGGATAAGGATTTTT